>JBGTBW010000098.1:0-22759 GCA_041749135.1 Verrucomicrobiales bacterium
GGCGTTATCTGAATCATGGCTGGGTGCGCCTCCAAAACGCTTGCGCCAATCCTAAGAGCACCGGCGAACCGGCGGGGGCTTGCAGGGTCAGGCGTCCTCCCGAGGGATCGCAGAACTCCACGCGGCATTCCGCAGGCCCGGAATTGGACCCGGGCAACCCGCCGCTCCAGTTGTTCCACTGAAGTTCCACGAATCCGGGCGGGACCGCGGAGTTCTCAACCGGGGCCAGCGCCAGCGGTGGGCAGCTCAGCTCTTTGAGCTTGTAGTAATCGAGGCCCAGGGTCCGGGCCACGCGGCTGACCCCAAGCCGCCGGGCCAGGGCGCAAGCCGCCGCCCAGGCTTCCTCAGGGAGACGCCGGTAGCGGGTCTGTGATTGACGCCAGCAATCGAGCTGGCGCTGGAGAGTGTCGAGATCCGTCGCGGAGAATCGGGAGCGAGGCATGGGCGGGTCCTTCGGGGCTGGATCCGACCCTAGCCGAAGCCGCCCCGACCCTCACGCACTCTTGCCGAAGCAACACAGACGTTTCGTACGGCCGCTCAGAACGAGTCCGCAGGACATTTCCCACGGACGATCAGACCTCCCGGTACGGCTTGAGGTTGAGGTGGAGTTGGCCGGAGCCAGCTTCGAATATGCTCTGGCCTTCAAACTGCGTGGCGGATGGCGTGAACTGCGGGTGCTGGAAGAGCGACTAACCGTGGCAGGGCCCAAGTTCACCCGTCAGGGGCCCGATATGAAGTTCACCCGCGGCGGTGGGATAGCCGAAAGCAGCATGTCGGTGGATTGGCACTTGGTTGGGCTGCCTCTGGTTCAAGCCCGGTCAGAGAAAGATCCCGTTCATCAGGGGCACCGAGAGAAAGGTGTTCAGTTCGCGAACTGCTAGGAATTTGCTTCTCAAAGCCTGGCCTTCGCGCCTGCCCAGAGGCGGGGGATGGCAGGGGGTTCATCAGCCGGTAGTAACAACGCACCCGTCCCCGCTCGGTTTCCGTGAACGATTCAACGAACCCTTTCTCCTCCAGGTTGTGCAATGTCGGGTAAAGCGTCCCCTCTTTGAAATCCAGTACGCCTTCCGGTTTTTCCCGGATATTTTGCGCAATGCGATACCCATGCTTCGGCAACGCTTGCAGCGAATGAAGAATCAATACCGGCAACGTCCCCTTCAAACTCATACTTGCGCGCGTTATATTATACATCGATCACCGATGCATAGCAATCAAAAAATCGCGCAAGTCCCGCCTTGCCCAAAACCCTCTCTTCCGCTCTAATCCTCCCAGCAGCCTGTTGTGGTAAATAGGAGCGAATCCCATGTCAGTCCGTTAGGTCCGACCGTTACGCTGCAAAATGAAATTAAAACAAAAAATCAAACTCCCCTTAACCAGCGTCCAGAATCAAAATTGCAAATTCTCCCCTGTTTCGTTAGTGTTTTCTCATGAGCGCGGCTGAAATCATCGAACAAATCGAACGCCTTCCCGCTGAGGAAACAGAGAAAGTTCGCAATTTCGTGCGTCTCGACCTGCCGCCCGGCCAGCTCACCGGCGAAGAACTCGCTGCTCTTGGCGAAAAAATGATTTCCACGAAAGATCCGGCTGAAGCCAAACGCTTGGAGGAAGAGATGGTACGCGGCTTTTACGGTTCAGTTCCGCATGCCTGAAATTCGACGTGACAAAGTCCCCGAAGCTCTTCTTCGCCACCTCATTCTTCGCGCTCACGAGCGGAAAATCACCATGCACGACCTTGGTGAATTCTCGGATTGGCTCGCTGAGGCTCCGACCGTCCCCGTGCGACGGGCACCAAAAAATCCTAGTTGCCATTCTTGCTACTTCGGGATATAAACCATCCTTTAAGTTCAGGAGGACTCGATATGCTTTTGGAGAGAATATTATCGGTTGTTCACGAGACTGGGGAGACACGCAACATTTACGAAGGGAAGTTTTGGCTCCCGTGCTTCGCACTGTTTGTGGTCTGCGCGGCAATTCTCCTGTGCAGCCATACGTTTGGGGCCTCATTTGAACCAAAGATTCCTCCCGTCTGGGTCGATTCCGAACTGGAAACCATGGAATTGCCGCTCGCTAGAAGGGTTCAGAAGCAATACGCATCCGCAGACTATTATTACCGGATTCCGGTGCGCCCCATTTACGAAAGCTACCCTGTTTATCGTCCGGATAGGGAACCGCCCGGATACTTCGATTCACTCATGGAACGAGCCCCGCGCGTGCTTTGGGATGACCACGGGGCACGCCCGAAACTCGAATCGGAGGCAGATTGGATTGCCGCCGGAAGTTTGGTGTTCGATGCTCCAATTATATTCACTCCGGGCAGTCTCTTGGGCCCGGCGCTCACGACCAACTATTACGTCCGGGACCCGGCTTGGTACAAGGCTACCGGCGCGCCAATCACACCCGATGGGGTCCTGCCGTTCGTTCGCTATGTTGTTCGGGAAAAAGGCAAAGTGGAGGTCGGAGTGCTCAGTTGCGCCATGTGCCACACCCGGGTAATGCCGGACGGCGCCACTATCCGCGGTGCACAAGGGAACTTCCCGTTCGCAAAAGCCTTTGCATTCGATATGCGGCATCCCTCGGTGATCCCGCCCGCTTTTAGCGGCATGGTCCACGGTTTATACACGGTTCCATGGCTCCAACCCGATCCTCAGAGCGCACTCGACTCTTTGCCCCTGCCCGAGATGGCAGCGCACTTTGACGATATTCCGGCGGGGGTCCTTCCGCGGCACGGCACTGGATCATGGTCTCCGGTGCAAGTGCCGGACCTGATCGGCATAAAGGAACGCCGCTACCTGGACCGCACCGGGCTGCAAAAGCATTCCGGGCCGGTGGACCTGATGCGCTACGCGGCCCTCAACCAGGGAATGGATTTGCGCACGAAGTTTGACGGCGTGCTCCCTTCCGGCCGGCCAGAACGCGAAGCGCCGGAAGAGTTCTTCGAGCAACGCTACAGTGACGAGCAGCTTTACGCGCTGGCGCTCTTCCTCTACTCGCTCAAACCGCCTGCCAATCCCAATTTGCCGAAGACTGATGCGGAGACGAAACTAGTTGAACGCGGTCGCGATGTTTTCATGGATTCGGAAAATCGATGCGCCACATGCCACGATCCCAAACAGGGCTACACGAACAACCGCCTGGTCGCTGCTCCCGGATTTGACGCGCCGGATGATCATCCCGAACGTGAGCGCATCCTGCGTCAGCGCGTGAACACGGATCCTGCGCTCACGCTCACCACGCGGCGCGGGACCGGGTTGTATAAAGTGCCCTCCCTTTCAGGCCTCTGGTATCGCGGCCCGTTCGAACACAACGGCTCTGTCGCAACGCTGGAGGACTGGTTTGATCCCGCCAGACTGAAGGATGATTACATTCCGACCAGCTGGAGAGGTCCCGTGGGAAAAACCACCCGTGCCGTCCGCGGCCACGAGTTTGGCCTGGACCTTTCAGCGCAGGATCGAAAGGCACTCATCGCCTTCCTTAAAACTTTATGAAGATAGGGTGAATATGAAAGGAAAAGGGTCAATCCGTAAGTCGTTACATTTCTGCTTTACGCTCCCTATCGCGAAACTTTCAACCGCGAGAAATCGGCGTTTCTCCAAACCAACCTTCCTGGACGGTATGTGTTGAATTACCGCACCCTACCTTGCTGAATCGGCAAGAGGATTTCAAATCCGGCGGAAGCCGAGGCCTTCGAAGTCATTTGTGTTGGCGAACTGCTAAGAATTCGCTTCTCAAAGCCTGGCCTTCTCGCCCGCCCAGAGGCGAGGGTTGGTTCAGGGAGAGGAAGGGAGGCGGATGGGGCATGGCGGCTCATTTCGGCTGACCTCAACAGGATTCCTACGGCGGAGCAAGAGCGATTTCCGGGCGCTTGGCGCGTTTACTGCTAGGAAACTGCTAGGAATTCGCTTAATTCGCTTTTCAAAGGCAGCCGGTCCCGCCTGGTCAGAGGGGCGGGTTGGACGGGGTTGAACGCACGCGCCAGGGAGTGCATCGTTGCCTAAATGAGCAGTTTCATCATCTTCTCCGTTTCGTCATTGACTTCGATGGATGATTTTTCGAATCGTCTCGACCACCAGCGGGCCGCCCAACTCGATCTCCAAACGCCCTTCCCCGGTTTGCGGGTAGTTTCCCATAAGCGTCATACGACCAGGCGCATCGTCGGCGTGCCATTCAAATCTAGACGGTTGTTAAAACTCAGCGAACCTTCCCTCACCTCCACGGGACCGTGTTCAACGACAACCGGAACGAGAAATCTCGCCAGACGGTCTGCGGTCGTTTTCATGATGCGCCCTCGACTCGAAACGACTCGCGGCGCCGACATATCTCCGACGACCTCGATAATCAAAGGATTGGACAAGGCTTCATTGGCTCCGATATCGACGGCGCGCGCCCCGGCGTGTCGGGATCGACATCGATGTCAGGCAACCTGATGGTTGCCATCGGCGGCACACCGTTGACATCCGGCCCTGTGAAGTTCACAATCGTCAGTCCCGATTCATTTTCGGGAGTCGCGCTGACATCGCTCTGCGGAGTGAAAGCCAGACCGGATGCAGTGACAATATCGTTTGGCGCCTCGGGCAACGAGATACGCAGGAGAAGGTCATCCGTCACTGCGGGATCGGAGACATTCAGGAGGTCGAGCAAGGGTCCGAAAGTCGTGTTCCCTGCCAGAAAGGCGATCCCCCCGCCGTTGCTCGCAACGTGTTCGCCTGCCAAGGGAGCGCCTGCCGTGTTGTCGTTCGGGCTGATCAATGCCACGTTGGACGGCGCCAACCGCTCCCGCAGCTTCGACTCCCTCGGCTAGACCCCATTTCTCATACAATTCAATTCTCCGGGGTTTTCCACCTCGTCATGGCGCTTGGCCATTTCGCGCTTGGCATCCTGCGGATGCTGCGCCCTACTTCCGGTCAGCCCGCGATCTGCTCAAAACCTCTTCCGCAGCGCCCGCTGATACCGCCTCACGTTCCTGCGCGGAGGCGTGCCTGAGAAAATAGTTTGAGTGCGGATGGCCAAACGGCCGTTGAATAGAAAGTGGCAATGGACGAACCGTCTCATGAGGAATTCGATGCTTGGCTGAGGCGCCGGCAGTTGCCGGTTGCCGTACGCGATCCGGCCGCTTTGCGCAACGCGGTATGGCGTCGCATTCGGCAGGCAGCACACGAAGCAGAGGTTGACCGCCATGGGGATTTGGCCCGTCTTGGAGTCCGTTTCGAGCATCGGCTGACGGCGAGCCTGGTGGCGGCGAGTTTGGCGCTGATCGCTGTGAGCGCCCTCACCGGCGTGGCGGCCGGCATCGCGATCCGCCCCGATCCGGACTTTCCGGGTTTCGAGACCATTCGCCGGCCTCCCGAGCTGCTTCGTCCACCGGAGAGGGATTGGTCCTGAAACGAGGAACGGCATGAAGCCCAAGGTCAGGATTCTCGTCTTCCGGGTGGGTGCGGTTTTAGGTCTCATCGCAGTCTGCGGTCTCTCGTGCTACCTAGCGGTCATGTGGGCGGTTCATCGCCACGGTCCGGACGCGGACCCGGCCGGCATGGAATGGCTGCACGAGCGCTTGGGGATCGACGCAACACAGGTGGCCGGCCTTGAAGATCTCGAACTGCGCTACAGCGAGCAGAGAAGCCGCCTGATGAGTGAGATGGAAGCGCTGCAAGCCCGTCTGGCCACGCAGTTGCGGGTCAAGAGCGAGGCGGATGCCGAGGTGGTGGAGACCATCGAGCAAATCCACGGCGTTCACGGTGGCCTGCAGGAACTAAGCGTTCGATATTATTTCGACCTTCTCCGCCTTCTTCCCGACGAACAGCAGACGCGGCTGCGAAGACTTGCCGCACAGTCCCTTTCTAAGCCACTTTGAGGGCTTGGCTGCCCTGTCCATGGATTCAGATTTCGAGTGCCTCCATCGGATTCGGCGAGGCGACGGCGGCGGTCTTGACGATCTTATGAAACGCCACGGGGACGCACTCTACCGGTTCGTTCTCAAATCGACGGCCCATCCCGAGGATGCAGCCGATCTGGTGCAGGAAACCTTCGTGCGCGTTTTTCGCCATGCTTCCGTCTACCGGCAGTCCGGCGCCGTGAAGACGTGGATTTTCTCGATAGCCCTCAACCTCTGTCGCGACCGTGCCCGGCGCGCGGCGCGGCGGCGCTGGCTCTCGTTCGACAGCGGCGGGCGAGAGGGGAAAGACCACGGAATCGGAGAACTGACGCTGGCCGATCTTTCGCCGGGACCGGCGGAACGGGCGGAAGAACGGGAGATCGAACGGATGGTCGCGGGGGCCATCCGCGATCTGCCGGAAAAGCTCCGAACCCCCTTTGTGTTGTGCGTGCTGGATGGCCACGCTCAGGCCGAAGTCGCCGAAATGATTGGCGCTTCAATCAAGACGGTGGAATTACGCGTCTACCGTGCGCGCCAGCAACTGCGAGCCACGCTTCTCCCCTGGGCGCGGGAAGCGGGAATTTTTTGAGGGTTTGGAGCAGAGCCTGCGTTAAAGCAACGAAAGGACTCCGGATGGCTGGGCTGTCGGAGTGTTCCTTTGATTTATTGGAAATCGAATGCTATCAGTAAAACTTATGAAAACCATCCAACGCAGCTTCTTCATCACTCTCCTAGCCCTTGGGCTAGCAGGTTCGGCCGTGGCTATTCCACCTGGGAAAGGGTCTTTCCCGGCTGTCGATACCCAAGACGGGATTACCTCGCTCAAGAAGGGAGATCACTATGCCCTCGTTTGCCTGGAGTGCCGCTCCGTGGAGATCAAGGAGGTCGAATCCGACGACGAGGGGGCGAAACTCTGCCATGACGGCGGAAAGCTGCACTGCGCGAGCTGCAAGAAGGAAGTGACCATCAGGCATATCGGTCCCGCGGCGAAACGCGGGAGCGTCAAGCGGGTAACCTACGTGAATGCCGAAGGGAAGGAATGCATGTTCGTGGCGCCCCTCAAGAAGTAAGTGTCAATTCATGATCCGTTTGCCGCGGACAGGCGGTTACTCCGCCTTCCGCGGCGAACGGCTGTGAATCCACGCTGACTTTCGTTCCTCGAGATGCCGGAGACCAATCTGGCCGCCGGCATGGGTTGATTGCAGTCTACGATGACCTGGCGTCACGACCCCTGGCATCAGGGTTGGCGCCGCTTGACGGGCAACCGTTCCATGGCGGCGCTGCCGGACCGGCCCGGCGCCCATCCTTACAGAGGGCCGCGGCTGGAGCCGCGCCACAATGCGGTCCGCTTGGTGCAGTCGAAGGCGGAGCACACCGTGATGGAATTCCCGTGAAACGGCTTGCTGTCCCATGGCGCTCAAGGAGCTGAAGGAGCGCTATCCTTTCCCAAAAGGCGTAACGAGATGCTGCGGATGATCTCCTGCGGCCCCCCGTGCCAATGGCGTGGGCGCTCCTCGTCGCCGTCCTCGGCGTGACCGGCTGCGAATCCCCCTGCTTGCCGACACTCGGATGAGGGAATTCCACGCCTGCCTAAAACGAGGATGATGAAGGCAACCCAGCATCAGGCCAGGGGCTGGCGGTGTTTCGCCGTCAGCGGCTCGGCGATGATCGCCGGAGCGCTCTTCACTGGCTGCGCAGGCGTCCCCGCCGCCAGTGAAAAGGCCGCCCGCCAAAGCCACCAAACCATCGAGAGGGTTTATCGCCCCGGCGATCAGCGCCCCGCCCTCCCTGTGCTCAGGGCTAACTCACCAGTGAGCGACTTCCTCCTGTTCGCCATGCTCAATCAGCCGCAAGTCGAGGCGGCATACTATGATTGGGCCGCGTCGGTGCAGCGCATCACCCTGGAGCGGTCGCTGCCCGACCCGAAATTGACTTTCGAGAGCGACATCGCTGACATGGTGATGACGCTCATGCCTGGATTGATGATGGACTTCCCCGCCCCCGGCAAGCTCAGGGCGGCGGCGAACGTGGCGACGGCGGAGAGCGCGGCGAAGTAATTCGCGTTCGAGTCGAGCGTTCTGCAATCCGCGTTCGCGTTCAAGAAGGCTTACTACCAACTGCATTTCCTCGACGCCAAACTCGGCGTAGCTCACGAGACGCTGCGGCTGATGGACCAGTTGGAACAGATGGCGCTGATACAAAATGAAGCGGGCAAGGTCACGATGCAAGACGTGCTGCGGGCGCGGATTGAGCGGGAACGGCTCACCACGGAGATTGCCAGCCTCGACGACTCGCGCCAGCCGTTGTTCGCGCAATTCAAAGCATCGCTGGGCTTGAAGGCGGAGGACTCACCGCCGCCCGTACCGCAGAAGTTGGAAACTACGCCGCTCGACCTGACCGCGGAGAAGCTTTTCGCCACAGCGCTGGCGCGAAATCCGCGACTGAAGGGGATGGAAGCCGAAGTGCGGCTCGCCGAAGCATCCCTCCTGCTCGCCGCCAAAGCAAAAGCGCCGGACTTCAGCGCGGGAATCGAGGCCGATCTCAAAGCCAACCCGGTGATGGTGCGGCCTTCGCTAGGCGTCACACTTCCGATCTGGCGCGACAAAATCGCGGCTCAGATTACAGAAGCGCAGGTTGGCAAGCGCGCGGCGGAGGCGCGCCTTTCAGCAGAGCAAATCGCGCTCGCTGTGGAGTTCGCGGAGAAGGCCTTTATGTTCCGCGAATCCAGTCGCAATCTCGAACTGCTGGACGAGCGGCTGCTAACCATGGCCCGGCAATCGCTGGAGGTCGCGCAATCAGGCTATGTCGGCGGAAAGGTGAATTTTCTCGATGTGATTGATGCTGAGCGGACGCTTCTGGATTTCCAATTGTCGCAAGTCGATGCCCGCCTCCAGCGCGAACTGGCTTTGGCGGAATTGTCCTTGCTCATCTTGGGTATGCCGCCGGCCAACGCGCCCCTACTGCCCTCTGCCCGCGCCTCTCGAGGGGAAAGAGAACCATGAGTCTCGAAAGCGTTTTCTCCAAACGGAATGCCGTTATCGCGATAGTCTTCATTGTTCTCGCCGGTGTGGGCGCCTTTCTGTTTTTCGGGAACTCTGCGCGCGAGTTGGATAGCTCCTCCGCCAGCCAGAGCGGCGAGGTATGGACTTGTTCCATGCATCCGCAGGTCCGGATGTCCGCGCCTGGCAAGTGTCCTATTTGCTCGATGCCGCTCGTTGGAACCGCTGCTCCCATCGCCATCGGGACAACGGACGAAACTTCCGGGCCGATGCTGGAGCTGTCCGAACACGCCCGGGCTATGGCTAGCGTGGAAACGGTTACGGTCCAGCGCCGCAAACTGAGTCGTGAGATTCGCGCGGTCGGCAAGGTAGATTACAACGAGACCACGCTGGCCAACATCATCACCCGGGTCGAGGGATACGTCGAGCGCTTGTTCGTAGACTACACCGGCGTGGAAGTGAAACTGGGCGACCATCTGGTGGAGATTTACAGTCCTGACCTGGTCGTGGCGCAGCAGGAAATGCTGATTGCCTTGGAGAGTGCGCGCAGTTCCAGCCTCGTAGAATCGTCCACGCGGAAACTCCTCCGGTGGGGGTTGACTCAGGAACAGGTTGATGAACTGGTGCGGGACAAGAAGATCCACGAACGCTTGACGCTATTCTCTCCCATCCAAGGAACGGTCACGGAGAAAATGGTCGTGGAGAAGGCGATGGTGAAGCCGGGTGAGATGCTTTACCGCCTCGCGAACCTCGAATCCGTCTGGATCTATCTCGACATCTACGAACATGAACTGCCTTGGGTGCAATACGGCCAGATGGCCGAGATCCAATCGGAGGCCATTCCCGGCCAGAGTTTCACAGGCCCGGTGTGGTTCATCAGCCGGGTCCTGAACGAGGAATCACGTACGATTAAAGTTCTGCTCAACATCGACAATGTCGGTCACACGCTGAAGCCAGGGATGTTCGTAAGCGCCGTCATTCGCGCGGAGCTTCTGGCGGACGGCAAGCCGGCGCCCACCGGCCTGGAAGGTCATTGGAGTTGCCCAATGCACCCGCTCGTACTGCAACCGCAAAGCGGCCAATGCCCGGTTTGCAAAATGGAACTCGTGCAGAGTCCGGATTCGCCTTCGAGCGCCAGGCCGGAAGGCCGCCAACTCCCCCTCGCCGTGCCCGTGAGCGCCGTGCTTGACAGCGGCGTTCGAAAACTCGTCTACGTCGAGAAGAGCCAAGGCCAGTTTACGCCGGTCGAGATTGTAACCGGACCGCGCACTGACGATTCCTATGCTGTGCTTCGGCTTGATGCCCATCTTCTGGGCGACCGGCCGTGGTTCGGACGTGATGCAACCAATGGCCATTCCTTCTGTCGGCGGAATGGTGGTCAGCCTTCTGATCACGATTTGGATCGTGCCCTGCCTGTTCTCCGCGGTCGAGGAGTGGAAATGGAAACGCGTGCAGCGGCTGACGCAGCGAGGAACCGCCGCTTGAGCGACTTCGCTAACCGGCACTTAGCAAAAACCTGCCGCCCTGCTGCCTTCGCGAAGGCAGCAGGATGGGGTCTTCTCTCAAAAACGGGGATGCGCCTACTCGGGCTATCTGCCTTTCGATTCCCAGTGATCGTGCCCGCGATCTTGCCGAGCTGAGGGCTCGACACCGCTGCAGGAAACGAAGAAGCATGCCAGACCTGCCACTGAGAGGAACAGGAGAGCAGCCCTCTTGAATTGAGCTTGCATTGTTTTCATCATCGGTAAGGGGTTTTGCAGTTCAGCCCGAGGCTGAGAAGAAGAGCACTACAAGTCAATCCAAAAAGATCGCTGGCGCAACATCTGAACTGCCTATGCACGAACTGGGCCTGGGGGGAGATTTGAAGGAGAGCGGAGGCGGAAGCCGGCGCCCTGGGGCTCTGGCGATCGGTCGCCGCTTTCGAACCGGATCGAGTGCCGCACGCCGCCGGTAACCGCCTTTGTCCACAATGGCGCTCCGCGCCTAGAAAGAGGGCGGCGATCCTTGCCGCAGTCCAAGAGCCTCCGGCCTGGGATGAATCCATTCACTGCCAATGCCTTGCCCAGAATTGTGCAGAGGCAGTGCAACATCTGCCAGGAACCGCTTCTTCTGCTCGGAAGCTGGAACCTCTTAGAAGAATAGTGTGCAACAACTACTGCTAGGAAATCGCATTCTCATAGCCTGGCGGTCACGCCTGGTCAGGAGGGCGGGTTGGAGGGGGTTGACTTTCCTTTCGAGTTCATCCACACGTTGTTTGAGCGACTGCGTCATGATCGCAAATTAAACTGCGTGCGGACAGGTTGCCACTATGAATTGCGAATCCACACGCACACTCGGATGCCCCGCGCCGTTTTCGCGGATGGCGCAGGCTCGCGGCGGGTGTGGGCTTGCCGCGGTGGACCGGTGATGGACCCCCATCGCTTTCCACCCCTGTCTCCATTGGCGGGAGTGGTGAACCGAATTCCCTTTCCATCGGCTCACACGGCGGCGAGCCGGCCGACGGGAGGAGAGAACCTTTTTGCTGGGACGCTGCGGAGCGCCAAGTCGCACTCGGCGGAGGTAGGCGGTTCGTTGGGGCGTAAGAGTGGGAGGCCGAGTGCAACTCGGCGATCCCGGGGGCCCAAGGCCGCGGACGGCGCGGGGGCCGGATTGACACCGCGCACGCGAAATGATTCTCTAAAAGCATCCCCATGTTTCGATTTCCCCCCTCTGCAGCATTTTACCCTAAGGCGCTCGGACTTGGTCTGAGCTGTGCGGCCGCCGTGGCGGCTGAGGGCCAGGTGGTCGTCAACGAGATCTTTTACGATCCCTCCCCCAAGATTGACCGGGCCGAGTTCGTCGAACTTTACAATCCGGGACCCGAGGCGGCAGACCTTTCGGGTTGGAGGTTCTCGGAAGGCGTGAGTTACCGCTTTGGGGACGGCGTTGTTTTGGGAGCGGGAGCCTACCTGATCTTGGCCGAGAACCTGAACGGCTACAACAAACGTTTCGGATCGATTTTCCTCGGCGGGATCGCCGCGCACGATGTGTTTGCAGTGGGGCGCTTGTCGAATGATGGGGAACAGTTGGAATTGCGAGACGCGGCAGGCGCTCTGATCGATGTGGTGGATTACGGCGTGGGTTTCCCATGGCCCTTGGCGTTGAACGGCAGCAACAATTGGCCTTTCGGGACAGGAGTTCCGGCTTTGCGCTCCGCGCAACTGCTGCATCCCGGTTTGGATAACGATCTCGGCGGAAGTTGGAGATCCGGGCTTCCCACTCCGGGCAAAGTCAATTCCGTAGCTGCCGATGCATCGGCGGTCCCGCCGCAGATCCGGCAAGTGAGTCATTCGCCGCAGCAACCGGCGTCTGGCGAGGGAGTCGTGATTTTGGCTAAGGCTACCGATCCCGACGAGGTCGATTCGGTGACCCTGCGTTATCAGGTCGTCGAGCCTGGCGAGTACATCCGGTTCACCGATCCGGCGTATGCTGTGGAGTGGAGCGAGCTGCCGATGCTTGACGACGGGACGGGCGCCGATGAGCTGGCGGGCGACGGCGTGTATGCGGCGACTCTTCCGGGCGACCTGCAACAACACCGGCGGCTCTTCCGTTACAGGATCGCCGCCCGGGACGGGACCGGCAACCACGTGATCGTTCCCTACGAGGACGATACTCAGCCGAACTTCGCATATTTCGTCTATGACGGCGTGCCGGCTTGGACGGGATCGAAACGGCCGGGAACAGCGCCGGTGTTGAGTTATGGGGAAGAAACCATGCGCTCGCTGCCGGTGTATCATTTGTTAGCCGTGGAACAGGACGTGATCAATTGCCAGTACAATGCCGCGTTCCGGGACCGGCGCTTTCACGGGACGTTGGTGTACGAGGGCGAAGTGTATGACCACATGGGCTTCGAGGCGCGCGGGCAGGCGTCCACGTATCAGGTAGGCAAGAACAAATGGGATTTCGAGTTCAGCCGGGGTCACGATTTCGTCCCAAGGGACGATTACGGGCGGGTGTCGGATGTTGGATGGAAGGATCTCAACGTGCTTCCGGGTACCAATCCTTGGTGGGCGGACGACGCTTCAACGGATGGGACGGTGCTCAACGAAACGTTGGCGTTCCGGTTCTATCAGCTCGCGGGTGTGCCCGCGAGCAACACGCACTTTTTTCAGCTCCGCGTCATTGACCAGAGCGCGGAATCGAGTGCGGACCAGTACGAGGGCGATTTTTGGGGCCTTTACATAGCGGTGCAGGACATCGACAACCACTTTCTGGATGAGCGCGGAATGCCGGACGGGAACATCTACCATATGCAAGGCGGCAGTTATGATCAGAAAAACCAGGGACCGGACTCGGTCTCGGACATGTCCGACATCCGGTCGTTCGACAGTGGGTCGACGGGGTATTTCAAGCGTCCCGTGCAGCCGGCGGAATGGTGGCGGGAGAACTTCAACCTGGATGTCTACTACAGTTTCAACAGCGTGAACCTTGCGGTGAACAATTCCGACATGAGGTATGCGGGCAGCGGGCAGCGAAACGTCATGGTGTATCGCGATCCTGTGTCTTCGCTGTGGCACACGCTGCCCTGGGATCTCGATCTCACCTTCGAGAACGCGCCGCATCTCGTGCAGTATGGAGATACGGAAACCTGGGAGCGCTTCCACTACCTGTTGGAACATGCCGAGTTCGAGGCCGCCTACCAGAGCCGGGCGCGCGAATTGCTGGATCTGCTTTTCAACGGCGAACAATCGTCGGCTCTCATTGACGAGTACGCGCGGATGGTCTGGATCGCCGTCGATCCCAGCTCGAAACTCAGCGTGACTTCGCTGACGAAGGATTCGGCGCAAGCCCTGGTCGCGACGGCGGAACCCCACGGGTTCGCGACGGGCGACCGTGTGGTGATCGAGGGTGCGGACACGCCGGAGTACAACGGAGAGAAGGAGATCACGGTGTTGTCGGAGACGGAATTCAGCTATCGTGTGAGCTTGTTTCTGACTCCGAATACGGGCGGCGCGATTGTTTGTTACCGGGCTCCGTCCGAGCGTCCGTTCGCCGACGCGAACCAGGCGATGTGGGACTATCATCCGCGCAAGGTGAAGAAGGGGATTTGGTATGCCCGGATCCGCGAGATCCCGAGCCCGGATTTTCCTGGTTATCTGGCGTATCTGAAGGCGTTCCTGGCTCCGGGGGGCTATGGGCACGAGCATCTGCGCGAGAGGCTGGATGAAAACGACGCGCCGGAGAACCCGGTGATCACCTATGCGGGAGCTGCGGGATTCCCCGTTGACGGGCTGCGGTTCCGGAGTTCGGAGTTTCGCGGCGGCTCGATCTTCGCGCCACAGCAGTTCGCGGGGATGCAATGGCGGATAGGGGAGGTTTCTGATCCGGAAGCGCCTGCCTACGATCCCGCCGCGCCGGCCGCGTATGAGATCACCCCGGTATGGCTGAGCGATGTCATCAGCGAGTTCGAGGCGGAGTTCAATGTGCCGGTGGTAGCGCTCCGGGTTGGGCACGCCTACCGCGCCCGGGTGCGGATGAGGAACCAGCTCGGGCATTGGAGTCATTGGTCGGCTCCGATCGAGTTCACTGCGGGCGAGCCGGATACGGTGCGCTTTCAGGAGAACCTGATTATCTCCGAGCTGTTTTACCATCCGGCAGAGCCCAGCGCGGCGGAGCATGAGGCCGGGTTCGAGGAATCCGATTTCGAGTTCATCGAGCTGTACAACCGGGGGACGGAGACGCTCGATCTTCGGGGCTTGCGCTTCACCAAAGGGATCAATTTCGACTTCGCGGGCGGGGCGATCACGGATCTGGCTCCGAGCGGAACGCTGCTCTTGGTGCGCAATGCGGAGGCAATGGCGTTTCGCTATGGAGCGGGTCTGCCCGTGGCGGGGGAGTTTCTCGACAGACAGCTTTCTAACGCCGGAGAGGAGATCAAGCTGTCGTATGGAGCGGGATATCCCGTCTTTCAGTTTACCTACAGCGACTCTGAGCCCTGGCCCGAGGAAGCGGACGGCGAAGGGTATTCATTGGAATGGGCGGGAGGACTGGGAGCGGACCCCACGGATCCTAACAATTGGCGGGCCGGCAGCGTGAGAGGGGGCAGTCCGGGAACGGTAGGCGAGCCCGGGGAGACAACGGCTTTCGGCGAATGGGCCGAGCTGGAGTTTGATGCGGGCGACCGTGAGGATCCGGCGATATCCGGGCCGCTGGCCGATCCGGATGGAGACGGCTGGAACAACGCGTTAGAGTTTGTGTTGGGCGGAAGGCCAAAGATGGCGGATGGGGATCTTGCGCCGGAGTTGGAGTTGGCCGATGGGGTGATTCGGTGTAGTTACCCGTTGCGGGATGGGATCGCGGGCGTGGACTTGATTTGGGAAGCGTCCGGGGATCTCCTGGACTGGGGTCCGGCGGAGGAATGGGGAAGCGGTTTCGAGGAATTGGAGCCTGAGGACCTTGGCGGCGGGATGCTGCGCGGCGGATGGTCACTCCGGCCGGGCGGCGAAGCAGCTGGAACTTTGTATTTCCGGCTGAAACTGCGGGGACGGCTCCCGTGAAAGGGAATCGCTCGTTCGAGGTCGCCGAGGTGAGTTGGGAATATGCCTGGCGGGACCTGGTGTGCATTCGCACCACCGTGTTCGTGCAGGAGCAGGGTGTGGATCCCGAAATCGAGGTGGACGGGAAGGATCCCGATTGCCGTCACGTATGGGCTTCGCTCTTGGGGCAATGGGGAATCGGAACGGCGCGGATGGAACCGGACGGCCACATTGGGCGGGTAGCCGTCGTCGCTTTCTGGCGCCGCAAGGGTGTTGGGCGGGCGCTGATGGAGGAGTTGGCGAACATGGCTCGGGACGCGGGGTTGTCCCGGGTGTATTTGAACGCCCAGGTGGGCGCCTTGGAGTTTTATCTCGTCCTCGGCTACCGCGAGGAGGGCGAGGAGTTTCTCGAGGCCGGGATTCCGCACCGGAGAATGAGTTTGGAATTGTAGCCTCACGGAACACTTTGAGAGACTTCCAATTCCGGTAGAGCCAACCTCATTACCCGCGAGCACTCCGATACGGAGTTCCGCTTTCCAACGGATCCTCGCGCCGGGCGCCAAATTGCCGAAGCGATCGCTGGCCATCGCGCTGATCACGACCTGGCTGAAGGGAGGCCTATCGCGCGGATCCCCGGGAGGAGGGATCTCTACCTTCGTGACTTTGCCGGGGAGAAAGGTGACCGGTGTTTGCGTCCTCGTATCGGTGCGCGTCTCGACGATCTCGAGGGAAAACCTGCCGGCGAGTCTGGAGCGGATCGCCACGGAGTACCATCCGGATCCGGCATGTTTCGCTTTGAAGAACGCCTGACGTTCCTGTTGGAAACTGGTCAGGCAACCGGGCTTCCCGCACAAGTGGGATAGTGTTGGGGGTGGGTGGTTTTCGGGCTATCCGGGTCTCGGATAAGAAGACGCCGGTCGCACCGGGGGAAATGCGCTGTCCCCGTGTGCCCCGGCCGAAAGCCATCCGGCTTCACGACCGGTCCGGTGCAGTCCGCGGGAAAATGGGTGGGTCGATCAACTATCGCTCCGACAATGATCGACAGCTCAGCGATCAACTGGTCCTAATCTTTTTGTCACAGAACGTAGAGGCCACCGAACCGCCCACCGAGAGCGGGGGTCGCCGGCACGGAAAGCTATCGAATCGACGGGCCGCGTCAAACTCGCGACGGGTGGGCGGTTCGGTGCGCCGTCTTGTTCTGTGTTGGTAACCATGGCGTTCTAAAGACCCTATCGTGCCACAACCGGGCTGCCCGGACAACCGGGATCGCTTGGGGTTGAGTGGATTTGCGGGTCTATCCGGGCCTTGGGTGAAGAAGACGCCGGTCGCACCGTGGTGGGAATGCGATGTGCACGTATGCCCCAGCCGCAAACCATCCGGCCTCACGACCGGTCCGGTGCAGTCCGCGGGAAAATCGGAGGGGCGATCCAATGTTCCTCAGACGGTCATCGACCGATCGGCGATCATTCGACTCTATCTTTTTGTCACAGAACGCAGAGGCCACTCACCCGCTACCGGGAGCGCCACTCCGCTTCCTTATTAAGGGTTCGAATCATCATTCTGCTTTCGAGGCCGAGCGGGTAGCGGGTTGAAGTGCGCCGTCTTGTTAGCCGCTAGTTGCGTGGTCGGCTGGCCGCTTCAACTTGAATCGGGCGAGGACCTCTTTCAACTCCGATATAGACGAGCTACTGAGATCGTACCGGATTCTAGTGCTCGGTGATACAAACAGGATTTCATCGCAACCGAAGCAAATAAGCGCAGCGAAAGATTCATTCATGGCAGTCGTCCACGATACAGCGAAATCTGGATGAAATCCTCCGCACGGCTTTTCTCCTGAGAATGAACTAATGCTCTTCTTGGAGGACAATAGAAGTTTCAGGGAATTCTTCTCGTCCTCGCCGACCTCGACGGCTGGCAAATAAAATGGGTAACCTGCGATGTCCTCTACATCTTCACGTAGCCTCTCGGTTCCTAAAGCGCCAGGCTCAAACGCTTGGTGCGGTAGACCCTCATGGATCAGTAGCTCTTTAGTCCGTAGCAACGAATCGCGCACGCCGCTGCTTGCTCCTACATTGCGATCAGAGCAGGCCATCAGCCCAACCGAGATAGTTACTAACGCTGTGATAGCGATCTGCATTTCGGCTAACAGTTTTATTCGATGGAATTCCATGTTTGGCGTGGATTCTGGAATTCCATCTAGTGTGCCGGGTCGAGTGATGGTTTTGGGGATCTGGCCGGAGGGGACATGCTGTTGAGAATAGTCGGCCGGTGAGGCCGGGGCAAGGGAAAAGAGAGTGGGCGGACGTGGGCGGCAGACGGGCATAAAGCCTTAGTGACGTGGGGCTTGCGTTGGGGCTTGGGGAGTGGCCCCGGAGTGTGTCCCGGGGTTTTACCGGCAGGGCTGAGCCAGGGGTTCGAGGGCTTGCGGCGAAGGGGAGCGCCGGCTGGCAGTGACGCTGGCTCTGGGGATTTAGGTGGAATTCCATGTTTGGGACGGATTCTGGAATTCCACCTATTCTACTTGACGTGCGGGTGATTTGGGGTTGCGATAGCGTGCTGGTTGGGAGAGTTGACAGGAGGGTGTGATGGCTGAGGCGAAGGGAGGCGAGAGGGGCCGGACATGCCTGCAAGCCGGTGGAAGGGGAAAGGCGGGTTGGAAAACCCGCCCTCCGTTGGGGCTTGCCATGGAGGGCAATGGTAGGGTTCTCGTTGATTCTCGAAATCTCTCTATGCCACCAAGAGTCCATTGCCGCCGGTGTCGGCTCGTTTTGTGGCGGCGATGCTCGCCGCAGTCCAAGCGGCTCCGGCTCATCCTCTTTCCTCGGTCTTCTTGTATCCGCCCGCCAGATCAGGAGTTCTGATCCTGGAAAAGGCGCCGGGCCGTCCTCGGCACGCGCGTGATCTCAATCACGGCAGCAGCCGGCACTTGCTGGAGGCCCAATCGAGCATGGCGGAATCTCAACCCATCGGGCGTGATCTGCGGGGCTTCGATCAGACGCCAGTGGTTACCCGTGATTGTCCGCACCTCAAACAACGCTTCCTCGACCGCCCCGGGGGCGGGGGTCGTTCCGCCACCTTCCGGGGGGAGCACAATTTCCGCAATCGCGTTCGCCTCCAGAGGATAAGTGCGGGGGCCGAAGATCAACGAATCGATCTGCAGGCGGCCGTCGGCGGCGCCCGCGAACGCGCCTTCCAGGAAATCGCCGTCCACCATCCGGGCTCCGGTTCCATCCTGGCCGGCCGGGAACTCGACGGCGGACGACACCGAGTTCAACCGGATGCGATTGACGTGTTTCCTGGCGACGTGTTGTTCGGCCTGCTCGGTGGTGGCGAGGGTGATCGTTGTGGCATCGGCTTTCACCAGGCGTCCTGCGAGAAAGGAGCCATCGGCTAACACCAAGCCGGCGAGCGGGCGCGCCGGGCCGGTGGCATGTTCGCCGCGGATTTCATGGCGCAACATCTCGAAGGGAATGGGATCGTCCTCATCATGCCCCGGGCGCTTCATGAGAATGGACAAATGATGTGAGGCATGGGCCTCGCCCTGGAAACTGTAATCAATACGGATCGGGTAGGGCTTCCCCGCTTCCAAATCCAGCGTGACATCGCGACGGTCGAACCCGGGCCAATCGTCAGCCGCGACGAGGGCGCCGTTGATCCACAGCGCGGCGCGCAGGTCCGCTCCTACGAGGAACTCGCGGTGGGGGCCGGTCTCCTTGGGGACCAGTTCGCCGGTCCAGCGAATCGAGAACTCATCCAGACCCCGCAGCTCGGGGATCGGCGCTCCCTCGCTCCATTCCGGCCGCAACCCTTCGCCGCTGCGTGTCAGCAGGTGTTTCTCGAAATTTCTGTCTGCGAAATACTCCGCCAACAAACCCAGGCCCCGCAGCCGGACCTGGCTGAACTCGGCGCTGACGGGTTCGCCGTCCGACTCGACGAACAAGCCGGCGAGGATCGGTTGCCCGCCGCCGTCCTCATCGTCTTCATCATCCTCGTCATCGCCGGAGTTGCCGCGGCGCCACCACCCCCGGGATGAAGATTCGCCCACCGGTTCCCAATTCTGGCCATCACTTGAATGGAAGGCCTCGAGGGCTTTTTCTGATCGCGTCAACTTCAGCCAGCAGGGGAGTGACGCCGTGCCGGGGGCAGTCGCGAACGTGTCGGCCTCCTGGCTAGCGTCGCGGGGCGTTACGAAGTGAACCGAGCCATCAGCGGTGAGGAACAAGGAGGCCGGAGCGCCGAGTGGTCCCCGCTGCACTTTGAGGCCGGCGCGCGAGGCCGGGTGCATGCGATCCATCCGGGCGACCAGCTCGCCCGGCAGCGACGTGCGCCGATGGATGAAGTGCCCGCCTGCACTGAGGGTCTTGAGCAGGAAGGATCCCTTTCCCTGCCCGGAAAACCCCTGGGCGCCGGCCGGCCCGTAATCGAACCGTTCCCAGCCTTGGGCCAGGATTCCGGCGGCGGCCAGGGTGGCGGTAGACGGCTGGATCGTGAGGCGGCGGATGTCGCTGAGGGCGATCTCGAGCGGTTCGGTTCCCGGTTGTGCGAGCACGAAACCGCCCTCCGCGAAGCCGACCTCGCCCGCATGCTCGACGCCATCGCGGGTGAGCACCGTGCCTTCGGCCGCCCAAAGGGTTGGGGATGATGTGGTGAGGACGATGAGTCCGGAGAGAAGCGCCCTGCCGAAATCGACACGCCCTCCAGCCATGGATGGGAACCTGGTGCGGTTCATAATCTCAGCGTTGATAGAGCGGGAGGTAGTGGTTGGGCATGGCGAGAATCAGGGTGTAAACAGCCGTGTTGAAGACCGGTCCCGGGCTGCTGCTATCGAGCCGTTTGTCCCAATAGGCCTGGCCGCCCTCGCGTCGGACCTGGGGCAGCAGGATTTCCTTCATCCGGCCATACCACCGTTCCCAGGTGGGGCCGCCGATCATGTACTGGGCCGGCGCGGCGTAGAAGTTGCCGTAAGTAAACCAGCGGCTGTCCGGCTTGAGATGGGCAAAAAGGTAGTCGGATCCTTTCTTGACGCGCGGGTCATCGTATTCGCCGCAAACCTGCAACGAATAGATGGCGGCCGCCGTGCGGGCAAAGCCGGCGTCGTCGCCCGGTTGATACGCAAAGCCGCCCTCGGCCGGCACGTAACACTTGCGGACATAGTTGACCGCGGCATCGATAGTGCGCGCGGGGACGGCGAGGCCGTTGTTCTTCGCGGCCCGCAGGGCCACCACCTGGAGCACGGTCACCGAGATGTCCGCGTCGCTCGCCACCGGGCGGTAGCGCCAGCCGCCTTCGTCGTTTTGGCTGCTGACAATGATATGGACGAGACGCTCGAGGCGATCTTTCAGGTGCGCATCGCGGCTCTGACCGTAGATCTCCGCCAGGGCGATGGAGGCAATCCCGTGCTCATACATGTACTGGCCGCTGTGCTTGCTGGCGAACAACCCGTCGTCCGAGATCTGGCCGAGGAGGTAACCGACTCCCCGGCTCACCACCACCCCGTGCTTCTCTTCATCGGGCAAATGGCCAGCCGCCAGGAATGCCAGCAGCACGTAGCCCGTGATGGCCACCGGGTGGCGCCGTTCCTCTTCATCCTGGCCAAACCACGCGCCGCTTGGCGACTGCTGGGCGGCGAGAAAGTCGAGGGCATCCTGGATCACGCGCAGCGTCTGGGCGTCCACCCGCACCGTGTCGCGTGCCGGCGCTGGTTCCTGGGCCAGACCGGGCTCCACCGCGCCCGCGTAGATCGTCAGCATCATCAGGATACCGATCCCGGCACGACGCAGACCGGGGCCGGTTGGATGGAACACGTTCGGGTTCATTCTTCGGTGGCGGCTTCTGAGAGCTTTTGGAAATAATGGTCAATCTCGCTGCGGAACTGCTGCGGGTACCGCTCGGTGCGCGACTGGCGGAGCGACTCGCGCTCGCGCTGGGGCAACCCGATAAAGCCGCTGGCTCCGGTCTGGTTGCGGCGCGGTCCATCGGCTCCTCCGGCGCCGGCCCAGTTGCCGGTGTCCCCCGTGCCCCTCGGAGCCGGCTGGCCTTGCCCCTGACCATAACCCTGCCCTTGGCCGGGCGCCATACCCATTCCCTGACCTTGCCCCGGCGCCATACCCATTCCCTGGCCCTGACTTGGCGCCAAACCGATTCCCGGGCCCTGACCTGGCGCCATACCGAGGCCGGCTTGTGAAAGGGCGAGAGCGGCGGACGCTTGAGCGAGCAACGCCTGGGCCGACTGCGCGCTGGCTTGAGAGGGCAGGGCGGTATTGGCGGCGGCTTGGGCGGCGGCCCGGGCCAACTCGGATTGGGCGGCTTGCAGGGGGCCGGCTGCGGGAGTGGGCAGCATTCCCATGGCGCCGGCATTCAGCGGAGCGATCAGCCCCGAAGCGCGGTTCAGGGGGATGACTGCGGGAGCGGCTCCCGGCGCGAGGAATTGTTCGGCCAGTTGTTTCACCTCCGCCTGTTCCTGGGCCAGGGCTCCCAAAGCCGGTGCGTCCTGTCCGGCGGCGGGTTGCTGTGCCTGGGCGAGTTGATCGAGCGCCTGTTGCATCGATTGCACGGCCGCGGGAAGACTGGCCTGCCCGAGTTGGTTTGCGGCCTGCGCCGCGGACTGCTGCGCCATGGCCTTCGGAGATTGGGCCGCCGGGTTCGACTGGGCCAACTGCTCGGCAATGGCCTGCTGCCGTTGCTGCAGGGCCTGCAAGGCGGAGGCCTGCGGGTTGAGTTGGGAAAGGGCCTGGGCGATCTGCTGCTGAGCTTGGGAAATAGCGTCGTTGGCAGCCGCGGATGAGGCCAGAGCGTTAGGCATGCCCAAGGCATTGGCCAACGCGGCCATTTGGGCGTGAAGCTTTTCCAGGGCTTTGGACAAATCCTCCAGCGCCCTCATTTGCATCGGCTGGGCCGCTGCGGGCGCGGCGGCCTCGAGCGCGCTGGCTGCTTCGCTCATTTGGATGGAGGCATCGCCGAGATGGTTGCCGGCGGGAGGCGCGAGAGAGGAAGCCAGTACTTGCGCGGTCGTGGTGCGATTCTGAAGCTCTTTTTCATTCGCTGCCAGGCCGCGTGTTTCGGCTGGGTTGCCCCGCGGAATTTGATCGATGGTTTGCTCCTGCAGCCGCTCCTGGCCGGTGTAGATTTTCGAGACTTCCTCGCGCAGGGCCTGGAGCGCATCGAACTGGTCCTTGGCGTCTTGCAGGGCGGCCAATTGTTCCGCCAGGAGCGATTCTGCAGTTTCGAGGCTGCGGATGGCGTTCGCCTGCGCTTGGGGTGCGTTGCGATTAGCGGTCAACTCCGACGCGGATTCGGTCATACTGGCCGCGGCCTGGCCAAGGGCTTCGGCGGCCAGCGGTGCGGGCATTGCGGCATCCGCCTCGAGCCGGCGGGCG
>JBGTBW010000099.1:0-16555 GCA_041749135.1 Verrucomicrobiales bacterium
CATGGACAGGGAGGAAAATCGTTAAGCCGAGGCGAGGCCGCCTCTCGGCAGATGACGCCCTACTTGTGGGGCGGACGCTCCTGTCCGCCGATGGAACCTGAAGAGTTCGCGGGCAGGAGTGCCCGCGCCACATACCCTTCCAGCTCATCCAAATTCCTCGAGATCAGGAGTTCTGAACATGCTGTATTTTCCATAACTCGTTGCTTTTCCAGCTCGTACGCGGGCTGGGACTCGAACCCAGGACTACGTCGCGGGCACCCCGTTTTCCCCGTCATCTGTGGGTTTTTCGAGGGATTCCGGACATCCGCGGATATCCCCGGACATTTGTGATATTAGCAACGGCATTAGCAGGAGGGCTACAGCGGTAGCTCCAAGCCAGCGGTCGGCCCCTTGGCTTTGAGTGATCGTCCCATCCGGGGATCTGTAGGGCACAGTGTCCTGCGGCGCTTGAGACTTCCATGAGAACCTTGCCGCCTGCCGGGCCCTATCCGTGGGTCCTCAGCACCGAAATGGTCGGTCGGACCACTGGGTTCCCCACACCCAGGCTTTTCCCGTCATGTGTCGGGCTTTTGCCGTCTTCGGACATTCCCGGACACTTCCGGATACGTTCGGCGCGGAAGATCGCTGGGTCCGGAACCTCTTTTCCAAACAACCTCGCCGTGGTCTGCCGTCCCGGTCCCTTCTGAGAGCGCCAACGCGGCCGCCGTCACCGTCTGCGCCCCTTCCCTCAGGATCCGGTTGCACAAAGTTCCCAATTTGGGAACTTTTTAATCATGAAACCAAAAGTTCTAAAAACCGAAGAAGAATACCAAATAGCGCTCGCCCAGGTAGAGAGTCTCATGGACGCGAAGCCTGGCTCCGCCAAAGAAGAGGAACTCGAACTCTGGTCGCTCCTCGTGGAACGTTACGAGGATGAGCATTTTCCAATGGATCTTCCCGACGCAGTGGAAGCCATCAAATTCCGGATGGAGCAGGAAGGACTGCGCCAAGCCGACCTGGCCAAAGTGTTGCCCGGAAAGAATCGCGTCTCCGAGATCTTGGGGCGGAAACGTCCCCTCAGTCTCGCCATGATCCGCTCGCTACACAAGAATCTGCGGATTCCCGTGGAGGTGCTCATCGGCCGGTGACCGTTGTCCAGGCCTCCCCGACCTCGATGAAAGAGCATCCGTGGGTCCGACCTCGACGCCATGACGCCTCAAGAACGAGTTGAAGCCTACATTCGTGACTGGCACCAGTCCTGGCGGGAGCACGGGGGAGAGAGTGGAGCTGGAGGGAAGAGCGCGCAGGCCTCTCTCGCATTCTTCGAGAATTGGAGGAATGCCGTTAAGCGCTTGAGCAAGATTCATTGGTCGAGCGCTGGCAGGGACGAGAGCGATTCCGGATTTGGAACGCCACCATTGCACGATCCTGCCACGGAACGATTCAGGAGCCTGAAAGCCTCGGGTGACACTGCTATCGTTGAGACCATTTGCCTCGATAGCTCTCCCCCCACATACTCGGAGTACGAGCTGGTCCTTGAATCCGGAAGCTGGAAGATTGCCGGGTGGCTTCGATTTTTCAGCGACGAGGATGAACCGGCGATTGCCAGAGATGAACTCGAGCGATTGCTCTCCCAACCTGCGACTGATGCGAAGCTGGCTCCGCCGTGCACTGGGGACGAGCCCAATTGTGAGGTGTTATTTGAGTCGGGGCGTCTCTTTTGCACCGGGTGGATGAAGGATCCTCAGCCCATAAGTGTCCGGCGGGCCGGCAAGCTCTCGCTTCCCAGTGGCGCCATCGTGGTGCGCGAGTTCGGCTATTTTCACCACGATGCAAGACCCCTTTCTCTCCGCGTTCCTCCGGGCGACTATGATGTCCAGATCAGCCTCCTGGGTGATGAGGTCGTGGCAGCTCGAGTGCTGTTCGATCCGGCAGGCTGCGGGCCATTTGAGTATCGCCGCGCAGTCCGTATCGGTGAGGACGACTCCGATGCGGGCGATAACTCTGATCTCCTGATCGCCGACGCCGGGGCTTTCATGGATAGAACCAAGCGAGAGCACACTCGAGACTGTGAGGCATGGCGGAAGTTGCGATTGTTCAGCGACTGGCCCGGCGATGTGCACACAGCCTTTGTGAGACTCAGCGGCTCGCATCATGAAGACGCAGTGGTCATCGTGGGCGACAAGGGCGGTCCAGCGTACTGGGTGTTGGACAGGGATGGAGCCGTCGTTCGCTGGTGGTCGATTTCATGGTCGTGGCTGAGGAACTGTTGCGCACCATCAAGATCCCGTGGCGCCCAGGAGCTGAGGGAGTCATTTACGATGAAACCGGAACCGGGCGGCTATGTGTACGCGTTGATCGGTCGGGCTTTCCCGGCGTGGTGGTGGCCGGTGGTCTTGTCCATGGGATTTGATGGCTCAGCCCGGACGGAACTCTCGTAGGCACAAATGCCGAAGTTCAATCCTGGGATACAAATCGGGAAAGCGGATGGCCTGTAAGGTACTTTAACGAAGAGGGATCAATATCCGACGAAGCTATTGAATTTCTTAATCTAACTGGTCACGATGTCGACCAGTTGAGGGCGGTTACGAGGGAAACAGCATCTGAAATAGCCGCCATGGAAGAACGAAACGCTGTCTATCATTTCAACGCCGATGGCACTGTAGAGTGGGTTCACATTCGCGCCTTTGATGTGTCCAAACTTAAAGCGCGCTTTGCGATCGGGCTCGAGCAACTTTTCGGTCAACAGGTTGCTGCGATGGTATTAAGCGATCCAAGCATAATGAACCCATTATTTCGTGTTTCCGCCAATACCGATAGAGTTTATCGCTTCGAGCACAATGATGACACGATTCAGGTCACCACGGGCTTCGGTAATACCGCGGATGTTGTTAGTCAAATCCTATTCAACGACCTTCCCGAAAAATTGCCTTGGTGGCTTAAACATTTGGTGGCTGTACAAAACACGTCTCCGGAATAGCGAAGAGGCGTGTGCCAAGAGCGCTCTTAACCGTGTAGCTTCGGCAAGAGTGCGTGAGGGCCCGGGCGGGCCCTCTGGCGTTGGACCTGAGCCTAGCCGGGCCCGCCGGCCCCGCCGCGGGCCCGACTTCGAGGATCCGCACTTTTGGCGGAGATACACTGAGAAATTGAAAAATTCTTCTGGACACGGAAGGCGTTTCCTGTCTACCATCCTTAACTAGACCAAATTATATGGGCGGGTGATGAAGGCACCATCGTTTCACCTCAGTATTGGGCGTGACAGTGACAGCTAGGCTTAGGGATTTTGGTGAAAATGGCCGCCCAAAACGTGGGTTAACGCGGCACACGGTATTGCCCGGTGTAGCACTCCTCACATTCATCGCTTTGGGGATTTATTTATCAAGACCGCAGCAAAGCTCCCCGCCGAACAAAGAATCGAACGCCCAGAATGGACCCCTAAAACTTCCCCATTCTCCTCTACACCGAGGTAACTATCCCCCTACTTCAAAAAGTACGGAGTTTCCTGAAATCGCCGCTGTGAAGTCGATTGCCAGTGGCCACAGTGCTCTCTCTTCTGTGTTAGATCAAATTCCTGACGATGTAATGATCAGGTCTATCTCTAACGGCGATAATAACATGAAGTGGATGCGCTTGGGTTTGAGCGCGTCGGAGGTAGTTTTTGTTGAAAAGGAAATTTTGGAACTGGCAAGACAAATATTCAGCCTATTCTATTCACATACCGAAATTGACTATCTTCGAAATGACCCTGAAAAGGGGATTTTGGCCTTCCACACTATTCCATTTGACAGCAGGTCCACTCTAGCGGGATTTCAAGATAAAATGCGAGCGCGATTTGGCAGTGACCGTGGGCAAGCCGTCGCCAAGTCGGCCCTTAACAATCCAAAAGCGTACTCAGATTTTGGTAAAGCTGAAACGGTTATACTATTTGGACCGCCCGTCGATCAAGAGCAGCGCCAGTGGCATATAGCCAAGTCTGATCCAACAAACGGTGTCACGTTTACGAGTATCGAAGCTGATCGTATTGAAACTTCCATTCGTTATGTCGGGCCGCTTCTCCATGCTTATCTACAATCAAGGCAGGAAGATTAAGATAAAGTTATGGCTTGGCTGCGTTATCGTAGTTATGTTAGCCATCGTCCCGCTTCTCTTTTTCGCCGCAAGTCGCCCTGCATCGACATCAAATAGGGAAGGACAGTCGATCGAAGGACCAAGTCAGCGCAGAGCCCTTTCATTACTAGGAGGTAAAAGTACACGAATTCAGCCGGATGCCAGAGACGAAGAATCTAGATCAAATCAGTTAACAGGCCACGACGATTCGCTTCCGTCAGAGGTCTTAGGTAGTGATGGGCGGCTGTCATACTTTAGTATACGTCGGTTAGGTCTTACTCGCAGCCAGGCAATAGAGGTTACGCGACTTTTAGACGGCTTCAAAGAGTCTATGGCCACGTTGATCTTAGAGCATCTATCGATCGCCGCAGAACCACAGGACGGGGTTACCTACTTTCGCATTCGTAGCTTTGGCCCTGATTCCCTCCTTGACGAACTGCAGATTGCAATGGCAAATTCTATCGGCTTACCTAGGAGTCAAGAGATTATAGCGGCACTCTTACACAAACAGGAGTACCCGGAATGGGGCAAATACGACGTAGTACTTTCGCTTCGTGACTCTACGCATGGCCCAGCAGCCGTGCATATTGATTTTGATTTGTATGATGCCGACGGAAAGCGAGTCGGCGGAGGTCAGCGCGCTATCGATTCGCGTGATGGTATATTTCGAGACTACACTGGGATCTTTGGGTCTGTATTCCCAATTACTGATCCGAATGCACCTTTTGTGCCGAACCTCCTAGAGGAAGTCCAATCCAACACTGATTCAGTAGAGGAAACCGGAGAATGATAGAGAGCCGAGCGTCGCCATTGCTCAACGGAGGTAGAGATGTCTCGAGACCACCGAAGCCATGCGATCGTTAAAGTACGCGGGCTGGGACTCGAACCCAGGACCAATTGGTTAAAAGCCAACTGCTCTACCAACTGAGCTACCCGCGCAAAAAACAGGGCGCAACCTGTAACACCTCGCGCGGGGCTTGCAAGCGGAATCCGCAGTCCCCATCGCCAATCACGTTTTCACGCTCAGGCAGTCCAAAATCCCCGATAAATCGTTCCTGCCGCGGGTGAGCTGGAAAACCCGCAGCCCGGCCCCCGTAGCCCCTTCCCAGTCCTCGCGGGGCGAGTCCCCGGCGTGCAGCGCCCGGG
Source organism: Verrucomicrobiales bacterium (assembly GCA_041749135.1). Lineage (GTDB taxonomy): Bacteria > Verrucomicrobiota > Verrucomicrobiia > Verrucomicrobiales > DEV007 > DATKCT01. The sequence goes on from JBGTBW010000099.1 coordinate 5,233, forward strand.
CCGGATCGACGATCCCGCAGCGCCGCAAAGCTTCCCGGAACACTTCCGGATCCGGCTTGCACGCTCCCACGGCACTGGAGACGACGACCGCGTCGAAGAACGCCCGGATTCCCAGGTCCCCCAGCACCCCCTCGAGGCGGGCGTCGAAGTTCGAAACCACCGCCAGCCGCACCCGCCCCCGCAAGGCCTCCAGCACGCCCTCCACTTCCGGATACAGCTTCCAGGCTGCTCCCGTCCCGAAATGCCGGAACAATTCGCAGAAACAGTCCTTGAAGCGCCCTTCCTCCAGCCCGGTGGCTTCGGCCCGGCGAAACGCGCGCCATACCAGCGACCGCCACCATTCCCGGTCCACTGCTTCGCCGCCGCCAGGCCCCGCCGCTTTGTAATCCGGCTGCCCGTCGCCCGCAAAGACAGCCCGGAACGCCGCTTCCGCCGCCGCTGGATCCAGTCCGATGCCGTGCCGCCCGGCAAAATGCGCGTAGGTTGTCCCGACCGGTTCGCGGACCGAAATCAGGGTTCCCGCGGCATCAAAGAAAACACCATCCAGCTCGCAGTCCGGTCCCATGGCGGTCAGTCGGGCCCGGGGGAAAATGTCGCCGCCAACAACACGGCGAACACCAAGAGCTGCAAGGCCGACACCGCCAGAAAGCGATTGTAAACGCGGCCGGGCGCACGCACCCACACCCCGCCTACGAGCACCGCTCCCAGCGGCAGAGCCGCGAGCGGCAGCCACAGGGAACGGGGACGATCCGCCGCCATCCAAAAAACTCCCGCCAGGTAAGCCATTGCAGTCAGCGTCAAAATCTCGGCACGACCGAAGCGCAGTCCGAAGCGTGCGGCGAGAGTTCTTTTCCCGCTGGCCGAGTCTTCCTCGATGTCGCGCAGGTTATTCACAGCGATGAGCACGGTGCTGAGCAGGCCGATCTGGGCTCCGGCGATCCAGGCCTCGGCCGGCCACGTGCCCGACTGGATAAACGCGCTGCCCGCCACGGCAATGAGGCCGAAGAACAGGAAGACGAACAGCTCACCCAAACCGCGGTAGGCCAAGGGTAGAGGCCCGCCGGTGTAACCATAGCAGAGATAGAGCGATGGAAGCCCAATGGCGACGACGGGCCAGCCTCGCACGCGGAACAACACCGCGCCGCAGACCACAGCCAAGCCGAGAACCGCCAGGGCTCCCCCGATGACCCGCCCCGGGCTCAGCCGCCCCTGCGCCGTGACTCGCGCCGGACCGAGGCGCCGCGCCGTATCGGCTCCTTTCCGAAAATCGATGGCGTCGTTGAACAGGTTGGTGGCGATCTGCAAACACAGACACCCTGCCAGGGTCCAGCCCGCCCAATCCCAACGGATTCCGCCCGTATACGACGCTCCAAGCCAGCTTCCCACCCACACAGGGGCCAGGCTGGCCGGCAGCGTCTTGGGCCGGGCGGCAAGAATCCAGTCTCTCACGGGACCCGCGGGAACTTGCTGAAATCCGGATCGCGCTTCTCCAGAAACGCCTTCTTTCCCTCCTGGGCCTCTTCGCTCATGTAATAGAGCAAGGTGGCGTTGCCGGCGAGTTCGAGGAGTCCTAACTGACCGTCGCAGTCCGCGTTGAGCGCGGCCTTCAAACAGCGCAATGCCAGCGGCGAATGCCGCAAGATTTCCCTGGCCCAGCTTAGCGTTTCCTCTTCGAGCCGCTCCAGAGGCACGACGGCGTTGATCAAGCCCATTTCCAGGGCCTGCCGGGCATCATATTGGCGACAGAGAAACCAAATCTCCCGCGCCTTTTTCTGACCCACGATCCTGGACAAATAACTTGCCCCCAGTCCACCGTCGAACGAACCGACCTTGGGTCCTGTTTGGCCGAAACGAGCGTTCTCGGCGGCGATGGTTAGATCACAGACCACATGCAGCACGTGCCCGCCGCCAATAGCGTAACCGGCGACCATGGCGATGACGGGCTTCGGCAGACTGCGGATCTTGCGCTGCAAGTCGAGGACGTTGAGCCGCGGAACACCGTCTTCTCCGACGTAACCCGCCTGCCCCCGCACGCGCTGATCCCCCCCAGAGCAAAAGGCTTGATCCCCTTCCCCAGTCAGCACCACCACTCCGACCTCTGCGTCCTCATGCACCAAATCGAACGCCTCGATCAGCTCGCGCACGGTCAGAGGCCGGAAAGCGTTGCGAACCTCCGGCCGGTTGATGGTGATCTTGGCGATGCCGTCCCGGGTTTTTTCGCACCGGATGTCGCTGAATTCCCGCATGGGCTCCCACATGGCCGCATGCTGGCCGCGGCGACGCAAGATTCAAACGGATTCCATCGCATCCTGAAGCGCTTGTGCGATCGCCTCTGGACGCTCGACGGGAATACGGTGTCCGCATCCCTTTACGATATGCAACCTGCCATGGGGCAGCCTCTCCACGGCCCCCTGCGCGAGCCGCACGAACTTTTCATCCTGTTCCCCCGCGAGCCAGAACACGGGAAGGGAGATGTTGGAGAACCGGGGCGCCAGATCCTCCTGCCGGCCGAGGGACCATGAATCGAGCGCGCGCGCCATTTTATCGGAGCGGAGAGGAACTGCGGCCGCAGCAGCGTTGGAAGAGCGCAGCACCGGCCGGTTCCGCCAGGCAGCGAGGAAATCCGGCCAGGGCAAGGTCCGGAACCGTGCTAACCAAACACCGTCCTGATGCAAGCGGCGAAGCCGGGCCTTCGCGCCGGCGAGACCTGGATGGGCGGAGATGATGACGCTGCCCTTCCACAGGCTGGGCGAATCACAAAGGGCGTGCAGCGCCAACCGGCCCCCGAGCGAGTATCCGGCGAGTATGGGTTGGTCATCGCGCTGCCTCACCTCCATGCAGAACCGGCGCGCCCAGTCCGCCAAACTCTCTCCGGGCATATCCCAGAGACTGGGCGTCTGGAGCGCCGGCCCGGGCGGCAAACACCGCCGCAGAGGATCCCACAAAGCTCCGGTTTGAAAGGCCCCGTGCAGCGCCCAGATCATCACTCCGATTCAAGTCCGGCGGCGCGAGGATCGCGCATGCCATCCCAGAACTCCTGAGTTTGGCCGGGATCAGGCCGGATTTCGATGATTTCGTCCCGGGCTTCATCGGACTTCCAAGAACTCTCTGGCAAGCCCAAAATTTCTTCTTCCGCGCGTTCGCCCGTGACGAGACGGTATCCGAGGTTCCACATGCGAGCCCAGGGCTCGAAGCTCAGATAGTGGCCTCCATAGAACAAGTCTTTCTCCGCTTCGGACAAACCGCGCAACGAGGGCAAATGCCGGAAAATGCCTCCCCCGCCGTTGTTGAGGACGACAAACCGGACCCGCAAATCCCTTCTGGCGTGGCGCAACGCCCATGGGGCCGCGAGATCGTAAAGGGCGGTGAGATCTCCGAAGACACCCCAGTTCTCCTGACCGTTCTCGCAGAGCCCGAGAAAAGTCGAGAGTGCTCCGTCGATGCCGTTGGCCCCCCGCAAGGCGAAGCAGCGCAAGCGTTCGGCCTGCTCGCGTTTGGCGGCGAGGTTCCATTCGCGCAAAGGCAGGCTGTTGCCCAGGAAGAGCGTGCCTGGTCCATCGATGACCTGGCTGAGCTGATGCAACATGCTGGGTTCGCTTCCGGGAAAGCGCTTTAGAAGACCGCTAAGCCAGTGGGTGGCCATGATATCGCGGATTTCCCAGCCGGCCGGGACCTCCTGCCGCACCGGATCCACGGCTGCCGCGACCGCGGCGGGTTCGCAAGCCAAACATTCCGAGGGCCGGGCCAGACCAGGAAAGCCTGATGGCGCCAGGGAAAAAACTTCGACACCGCTTTTCTCGAGGTCGCGCCACCAGCGACCGCTGGGCACGCCGCCCAAGCGAAGGACTTTGCGGATGGGCAGATCGCGCAGGACCAATTCCCCCCCTTTGATGAGAAGATGTTCCAAGTCCGGATGCCCGCGCAAACCCGAAGTGGCTTCGGCCAGGATGGGAGCGCCGATCCGGTCGAGAAATCGGATTCCGGCGAACCCGTCCATTCCCCGGCATTGGCCGAGGGCGACGAGGCAGGGTCCGGGCAGACGCAAAAAGCGCCGGAAGGAAGCGAGATCCTCCCGGGTAAACGGGGCCGGCTCCGTGTCGGGAGGGCGGAGAGACATGGCGAGCTGCCCGGTTTGCACGGTTTCACCGGAGGGTTCCTCGAGGGAAACATTGAGATGCAGAGGATGTCTCCCCATCCAACCCTGACAAGCCCACTCCGCGTCGCCGGGTTTGGTCACGTCGCCGCGATAGTCCGCGTAGGGACCGAAGAGATGGCTTTGCTCGATGGCCTGAGGCGCGCCAGTGCCGCGGAAGCGCAGGGGCCGGTCCGCGGTGACCAGCACCAGGGGCAGCCCCAGATAATGCGCCTCGATGGCGGCGGGCAGCAGTTCCGCGGCGGCGGTCCCGGAGGTGGTGAGCACTGCCGCGGGGCGGCCTCCGGCCAGGCAGCGCCCCAGGGCGAAGAAGGCCGCGCTGCGTTCCTCAAAGAACGGCAGCATCTCTCCCTGCCAGGGACCCCGCAAAAGTTGCAGCAGGAGGTCGTGATTGCGCGACCCGGCGCAGACGCAAAAGGTCCGGACCCCGAGACGGCCGCAGGCGGCGATGACTTCGGCGGCGATGCGGGCGTTCATCAGGTCAGGTGCAACATGGCTTTGACCACGTGCCGTTTCAGGGCCAGTTCTTCCCATTCGCTTTCCAAGCGGCTTTCTCTTACAAGTCCACAACCAGAAGGCAGCGTGAGCCGGTCATCCTCCCAGAACACCCCCCGGATGGCGATGACGCTGTGAAAACGCAGGCCATCCCAGTATCCAAAGGGGGCCCCAAAAGCCGGCGGCGTCCCGGTTTTCCGGCGGTCTTCCATGAGCAGATCGAGAAAAGCGCTGTGCCGCGGCAGAACTCCCATCGCGGGCGTCGGATGCATGTTTTGGATGACCTCGTTCAAATCGACCGGATTGCGAACCGGCACGCGGATTTCCGACAGGTAGTGGATCAGCCCCTGGAGATGCAGAATCCGGCGAGGACTGCGCTGGACCGCGCCGGTTTGAGCCAGGACGCGGCACAGATCCTCGACCACCAACTCGTGTTCCCGGACCTGTTTTGGATCGTTGAGAAACTGCTCTTCCTTCCCGGGTCGGGAGGTCCCGGCCAGGGCCGCGGTGGTCAGCAGGCCGTCCTCCCATTGCAAAAAGCGTTCCGGCGTGAGTCCCAGGAATCCCGCTTCCCCGCTGAACCAGCCGTAGGACCACAACGGCAAGGTGGCCACCGACAACAGGCGGGTCCAGGCGCGGGGTTCTCCCTCCATGAGCCGGCACATCTCGGGCAATACGGGGACCACCTTGAGAAGGTGTTCCTGCTCCAGCAAGTTTTTCCAACGGGCGAAGATCTCTTCGAACACCGCCGGATCCGGCCCGGACCATCCGCTCAAGCGGGGAGCGCTTCCATCGCCGGCCAGGCTCTCCAGTCCAGGCGCGATCCACATCCGAGCCGGACGCTTCCAAGGACAGGGGTCTTCCAATCCGAACCCATTGACGTAGAAAGCGCTTCCGGCGGGAGGTTCGGGAAATTCCGTAAAGGGCCCGGCTCCGATGGCGAAGGCGTGCTCATGAAGCCGGAGGAACGCGAATTCGGGCATGAGGCGGACTAGGAAAGCAGCACGAGACGCCGAGGACCGCGCGCCCGGCGCAAGAGACCCCGAGTTTCCCCGGTTGACCAGTGCGGAAAACGGGGTCGTTGTTTCCCTTTCCGGACTCTGGCGTCCGGACCCGTCCGGATGCAACTTTCCGGCCGGGCTAGGGTTGAAACCCGGCTTTGCGATTCATGGATAGGGCCTTCGAAGCTCCAGAGGTTTCCGGAGACGATGCGCCATCCACTGCGCCGGATGAAGATATCCTCTGCATGTTGCGAGTGAAGGATGGAGACACCGCCGCCTTCGAAGAACTCATGCGACGGCATCAAGGCAGCGTCGTGGCCACCGCGTATCAGATGTTGGGCGACCTCGACGAGGCCCACGACATCGCCCAGCAGGTCTTTATCCGCATCTGGAAATCGGCGCCCCGGTGGGAACCGCAGGCGCGTTTCACGACCTGGATGTTCACCATCGTTCGAAACCTGGTTTTCAATGAAAGCCGGCGGCGGCATCGGAAGCCCTCCCAATCCATCGAAACTCAGCCAGAAGACCAAAAGGAGCGCCTGTCCGGCTCCGGAGAACCTGGGCCTGACGAGATTCTCCTTCAGCGGGAGATGCAAGACGCCATCGACCACGCGATCGAGGCGCTGCCCGAGCAGCAACGGCTGGCCATGGTGCTGCGCCGCTTCGAAATGCTTCCCTACGAGGAGATCGCGGCGGTCATGTCCACCAGCGTCCCGGCGGTCAAAAGCCTCTTGTTCCGGGCCCGCACACAATTGCGGCGCGATCTGGGAGGGTATTTGGACTCGTAGAATCCTGTCCTCGGACCTGCGGGCTAGCGGAAAAAACGCGTTTCGCGAGCAGGGTCCTGCGTCTGTTCTTTGCTCTTGCCGGCCGAATTCTCAGCTCCGCTGTGATGGCTGGAACCGTGAGCGGCATGTCCGACGTGCAAGGCCCGGGTCTCTTCCCAAGAATGCCTCTCACAAGACCCACAGAGGCCAACCACAACCGACCCGAAAAGCACAGCGACGCGTTTCATCAAGCGAACCTCTTAGCAGCCGGCGTCGCGAACGCAAGCACGCGGCGTCCTCCCCGTAGCGCAATTCGCAAGAATTCCGAAGCCCGGCGTCCAGCCGGCCAGGCTCTATACCGTCGGAAGACTCACGTCTTCCGCCTGGAGTTTTTACATTGCCAAGGGAGGCGGGTTGGAAAACCCGCCCTCCGTTGCGGCCCTCGAGCTGTCGAAGTGCGAGGTGGCCATGGAGGTCAATTGCCGTCGCTCAGGCGCCGCCGACGGAAGCCGGAGGCCCTTGGACTGCGGCGAGTATCGCCGCTCTCCCTCAAGGCGCGGAGCGCCGTGGCGGGCGGAGGCTACGTGGAGAAGCTCTCGCGGGCCCCGTAGCGGAATTCGCAAGAATTCCGAAGCCCGGCGCCCAGCCAACCAGGCTCTATACCGTCGGAAGACTCACGTCTTCCGCTACGTGGAGAAGGTCTCGCGGGCCCCGTAGCGGAATTCGCAAGAATTCCGAAGCCCGGCGCCCAGCCAACCAGGCTCCATACCGTCGGAAGACTCACGTCTTCCGCTACGTGGAGAAGCTCGCGCGGGCCCCGTAGCGCAATTCGCGAGAATTCTGAAGCCCAGCGCCCCTCCTTGAAGGTCTTCCCGCACGAGACTACCTATGCCCAGCATGGACCGTGAACGGATCTCCACCCAAGAGCAGGGTCCTCTGCGGCCGGAGATCCGCTCCGATCTGCCCTATTCCCCCAAGTTTGGTTGCGCCATCGGAATCATTGGGCTGGTCATCGCGATCCTGCTGGGAACTTACCTCGTTCACACCGGCCTCGAACAGAACCGCCAGATCGACGGATTCACCGGCGACAGCGCCCTCGACCTGGCGGTCGCCTACAGTTCTCCCGAAGGCATCGCAACTCTGCGCGCAAAATTGGACCACTTCGTCAGTGAGGCCGAGGCCGGCCGCGAAGTCACGGTCGATCTCTCCACCCAAGACATCAACGATCTGATCGGACACGAGGACCGCCTCTTCGAACTGAGGGAGAAAATTGTTTTCACGGAAATCTCCGACGCCCTCGAAGCCCGAATCAGTTTGCCGATGCGTTCCCTCCGCCGAGGCCGTCACCGTTGGCTCAATGGCAACATCCGTTTGGCTCCTGCTCTGCGCGATGGTCTGGTCACCCTGGACGTGGTATCGCTGGATCCCGACCGCGGGTCCGCGCCCGATGGTTTCGTCTCGCTCCTTCGGAGCATCTTGAGCGAGTACGGAAACTATCTTCGTCCCTACTCAGACGATCCGCGGCTGGGACCCGTCTTCGCCAGCATCGACCGGATCGAGTTGGAACCGGGTCAAGTGAGAGTCCACAGCCGTGGCATCCAGCGGCGCAAGCGCTGAGACGGGTTCGATGCGCTCGGTTTCACCGTGGCGGGCACCCTGATCTGCCTAGATAACCTGCCCGTTCCTGATTAATATCCGAACTCCTGATCTCGAGGAATTTGGATGAGCCTGAAAACTATGTGGCGCGGGCACTCCTGCCCGCGAGCTCTCTAGGCTCACTCGGCGGACAAGAGTGTCCGCCCCACAAATCGCCCCACAAATAGAGTGTCATTCACGGAGTGGCGGTCGCGCTTTGGCTCACTCTTATTCCCCTGTATCCATTATCTTCCTTCGATAGATCAGGAGTTCTGAGGTTCTTCTCACGATGGGTCTCCGTCCCGGGACCAGGCCGTCACGGAGGCCGGCCCCTCGCGACGAAACACTAATGAGAAATGCGGGTTAGGAACGGAGAGCCCGGACGAGTTCTTCGAGGCGGAACGGATCGACGGGGTTTTCCCAGTTTCCGTCGCGTTTGATGGACGAACCCACGATGAGGGCGTCGGCGTGCCGAGCCAAGGACTGGACGTTTCCGGCGTGCACGCCCGAACCGACAATGAGGGGAACGGAAACGGCTTGGCTCACGGCGGCGACCTCTTCAACGAGGGGGGGCGACCCGGTCACGGAGCCGGTGATCACCACGCCGTCGCAGAGGAAGAACTCGGCGGCCCGGGCGGTTTCCACGAGAGAAACATCGGCGGTGACGGCATGGGAAGCATGTTTCTTTTTGATGTCGGCGAAGATGGCCACGGATTCCGCCTGGATGGCGCGCCGGTAGCGCAGGAGATCAGCCGCGGAGCTGCCAATCCAGCCTTCATCGGCGATGTGGGCGAAGACGAAGCCTTCGGCCCGGATGAAATCGAGTTGGGCGGCGGCGGCGGCGGCGAGGGCCTCGCGGTTCGCTGCGGCGAGGATCTGGATGCCGCAGGGGAGAGGAGCAGCGGCGGATTTGACGGCCGCTCCGAGCAGCGTCATGCAGGCCGTGATTTCGGCGCCGGTCTGGCCGCATGGGTAGGGCCGGTCGTGCATGTTCTCGAGGAGGACGGCGTCGGCTCCGGCTTCGCGGCAGAGACGCGCTTCTTCCTCGGCGAGTTGGAGGGTATCTTGCCAGGATAGCCGGTGCGCTGGGGTCCCGGGGAGAGCCGCAACGTGGACCATGGCGACCACGGCCGGTTTTCGAGCGAACCGGACGAGAACGGGCATGAGCGCTTCAGTCTTCGAAACGAGTCCGGCTGACCAGGACTTTGATGTCGTCGTCGATCTGCCGGGCGAGAGAATCGGAACACGCTTCGACCGGCCCTTCGAGCGTAACCTCGATCCGGGCATAATCACCTTCGACGCGGAAATACTTGTCTCGGAGGCTTGGGAACGTGTCCAGGAGGCTGTTGAGGACATCGATTCGCAAGGCGCCCGCAACCCATTCTTCGAGGTCGGGTTCACCCGCCGCGGGATCGGCATCGAGTTCGGAGCGGCGGACGCTTTCGGCGAGAGAAGCGCTTGCGGCGTTGTCGCTGGGGTCTGCCGCGGGGTTCACGGGATCGAGAACACTCGTGCGGCTGGAGGTTTTGGTGCGGTATTCCAGGGACCCGTTCACTAAGACGATGGGAGAGCCGCCCAGCGAGGCTTGGGAGACGAGGGAGAGAGCATCGACATAGAGCTGACCTTCCGCAGTGCGGAAGCTGAGTAAGCCGCTGTCAAAAAGCAGGGTGCGGATCTCGGGGCGATTGGTGAGATTAGCCAGCGTGCCGAAGAGGAAGATATTGCGAATGCGGCCGGTGGACACGGTGAGCTGTCCCTGGGTCTCGATTCCGGAAGCGGCTCCGGTGGTGCCGGTGATGTTGAGTTCGAGGTCGCCTCCGACCGTGACGAGCTGGCCAAAATGCGGCGGAGCGAGGTCTTCCAGGGCGACGGAGCGAGCGGAGAGATCGATGTCAAAGGCCGGGCGCTCCCCGAGGGTGATGATGCCGCTGAGTTGCCCGGCTCCGTTTTTACCGAGACTGAAGATGCCGTCTTCGAGGACAATGCGGGAGGGCTCTACGGAGAGCTGGAGACTGGCGAGGTGAAGGTCGTGAAGCCAATTCTGACGAAGGACTCCTCCAGTGAGGGCCATGTTCCAGGTCCCGTCTTCGACGATGATTTCCGCAGCAGCATCGGAAAGACTGCCTTCCGCGGTCCATAGACGGCCCCAGGCGGCGGAGAGGCGGTCGATGGACAATCGCCGGAAGGGTGCTTGCGAGAAATCCGGAGTGGCCCGAAACAGACTTGAGGCAGCGGGGGAAGAGGGTTCGACCTGGTCCGCGCTGGCGATGGCGCCGGAGCGGAGATTGAATGTGAGACCGCCGATGCCGAAATCGCGAATCGTCCAGTGGCGTTGCGAGAGGAGATCAGTCCAGGAGGCGCGGCCCCGGATCCGGCTAGCTTTCAGGTCATTGAAGAAGGCGTGGGGGTTGCCTTGGGCAACGTATTCCACGGAGACCATTTGATCGTCTTTCCACCGGAACGGGCGGAGGGTGGATTCCGAAACGTGGAGGACCCGGTCCAGTTCCGTTTTGACCCCATCGCGAAACCAGGCGCCATTGAAATACTTGTTGTACATGTAGTATCCCATTCCGAACAGGACGATGCCGAACAGGACAATGCGCGCGAGATAGCCGAAGAGAATTCCGGCCACGGAAGCATCGCCTCCCGGATGCAGAGTGGAACTGCGGAAGCGGCGGAGGAAGCGACGTTTTTCTTCTACAGTGGAAAGAGGTCGGCGGACGGTATTCTGCATCGGCGAAGCGGATGGAAGTGTGCTGAGGGTAAGGGAGCGAGGAAGGATTCTGAAGGCTTGCTCCGGCGCGAAGCCATAGCTGGCCGGGCGCCGTCGTCCGGAAACCTAGAGGTCTGGGAATCGTGGGGAAAGTCAAGGAAAAGCACCCGCAAGGGCGGAGACCGCAGTGCCTATGCCCGAAGGGGGTCTGGGCGGGCAGGTTTGAAGGGCACGGAGGCGGAACCCGCCGCCCTTTGACTGCGGCGATACGTCGCCGCTTTCGCGCCCGGATTCAGACCCTAACCCGGGTGAAAGCGCCTGCGCTCACGAGGGCGCTCCGCGCCGAGAGAGCGCGGCGATGCTCGTCGCAGTCCAAGAGCCTCAGAACTCCTGATCTGGCGAGGAAGATAATGGATACAGGGGAACAAGAGTGAGCCAAAGCGAGACCGCCACTCCGTGAATGACACTCTATTTGTGGGGCGATTTGTGGGGCGGACACTCTTGTCCGCCGAGTGAGCCTAGAAAGTTCGCGGGCAGGAGTGCCCGCGCCACATAGTTT
>JBGTBW010000100.1:0-119944 GCA_041749135.1 Verrucomicrobiales bacterium
AGAGGCGGTCTCGCTTCGGCTCAGCGATTTTCCTCCCTGTCCATGATCTCCCTCGATAGCTCAGGAGTTCTGAGTTTTAGCCATGCGTTTCGGCCCGGTTCCGAAAGGCCTGCGGAGATCTGTGCAGGGCATCGAGAATGACGAATTCCTCCGGACCCTGCTCCAGACGGCTATCCAGGGTGAGTCACTGGACTCCTTCGTTCAATCGCGCCGTCTTCCCGGTAGCGATAGCCCAGGCCGCGGACGGTCTCGATGATCTCGGGGTTGGAGGGGTCGCGTTCGATGCGTTTGCGCAGTTTGGCGATGTGCTGATCTAAAGTGCGGGATTCGGGGAAGTAGTTGACGCCCCAACAGCGGTCGAGGAGGACATCGCGGCTGACGGCCTCGCCGCGTCGTTCGTGAAGGAGCTGGAGAATGGCAGTCTCGCGCGGTGTCAGGGCGATTTCGAGTCCGTCCCGTTCGGCGCGAAGCTCGTTGGGATAGACGACCAGACCGTGCATGGAAAAGCTGCGGCGCTGAGCTTGGGGACGGCGGGACTGGGTGCGGCGCAGGGCGGCGCGGATGCGAGCGATCAACTCGTGTTTGCCGAAAGGTTTGCGGATGAAATCGTCGGCTCCGAGTTCCAAACCGACGACGACATCGATTTCTTCCGACTTGGCGGAAAGGAAGAGGATGGGGACATCCTGGTTCTCGGCGCGGATGCGGCGGCAGAGTTCGTAGCCGTCGATTCCGGGAATCATAACATCGATGCACAAGAGGTCCGGGCGTTCGCGCTTCCACAACTCGAGGGCTTGAGCGCCGTCGGCGGCGAGGAGCGCAACGAAGCCTTCGGGTTCGAGACAGGCCTGGAGGGCCTCGGCGGTGAGGGGGTCATCTTCGGCGACCAGGACTTTCATGGGCAGGTGCGGCCTGGCGCTGGTTCACTCATTGGCGGAAGCGCTCCGAATGGGAATGCGGAGTTCGAAAGCGGCTCCGCGCGCGGCGGGAACGAGGGAGAGGGAGCCGCCCATTTTTTCCGCGAGATCACGGGCGATGGAGAGGCCCAATCCGGCGCCGCTGACGCCGGCGTTGACGCGGTCGTCGAGGCGTTGGAAGGGCCGGAAGACTTGATTGCGGTGTTTGGGGGCAATCCCAGGTCCGTGATCGCGGACGGCTAAAACGATGGCGCCTTGCTCGGGGTCTCTGGTTAGGGTGAGGCCCAGGTAACCGCCGGCGGCGGCGTATTTCTCCACGTTGGACACGAGGTTGGCGGCGATCTGGGTGAGTGCGTCGGCGTCGAGCCGGGCGGGTTCCTGATCGGTGAGGTTCAGTTCCACGGAGATGTGTCGGCGTTCTAGCGAGGGGGCGAACTGGTGGAGCACGCCGGTGATGACGTCTGCGGGAACGCAGGGCTGGGCTTGGATCTGGAGGCGGCCTTGCTCGGAATTAGAAAACGTGAGGACGTTGGTGATGAGGCGGCTGAGTCGCTGGGCTTCCTCGCGGAGCAGCTCGAGGCGGGCGACGGCGCGAGGTGCGGAACCGTTGAGGGATTCGCGGGCGAGATCGGCGTTGAGGAGGATGTTGGTAAGGGGGCTGCGCAACTCGTGGGAGACGCGGTTGACGAAGGAAACGCGCTGTTCGGCGAGGCGAAGAGTGAGCTTTTGTGACCAGAAGACGGCAGCGGCGAGGAGGACCACGAGGACGGCGAGGGCGGAAGAGCCGCTGAGGACGGCGGCGTCGTAACGGGTGCGGGTTCTGACGGGATCCCAGGAGCTTAGCTGCCATGCGCCGAAGCGGCTGGGGAGAGGCAGGACGAGATCAGGGGTTCCGTTAGGAACTGGAAGTCCGGCTTCGGGCGGCCGGGCTGTAGTGAGCTGGATTCCTTCCGGCCCGGTGAGGATTTCCTGACCGGCGCCGGCGCGGACTTGGGGGAGGGCGGCTGGGAGCCAGGCGACGAGGTGGCTATTGACGGCTTTGGCAATGGCGTCCCGGCCGACGAGGATGACCACGGCGATGTCCGGGGAGCGGCGGAGCCAGAAGAGCGGGGGTTTGCCGGGATCGTCGATCCAACCGGAATCGCGCTCGGGCTCGTCGAAAAGAGCTTCAGGGGAAAGGAGAAGCACCTCCCGGTTGAGGGGAGCCAATTCGGGATTGAACGCGGGCACGGGCAAGGGCGTGTTGCCGTCTTGGTTTCCGGGGATGGCGATGTGGGAGGACGACCCGCGCCGCACTGGACGCTGCAGGATGGAGTATTGCTGGACTCCCCGGATTTCGTTACAGGCGTTGCGAATGGCGAAGGTATCGGACAGAGGGTCGAGTTGGGCGAGACGGCGGAGGTGGGATTCGTAGAGACGTTCCAGGCGGACGAGTTCGCTGCCGAAACTGTTGCCGAAGGCGTGAAGGGGTTCGCGGTCGCGGGGCAGGCGGATGGTTTCCGTGCGGCGGGCGAGAACGATCCCTCCGGCCAGGATTGCCGCCGCGGTGAGGAGGATGAGGGCGAAGCTGAAGAGCGGGAGGGAGGTCTTCATGCGGTTGGGCAACATCGGGTCAGGCTTGCCGGATTGCCAGGAGGAAATGCCCTCAAGTCGGCGGGTTAAGGGTGGGTCAGAAGCGTGTGGTGGCGAAGACCATCATGATGCGTTCGCGCATGCGTTCGCCATTTTCGTTCACGGGAACCGCTGCACCGATCAAGGCACAGCCGTCATTGGGCGCCCTTACTTGAGTGGTTACTTTAAACGTGCTGAAAGCCGGCATCTTGACGAGGGGAACGATGCCGTCTGGAGTGATGAAGGATTGGAGAACATCATCGCCAATATATCGTACGATTTCTGGTATCAGGTCCACCGTGGCGATCCTGCCGCCGTGCAGGACGGTTGCCACTGCGTCAGAAGTGATGCCCAGGATTCGAGTTTCGAAGGCAGTGGGAGTCGGGTAGGTGCTAGGCGACCAATGACGAACCGCGTTCGTGCCCGCGGGGATCCAGTATAGCGGTACCTCGCCGGGATCGTATTCGCTGGGATAAATGAGTTCTCCGGTTCCCCTAACGTCAGGGGAGGATCCGGCTGCGCTCACAGCCGCCGCCGTGCCGCGAATCTTTGCGATTCCCTCCTCGATGAGGGGATTAAGTTCCAAGCGGAGAGCCGTGGAGTCGAACTGCAAGTCGTGCTGGCGGAAGTGATCTGTTAGGAACGCGTGTGGAAGGTCGATGAACTCGACCACTAGGGACACGAGGCGGTCGCCTGGTTCGGGTCCCGCTGACTTCGGCGGTTGCTCTTTCAGCGCCCAGGTGCGTGCAAAGTTGGCTATACACGAGTCGAACTCGCCTTCGGCCGCGTCGACCCGGTCCTGGATGCGATCTTGAGTTATGCCAAGAAACTGGACTGTGCCCGCCTTTGCCCGCGATACGGCGGTGACCCGGGAAGCCGAGAATGCCGGAACAGACACGGTTGTCGTGGGTCCATCGTCGATCGAGCATTGCGCAATGGTCTTCTGTCCTGCATAGTGCTGGAGTTCAGATGAGATATTGATCTCAACCGTATCGGTTTCTGGGAAATAAACCGTATCGACTTCCAGAACCATCCCCAGCATCCGCGCCTCGAAAGCAATTGGACAAGGGACCGCCGCTGGGGGCCAGTAGGCTTTTCCGTTCACCATGAGGGGGACTGCGGGACGCAAGCCGGCAACAGCCGGACTTTCGTGCGTTGGATCGCTTGAGGGACCGCCAAAATGAAAGGGGGACTTTTCCTCTGGCGGGTGAAACTCTCTGGGACGGATCCGCCCGGTGAGGCTTTCTATTCGCGTGCGTTGTCCCCATGCCGTTCGCACCACAGCGGTTTCGAGAATCTCGGCTTCTCCGGCGTTAAGGAGGCTGTCCACAGCGGTGCGTAAAGCGTCCCCGTCTCGCGGATCGATTTCCTGTTTGAAAAGGAGATCGGTGACCGCGGTTTGGGGGAGGCGGATGAACTCGGTTTGGACGACGATATCGACGATTTCCTCGGGCGCGGCTTCCCCGGGCTTGCCCTCCCCGTCCGGATCGGCGGCTGCGCCGCCTCGGGGTTTGACGAAGGGATCTTGGGCTGGCTGGTTTTGAGCGTTTAGGGAGTAGTCGAGGGTCAACCCTGCTGCTGCGGCCAACAGGCCCAGGGTGGAATAGGTGAGGAGTTTCGATTTCATGGTGCTTGCCGGTATCGCAGCGAAATCCGGGAGGGCTTGGGTCAAAGCGGGGTGATTTCTCTGTAAAAGTTCTGTAAATCGTCTTCTGGAAACGGCTGAGGGGCTCCGCGTGACAAAGCGGCGCCGCCCCGGGTTCGTGCGAGTCGATAATTCCAAGCACTGCAGGTGCGAAACAACGGAGCGACTTAAGAGCATAGGGACGTTCATCAATGACGCCGGAGCGCTCATCCATTACGAAGCCCACGCGCTGCTGCATTCCCTGGGAGAGTTTACCGGGTCCACGACGCTCATCAAACAGTCGAGCACGTGGCCCGCCACGCCGATCGTGAGCCGGTTGAGCGGCCAGGCCCAACCCCCTGAGCACCGCGCTGGAGCTTGATCGCGCCATCCCCCGGGCGGAGCCGTGTCCGGATCCGGAAAGGAGCGCCCAAAAGTGCGCGAAACGGCTCGAGATCTCCCTTGCCCGAAGCGCCGGTTCCGCCTGAATCGGCCTTCCTTCTGCAGTGCGCCTTGCCATCGCGCCCGTTGCTGTTAAACACGCGCCAGCCCATGAATTCTTCGCGATGTAAACTGCGCGGCGTACTGCCGGTTTTTCAGACGCCCTATCATACGGACGAGACCATTGACCTGGCCACGCTGGAAAAGGAAATTGCCTGGCTCTACGATTGCGGCGGCGACGGCATCGTAATGGCCATGGTCTCCGAAGTGTTGCGCCTGTCCAGCTCGGAGCGAGAAGAACTGGCCGGGGCCGCGTGCCAATTTGGAAGCTCCCGGGGCGTGGTGGTTATCAGCGTGGGCGCGGAATCGTCCAGGGTAGCGGAGCGCTACGCGCAGCACGCCGAGACAATCGGAGCGAATGCGGTGATGGCCATTCCGCCGGTGTCCGTCCTTCTCGGTGAAGCAGAGTTGACGACTTATTACTCGCGCATCATCCAGTCCATCGGCATTCCGGTCATCGTCCAGGACGCGAGCGGTTATGTCGGGCGGCCGATGAGCATTGCGATGCAGGCGCAGTTGCTCGGCGAGTTTGGACCGGAGCGCGTGATGTTCAAGCCGGAGGCCAGCCCCATTGTTCCGCGCCTGGTCGAGTTGCTGAACGCCACGGATGGGCGCGCGTGTGTCTTCGAGGGTACGGGCGGCATCGCGCTCGTTGAATCGCATCAACACGGAGTGGCCGGCGCCATGCCAGGCGCGGACCTGATTCGCGCCCTTGTCGCACTTTGGCGCGCGCTGGAGGCCGGCGATGCCGCGAGAGCGAAGCGTATTCACGAACCCTTGGCTGCCCTCATCTCCATCCAAACCAGCCTTGATGCCTTCCTCGCCGTCGAAAAACATCTGCTTTTGCGACAGGGTATTTTCAAGAACACGATTGTCCGCGGCCCGGTCGGATTCCGGCTCAATGAGGAAACTCAACGCGAAGTGGACCGGTTGTTCGATCGGCTCATGGAGACAATCACTTGAATGTTGCCAGTATGGCTGAACCGCAATCAATACCTGCTCCCGCGCACCGCCGATCCACCCTCCGCAGTACTGCTGGGGAGGACGGGCCGACGAAGACACGCTTCCTTGTCCTGGGCTGCCTTTGCGTCGCGGCCGCGCTGGCCTATGTGAGCCGCAACGCCATTGCCGTCGCCGAGAGCACCGTGCGCAGCGACCTCGGGCTCTCGAAGCAACAGTCCGGCTGGCTGATGAGCGCCTTCTTCTTCAGCTACGCGCTCTGCTCGATTCCCGCGGCTCAGTTCGGACAACGCGTCGGTTCCCGTCGCGCCCTTCCGTTCTTCGCGGCCATCTGGTCCGTCGCCACGGCAGCAACCGCATTGGTTGGGGGGCTCGGTGGGTTTCTCGCGGCGCGAATAGTGCAAGGCGTCGCGCAATCCGGGTTGTTTCCGACGACCACCGTCACCATCGCGAAGTGGTTTCCGTTAACGGGACGCGCCTTCGCCACGGGCGCGCTCGGAAGTTTCATGTCTCTTGGCGGCGCCCTCTGCGCGTGGCTAACGGGTGTGTTGCTCGAAGTGTTCGAACCTCGTGTCGCGACTGGCTGGAACTGGCGGCTCACGTTTCTGCTCTTTTCCGTGCCCGGAATCATTTGGGCAGTGTGGTTTTGGCGTTGGTTCCGCGACGAACCAGACGAGCACCGAGCGGTGAATGGAGCGGAGCTTCAATTGATCCGGCAAGATCCGGCGACGAATGCCGAGCCAGTGCATCCGCCAACCCGGGAAGGAACGGCCGCACTGCCCACGCCTTGGCTCGCGCTCTTTTCCAGCCCTGCGCTCTGGTGGCTTTGCGGACAACAGATGTTCCGCGCCGCGGGCTACATGTTTTTCACGAGTTGGTTCGCTACTTACTTGCAGGAAACGCGCGGCGTGAGCATTGCCCATTCGGGCTTTCTCAACATGCTGCCCCTCATCGCAGTGGTGGCCGCCGGGTTTGTGGGCGGCGCGTTGTCGGACTGGCTGCTCAAACGAACCGCCCGCCGCGACGTCGCGCGCCGTTGGATGAGCGTGGCGAGCCTGCTGGCGTGCGCTGCCTTGATCTTCTGGGCGTTGATCATTGATGACGCGCTGGCCGCGGTGCTGGTCATCAGCGCCGGGTCATTCTTCGCAGCGCTCGCATCGCCCTGCGCCTATGCCATGACGATTGACATGGGCGGAACACAGGTGGCCACTGTTAACGCCACCATGAACATGATGGGCAACTTCGGCGCTTGGATGTTCCCGATCGCGGCGCCGTGGTTGCTGGCGCGCTTCGGGAATTGGGACGCGGTGCTCGTCGCCTTTGGCGCGCTCTACGTGGTGGCCGCGCTGTTTTGGTTGCTTCTCAAACCGGAGGGAACAATCGTTGAACAAGCCTTGTGCGGGAGAACCTGAATCGCAGTCATGCCCCAACCGCCTATCACTGAAGTAGGCACGCCTCAGAGCCGTTGTCGCTTCGCCCTCGCCTGGGCTGACATCACTCCGCCCGCCGGCATCTACCACCGGATGTGGGGCGCGGCAAAGCACGAGCGCGCGACCGGCGTGCATCGACCGCTCCGCGCCACGGTGGCGGTGTTCGCGGCAACGGACGCGCGCCCGTCTCAGCCGGAGACGCGGCAAATTCTTCTTGCGCTCGATCATTGCGTGCTCGGCGCCGTGGAACATGAGCAACTCGTCAGGCACGTCGCACAGGCCAGCGGCCAGCCGGAGGAAACCATCCTCGTTGTCTTCTCGCACACGCACGGCGCGGGGTTGATGGGACTCGAACGCGCATCGTTGCCAGGTGGTGATTTGATTCCGGGGTACCTGCAGTCCATCGCCGCGCGCGCAGCAAAACTGGTGAACGAATGCGTCAGCCGTCTCGCACCTGTGGGCATTGTTTATGGCAAGGGACGTTGCAGCCTCGCGGCGCACCGCGATTTCTTTGACGAAGGACAGAAGCAATTCGTCTGCGGCTTCAACCCCGGCGTGCCTGCGGACGACACCGTTCTCGTCGCGCGCGTGACGGACGCAAGCGGACGACTGATGGCCACCGTCGTGAATTACGCGTGCCATCCCACAACTCTCGCGTGGGACAACACGCTGATCAGCCCGGACTACGTGGGTGCGCTGCGCGAAGTCGTCGAGCAGGCCACAGGCGCGCCGTGCCTCTTTCTGCAAGGCGCAAGCGGCGAGCTCGGACCGCGCGAGGGTTATGTGGGCGATACTGCGGTGGCCGACCGCAACGGACGCCAACTCGGTTTTGCCGCGCTCTCCGCGCTTACAGCTCTGCCGGCGGCCGGCACGCACTTTCGTTACACCGGCCCGATCGTGAGCGGCGCGACACTCGGCGCATGGGCGCACGAGCCACTGCCGGCGAACGAGACGGAGCGCAAAAGACTCTGGCGCCTCTGGCGCTGGCGCGAACTGCTTCCGTATCGCCCCGGCCATCCAACCGCCGAACAAGTCGAAACCGAGTTGACGCGGTTCCAGGCTGAAGAGGATGCGGCGAGAACCGCCGGCGCTACCCAGCGCGCCGCCGATTGCCGGGCGATGCTCGAGCGCAAGCGGCGCCTGCTGCATCGGCTTTCGCAATTGCCGCGCGGAGATGCGTTCCCGTTACAGGTCGTTCTGTGGCGCATGGGCGATGCCTTTTGGCTCGGCGCGCAGGGTGAGAGCTACAGTTTGCTCCAAACGGAACTCCGTCAGCGCTTCCCCTGCACACCGATCATCGTTGCCTCGGTGGCGGGGGATTGGGGCGCCTCGTATCTGCCGCCGGCGGCGGTTTACGGAACGGGCATTTACCAGGAGTCTATTGCCGTCGTGACAGCGGGCAGCCTGGAGCAGTTAATCGAGTCTGTGGCGCGGCGAATTGCTGCGGCGGAAAAGAGTTTGCTTGAGAAGAAGTGACTTCACATGAAGATCAGAAAAATCCGAACGTTCGTCTGCCACGCCCGGATGCGGAACTGGGTGTTCGTGAAAGTCGTCACTGACCAGCCTGGTCTCATCGGTTGGGGTGAAGCCACGCTCGAATGGCACACGCGCGGCGTGGTTGGCGCCATCGAAGACATCGCAGAGCTGCTCATCGGCGAGGATCCGACGCGGCCGGAACATCTCTGGCAAATGATGTATCGCCAGCACTTCTGGCACGGGCACGGCATCGTGCGCGCCACCGCCATCTCTGGCATCGACCTCGCCCTGTGGGACATCGTGGGCAAAGCCGCGGGGCTGCCGCTGGCGAAGGTTTTCGGCGGGCCGGTGCGCGATTGCATCCGCACTTACTGCCACCTCGGGGGCGGCCGGATGGAAGACTTTTACGAAACTCCGGTGGACAACGCGAAACGCTTTGCGGATCTGGCGCGAGCGGCGGTCGCGGACGGCTTCACGGCGTTCAAGAGCATGGCTGTGCCGAGCACGATGCCCATCGAAGGCTTGAAACCGGTGAAAGCCGCCGAGGCATGCGTCGCCGCCATACGCGAGGCAGTGGGCGATGACATTGACATCATGGTGGACTGCCATGCGCGTCCGTCACCGGCGATGGGATTGAGGTTCGGCAAAGCGCTTGATCCTTACGGTCTCTACTTCTTCGAAGAGCCGTGCTGGCCTGAATGCGTTGAAGCTCTCGCAAAGATCAACGCAGCGCTCACCACGCCAGTCGCCACCGGCGAGCGGGTGACGCACCTCGAAGCATTTCGCGAGCTGTTTGACGCGCGTGCCTGCGAAATTTGCCAACTCGATCTCACGCATTGCGGCGGTTTCACGGCAGCGCGGCGAATCGCCGCACTGGCGGACGCGCACCGCATCGCGCTGGCGCCACACAATCCGCAGGGACCAGTGAGCACCGCGGCCTCGCTGGAATTCGGCTTCTCACAGCCGGGCTACATCATCTGCGAGACCGTCCACAACGACGTGCCCTGGCGTCAGGACGTGGTGGAGGAAGGATTCACTATCGAGCCAAAGGGCCGCCTTGTGCGTCCAAACACGCGCCCCGGCCTCGGCATCAGCATCAATGAAAAAGCGGTAAAGAAACATCCGTTCCAGCAGGAGATCGCGCAGCGCGTCTTCTACAAGGATGGCAGCGCAGGCGATTGGTGAGAGGGCATGCTGTCACTGCAGAAGATCAGGCTCATCTTCCCCCACTTGAGACGAGGATTTCGCGAGACCCACAGGCGCCGTAACTCATTGTCTACGACGGTCTTCGCGGGGGTTGGTTAGTCGACGGCGATTGGCTTTTCCTAGAAACAACATCTCCCACCAGCGCGATCTCCTGCGCTTCAAAACGCACTTTGCGCTTGTCCACAACATCTAGAAACGTCGGAACATCATTGGTGTTGCCTCGATAGCTCTGGAGGGCCTCGCCCCAGTCCACTGCATCGAATACGTCATCATGCACGAGCTTTGCCACCTCGCCCATCACGATCATTCGCCCCGCTTCTACCGACTCCTCACCCGATGCATGCCCGACTGGGAGAGGCGACGTCAGACGCTCCGCGAGTTTGTTGTCAGTCCGCCAGTTCCTCTCGGCCTCTGATTGACTCGCGAAGGGAATGGGGTCAGGCGACAATTATGGACATGTCCCTCTGTCCTGTTCCTTTTCTTTCTCGCGTGCCCCGGGCGCCGCGAATGCAGCAGGAGAGCGCTCTCTATCGCGTGCCCTCACCGGGGGCGTCCTTTTCGTTTGAGCGGGCTGGGTCAAACTCAGGCCGGTGGACCCAAGCAGAGAGGGGCCAGTGAGGGTCATCCTCCCTGATTGAACCCCCACCAACTCTCGCCTCTGACCAGGCGGGACCGGCAGCCTTTGAAAAGCGAATTCCTGCTATGGGTTTGGTCAAGTGGGAATCTGGAATTCTCCGCCAGGGTTAGGTGCTCATGGTTGAGTGAAGCTTTCTAAGGGTAGAGGTTGACCGGTGCGGTTGTTTCCGCGATTGTCTTTCCTTTCCTGGTAAGCCCCGTCGAGCTGCCGGGCGACGGAACACCACCTCGCGGGGACGTCGATGCCCAGCTTGACGGTTGCGGAGGTTTCAATACAATGGGATTCTGTTTCCGTGTTCATCGGCCGTCAGCATGCGGGTTCTACCCCCGCCTGACAACCCCATGCCATCGAGCAGTTCTTCATCACTCGATCATGATGGCGCGAACCGCCTCAAGCCTCACGCTCTTCCTGGGCGCATGCTTGAGCCTGTGGAGCTGCGGGACGACAGATGCGCCCGGCCTCGCGCGGGGATCCTCGTTCGCGCCGTACAAAAACGCCAGCGTCGGCGACTCGCCTCTGCGAAGTTATGCGCTGCTTCGCTCAGCCGTGGTGCTCGCTGCCGATCGAATCGATGTGAGGGACGCGGCCGAATCCGATTCGAGTTTTCAGATGAAGGGCGACGGACGGCTGGGTTTCGGATGCGCGGCGGCAGTCGACCGGCGCGGCTATTTTCTCACCGCGGCGCATGGTTTTGAAAACCGATCCGCGGTGCAGATGCTGATTCCCGCGCCCGACGGAACCGTCCGGGCGCGGCGGGCTCGCATTGCATGGGTGGGTGACGTCGATCCCCACGGATTCGATTTAGCTCTTCTCCACGTTGACCATGACCTCGACAGAGTCTTCGACTGGGCGCCCGAAGTTCGCTCAGACCAGCCTGTCGTCGCCGTGGGATTGGATTTCGAGTTTGACGACCAGGCGAACCACTACGACCTCGCATTGGCGCCGCTGGGTGGATCGACCATCGAAGCCATCTCCGAAAAAAGCGACGACATCCCTTACGAGGTGGTTAAAGCCCGCGTGCCCGTTCAGCAAGGCGACAGCGGCGGACCGCTGCTCGATCTCAACGGCCGCTTGATCGGAGTGACCCAAGGCGAGGAAATCGTCCAATGGCGCTTTCCCTTCAGCCTGATCGTGCCGAACAAATCCCGAGGCCGCGTGATCCGTCCAAATCCGGAATGGCTAGAAGATCTGATCGAACAGCATCAAGCGCACCTGCGGACCTCGACAGCACGACAGCTTCCGTGAAACCTTGAGCTGTCGCCCCAGTCGGGCTGGAGCGCCAAGATCGAGGCTCCTCCCGAAGAGTGGTGGCGCGGCGGGGAGGAGGCCGACTCCCGCTCGACGATGGCAGGGTGCTCGTTCTCGATGCCGATGATCCCTTTCCCGCCGACGAGTGGCCGGCCTACCCGGCCCGGTTGAAGCGGGCTCGGACGCCCTTGAGGCGGGCGGCGATGGTTCCGCGCTGCTGGTGGGTCTTGTGCCACGGACTGAGCGGACGGTTGGCTTCCAAGAAGCCTTTGTCAATGGTAGGTGGAGGTCCACGGCGGGGCGAGCGATCCTGACACGGCCCTCACATGGCATCGGCATGGCAACGATGCCGAGGACAATGACATGAAGGTCAGCAGCATCGCGATCACCCACCCGGACGGATCTTTTATCCATCCGACGGCATCACCAAAATGGAATATTATGAGCGCATCGGCGAGTATATGCTCCCCCACGTGGCCAACCGCCCGCTCGCGTTGCCCGCGCTCCGTACGGGATCGGCGGGGATCTGTTCTTCCAGAAGGCCTTCAGCGCGCATTTGTCCCGCTAGCGCGTGGGTGGATGTCTGCGATGCCGGCGCCCTGCCTCCGCAGGAGGACGGGGGAGAACCGTCCCGGCCAGAATTTGCTGTCGCGGTGGGCCGGCAACAGCTACGACTCCCACGATGGACATGCGTCGCTCCCTGCTGCCGGCTCTCGTCATGGCGATGACGGGCGGGCCATCCGCCGCAGAGGAGGAACTTCGGACGATCGACCTCGCGAAGCTGCGCGACCCCGCCACGAGCGTGGGGGAAGCGAACCGGATTCTCTCGGAGGACAATGCCGAACAATACAAATACATTATCCGCCACCTGGCCCTTCACAAAGCCCGGCAGAACGATCCTGAAAGCCAGCTTGGCCTCGCCGTCATAGGATACGGGCTCGATTTCAGCGACGCGGAGTGGTTCGACGGTTACAAGATCGAGAATCCCGATGAACTGTTTGCGGGGACCGGGCGGCTCGCCTTCGCGGCGGAGGGATTCGACGCGCCGGCCCTCGTGCGCCTGGACAGTGCGAAGATCATCCCGGTCAATCCCGCCGGCAAGGAGGTCCCGATGCCGGACGACTGTACGTATATCAACGACGGCTATCTCTTCGACTTCGACCGCGACGGGGCGCCCGATGCCGCCGACACCACAAACTGCAGCGTCACGGAAGCCCGGGCCGTGCACGTCCTGCGCATCCGTTCGATCGAGCCGTCGCCGCGAACCATCTTGCGGGCGATCTACAACTGGGAGCTCTTCCCGAAGGACGAGTGGGGATTCGAGTGCTTCGACGATGGGGACGACGGAACGATTGAGATTGCGTTCGGTCCCAAGAACAGACGCAGCGGGGCGATCGAGCGGACGGTCATCTGCCACCGTGACCAGCGGACCGGGACGTACGAGGTGCGATCGGAGGAACCGCAGTCGCGGGTGGTCGTTCTTCCCACCGAGGGAGAGCTATCGACGCACCTGAAGCGCGCGGTGGCGGCGTACAAGCCGGGCTTCCTTGACGAGGAGGAGCCCGAACCGGAACCGGCCGCGGCATCGCCGGATGAGAATCCTTTAGCGCCATTCGAGTATCGTTCGCTGCGAGGCGCCTCGAACTCCGAGATCCTAGCCTTCATGAACGGCCGGCCGGCCCCCGACTCGTGGCGCGAGTCGGAGCAGACTGCCAACGCGCTGCCGGACGGATTCTGGTCGATAGACCCGAAGGAGGCGGCGCTGCAACTCGTCGAGGCGAACCGCTCTGAACCGCACCGCGACGGCTACCGCCTTGCGCTCGACGACCGGGGCGGAATCGCGCCGCCGGAGTCCGGCTGGGTCTTGCACGACTACCACGGCGACAACAGCTACACCAACTACGCCCACGTGATCGCGATCCGGTTCGGGACCGAGAACCCGTACCTGCTCTTCGCCTCCGAGCGCGGCCAGGGAGTCGTCGGCGCAAACCCCCTGGTCGACCGGCCCGGCTTCGCGATGCGGCTCATCGCCCTCACCGCCGCCGAGGCGCGCTTCGTGGCGGACACCGTTTTCTGGTTGGACCGCATCCGCACCCGCGCCATTCGGAGGATGGAATCGCAGGGCGCGAGCAGCAGCTCCGCAGACGGATGGGCGAGCCTGCATCTCATCCCGGACGGCCAGTCGCCCCGCCAGATCGAAGCCGGCACGGTTCCCGCCTTCGGGTCCCTCACGGCGCAACTGACTGAGGACTACGAGCCGAACACGTGCATGAACATCGTCAATTACCTGCTCGGCGCCGCGCTGCCGAAACAGATCGCGGAGCGCTGGGACGAGATTCCGCACCTTGAACACAGCTACGGAATGACCGGCTTGAAGGATCCGCACCCGCCAGTTCAGGCGGACGAGATGCGGGCGAGCCTTGACGCGCTGTCGCGCGAGATCTTCCGGCGTCACTCTGCCGATCCGGTTCCCGCCACCGTGCTGCGCCGCATCGTGAAATGCGCAGGCGCGGAGGGGCTGGCCGCGCTGCGCGGTCCCCTCGAAACGCTCGCCGCGTCCCTCCCGCCGGAGAACGCCGAAGACCGCGAGTTCGAGCGGTTGCGCAAGCGGTTCGGTCGCGACCACTTCGGCAACTGGCTGCAGGACGACGGCTGGGACGAGAAACACAAGGCCGACTTCGCGCGTTACGAGAAGCTGGTCGAGGAGCGCCGCCTCAATCCGGCCGCCGTCCTGCGGGGCTGGGTGGCTTTTGCCCTCAAGCAACTCAACGCGGTCGAGCGACCGGAGAAGCTCATGGCCTGGGCACGCAGCCGGGAGAACGGCAGCGGATGGGCTCTCCAGCAGCTCGCCCGGCGCCACCCGGAGGCGCATGCCGACGTCCTCGCCGAGCAGTTCGATGATGCCGAGGGCGGGCATCGCGAGACGATCTTCCGGACGCTCGCGGAGGCCAATCCGGAGGCGGCCCTGCGCATGGTTGGCGCCCTCAGCAAGAAGGAGCAAAAGGCGCTGCTGCTTCCCCTCGCTTCCGTCGAATGCGAGGTGGCCCCGGAACGCGCCAAGGCGCGCGTCCCGGACCTCCTGGCCCTCGCTGAGTCGAAGGACGGGGAAGAAAGCCGGGACCGGGGCCGGGCCATGGAACTGCTCGGAAAGATCGAGCTGACCGGCGAGCAGTTTCAACACCTCGAAGCGCTGGCCCTCGCCGCTCTCGATACCGAGAAGGGAAATTCCTTCAACAGCCTGTTTGGAATCGCGACCGACCTCCTGCTCGCCCGCGATGATCGTGGAAAATACTGGGACGCCTTTCGGCGCGCCGGAATGGACGCGATGTCGTTTCGCGACTTCGAGAGCATCATCGACGCTCTCGCGCAGCTCGCCGCCGACAGCCCGCCGGAGTTCCGGGCCGTTCTCGAAGAGGTCGTCCGCCGCCGGCTCGCAACCAGCGACGGGATGATGCAGGACGCCTTCCTTGCCGCGCTCGCGCTCGACCTGCGCGGCCTCCGGCCCGAGTTCTCCAAGCTTGCCACCTCCGGACCGGATGTCCCGGACAGCCCTCTCGCCCGCTCCGCGCAAGGCCTTCCCAGCAACGCCGGCGGCCAGCTTTACCATGCCGCCCGCGAAGTGCTCGCCCTTTGGGAAGAAAACGACCCAGCCACCCGCGCCCGCCTCTGGATCGCCCTCGTCATCTCGCATCCGACTCGCTTCGGGGCCCGCCATCAGGATGAATTCCTCTGGCGCGAATTGCGCGCTCGCGCCGAGGAAAACTTCCGCCCTCTACCCCCTGCCGAGCGCAAACGGACCGTCCAGGAAATGCTCGCCGCCAAAGCAGACCCGCAGCCCGATCACGAGATGATCTCGTGGCTCGAGTGAAAGCAGACGGCGCGGTAGGCAGTGACCGATGTGGTGTTGATGATCGAGGCGCTGCCGGACTCTTTCTGAGATGGGGCAGCGCCACCTTGATGAGGAAGAACACCGCGAAGATATTGGTCCGGAAGGTCACGACGAGCGGGCTCTCCTCGATATCGGGGATGGACTTCTGCTGGTGGTGCTCGGCAGCGTTGTTGACGAGGATATCCAGCTCTACGACCCGCGCGGGCGCCTCGGCGAGGATGCGGCGCCAGATCCCGCCCGTTCACCACTTGCCGGTGACGTGGAGGCCGTGAGAGGCCAGCAGGCTGCGTCCCATCGCCTGAATGCGCTGGCGCTCGCGCACGATCTGCTGAAGGTCATCTTCTGGACCCGCTACGGCGTGGCCCCGTCGAGCTGCCGGGCGACGTAACACCACCTCGCGGGGACGTCGATGCCCAGCTTGAAGGTTGCGTAGGTTTCAGTAGGATGGGATTCTGTTTCCGTGTTCTTCGGCCGTCAGCATGCAGGTTCCACCCCCGCCTGACAACCCCATGCCATCTAGCAGTTGAACCCCTACCGAGGCGGGAAGACCGGGCTTTGAGAAGCGATTTCCTGCTGTTGCAGGAAATCGCGTTCACCGGCTGGGCCACCGCGGAAGTGGGCGGCGGCGGGCTGGATCGCCTGCGAACCGTGCGCGAGCAGGTGGAGCGGGCCTTCGGCCTCTGATCGACGCCCGAGGACAGTCTCGGCGGTCCCAGTGTCGGTCTCGATCGGGACGAGAGCGCCGGACTTTCGTGAGCACCTTGGAGGAGGCGTGCAGACGTGCCCGAATCGATGAAGCCACGTCGTGCCCGGGCTGCCGAACTGACAATGGGAAAGCGGCGGTGGCCTGGGCGATCTGCTCTCACACCACCTAGTCGCAGGGATGGATCGCTGCGCGCCTCAATGTACGCAGCGCCGCCCATGTCAGCAGGAGCGTTCGGCAATTCGAAGCGAAGGCGGAAAAGGGCCTGTCCGTGAAAGTGCGGAGGTCCAAAATGAAGCATGTTGTCGATTGACTCCTTCTCCACTCATCTTGCTGAATCTTCGGAACACGATTCAGGAATTTGTCGTGGGGAATGTTCCGCCCATCGCTTGAACTCCTTAATCAGGTAGACGGCCTGCCGCTGAAAATAGTTGCGCGGAGCCAGGCGTCGGAGTGGCGTCAGCCGCCGACAGTGGCAGCGCCCGAGTCGCCGATAACTTCCACAAGGACATGGCTTCTTGTTGGCCACCCGCTTCTTCATGCTGAGCAGTTGGAGCGCCTCCACACATTGTTGAGGCCCGTTTAGCTTGAACAGCTTCTCGTAGTCTCCCACCAGACCCGGCGCCCCGTGGCCGAGTTCCCCAACCGGCAGATCCCCGTTTCGCTTCTGGTAGCTGTGGTTGTAGAGGTAGGGGATGATCAGTCGATCGACGAGGCCCGTCAACGTGGGCTGCTCCGACATCTCTTTCCGAATCCGGATCGGACTCCCCAGGCAGAGGCTCTTGTCGTCGAACTTGTGGTAGTCATCTGCTATCCTTCCCCCGATCTCGAAGACCTGAGCTTCTTTTATCGGAAATCGGCCCGGGATGATCCAGCGAAGCTCGTAGGCGTCTGCAATCTCATCGTAACCATCCATCACCGCACGGAAGGCCAGCTCGCCCTCGAACTGCAAGGCGCAGTCGGGCAGGTGGATGATCCGGAACCCCGGGAATCGCTCCCGGACCTCCGCGAGACCCCATTCGGCGTGGCGCTTCTCGCACGGATCTTTCATCTTGTGCCCCAGGAGGGCGGCGCCGTGTTTGGTACCTTCGTCACTCCCACGATCGCCGGAGCACCTGCCACGGCCCCGAGCGAGGCTTTGGCCGCGTCCTGGCTGAGATTCAGGCCGAATGCTGCCTTGCTGGCCTCAATGAGCTGTGATGCGGATGTCGCCCGACCGAGCGAGCCGAAGTCGTCATGGGCTTGCCGGAGCCACCGCCAGAAGTTCGCCTCCAGCCGAGCATCCCATCGATCCGCGAAGTCCTCTCTCTTATCGTCTCTGTCGAAGCTTACCGGGTTGGGAATCCGTGGCTTCGCGGAGGAGACGTGATCGGCCATTTTGTCCAGGACCACCGCCATCGCCTCCGCCAGATCCGTCTCACCGTTGTAGGCCCGGGCAGCGAGGGTGGTGATAATGATCGATATCGGCTTCCCATCGGGGTCGGCCCGGAACATTTGGTCCCTGTGGCGCTTGAGGAGCTGCACGACCCGCTGCAGGGGCGTCTTCAGTTCGTAGGCCGGGACGTCATCGACAGACGCGTAGACACCAGCCCTGCTCTCGAAGATGGTCCTCCGGGACGACGAAGCGAGGCCGCCAACGTCCATCCGCTTGTCGAACCAGCGAGCGAACCCGCGGGGGTTGCTTCTCGGCCAGTCAGGGCTGATGAGGGTGAAGTTCGGCTCCGTGTTGTCGGTGATGTTGATCGCCTCCGCGACGAGGTCTTGATCGACCCCTGATTCCAGTAACAGCCGCCGGTGGCGTTCCCCGGCAGGAATGCTTGGCAGGATGTCCATGTGGAAGTCGACATCGTCCTGATACTCCTGGGTCCAACACCTTCTTCGCTCGGTAGGCGGCCTCTTGAAACCCTGCGCCTCCGAGTAGGAAATCACTTCCTTCCCGACGAGTGCCTTGAGGTCTCTCTGGCTCAGGTTGGCCTTGTCCGCGAGGACCCGACAAACGAGGTCGAGGTCGTAACCCTCGTTCGGGAACAAGGGACGGATGACCGTTCCGAGCCGGAAGGATCCATGCGGGTGAACCAGCGGATCAAGGCGCCGGATCGTGGACTGAGGCCGATGGAAGTGATCCGCCATCGACTTGTAGCGAGCGACTGCCTTCTCGTAGTAGCTCGGCGGAATGTCCAGCAGCTCTACGAGCTCCCGGAGGACATTGTTAGTTTGTTGTTTGTTCTTCATAAATCCCAATGCACTGAGGATTGCTGCTTGCCGCCACGGATTGCGATCGCCTCCACGAAGCCTCCGAGGTCGCGGTTCTCGTCGTAAATGACCCAATCCATGTCCGCCTTCGGCTGGCGGACGCGGCCCAGCTCCACCATGGTCGAGACGGGGGCGGCCGGGAAGATCGACAACTTGGCGTCGTGGCCGTGGGTGGCCTTGATCTCATCCAGCAAGGGCCGGACAAGGTTCGAAAAGGCGGCGAGGTCTGCCCTCGACCGGATACACTCCTGGTTCGGCTGGGGAATGGTGACCCGCCAGATCGCTGCATCCTTGCCCAGCGCCCGTTCGATCCGCGATTCGTCGATCGTGGCGCTCAGAGCGATGACCAGGGCAGGAGGAACTTGGGTCTGGCTCGGCTTCTCGACCAGCAACTCGATCGTTTCGGCTTCCCCAGGCCATTCCCAGCCCTTGGGATCACGGTGGAGCTGGTAGACATCCACATCCCGAATGTCCGTGAGCAGCGTCCCGAGGCGGATCAACAGTGGCATCGGAGCGAGAGCGAACACGGAGAGGTGGTCGATCTCTCCATTCGCGAGACGATCGCGAACCTGCCGACTGAACTTGCGCTCCAGATCCCGAAGCTCGGCACGCCAGAAGCCGGCATCGCGCTCGGTTGAATCGCTACCGGAAAGGGAGAGCTCGACTGCCTGCCTCTCAGCCGGATACCGGCGCGGAAACATCCCGTTCGCGGCGCGGTCGAAACGGAGCAGCGAATGGGCGCCGTTGATCGCCCTGCCGTAGAGGACCACGTGACTCTTGTGGTCGGGATGGATCCCGGTCACCAGCTCCACGCGCCCTTCGTGGTCGGCCTTCCAGCCTCGGAGCAGTTCGACGGGATACCGGGAGCCCGCGGCCTGCTCGGCATCGATCGTTTTGTGGCAGTCGTGGCAGGCCAACAGGAGGTTCTCGAACTCGTTGAGCTTGTTCGGCTCGATCCCCTCGTTTCCGCGGGGACCGCCGTCACTGAAGGCGTAGATGTGGGCGGCCTCGGCGATGTTCACCGCCTCTTGAGTAAGCGGGTTCTTCCACAGGGACTTGTTGCACCCGTTGAACTGGCATCTGCCCGCAGCACGCCCCCAGAGCATGAACCTGACGGCATCCGGGATGTACCTGCTTCTTGTGACCTCCTCGAGTTCGACCCTGACGTCGCCCTCTTGGACCATTGCTGCTTCAAATTCTGTCTTCATAGATTGCAGTATGCTGCATACTGCGAATTCTTCTGTCAAACAATTTTCGTTGTCCTGCGCTGCGGTATGGAGCATACTGCATTTCCTCACACCATCCGATGAAGCTCCAAACCCGAGAAATCGCCGAAATCACAACCGGCTACCAGGCCCGAAAAGCGGTTGAGCATGAGGAGCTTGGGACGCATTTCCTGCTCCAGCTCCGGGATTTCGATGAGGGCCGGACGCAGATCAACACCGGAAACATGGTACGGTTCACGCCGAGCGCCTCCAGTCACGGCGAGCCGTTGCAGGTTGACGACGTGCTCTTCCTGTCGCGAGGCCAGAAGAACTTTGGCTTTGCAATGCCCGGGCTCCCCGGGCCCACCCTCGCCGGCCCCTACTTCTTCGTCCTGCGCCCGAAGCCCTCAGTCTCCGGCCCCTACCTGGCCTGGTATCTGAACCAGTCGGCGGCCCAGCGTCACTTCAAGCAACTGGGCACCACCGGCGCTCACATGCCGGTGGTGACCCGGGACGTCATTGAGAGCCTCAAGGTCCCGGTGCCGAACCTGGCCACTCAGGTAAAGATCGTCGAACTCGACGCCCTTGCGGCGACGCAAGCGAAACTCCTCAACGAACTGGCGAAGAAAAAGCGGGCGCTGGTGAATGCCGCCTGCATGCACGCCGCCGCGCACTGAATCGCCACCCATCACCAACCATGACCGACCAACAAACCAAGGACGAGATTTTCAACGTCGTCTGGAGCGCGTGCGACACCTTCCGCGGGGTCATCGACCCGGGCCAGTACAAGGACTACATCCTCACGATGCTGTTCGTGAAATACCTCAGCGACGTGCGGAAGTCGAAGCTCGCCGAATACGAGAAGAAGTATAAGGGCGACCGGACGCGGATCGGCCGCGCCATGTCGCGGGAGCGCTTCGTTGTCCCGGAGGACTGCACCTTCGACCACCTCTACGCTCACCGGGACGACCCCGAGATTGGCCAGCACATCAACATCGTCCTAGAGAAAATCGAGGACACCAACAAGACCAAGCTCCACAATGTCTTCCGGAACATCGACTTCAACAGCGAGGCCAACCTCGGCAAGACGCGTCAGCGCAACCAGCGGCTGAAGACGATGCTGGGGGACTTCGGCGACAAGAAGCTCGACCTCCGGCCGGAGCGGGTCGGCCACATGGACATTGTCGGGGACGTCTATGAATACCTCATTGCGCGCTTCGCCGCCCAGGCCGGGAAGAAGGCTGGCGAGTTCTACACCCCGGCGGAGGTCTCCGAAACGCTCGCCCGTCTGGTGGCGCCGCAGGATGGCGACCGGATCTGCGATCCCACCTGCGGGTCGGGCTCGCTCCTCATCAAGGCCTCCCAGCAGGTCGGCACGAGGAATTTCTCCCTCTTCGGCCAGGAGATGAACGGCAGCACCTGGGCGCTGTGCAAGATGAACATGTTCCTTCACCAGGTCGATGCCGCTCGCATCGAGTGGGAGGACACCATCCGCCACCCGCAGTTGGTCGAGAACGATGCCCTGATGAAGTTCGACATCGTCGTCGCGAATCCCCCCTTCAGCCTGGACAAGTGGGGGCAGGAGATCGCCGCGGAGGATCAGTACGATCGCTTCCACGCCGGAATCCCGCCGAAGAGCAAGGGTGACTGGGCCTTCATCAGCCACATGATCGCCACCGCCGTCGAGGGGAAGGGGCGGGTCGGCGTGGTGGTTCCCCACGGCGTCCTTTTCCGCGGCGGCCCGGAGGGCACGATCCGCAAGTTCATGATCGAGCAAAACTACCTGGCCGGGGTGGTCGGACTGCCGAGCAACCTGTTCTACGGGGCCGGCATCCCGGCTGCGCTCATGATCTTCGACAAGGGGCGCACCCCGGGAGCAAAGGAGGATGTGTTCTTCATCGACGCCTCCCGAGAATTCTCCCAAGGCACCAATCAAAATCGCCTCCGGGCTCAGGACATCGACAAGATCGTCGAGACCTTCCACAGCCGGACGGTCATCCACAAATACTCCCACCTCGCGAGCTTCGCCGAGATCGAGGAGAACGACTTCAACCTGAACATCCCTCGCTACGTCGATACCTTCGAGCCGGAGCCCGAGATCGACATGGAGGAGGTGCAAAAGGACATCGTCCGCATCAACAAGGAGCTAGCCGCGGTCGAGGCGAAGATGGAGGGATATCTGAAGGAGCTGGGATTCAAGGCATGAGTGACCCGAATGCGAACAGGTCCGGCTATAAGGGGACGAAGGTCGGCTGGATTCCGGAAGAATGGGAATGTCACATGTTCGGTGACATAGTAGATTTGTCGGAGTACGGGCTCTCCCTGAAGAACTCGCCTGACGGAAATACTCCAATAGCAGGAATGAAACACATCTCAGACGGCAGAGTGGTATTGGTTGACTGTCCATCTGTTAAAATGGATCGAGAAGATGCGGAGCGATACTTTTTGCGCCGTGACGATCTTCTGTTCAATCGAACGAACAGTTTGGAGCACGTAGGAAAACTTGGGATCGTGCGCAATGACTCGGATACGGTCTTCGCATCATATTTGGTTCGTTTGCGTGTCAGCCCAGCAGGAAGCCCGGCGTTCATTGCTGCATTTTTCAACCTCACAGATTCGCGGAATAAGCTCAAGAAGCTGGCGACACCTGGTGTTGCGCAATACAATATCAATGCCACAGAGCTAAAACGTCAGGTCTTCGTCCCTTTCCCGCCGCTTCCCGAGCAACAAAAAATCGCCGACATCCTCTCCACCTGGGACGAGGCGATTGAGAAGACCGGCGTTCTGATCAAGGCCAAGCAGCGGCAGAAGAAGGCCCTCATGCGGGAGCTTCTCACCGGCAAGAAGCGCCTGCCGGGGTTCACGAAGAGCAGTGACAAGACCACCACGAGAACCGGGGAGATCCCCGCCGACTGGAAGTGGGTTCATCTGGGAGAGATTCTCAAGAAGCGTATTGAGCGGAGCGGCGATACTCTCCCACTCATGGCAATAACGATCGACTCGGGAATGATCCGCCGAGATAGTATTGACCGAAAAGTCGACTCGGAGTTGACGCCAAACGACAATCTGTTGGTCCGCGAAGGCGATATTGCCTACAACACGATGCGCATGTGGCAAGGCGCGGTAGGAGTGGCTGAGCATGACTGCCATGTGAGCCCGGCCTACGTTGTTTGTTCTCCCGTATCGGACTCGGCCGATCCCTGGTTCTATTACTACTGGTTCAAGTCGGCTGAGGGTTTGCATCTACTTTGGTCCTACTCCTACGGGATTACCGGAGACCGACTCCGGCTTTATGCCGCCGATTTCGCCATCGTCCCCGCCCCCCTGCCTTCGATCGCCGAACAGCTCTCACCGGCCAGGTCCGCGTGAAGGTCTGAGTCCACCGGAACCATGCAAGACGAGACGCCAAAGTATCACCGCTTCATCGACGAGGTCGGCGACACGACGTTTTACGGCGCCAAGCGGAAGCTGGTCCTCGGCGCCAAGGGCGTCTCCGGTTGCTTTGGGATCGGGCTGATCACGTTCAAGGAGCCGGCGGAGGAGGTGCGCAAGGAGGTTGGGCGTCTGCAAAGGGAGGTGGAGGCCGATCCGCTCCTGAACACGATCCCCAGTGTCCGCAAGCGGATCGATTCGGGTGGGTTTTTTTTCCACGCTTGCAAGGACACTCCTGATGTCCGCTTGGGATTCCTCCGCTACCTGCGGGCTCTCCACTGCGAGGCGGAGGTGGTGATGGCGCGGAAGATTCCCGACTTGTTCGAGAAGCGGCATCACGGGCTTGAGGACGAATTCTACGCCGACATCCTCTCCCATTTGATCAAGCAGAGGGTGAAGCGTCCGGGAACGCTCGTTCTGAACATCGCCCAGCGCGGATCGTCCACGCGGGGGAAGATCCTCAACCGGGCCCTGGAGATCGCGATGGATCGGGCCGGGAAGAAGTGGGGCGGCGATCTGGAGGCGCGCGTGGTCTTCAACGTGCAAACGCCGCGGGCCGAACCCCTTCTCAACGTCGCCGACTACCTGTGCTGGTCAGTCCAGCGGGTGTTCGAGACCGGCGAGGCTCGCCACTACGAATACCTGAGGAAGCAGATCCGGCTGGTCGTGGACCTCTACGACAGCAGCAAATACGCCGGCTCAAAGAACTACTACGACCGCCGGAATCCGCTGACGGCGGACAATAAAATCGGCCCGCGAAACACCTGAGCTTCCGAGGAAGCGACGTCATGGAGACGACTTTCAGTGCCCGCAGGCCGTAATTAGCATCGCCCAATCCGCGAAAGATGCAAGCCGAATCCCTCACGCCATGTCCGAAGAGCCCACACCATACCAGACCCCGAGCTATCTCGAGAATGTTCAGAGCCAGCTCCCGGCCCTGCAGTTGCTGGTCGCGATGGGCTGGGAATACCTCCCGCCCGAGAAGTGCAACGAGCTGCGCGGCGGGCGGCTGGGCGGCGCGATTCTGGAGCCGATCCTCACCGGCTTTATCCGGGAGCACGGTCGCTACTCCTTCAAGGGGCGCGAGCACGTCTTCACCGAAAACGCCATCGCCAACGCCGTGCAGGCGCTCAAGGCCTTCCGGGCCACCGGGGCGATCCACCAGAACGAGGAGGTCTACGACCTGCTCTGCCTCGGCACCAGCGTGCCGCAAACGGTGGACGGGGACACCAAGAGCTTCTCGATCGCCTACATCGACTGGAAGAACCCCGGGAATAACCGCTACCACTGCACCGCCGAGTTCAAGGTAGAGCGGATCGGGCTGCAGAAGCACTACACCCCGGACATCGTCGTCTTCGTCAACGGCATCCCGGTGGGAGTCATCGAGTGCAAGCGCAGCGCCTACCGCGACCAGAAGAAGCAGCCCATCGAGCTGGCGATCGACCAGTTGCAGGACTACCAGAAGAAGGACGGGATCCCGCAGGTCTTCCTCTACTCCCAGCTCCTGCTCGCTCTTGCCCGGGACAAGGCGGAATACGGCACGACCGGAACGCCTCGCAAGTTCTGGACGGTCTGGAGGGAAGAGGGCCTGGACGAATCGATTCGCGACCTGATCGGTCGCCCGATGGCAGCGGACTCCCCCCTGCTGGGGCCCCCCTTCGAAAAGGAGGTGGGCGCCTTCGTGAGACTCCACTCCGAGGGCCGAGGAATCTACGAACAGGACCGCGCGCTCTACGCCCTCTGCCGCCCCGAACGCCTCCTGCAACTGCCCTACCAATACATCGTCTTCGACAACGGGGTCAAAAAGTTCGCCCGCTACCAGCAGTTCTTCGCGGTACAGGACATCCTGAAGCGCATCCGGGGCGGCGATCCCTCCAAGCCGCGGGCCGGCGGTGTGGTTTGGCACACCCAGGGCAGCGGGAAGTCGCTGACGATGGTGATGCTGGCCAAGGCCCTCGCCCTCGCCCCGGACATCCTGAGCCCCAAGGTGCTCCTGGTGACCGACCGGATCGACCTCGACGACCAGATCTGCAACACCTTCCGTGCCTGTGGCCTCGAGCCCGAACAGGCCAGCACCGGAGAGCACCTCGTCCAACTGCTCAGCGACGACAAGGCCCATGTCGTCACGACCCTGGTCCACAAGTTCGAGGCGGCCGCGAAGAATCGGAACCTGAAGGAGGCCACCCGCGACACCTTCGTTCTGGTCGATGAAGGACACCGGAGCAACTATTCCGAGCACCACGCCCGGATGAAGCTGGCGCTCAAGGGGGCATGCTTCATCGCCTTCACCGGCACCCC
Source organism: Verrucomicrobiales bacterium (assembly GCA_041749135.1). Classification (GTDB taxonomy): domain Bacteria; phylum Verrucomicrobiota; class Verrucomicrobiia; order Verrucomicrobiales; family DEV007; genus DATKCT01. The sequence continues at coordinate 25,388 of JBGTBW010000100.1, forward strand.
GCTGGCCAAGGACGCGAAGAGGAATACCTTCGCCAAGTTCGGCGCGCTTTTCACCCCACCCTACACGATCGCCAAGGCAGTCGCGGACAGGGCGGTGACTCCGCTCCTCTACGAGGCCCGCCACGTGCCTCAGGACGTCGACCAAGGCCCCATCGACCGCTGGTTCGAGAAGCTGACGCTCGGCCTGAGCGAAGAACAGCGGGCCGACCTGAAGCGCAAGTTCTCCTCCGAGAAGCAGCTCAACAAGGCCGGGCAGAAAGTGCGGATGATCGCATGGGACGTGTCCCTGCACTACGCCATGGCCTACCAGGGGACGGACATGAAGGGACAGCTCGTCGCCCCGGACAAGGCCACCGCGTTGCTCTACAAGGGCTGCTTCGACGAGTTCGGTCAGGTCAGCACAGAGGTCCTGATCTCCGGCCCGAATGACCGCGAGGGCGAGGAAGGCGAGAGGAAGGAGCCCTCGAAGAAGGAGAAGGCTTTCTGGCACCGGATGATGGATCGCTACGGCTCCGAGGAGAAATACAACAAGCAGCTCATCAACGCCTTCAAGAAGGGCGAGGAGCCGGAAATCATCATCGTGGTAGACAAGCTGCTCACCGGCTTCGACGCGCCGTGCAACACGGTCCTCTACCTGGCCCGGACGCTGAAGGGCCACACCCTCCTGCAGGCGATCGCCCGGGTGAACCGTCTCTTCGACGGCAAGGAATACGGCCTGATCCTCGACTACAGCGGGGCGATCGACGAGCTGAACGAGGCGATAGATTTCTACGCCCAGCTCGCGGACTTCGACGAGTCGGACCTCGCGGAGACGGTCCACTACCTCGAGGAAGCCGCGGCCAAGCTGCCTCAGTATCATTCGGACCTCTGGGAGCTGTTCCCGGGCATGAAGGGGACCACCGATGCCGAGGCCTTCGCCCAGAGTCTTCGGGACGAAGAGAAGCGGAACCGGTTCTACGATCGCTTCAACCTGTTTGCACGGACGTTGTCGCTGGCGCTGGCCTCGACCAACTTCCTCGAGAAGACCCCGGAGAAGACCATCCAACGCTACAAGCAGGACCTGAAGTTCTTCGCCAACCTGCGGGCGGATGTTTCGATCCGCTTCCAGGAGCGGATCGATTTCTCGGAATACGAGCCCAAGATACAGAAGCTCCTCGATACCCACGTCAGCGCCGGCGAGAGCGTGAATCTCTGTGAGCCGATCAACCTGTTCGACGCCAGGGAGCGGCAGGGTGTGCTGGAGGACCAAGGCAAGAGCGTGGAGGCCAAGGCCGACATGATCGCCTCGGCAACCCAGCGGACGATCGAGAAGGAGATGGAGAAGGACCCGGCCTTCTACGCAAAGTTCTCGAAGATGCTGAACGCCGTGCTCCTTGCGCTTCACCAGAAGCGCATGGATGCCATCGAGGCACTGGGAAAGATCAACGACATCGCCACCAAGGTGGCGACCCACACCGACGAAAGCGTGCCCGAGGAGCTGGCGACCCGGGACATGGCCCGTCGCTACTACGGCGTGGTGCGAGAGGAGGTCGGTGAATACAAGGCCGAGCCCAAGGCCGCGATTCGCATCGCTCTCGAGATCCAGAAACGGATCGGCGAGCACAAGATCCGGGACTTCCGGGACAATCCGGATGCTCTCAACCGGATGCGGAATGAGATCGACGACGTCTTCTTCGAGGTCATCGAGGACATGGGGATCGAGATCCCTCTGGAGGTGCAGGACAAGCTGATCGACAAGTGCATCGAGATCACGATCGCCAATGAAGACTGAGGCCGCGGAACAGTTCCTCGTCTATGGCGAGCGACGGATCCCCTACCGGCTCCGGTTCTCGGACCGAAAGCGGCTGAGGATCACGGTCAGACCCGACCTCAGCGTGGTGGCGGACGCTCCAAGCCGCTTCAGCGAGGAGGAAGCGCGGGAAGCCGTCCGGTCGAAGGCCCGCTGGATCCTGCGGCAGCTCGCGTCATTCGAGGAGTTTCACCCGCTGCCAACGCCCCACAAGTTCGTCAGCGGTGAGACCTTCGTCTACCTCGGCCGGCAATACCGCCTTAAAGTCGAGACCGGCTTGCCCGCGCCTGCCAAGCTCCGGGGCCGGTTCCTGCACGTCGCCGTGCCAGACAAGACGGATGCCAAGGCTGTGCAGCGGGCCCTTGATGCCTGGTATCGCGCCCGGGCCGGCGACGTCTTCCATCGCTACCTGGCGACCTGCATGGAGGTCGCCCGTCGCCACGGAAGTCCGGAACCCACGCTGACGATCCGCGACATGCGCACCCGTTGGGGGAGCTGCACCGCAGCCGGACGGATCACGCTGAACCTCAAGCTGATCCTCGCCCCAGTCCACTGCATCGAATACGTCATTATGCACGAGCTTTGCCACCTCGCCCATCACGATCATTCGCCCTGCTTCTACCGACTCCTCACCCGATGCATGCCCGACTGGGGGAGGCGACGGCAGACGCTCCGCGAGTTTGTTGTCAGTCCGCCAGCTCCTCTCAGTCTCTGATTGGCTCGCGCAGGGAAAGGGTGTCACTCGACAAACAATGGGCATGTCGCCCTTTCCCGTTCTGTTTCTCTCGGGCCCCGTGCGCCGCGAATGCAGTAGGATAGCGCTCTCTATCGCGTCATGGCCCGCGGAGACCGGCGCGAGCCCGTTGTCCTCGACTATGAGGATTGCCGGACTTTCGTGAGCAACTCGGCGGAGGCGTGCAGACGTCTCAAAATTGATGAGGCCAAGTCGAGCCCGGGCAGCCCGGGCGACGATGAGAAAGCGGCGACGCCCTGAGCGATCTGCTCCCCCACGACCCAGTCGCAGGAATGGATCGCCGCGCGCCTCCATCTACGCCAGCGATTTCAAAAACAATGCAGCCTCGACCGGCAGCCGAGGAAGAGAGCCTTTCACGCCAGGTCAGGGAACCGCCTCCCACCGGATCTGCATTCTGTCGAACGCAGCTACTTTCGGGACGTGCGCCCGGAGAGAATCCGCCGACTCGCAGGAAGGTCGGCTCAGGCTGCATCGACGGCTTTCCTGCCCTCACCGGGGGTGTCCTTTTCGCGCGTCCAGTCCCGCCGCCAGCAGCGCTCTCGCTTCGGCTTCGCCGTGGGCAAATTTTTCAACCAGCATTCCTCGCGTGTCCTGGGGTCGTTCCGCTATGTGCAGCCGCCCGCGGCTCCACAAATTGAATACGAGGACGCCGCCTGCCACGTCACGGCTCGCGGAAACCGCCGCCTGCCCATCGTCTTCTCCGGCTCCGGCCGCGAACTCTTACTACCGCAGCAGCGAACTCGCCAAGAACCGCTACGGCAGATTTTGCATTTGCCGTGCCCTTGCTCGGCAAATTCATCCGCCGCCAGCAGGCGGCATTGAATGGAAGCCCATGAAAAGACCAGAAGAACACCGCGTCCCTATCTTCACCCTCAAGGTCAGGAGCCACATGCGGGGAAGGACCGGATTAGAAACTGAATCTTTCGCGCGTTTCGCGGGCATCCTTCTCTTGGCCTTTGATGGAGGTCTGCCCGCGAAACACGCGAACGGGAAGAAGGGCGAACGGAGGGAGTCCTGCAAGAAGGTACCCCGTCCCCTATTCTCCCGAGCAACGTGAGCCAGCAAGTGCGGCAATACCGCTTGATACCGGAACGAGCGAAGTCGAGGGATGAGCGAGGCTGGACAAGGGAATGGAGAAAGTTCTAAATTCTAGGACTGACCACCCTCTCGGGAGTTAGTGAACCCGGTTAAGACCATGCCTAAATCTACCCTGCCGCCGATCTCCCTCTTTGTCGCCATGCCCTACACCAAACTCGGGGACAACTCGAAGTGGGGAAAGCCGCAAAGCGTTGCCGCATTTTACGTGCAGGTTGCCAAGCGCATCTCTCAGAAAATGAAACGCAAGGTCCAACTGAGAATCGAGAAAGACACCCCGAAGTCAGGACTCGTAATCGGTGAGATGTTCCAAGCCATCCGGGATGCTGATGTGTTCATAGCTGACGTGACCGGGGCAAATGCCAACGTCTTCCTAGAGCTCGGTGTGCGATACGGCGTCAGCGACAAGGTGACCATTCTCACCACTCAGGAGGACACTTCGCCCCCCTTTGACATCAACCAGATCGCCGTTGTTCGTTATGCCGATGGTCCTACCCAAAAAGCCGAAAAGCACATCGCTGAGATTGTTTTCAATGAGTTTAATACCCCTTCGGGTGGAAGCCCGATCCTGCGATTGCTGGAAGCTCAGGTCGTTCCGCGTCGCCAGTGGGAGATTTTCTCCGGAGAGCGTATTCAGATCATGCTTCATCATGCTCGTCAAGAACATGAGGCCCAACGCAGAATCCAGATCTTGCGCGAGGCCGTTGGAGTCGATCCGTTTTCCTCTGCGGCCCAGTTGGAGCTGTTGAAGTCGCTGCGGGAAATGGGCCAGCTTGACGAAGCGCTTCTGGCAAACGACGAAGCCGTCCGGCGCATTCCCCGCTGCATGCCCTTGTTGAAGGAGCGCGGCAAGGTGCTCGACAAACTCACCGCCAGAGGGGAGGACCGGCTTGATGAGGCCATTGAGGCCTTTTCCCAGGCGTTGCAATTGGCTGAAAGCGACGGCGATCTTCATGGGTGTTTAGGCGGGGTCCTTCGCCGAAAGGCCCTCTGCATTTCCGGGGCAGTCTCCACAGCTCTCCTGGACCAAGCTTTTGCGCACTATCTCAGGAGCCTCGAAATAGATCGCCACAGCACCTACGCCGGAATGAACCTGCTGCGGCTAGTCATGCTGGGAGCCTCACCCACCCCCGCTTTTCCCACGTCGGAGGGTTATCTCAAGCGCATGTTTCATCTGTGTGCGTTTGAGGTCGCAGACACCCAGTGCCGCGAGAACGGGGAGACGTGGTGGCCCATGTTTGACCTGGCAGACATTCTCCTGCTTCAAAACGAACTCGACCGTGCCATCGAAACCTACAGCCAAGCGATTCAATACATTCCCCCGCTTAGCCGTAATGACACACTCCTGTCCCCCTTGCGCACTTGGAAGGAGCTGCTCGAATTTGGAGCCTTGGCAAAAAAGATCGCCGGGAATGTCGAAAACGTGGTCCAACTTTTGGAGAGCGAGTACTCCCTGAATACCCCGGATCGAGTCCATCTTCTTCCTTAGGGATGCGTTTACGGCTCTTACATCCCAACTCTAATCTATGTCAGGCATCCCCGTTCGGAGTCCCCCGTTTACGCCGCTTAATAGCTCTGGAGGGCACCCTGGCAGGCTGACCGACGACCGCTTTGTCGCGTTTCCCGCTGATCGCTTTCGGCTCCTCTCCGGCGCCTCCGAGGAACAGTTGCCCAAGGTTCAGCTCGAACTGAGCGGGTAGGCCCTCCGCTGGGAGGAGCGGGACGAGGACCTCACGGTTCCTGGGATCGTCGCGGGCCGGTTTGCATTACCGCCACAACAGAGCCGAACGCCCGCGTGCGCGGCCCGGGTTCTCGCCCGCCGTTGGCGCTCTACGTTATCCACCCAAGCGCACACGGCAGAGGTCGCGGATGACGGACCCTTCGGGCGGTTGATCTGGCTTGCCGCCCGTGCCGGGGAAGTGCCCCAGCCAGCGGCGGGCGACTTCCGCGTCGTCCCAGGCGCCGGCCCGCCCGGCCAGAGTGCGCACCACGACGTGGAGCTGATTGGACATGACCGCATCGGCGTGCACCTCGATGGCGAAGAGCCCCGACAGCTCGCGCAGGCGGTCGCGGATCCAAACTCGGCGGTGTTCGTAACTCTGCCCCGAGTAGACGTTCCAGCCGCAGAAAAAAGGCGCGGCGCAAACAGCGCGAAACGCAGTGGAAGACGCCGCGGGTGGCGGGATCGACAAGCAGCCTGCGAGGCGTGGCCATGAGGCGATAATGTTCATGTGAACACGTCTGGCAAGGAGAATCTGAAAAAAAATGTGGGGGTCTGCATCTGATGACCATATGAGATCGGGGTCGGGGTCGGTATTGGGGTCGAATGCAGAGCAGCCCAGTCCATTACTTGTCCCGACTGTCGCCATCCTGACCAAGCGATGACGGCTGAGGTTTCGCTGGTTCCGGGAATCCGAGCGAGTAGCCGGCCGTTGAAATCGATACCGATACCGGCCCCGAGCGGAGTTCTCCACCGGAGACCGCTTGCGCTTCGTAGCGACACGGCGATAGCACTTCGACCGATCCATGTTCTTCTTCAAACCCATCCGCCCGCTGCTTTTCGGTTGGTTGCTATCCTTCGCCGGATGGAGCCTCGTCGGGCTAGCGATGGCGACTCAGGGCGTGGTTTCGCGGGGAGACCCGTGGTCGGCGCACCTGGCGCCGAGCTTGAGGACCTGGTTGCCGTGGGCGATTCTCACACCGCTGATCTTCCGCCTGGTGGCACGCCTGCCGATCGACCGTGAGCGCTGGAAGCTCGCCTTGCCGATGCACCTCGCCGTCGGGTTCTGCGTCGTGCTGAGCATCCACTCGTGGAGGGACCACATCGCCCCGATCATTTTTTCCGCTGGCCCACCGCCGCGATCCGCCGGTGATGGCCGGCGAGATCGTGGCTCCGAGGCTCCGCGCGGATGGGGCGAACCATCAGGCGAGCGCGCCGGACGCAGAGCTGGCGGACGGGGCCCTCGCGATCGCGGGTTCTTCAATCTGCTCGGCCTGGTCACGCGCGAGGCGCCGATCTACCTGATGATCTTCGCTGGCGCGCACGCCTTGCTCTTCTACCGGCGCAACCAGGAGGCCGCCGCCCACCTCGCCCGCGCCCAGCTCGACGTGCTGCGCATGCAGTTGCAGCCACACTTCCTATTCAATTCCCTCAACACCATCTCGAACCTCGTGCACGAGGATCCTAACAAAGCTGAAGAATTGATCGGTTCGCTCAGCGAGCTGCTGCGTTCGTGCCTCGATTCCGCCGAGCGGCGCGAGATCCCCCTCGCTGATGAGATCGAATTTGTGACCAGCTACCTCAGCCTGATGCACGCGCGCTTCGCGGATCGCCTCCGTTACAAGATCGACGTCCCGGCCGGCCTGCGCAGCGCGCTCGTGCCGACGATGTTGCTGCAACCGATCGTCGAAAACGCGGTCGAACACGGTCTGCGACCGAAGCCGGGCGGCGGCACGATCAACGTGCGCGCCGCTCGCGACGGAGACCGCTTGCGCATCGAGGTGAGCGACGATGGCATCGGGATCGATGATCAGATCGAGGAAGGAATCGGTATCGGCGCCACCCGCCGCCGCCTGGAAAGCCACTACGGCCAGCGCGCCAGCCTGAGCTTCGAGCGGCGCCGCGGGACCACGACGGCCGTCATCACATTGCCCGACACGAGCACCCAGTGAAGCCACTAGCCATCCGCACGATCATCGTCGACGACGAGCGCCCCGCACGCACCCGCCTGCGACGGATGCTCGAATCCGAGGGGGAAGGTATCGAGATCGTCGCCGAGTGCAGTGATGGCGTGTCTGCGGTCGATGCAATCCGCGCGCACTCGCCGGACCTCGTGTTGCTCGATATCCAGATGCCCTCGCTCGATGGCTTCGGCGTCCTGGAGGCGCTCGGTGACGACGAGCAACCTCGAGCAGTGATATTCTGCACCGCTTACGACGAATATGCCATCCGCGCGTTCGATGCTTGTGCCCTCGACTACTTGCTCAAACCCGCCACGCCCGAGCGGCTCGCCAAGGCAATCGATCGGGTGCGCATGCAGCTTGCGAGGACGAAGACAGTCGCTGCGCCGCAGGACGCAGGACCCGAGGCGGGAAAGAGCCGCTTCGTCTCGCGCAGTGGCGGCCGTGTCGCCTTCATCTCCCCGGGGGAGATCGACTGGATCGAAGCCGCCGGGAACTACGCCATCTTGCACGTCGGCGACCGTGGGCACATGCTGCGCGAGACGATGACCGGCCTGGAGGCGAAGCTCGATCCGGCGATCTTCGTGCGTGTCAGTCGATCGGCCATCCTCAATCTCCTCAAGGTGCAGGAGCTACGCGCGCCGGCTGCAGGGAAGCCATTCGCCGTGTTCGCTGGAGGGCAAAAGGTCCACTTCACGGTCTCGCTCAAAGAATTGCAAGGCCGGCTCGAGGGGGTCGGCTAGCGGAAGACGGCAGCGTCCGTCCCGATTTCATCCCAAAAAGTATAGTGTTCATCCCAATCGAATTGGGTCGGGAATGAACATGGGTTAATCCTCTAGCCATGCACATCATCACATCAAAAGCCCTCGATAATCGCCGTCGGTTCTTGCGCAAGCTTTCCGCTGGGGGGGCGTTCTTCGCCACTCGCGGGCTGTACGCCGAGGCGCTCACGCTCACGCCACCGATGACCGAAGGTCCGTTCTACCCGCTGGCGAAAAACATCCCTCTCGACAAGGACAACGATCTGGTGCGACTCGATGACCATCTCACTCCAGCCAGCGGCATCGTCACGGAGGTCGGTGGCCAGGTGCTTGACCGCGCGGGCAATCCAATCAGCGGGGCCCTCATCGAACTCTGGCACGCGGATGCCAACGGTGAATACACCCACTCGCGCGATGCCGCTCGCAACCCGAAAGCGGACCCGAATTTTGCGGGCTTCGGACAGTTCCTCACTGGCTCTGACGGCAGCTACCGCTTCCGCACCATCAAGGCCGGGCTCTACCGCGGTCGCACACGGCATTTCCATTTTGGCATCACCATCCCCGGAGAAAAGAGCCGCTACACGACGCAGCTCTATTGGAACGAGGTCCCGCTCGACCGCGATGGGCGCGAGTGGGATCCTACCAACGAAACTGATGGCGTCCTGCGCGGTGTGCGAGATGCCGCCCAACGCGCCTCCGTGATCCGCGACTTCAAGCCCGTCGAAGGAAGCATCGCTGGGGAGCAGTCCACCCATTGGGATATTGTGATGGGACAGACTCCTGTCGAACCTGCCTTCCCCAACGCGCCGGGCGGGAGTCTCGTCGTCGCCGGGATTCCGGTCGCCCCGCGTGACGGCAAGAAGGAGCGGTTTCAACTCACCGTCCCCGGCTACGACGGCTACAGCTACGAAGTCTATGCGAACCCCACGATGGGAGATCTCGGCTGGGCCGCGCTCCCATTTGCGCTGGAGAAAGATGGCAAGCCAGACCGCAATATCCACACCGCAAAAGGCGAGCAAGCGCTTGATCTCTACGTCGAGGCCCCGTCCGACAAAGGCTTTTACTTTGTTGCCTTCCGCGTGCCCGGCGCCAACACCGGAACACCCAGTTCCGGACGAGGAGGAGGAGCAGGAAGACCACCTGGAGGGCCACCTCCAGGCGGCGGGTTGCCACCGCGCGGCCCAGGTGAAAGACCGGCTGGGGCGCCAGCACCCCCGGAGCCCCGGTAAGATCCGGCCATGATTCCCAACACAATACCTACAGCAACCCACATCGGGAACCGCTTCAGAATTTCAAATCAATGGTCTCCTGAGATTGCAGACACCCATAGAATTGCCACACGGGGCGCCTCCTGGACATGCAGCGGGACTGCCACGCGACGGGACTTCTGGGCCTTATGGTCCGTTCGCCTTCAGATCGGGTTGGCGCGTAGGTAGGGCCGCACGCCGGGCGCGAGCGAGCGCCACCGTGGAATATTGGTTCGGGGTCGCAGACCGGTCCCCGAGGAGAGCGGGACAAGGCGGCGGAAAGCGTCCGGAGCGAGGATCGCGCCAGCAAGGGGTCCGTCATGCGAGTTCTGGCTCAGGGATCGGCGGCTAACAGATCTGCGAAACGCAGTGGAAGACGCCGCTCGTGGCGGAACAAGAGAATACCCCGTTCCTTATCTTACATGCTGTTATTACAGGTACATGCCCGTCAGGGTCAGCTCCGGACTCTCCGCCTGGCCCCTCAGATGTCGACGGTCTCGAGGCCGGCGGCTTCGGCGGCATCCCGCATGCGACGATCAGCGGTCAGCAGTTTCCTAACCCCGCACGACAACATCGCTCCGAGATTCCGCAAGATGCAGGTGACTCAGGATCACTTCGCCCCGCTGGGAAAGCAGGAAGCGGAGGTAGGCGGAGGAATCCGGTTCCGGCGCATACAGCTTAACCAGTGCCGAGGTGTCCCAATAGACGCCTTGCGTCATGGATCGGGTGAGAACCGGTCTTGGCGTGCCTCATCCCAGTATTCCTGCGCCGTGGTCTCGACCGCGTCCGCCTTTGCCGCAGCCGCAGCAGCGATCAGTTCCTGAATCCACGATTCGCGGCTCGACGAGGCCTCGCCGGGCCGGTTCACACCGGTCAACCGCGCCACTGGCTCGCCCCGCACCGTGATCACGACCTCCTCACCCAGGGCGGCAATCTGCACGAGCCGGCTCAACCGGCTCTTGGCCTCCCGCAAGTTCGTAATCATGTAGTCACTGTGGTCACCTATAGGCTAAACGCAACCAGAAGACTCGACGTAAGGGCTTATCCTTGATTCGAATTCGTGGGATCACGGAAATGTTTAACCAATACGGGAGTCGCGGCCCTCTTTTCCCATATCTGCGTTGCTCGTCGGTCGCCGAGCTCGCTCAACTCCCTCCTCGCGCCTTGAACTGGAAAAAGATTGCAAAAGCGGCGCCATCCTGCTGGGTTACCCTGGCACGACCCAGGACGGACATCTTCCCAGCCCGTTCCGCCGTGAACGGGCGTCGCATCGCGGACGCTTTCCGCAAGATCGGTTTTGAGGTTTCCTGCTTCAAGGGCGTGTCGAAGGAAGCCGTCACTCCGCTCTTGCGCCTCGCGGGTCCCTCAGCGCTACTATGCCCCTCCATGAACCTTCCCGCCCGTCTCCTTCCGTTCGCCTATGCCGCCGCCGCCTCCTTGGCTTTCGCCGGTGAACCCGAAGCCTCCAAGGTGATTCCCTTGTGGCCCACAGGCAATCCCGGGGGCTGGTCCGTGGAAGGCGAAGAAATCCGCGAAGAGGACGGCGACATCATCCGCATCCGCAACGTCAACAATCCCGAATTGACCTACTTCGCCCCTTCCGCGGAATCTACGGGTCAGGCCATGATCGTCTGCCCCGGCGGCGGCTACAATATCCTGGCCATCGACCACGAGGGTTGGGAGATCGCTCAATGGCTTGCCGAACGAGGAGTCCACGCATTCGTCTTGAAATACCGGTTGCCCAGAAAAGACCGCGACCCCAGCCGGCATCACGCCCCACTGCAAGACGCCCAGCGCGCCCTGCGCTTGGTCCGGGCCGGGGCCGCAGCGCTGGAGATCGATCCCGCCCGCATCGGCATCATGGGCTTTTCCGCGGGCGGTCACCTCGCCGCCGCTGCTGCCGTCAACGCCGCCGCGGACGCCTACGCGCCGGTGGACGAAGCGGATGAGGTCTCCGGCCGGCCCGACTTCGCTGCGCTGATCTATCCGGCTTATCTGATTAGCGGGAAAGACGATCCTGTCATTGCGCCCGAACTTCCCGTCGGCGACTCCGCACCCCCGGTGTTTTTCGCGCACACGGGCGACGATCCGATTCCCGCCGAGAGCAGCATTTACTTCTACTTAGCCCTGCGCAAGGCGGGCGTGCCCGCGGAACTGCACCTCTATCCCAAGGGCGGCCACGGCTATGGGCTCCGCAACGAGACTGACCAGATCCGTTTCTGGCCCGAGCGCATGCTGGAGTGGATGCGTTCTCTCCCGGCGCCCCCGGCCGAAGACTAACCAAAAGCACTTCACCCGCTTCGGCCCGTGTCGAGCACCCTTTTGGCATCACCCCGGCGGCGTCCCGCGCTCGACCCCGGCTTTCTTCCCGCGGTGCTTTGGAACCGGGAGTTTCAAGCCAAGGTCGAGGAGAATGGAGGGATCCCTCTTGGCATCGCTCTGGAAGGTGGAGACGGAGCCGTCAGTGTCTATCGCACCCGCATCCTGGCGAACGCAGACGAAACCTCCCGTTTGCTCAACGAGCGATACGCCGAAAGGCTGCTGAAGTTTCTGCTCTGGCAAAAAGGCGGATGGCGCGTGATCATCGGCGGCTGCGATTCACTTGCCCACCGGCTGCAAGCCGCCTACGCCCCAACCGGCTCACGCGCTTTTGATTTCCAGTTCATGGGCGAGAAGCTCTTCGGGAAGACCATGCGCATCGAGACGGCGCCTCTCGAAGCGCTTCCGGAGGAACAGGAATTGGCCATGCCTCTCGGCGGTCACCTGGAGGGATGCCGCATCGGCTTCGACCTGGGCGGCAGCGACCGCAAGGCCGCCGCCCTGATCGATGGCCGGGTCGTCTTTTCCGAAGAGATCCCCTGGGATCCCTATTTCCAAAGCGATCCCAACTACCACTTCGAAGGCATCCGCGATTCGCTGCGCCGCGCCGCCGCCCACCTGCCCCGCGTCGATGCCATAGGAGGGAGCGCCGCCGGAGTCTATGTGAACAACGAGGTGCGCGCCGGATCGCTCTTTCGCGGAGTTTCCGAAGACGATTTCGCAAGATCTGTGCGCCGGATTTTCTTTCGCGTCATGGAATCAGAGGGTTGGTCCGGGATACCCTGGCAGGTGGTCAACGACGGCGAAGTCACGGCCCTGGCGGGCTCTCTGGCTTTGGAGAGCGCCGCCGTGCTCGGCATCTCCATGGGAACGAGTCTCGCCTCCGGCTACGTCGATCCCCAAGGCCGGATCCGCCCCTGGCTCAACGAACTCGCCTTCGCTCCGGTAGACTACCGGCCGGATGGGCCGGCCGATGAATGGTCGGGCGACATCGGTTGCGGCGTCCAGTTCTTTTCCCAGCAAGGAATCGGCCGGCTCGTCCCTCGATCGGGCCTGGTTTTTCCTAACAAAATGCCTTTGCCCGAGCTGCTTGCGTCCATTCAAGAATTGCTCACCCAAGGCGATGAGCGGGCCGCCCGCATCTATACCACGTTGGGAACCTGCTTCGGATATGCCGTGGCCCACTACGCAGACCATTACGCGCTGAGACACCTCCTCCTTCTGGGCCGCGTCATGTCGGGCGAGGGCGGCAGTCTGCTCATCGAGGAGGCCAAGGCCGTACTGTCGGAGGAGTTTCCCGAATTGGCCTCCCGGCTTCACCTCACCACGCCCAGTGAAAAGGACAAAAGGCACGGGCAAGCCATCGCCGCGGCCAGTCTGCCCGCCATACCGTAGACGGGAGCGATCTCGCCAATCCAACCTCGGCCAAGGTCATCGACGGTCTCTATCCTCACTCATTCGCGGAATTCTCCAGGTAGGCAAGGGCCTTGGCATAGCTGCAACGCTCCAAGAAATGAGCCAATCTCGGATCCAACTCCGTCTCCAATCGCTGCCGCTCCTCATCAATCCGTTCCGATATCTCCCGCAGGCGTCGGAGATGCTCCTCCGGATGACGTTCCCGCAGATCGCCGTCTCCAATGATCTCCAGGCGCTCCTTCAACAGGGCCGTCAGCTCGTCCCGGTCCATCTCGGTCATGGCGGCAATCATTCCGCTTCACCACCGCCAACGCAAGTGGACTCCATTCAATCCCTGCACCGGCCGCCGCAAACCGGAAAAGGCTCCGATTTGCCCGGTCTCAAGATCATGTTGCGACAAGGCCCGTTTCCAGTCATTTTGGCCCTCATGAAACTTCCGACCCTCCGCCTGAGTTTCGTTTCCACCGCTCTCCTGCTGCTTCCCGCGCTCACTTTACCGGCAGGCCAGTCCCCATCGGCTGCGGTCGCCTCCGCCCCAACGGTAGCCGAGACTCCCGCGCTGGTCATTCCCTTGCCCACACCGGCCCAACCCAACGCCCCTTCCAGCCCGCTAGAAGCGGAGAAAGACCGCCTCACCCTCGAAAACGCTCTGGCCAAGGAACGCCTCGCCGCCGATCTCCGCAGCCAACGCGAAGAACTCGAACGGCTGCAAGTCGAAACCGAACTGCTGACCAAGCGCCTCGAGTTGGAAGCCGCCCGCAAGAAGGCGGAACTCGACGGAGAACTCGCGGAACTCCGCCGCGAATCCGAACGGCTCAATCTCGAAAACACCATCGCCAAGGCTCGCGCCGAAATCCAGGCCAACGACCTCAAGTTCTTCAAAGGCGAATACCTGGCCCAACTGGAAAAGTTGGATGTCGAGATCGACCTGGCCGAAAAAGGCGCCGAACGCCAAAACTACGCCGACCAGAAGCCGGACTATCGTTTGGATCCCCTGGAAGACGGCCGCTTGATCGTCAGCGACCGCCGCATCGCTCTCAACGGCCCTATCACTTCGCAATCCGCAGAGCACGTCTCCGAGCGCATCAGTTATTTCAACAACAAGAGCAACGAGTTTCCCATCTTCATCGTCATCGACGATTCGCCGGGAGGATCGGTCATGGCCGGCTACCGGATTCTCAAGGCCATGGAAGGCAGTCCCGCCCCAGTCTACGTCGTGGTCAAGTCCTTCGCCGCCAGCATGGCTGCGTGCATCGCCACCCTGGCCGAACGTTCCTTCGCCTATCCCAACGCCATCGTTCTTCATCATCAGCTCAGTTACCTGGGCTTCGGGAATCTCACTGAACAGGCTGAGGAATACGAAACGGCCAAGGAATGGTGGCGCCGCTTGGCCACCCCCATCGCGGAGAAAATGGGCATCACCCTCGATGCCTTCATCGCACGCATGTATACGGAAGCCACCGACGGAGACTGGGAAGAGTTCGCTGATCAAGCCGTGGCGTTGAAATGGGTCGATACCGTCGTCGAAGATATCCGGGAAACCTCCCTCCTGAAGAATCCCGACGCCGCCAGCGGGAAATCCATCGAGATTCCCAGACGCACGACGCCGCCCTCCACCGCTGCTCCCATGCACGGTTGCTTCGAAGAACTCGATCCCCAAGGCAGACCGCTAATGCGCTTGCCGCGCGTTTCCCGCAAAGACTTCTATTATCTCTACAACCCCGACGGCTACTACCGGATCCACTGAGGGGCTGCTGACTTCCGGAGAATCCACTGCGCATGTCCGCAACCGGTCTCTCATTTCCCGTCCGGCCGGAGAAAGCGGCGGCTCTCTGCCGCCGCATGACCACTCTCGCCATCCACGAGAGCGATCTGGAGGAACGCTTTTTCCCCATCGCCCCATCCAAACGCGGGCGCCGCTCTCACTCTAACGGAGTCGAACTTTTTCATCCCCGAAGCGGATTGCGGATCCGATGCGCCAAATCGACCTCGCAAGCGTTGAATCGATTCCTGGCGCGCCGCGAGTTGGTGCGCCGACTCGAACGCAGCCCTGCAAAGCCAGGCGACGGATCCTCCGGCCCCTCTCCTGGGGCGCCGCCTCTGGATCCGCCGCCTCACCCAGTGGACCCCATTTCTCGTCTTCTGACACTGCGGGCCGAAGAGCCTCATCTCCTCCGGCTCCGAGCTTTGTTGCGAAACGCGGATCCTGGACCTCCATTCCGAGATGCCGAGCGAGGCCCCGCCTCTCGCAAGAGTCCTGCTGCTCGTCAAAGTTCCGGAGGAGCCACCCGGAACTCCTCGAAAACGCGTTCCCGCGCCTCATAGCGTCTTCCCCGTCCCACGACCGGGGCATTTGCCGGGACATTTGCCAGAAAAAGGCGATAATAGGCCCCGATGGCCGCCGTCGCGGAAGAGCCTGGCTCAATTGCTCCGGAGAAAGCCGCTGTCGCTTTTCGCGTCCTGATGGCCCTCTGAAGCCTGGAGCAATCACCTCCGGCCGCGGGTTGCATTTCGCGCTCGAAAACCCATTTTCCGTGTTTCCCAAGAACGCTTCGCAATGTTGAGCCTTTCCCGCATCGCCAAACACTACTCTGGCCGGGTTCTGTTCGAGGACGTCTCCCTCCAACTGAACCGCGGCGACCGCGTGGGCCTGGTCGGGCCCAACGGCGCTGGCAAATCGACGCTCTTCGCCATCATCCTCGGTTCCGTGCCCCCCGATGAGGGAGAAGTCAGCGTCGAGCGCGGTCTTCGCCTCGGTTACTTGCCCCAGGAGACCGCTGCCGCGGGCGATGAAACCGTGCTCGAACTCGCCACCGCGATCAGTCCGGATATCTCGCGTCTCCGTGACCTGCTCTACCGCCTCGAGCACGAGCACCGGACTCACGAAGAAGAATACCACGAAGCCCGCGTCGCCTTCGATTCGCTCGGCGGATTCACTCTCGAGCCCCGCGCGCGGCGTATCCTCGCCGGCTTGGCTTTCCGGCCACACGACGCCGGCCGGCCCGCCCGCGAGCTGAGCGGCGGCTGGATCATGCGCGCTCACCTCGCTCGCCTTTTGGTCATGGAGCCGGACCTCCTCATGTTGGATGAACCGACCAACCACCTCGACCTCGAGACTCTGGGCTGGCTCCAGCAACACCTGCAACAATACCCAGGAGCCATTCTCCTCATCTCGCACGACCGCGCGTTTCTCAACGCCCTCTGCACTTCGACCATCGATATCGAGCAGGGACGGCTCAACCGCTACCGCGGCAATTATGATTCCTATGTCGAGCAAAAGGAGGCCCGATATGCGCAACAGCTCGCCGCGTTTGACAATCAACAACGGGAGATCGCCAGATTGACCCGCTTCGTCGATCGCTTCCGGGCCAAAGCCTCCAAAGCCGCCCAAGCCCAAAGCAAAATCAAACAGCTCGAACGCATACAGCGGATCGAGCTGCCCGTGCGCCCTGGACGCACGCTTCAATTCCGCTTCCCCCAACCCAAGCGCGCCGGTCAACGCGCCGTCACCCTCGAAGGAGTCCGGCAAAGTTATGGCGATGTCGAAGTCTACCGGAAGCTGGATTTCAGCGCTGAACGCGGGGAACGCATCGTGCTGGTCGGACCCAACGGGGCCGGAAAATCCACGCTGCTGAAGATCCTCGCGGGAATTGTCCCCATCCAGGGAGGCAATCGCAGCCTCGGCCATAACGTGACCCTCGGTTACTACTCTCAGCATCGCACCGATATGCTCTCCACCTCCAAGACGGTCCTGCAAACCGTCCAAGGAGGCCCTCACGCCATCGGGGAGGAACACGCCCGCACTCTTCTCGGAAGCTTCCTTTTTCGCGGCGACGACGTCTTCAAACAGGTCTCCGTGCTGAGCGGGGGCGAAAAAAGCCGGCTCGCCCTCATCCGTTTCCTCCTCGATCCCCCAAACCTTCTTTTGATGGACGAGCCCACCACGCACCTGGATATGCCCAGCATCGATGCATTGCTCACTGCGCTGCGCCAATATGAGGGCACACTCATCTTTATCAGCCATGACGTGCACTTCATCCGTCTCCTCGCCGATGGCGTCGTTCACATCGACGCCGGCAAACTCACCCGCTACGCCGGTGACTATGACTATTACTTGGAGAAAACCGGAGCCGCTTCCGCACGCGCCGCCCTGACCGCAGGCCAGCCGCCGCTCCCCGTCGCATCACACTCAGGGAGTCAGCCCGCTTCCGGAGCCGAGGAGGCAAGCGGCCGCAAATCCAAAGAGCGCAAGCGTCTCGAAGCCGAAGAGCGCCGCCAGCGTGCCGAAGAGCGCCGGACTCTGGAGGCGGAATTGTCCTCCACGGAGTCGCGTATCCTCGCGCTGGAAACCCGGAAGAAGGAACTCCACATTCTCCTGGGAGATCCCGCCACCTACGCCGACCGCGGCCAACTCTTCGATTTCAACCGCGAACTCGAAAAGCTCGACGTCGAATTGGACTCGGCCAACAGCCGCTGGCACAGCTTGGCCGAATCCCTTTCCACCGCGCTCGCCTGAAACTCCATCTTCACCCCTAAAATCCACAACCCGGCCCATCCCATCATGCGTCTCGCCCCTTGTCTCCCTCCCCCTGGCCCGGCGCCTTGTTCACGTGAACGAAACGACAAAGCTGCCCCACTCGGCCCGCAGGATGCTCCTTGACCAAAGCCAGCCAGCCGATAGCAATAGCCCGCATTACCTCCCCCTCGTCATGCAAGAGCCTTTACCGGCATCGACCCCATCGCCCCGGCCCCAGCCTCGCAACCCTTTCAACCGGGGCCAGGCCTTTCCGGCGTTCCGTCTCGCAGCCCTGCTTGCGGCTGCGTTCTTCTCCCAGGCCTCCTGCACCCAAGTTGATCCCGCCGTGATCAACCACCCTATGCCCTTGGCGCGCGTCGCACTTTACGATTGGCACGATGACGGCGGTCCCGGCAATGTTTCCATCCGGATCAACCTCGGTTCCCAACACGCCTATTTCACCCGCGGCGGCCGGCCCATCGGCTGGTGTTACGTGGCCACCGGCAAGGAAGGCCACGGAACCCCGGCCGGTTCCTACCGCATCACGGAAAAAATCGAAGACAAGTATTCCAACCGCTACGGCTGGATCGAGGACGAATTCGGAAACGTGGTCGATGACGACGCCAAACCCAGCGACAAGGTCCCGGCTGGATGTCGCTATGTCGCCGCACCCATGCCCTACTGGATGCGCTTGACTTCCTACGGCATCGGGATGCACGGCGGCATCATTCCGAATCCGGGCGAGCCAGCTTCCCATGGTTGCATCCGGCTGCCCAAAGATTTTGTCCCCGTTCTCTTCGAAGCCGTCAACGTCGGCACCCCAGTGAAAATCCATTACTGAGCCGGCGCCGCTGCGCCAGGAGAGGCGTGCTGTGCGCCCCGCAGCGCCGCCAAAAGGGCGTCCCGCACTTCCCAAGGCTGCAAATCACCGCCGCGATCCCCGGCGGGGCCTCCCACGAGCAGCGGCCAATCCCGTGAATCTTCCGGAATCCGTCCGTGTGATCCCCTAACCAAACTCGCGTCGAGGGGGATGACTTCCATCAAACTGCGAAATCCCAGTTTCTTCCGCGCCAACTGCCAGCCAATCCGCAGCCTGGGACAACACAAGCCCGGATCAAGAAAGAGTTCCGCAGGGTCATAACCAGGCTTCCGGTGAATGTCCACCGTCCGGGCGTAATCGGGAGCCCGCCCATCGTCGTTCCAAAAATAGTAGGTGAACCAACTCCCCGCCTCCGCCATTGCAACGAGATCGCCGGATCGCGCGTGGTCCAATCCCCAAGCGCGCTTCCCCTCCTCATCCAACACTTCGGCGACTCCCTCGACGGCGGCGCAACATTCCCGCACTTCCGCCAGCAACTCCGGTTCACGCACATAAACGTGAGCTGCCTGGTGGTCCGCGAGAGCGAAGGCCCGGCTGGCCCCGCAATCGAGGCGTTCACCGCCTAACTCCTCCCGCACCGCAATCCAGCCCTGCGCCCGGAAGACGCGATTCAAATGCACCGGACGTTCCACAGGCTCGATTCCGTACTCCGAGAGCACGACCGGCGTCACGCCGCGCGCCCGGTAAAAGTCCATCAACTCGCCCACCAATCCGTCAATGGCGGCGATCTCCGCGTCCATACCGGAGCCCTCCGGGCCGCTGCGCTGCATCCCGTAATCGAGATGCGGAAGATACACCAACGAAAGTTCCGGATGATGCCGCTCCTCAATCCAGCGCGCCGCCGCCGCGATCCATTCCGAGGAGGCTATCCCCGCGATGGGCCCCCAAAAAGCCGGGAACGGGAACGGACCCAGTTCTCCCACCAGTTCGCCGTGCAACTCCAGCGGCCCGGTGTAGACGTCAAACACCTTCCGCCCATCCGCGGGATACATCGGGCGCGGCGTCACCGACCAGTTTGCGCTTGAATACATGTTGTACCACCAGAACAGCTTGGCGCAGGTGAAATCCGGGCGCTCGCGCCGCATGGTTTCCCAAAGCTTCTCCCCATGCACCAGCCGGTTCGATTGCTTCCAGAACATTGGCTCGGCCAGCTCGCGGTCATACCATCCATTGCCCACGATTCCATGGTCGCGCGGCCGCAAGCCCGTGAGCCAGGTCGCCTGAGCGCTGCACGTCACCGCCGGAAACACCGGCCGGATTCGCCGGACGCTCTGGTCAGCGGCAAAACGCCGCAAGTGCGGAGCCCGCTCCAGCACGCGCGCCGTCAAACCGACTACATTGAGAATCGCTACCCGCACCACAGCCGGATACTAAAGAGCTGAAAGCGCGGAGGCCACACGGATTTGCTGCGCCGATCTCCTGGAGGCATGCGCCGCAACGGTAATCTTCCGTTCAGTCTCCCGAATACTCCCGCATCACCTCCATCATCTCTCGAACGGCCTGTTCCAGCCCAATGAGCAGGGCCCGCGACACGAGATGGTGTCCAATATTGAATTCGATGAGATGGGGCACGGAAAAAAGGCCGCGGACGTTCCCCGTGGTGATGCCGTGCCCGGCATTGACCTGCAGTCCCACGGCCTGCGCTTCGATCGCGGCCGCCCGGAGGCGGCTAATCTCCGTCTCGCGGGCCCCCACGGAGGCCTGCGCGTAGGCCCCTGTATGCAGCTCCACTATGTCCCCCCCAATTTCCCGGCTTGCCCTGACCTGCTCGATCTCCGGATCGATGAATAGGCTAACCAAAATCCCGCAATCGCGCAATCGCGCCACGGTGGGACGCAGTTCCTCGGCCTGGCCAGCCACGTCAAGCCCGCCTTCCGTCGTGACTTCAGCGCGATTCTCCGGAACCAGACAGACAAAATCCGGTTTCCATCGCACCGCAATCTCCAGGATCTCCGCCGTGTTTCCCATCTCCAGATTCAGCGGACAGGCCGCGCCCTCCCGTATCACTCCCACGTCCCGGTCTTGAATGTGGCGGCGGTCTTCCCGCAAATGGATGGTGATCGAGTCCGCTCCGCCGCGCAATGCCGCATTAGCCGCTTCCAGCAGCACCGGCTCGGCTCCCGGCCAGTCCGGCATCGAGGCATAACGCGCCTGACGCAGCGTGGCCACGTGATCAATGTTGACGCCTAGCTTGAGTCCCATGCCGTTTCTCCTCTCGATAGGAATCGTTCTCAATGCCGGAAGTGACGAAACCCCGTAAACACCATAGCCAGGTTTCGCGCGTCCGCTGCTGCAACCACTTCCTCGTCTCGCAAGGACCCTCCAGGCTGAATCGCCGCCGTCGCTCCCGCTTCCGCCGCCGCGATCAATCCATCAGCAAAAGGAAACATGGCGTCGCTGGCCACCGCCGATCCCCCCAGATCCAATCCCGCCTCTCCCGCTTTCCATACCGCAAGCCGGCAGGCATCCACCCGGGACATCTGACCGGCGCCAATGCCCAATGTCCGGTCCGCCGCCGCAAAGACGATGGCGTTGGACTTGACCTGTCTGACCACTTTCCACCCAAAACGCATCGCCGCCCATTCCTGAGAACTTGGAACTCTCAGGGTCCTAACAGGTTCTCCACGGGTCCCTGATTCGTTCAAACTATCAAGGCCCAAAGCCCTGGAGTCGCCCTCCATCACCAGAATCCCGCCCGGCACGGACCGGATTACCGGCTCTTCCGCGATCGCCGCCAGCGCCTCCGGCCGCAACTCCATCAGCCGGACATTCTTCTTTTTCCGAAACCGCTCCCGGGCCGCCTCCTCAAATCCGGGAGCGATGACGATGTCCACAAAGATATCTCCGATGCGTTCAGCCAAGATCCGATCGACGGGGCGGTTGCACACGATCACGCCGCCGAACGGAGCTTGGCGGTCGGTGGCAAACGCTTTGTCCCAGGCCGCACCCAAATCCGCATCGGACCCCACCCCACATGGATTGGTGTGTTTGAGAATGCCTACCGTAGGCTCGTCGAAATCGCCGATCAGCTCCGCCGCAGAGGCGATGTCGAGCACGTTCGTGTAAGAGAGGTCTTTCCCTTGCAACTGCCGGAAGCACTCGGTGAAGCGCCCATACAACGCCGCCTGCTGGTGCGGATTGTCGCCGTATCGCAACCGCAGCTCGAAAGGTCGCGAAACAAGGAGGCCCGGCTCACCGCCTTGCGCCTTCTCCAAATAAGCTCCGATCGCCGCGTCATAGGCTGCAGTGCGCAGATACACCTTGCTGGCAAGCCGCCGCCGGGTCTCCAGACTCGTGCCGCCGCCCTCTTCCATCTCCGCCAGCACCGCTGGGTAGTCCGCCGGATCCGTCAACACTGTCACCGATGCATGGTTCTTCGCAGCCGCCCGCAGCAAGGCCGGTCCGCCGATGTCGATCTCTTCGATCGCTTCCTCCAGGCTTGCCTCTCCTCCCGCTGTCGTCTCTTCGAACGGATACAGATTCACCACCAACAGGTCGATCGGCCCGATGCCGTGTTCCGCCGCGTCCCGGAGGTCGCCCGCCTCGTCTCGCCGGTAAAGCAGACCTCCATGAATCCTGGGATGCAGCGTCTTAACCCGTCCGTCAAACAGCTCCGGGAATCCCGTGTAGTCGGAGACATCCCGGACAGCCAAGCCTGCCTCGCGCAGCGCCCGCGCCGTGCCGCCCGTGGAAAGCAGCTCCACTCCCAGGGCGCTCAGCTTCGTCGCGAACGCCGCCAGACCGGTCTTGTCGGACACCGACAACAGCGCGCGAGCGATCTTCATGAGGCGATCTAAACCCCTTGCCCGAAGCTCCGTCAAGCGGCGGCGCCGGAAACCCTCCCCCGCCCCTCTTTCAACCTCACCCGCCCTTCTCTAAACGCCCGCCGCCATTGCCGAGACACCCTAATCCGGGCAAAACGGGGAATCTCCCCTCAAAACTGCCCTCTCCCACTTTCATTCCTTTTCGGAGGAGATGGATTCCCTACCCGGCATCTCGAATCACTTCCTCATCACACATGGGTCTTGTCATCCTGACTGGGAAATCCGGGAGCCCGCGCTTCAGGAATCAATCAGCATTTTCACCAAATTCACCAGTCCGGCGCCCTGGTGACTACGCTCCCGTTTCAAGTCCGTGGCGTGCGTGGTCAGCAGTTCCTTGACCTTGTCCGGATAACCTTTGAATTCGGACCGGACCGAAAGAAACGCGGCGATCAGTCCCGAGACATGCGGCGCAGCCATGCTGGTGCCTGAGTCCCGCCGGTAAAGCTTCTCCATGGCCTTTCCGCGGCCGCCCGACGCGCACGATTCGATGTTCTCTCCGGGCGCCACCACGTCCGGTTTGCTGCGGCCGTCCGCGGTCGGTCCGCGCGAACTGAAATAGGATACGCCATAAAGATTGGGCATGCCCCCATGGACCGAGCCGACCACGATCGATTCATCCAAGTTCGCAGGATCTTCAATGGAGGACGACAGGGTAACATCATAGGCCTCCATCCCCACTCCGCGAGTGATGCCTTTGTTGCCCGCGGACACCACAACGACGACGCCTTGGCGCCATAGCTTGCGCAGCTCCTTGCAAAGAGGCGTATCCCCACAGCCAAAAGAGTCATAATCGAAAGGACCGCCCAGACTGAGGTTCACTCCGTCAATCTTCGTTCCCCCCGGTCTGCGGTTGGTTTCGTAGATGTGGTGAAGGGCTTTGAGAATCTTGATGTCCTCGCCAAACCCGTCGTCTCCCAACACCTTGTAACAATGCAGTTTCGTCCGCGGGGCGATGCCGGAAATCCCTCTCGCGGCAGCATCCGGATCGCCGGCAAACTGTCCCGCGATGATGCCGGCGACATGGGTCCCGTGACCGACTTTGTCGTTGTTCCCTGTTTTGGTCATGGGCGTCTCCTTGGGCTCTCCGTTCCCAATGCAGTCCCAGGCGGAAACGATGTTTTGGTGAAGCTGGAAGTGGGGGTGATTCCAATCAATCCCGGTATCCAGCACAGCCCAGTGAACCCCTTCGCCGATGGCGCCGTAGCCGAGGTGAGCGGTTCTGGCCTGCACCGTGTCGAGGGACTGCCTCAAATGCATGCTCTTGGCCGCATTGGTGAAAATCCGGTAGAGGGAGATGCCCTGTTGGCGGGCCGCCAGCAACCGGACTTCCGGCTCGGTCAAATGAGCGGAAACGTAAGCGGGAAGCACTTCGAGGTCGATGGCCTCGTCCAAAGCCTGGTCCTTCTTGCCCCGCGGGCCCTTTCCGTCCAGAGCTTCAACGAAATCCGGCGACAGCTCGCGGACGGTCTCCCGGATCGCGGTTCGCAGGGCTTCATGAGGCTCGGGAGCAAGGGCGAGTTCCGGCTTCTGCCGGACCGAATCTCTCATCAGTTGCTGCGCGGGCGTCGGCGGGCGGTCCTGAACCTCGATTAAAACGGAATGCCGTTCTCCCAGACTTCCCGAAATCAGTTTCCGATCGACGCTCCGGGTCACCACCACCGGCGAAATCCGCTGGAAAAGGTTTAACTGGACATGAGACGACACACGGGTGCGCACCTCGTTGGTGCTCAGATACCCGACCCCGCTGTGATAATGCGGGCGCTTGGGATTCTGCACCAGCCTATCCTCGATTTTGCCTTTCGGAGCGGCGTAATCCCCCGCGAGTTTTGCATCGAGCGCCACAGGGTCGCGGCGGTCCGCTACGTTGAGCCAGTGACCCACATTGCCCGGAAAACGAAGCTTGCTCTGGCCCGTCAATTTCTTCATCTGATCCTTCACCTCGGTGACGCCTAACGGAGCGCCGATGGTGACGAACAAGGGTATCGACACCGGATGCTTGCCGTGGTCCCAGCGGCTCAGGACATCGTAGGCAATCATCGAGCCCTGGCTGTGACCAATGACCACGACAGGGCCCGTGGCGGTTCTCAGTTCGTCCTCCAGTGCCTTTCGCATCGCGTTGCGGCGCTCCGGGACGAAAAACAAGTCATAGACGTCTCGCAGGAACCTCTTGGTCACCCGCCGGGTGATCCAATCGCGAGCGGGACGGGGCAAAGGAAGGACCCGGGCCCCAACCGGACCCGGACCGGGGACTTCCCGGAGGCCGGCGGGCGGCTCGAGGAGTTCCCGTTGATGCTCGATGATCGCATCGGCAATGCCCTTCAGCACCTTGGCCTCGCCCGTCTCGATGCCTTCCGGAAGCAGTTCGGCGGCGGCTTCGCTCGACGGCATGGCCGTGATCGCCTGCATCGACATTCCCCCCAGCCGGCTAAAACCGGAGGACCCGTCGTCCGAGTCCTCTGTGTCCGCGTCGGGTGGCCCATGCAAATCGCGATTCACCCAGTAGGCCATCCGGCTGCGCTCGCCGAGATCAAACCCGAAAAGGGCCGTATCCCATTGCCGCTTCAATACGGCCCTCGTCGGCTTATTTCCAATGCCATGCACGTAAATGATCGTCCGGGCGAGGCTCGAAGCGCCTGACGCCAAAGAAGGCGACCGCTTGCGAGAGGTTTTCTTGGATCTCGGAGGCATGAGAACTTGTTGGTTAGAAGGGCAAACGATGAAGCGCGAAATCGCGCGGACGAAATTCCGCACGCGTCCCTTAAACGCGGGCCGGCAAAGGACTCTTCACAGCGAAGAGCATGCCGGAAAACCAGCCGGAAAGGCAAGATCGGATCGAGACCTGCGACGGAATCGCCGGAATCAAGTTCAGTCGGTCACGCGAATCCGGAAATACTCAGCGCCTTGGGCCTCCTCAACACTGATGGAGACGCTTGTAGTGGTTCCGGCGGCCGGAACGGTGTCGATCACCTGCCAATCATCCGGAGCCTGCGTGGCCGACCCCTCTACGTCGTAGGTGATCCCCTCGGCGCTGGTCCACTCCAGCTCCAGAGTCTCGTCGCCGCTAAAGGCGACCCGCATGATCTGAAACCTGGACGCCGGGTCGAGGGGGTCCGTTCCGGCCGCGACCTCGGCGCCGTCGGAAATGCCGTCCCCATCCGTATCGCTGTTGTCGGGATCGGTTCCCAGCGCAAGTTCCTCACTGTCCGTAAGCCCGTCTCCGTCCCGGTCCTCGTCTCCGCCGCCGGGCGACAAGGTTGTCCCCGGGTTCTCATACAACACCATCGCCTCTTCCAAGGAGAGGGCTCGATCGTAGAGCTGAAAATCGTCAACAGTCCCCTCCAATCCAAAAGAGGCGGCGTCATTGATGATCGTGGCTCCGATATAAAAATTCGAGGCTGCTGTATCGGTGAACATTGCGGCTGGATCGCTGCTTTCCCCCGCCAGTACTCCATCAATGTAAAGCCTGGTTTCCGGACTCCCCGTTGCATCGCTTTGCGTCAGGACCACATGATAGGTCGCATCACTGGCGATCGTAGCGGCCGTCACAATCACGGGATTGCCGGAGACCAGCCATTCGAGGCGCCCGGGTTCGCTGTCGTAATACCGCACCAGGCTGAACGGGATGCCCTGGCTGCCTTTCGAAAACAGCGTGTCTGCGCCGCTGCCCGCGCGCGGGCTGAGCGAAATCCACAAGGCAGCCGAGAAATCGTGGAGCGGCGGAATCAGCGTATCCGGCACCTCTGCGAACGCTGCGTTTCCCGCATCATCGGGAACGAAGGATACCGCGGTTCCGGCAGCCAAAGCGTCTTGGCCAAGCTGCACCGCCGCTCCGCCGTCCGCACGGTAGATCCCGTCGAAACCGCTGGTGGAGGCATCAAAGAGAACGTCGCCGGCGCTCTCGTCCATGGGATAGTGGGCCAGAAGTCCGCTTGGATCCTGAACCAAAGCGGACAAGGCAATGCGCAAAACGTTATCGACGGCATTGTTGGTGGTGATCTCGAGCGTTGCCTCGACGCCGCCGGTCAATCCCGCCGGATCGAAACGGATCTCGACCGTCCCGCTTTCTTCCGGGCCCAGCGTTTCCGGCGCTCTTAGAACGCTGAATGCGGCGGCGTCCGGCCCGCTGATCTCGGTTTCCGTCACTTCCAACGGCGTGCTGATGCCATTATTGAAAAGCAGAAAGCTCCGGTTCGCCGGTGCGGAGCCGCTGCCGAAAATCCCAAATCCCAATTCCTCAGGGTAGACCGCCTCGGGATCGGTAAACATGACCGTGGAACCGGGTGATTCATAAAGGGCCCGCACTTGGGCGGCGTTGAGAACACGGCTATAAAACTGAATGTCATCGAGCCGCCCTGTGAATGTTTCCTTAGCGGCGCGGTTGATGGCATAACCAAGGGCGAATGCGCCGTCCGAAGCGAACGATGCTGCGTTCCCGGGAAGCCTGTCAACAAGGGTCCCGTTGATGTAGAAGGTGGCAGAGTAATCCGGCTCAAAAACCACGACGACATGGGTCCACGCGCCAATGGGAACATTGAGTCCGAGGAGGTCATAGTCCAGGATTCCATACGTGGTGAACCGCAGACCGTCGCCATTCAAACCAAACCCCCAGGCGTCGCCCGAGATGACGCGCTGAATTCCCGCGGTAACCGCCGGGTTGATCCAGGCGCTGATGGTGAACGTCTCTTGAACGTCGGAGAAAGTGCCGGCTGGAATGTCGGCTCCCGCTCCGGTTCCGTCAAAAGCCACGGATGTGCCCAGGCCCTCCCGCGCCGGCTCTTTGTTCCCAGCAGGGTTGTTGACAAAATAGGACCCATCGAAGCGGTTGGGCCCCGCGTCGCTAAGGACCGCCGGAGCTGGGGGATCGAGCGCGATGAAAACGGTGTAATCTCCCGTGGGCTCGGCCGGTTCACCGCGACCAGTCCCTGGCGTGTTGGGATCGACGGGCAGGCTTTCCACTGGAGTGCCCCCCGCTACATAGGATCCCACCACCACATAGTGACTGCCGCTGCTCTCCAGCGTCACCTCCAACAAGCTGTCCTGGGAGAAAGTGTCGTCGTCGTTGCTGGCGATGAGCGCCCCAGCCGGATCGTAAACTCCCACCACAGGGTCGTGTTCCGATCCCACTGCCGCAGCCTCGACGTCCACAAAAAGCACCTGATTCGCCGAAGCATCCACCCTGTAGAAATCGAAGTCGCCCGAACCGTCGCCGCCGCTGGCTACCGGCGCGTAGGGCCCGTCGCCCGAGTTCCCCGCAGCGGCCACCACACCAAATTGACCCATCATCAGTCCCGTGTCTGTGGCCTGACCGAAACTGTCGTTGGGCTCGACCCCAGTAATGTTGCGCGCAAAATCCTTGAGCGGAGTCACGTTTTCATCCAAGGGAAAATGCGCAAACAATCCTTCCACGATGACCCGGCCCACAAGGGCAATCTCCGGGATCTCTCCCTCTGCATTGCTCTCTAACTCAAGAAAGGCTTCGCGACGGCCTGTGTTCGCCCCGGGATCAAAAGTCACGGTGAACATTGTCGAGTTGCCAGGCCGTACGGCCAACGGAAACTCCGGGCTCTCGACGGAGAACAAGCCCGCGTCCGCACCCGTGATGGTCGCGCCCGAGATCACCAGATCTTCTGAAGCGCCGTAATTGGTGATCGCCACCGCGTCGCTCGCCGAAGTATTCGGGCTCAAACTGGGAATGGCGAAAGGATCAGTCAACGCGTAGGAAGGATTGGGATAGTCTCGCGCTGAAGTGCTTCCCGGCGCCTCATAGAGCGCGCTAATCTCCGCCGCCGTAAGGGCGACTTGATAGAGTTGAACGTCATCGATGCCCCCGGAGAAAATCTCGATTCCGTTCACGGCGGATCCGATTCGGAACGGCAGCGTGTTGGCGTTTGCCGGGCGAATCCCGTTGACGACCCCGTATTCGCTTCCGTTCACATAAAACGTCGCATCCGCCCCTGCGCCTTGCACGACAACCGCGACATGCTGCCAGACGCCCGCCTGCAAGGGCGCGCCGCCCGGCAAATAGTCGAGTATGGCGTAGGTCGTAAAGATGAGGCTGGTCTGATTCGTCCCGAACCCCCAACTGCTCCCCGCCAAAATGCGCGTGCGGGTTTCCAATTGTGCCGGATTGATCCACGCGGCCACGGTAAAGTCCGTGGACAACCCGGCTGCCGGGCTACCATCGGGCAATTGCACATAGTCATCGCCATCAAATACTACGGCGGTTCCCAAAGCCGCATCACCGGACGCCGATCCCAACACCGGACCTGGAGCGACGCCCGAGTAGACTCCATCCGCGCCGTTGGCGGAAGAATCCACCGCCGTCACCCCCAAGGAGGGATTGCCCGTATCGTCCAGCGCGTAATGCGCCGCCAAGACCGACCCGGGAACAATGATGGAATCGCCGGAAAGGCCGATCTCCAAAGGCGCGCCGCCGGAGTGTTCCACATGGAGGAGGCCCGTGTGTGAGCCCGTCGCCCCGTCAGGGCTGAAACTGACTTCCAACGCCAAAACGCCGGCAGGAGCGATCACCTGCGGCAGACCGGGATCGGCGAGGGAAAACGAGGCGTCTCCAGACACCGTCGCGCTGGTGATGGAGACATCCGCTTCCGACACGTTTTGCAGAACCACGGTCCGCGCCGCCGTATCGAAGCGGTTTACGGAAGAAAAATTCAGGGACCCCGGACTGACCAACAAGGCATCGGTGAGTCCGATCAGTTGAACTTTGGGATTGTAGAGCAGCCCAATAAAGTCATCGGCAGCGAAACCCAGGGGATGGCCTCCCACGCTGATGGGGCGGATGAGGCTGTCTCCAAATGTGCCCTTGGTTGCCTCCACGGAACCAATCAGTTCGTCGTCCAGGTAAAAACTGGCGTTTCCGGCTGCGGCGGAAACGTCGCCCGAAATGACCACAAACTCGGCCACCGCGTGATGCCAGACATCGGCTTCGATCGCGCCAGGCACGGCGATGATGGTCTGACCGCCGGGACCGTCGATCACGAAATCCAAGATCCCGGTCGTCCCGTTGAGCCGGATGAAATCCGTCCCCGCGTAGTCGATAAGCTTCATCGCGCTCGCCCCGGTTCCGCTCCAGTTGAACCAAACGTCGTAGCGGAAACCTCCCGCTTGCAGCAATCGTTCGTTGCTGAGCAACAGCGTTTCTGTCGTGACAAACCGTCCTGCGTTTACGATAGTGTCCAGCGATTGCCCCTCCAAGAATCCGGGTGGGATCATACTCGAAAGACCCGGTGAACCCGCAACGGTCCCATCATGGCTCATGGGCGACTGATCGGTCACGGTCGCGCCGGATCCGTCCCAGGCTGCCGGTAAGCTGTAGTCGATGAAATCCACAGCCTCTTGAGCATGAAGGCTCATCAAGGCGAAGGTTCCAAACAGGAGAAGCGTGCTGCGAAAAAACGGCGAAGGTATGTTCATGCGATAATCCGGTCTTAGGTTCTGTAGCATGATACATGCCGAATCAAATAATGCACATCGCATCATTGCGATTGCTCCACAGCGGCCATGCCGCTCCTTACGATCCGTCGCTCTTCCTCTCCTCAGCTCACGCGCCCTTCCTCCAAGCGAGCCCGGGCCACTCCTGATTCCGGCTCTGGCCCCCGGCGCGTGAGAAGCCAAAATACGATCGCCCCGAAAGCCCCGCCGCACACATCCGCCGTCCAGTCCCCGAGATCGCCTCCCGACCGCCCCGGCGTCGACTTCTGATGCCACTCGTCCAGAAAACCTAACAAAGCCATCGCGATCGCCGTCCAGAGAATCCCCCATCTCCATCCGCCGCCTGCAACGCCGCTTCCTCCCCGCTTGAGGACCGGCAACAGACAAAAACCCCCCAGCGCAAACAGCAGAAAATGCACGACCTTGTCCGAGCCGGGCGGCAGGGGAATCGAGAGACCTCCCTCGTCGCCGCCGCCCGGGATGGAAGACTCGATCCACAAGAGCACTAACCAAAGGCAGAACGACGCCGTCCAGCGGCCGCGCCGCGCGGCATTGCGCTGCAACCAGAGTTGCCCTCGACGGGCGAGACGAAACAGGCGCTTCATTCCGGTCGGCGGCCGATCAAATCCCCGAGTCGCGCCTTCAACTCTTCCATCCCGGCTCCCTCGACAGCAGACACGGCCCACGCCTCGACCTTGGGGAAGCGCACCCTGAACGCGGCGAAATGCTCCGCCGCGTCCGGGAGATCCATCTTGTTCGCCACGACGATCCACGGCCGGCGCGCCAGTTCTTCGTCGTAGAGCCGGATCTCCTCGCGCAGCTTGGCAAGATCTTCCGAGGGATTCCGGCCTTCGCTCCCTGCCATGTCCAAAACAAAGATCAAGATGCTGCATCGCGTGATGTGACGAAGAAAATCATGCCCCAGCCCAAGATTGCGGTGCGCTCCTTCGATGAGTCCCGGTATGTCGGCTAGGGTTGCTCGCCGGAATCCGGGAAACTCCACCACCCCCACCACCGGACGCAAGGTGGTGAAGGGGTAGGCCGCCACTTTGGGCCGGGCCGCCGAAAGCAATCCCAGCAGGGTCGATTTCCCGGCGTTCGGAAAGCCCACGAATCCGCCGTCCGCAATCCGGCGCAACTCCAGCCGGAAGACCCCCTCCTCGCCGGGTTCCCCTGGGGTCGATTCCACCGGAGCCCGGTTCGTCGCGCTGGCGAAATGCAAATTCCCTTTCCCCCCTTTCCCGCCTCGCACGAGCACATGCCGGTCTCCCGGATGCGTCAGGTCCACTACCAGCTCCGGAGCGGTCCCGGAGTCCGTCGCATTTCCATCCGTTTCAGCCGGCCCATCCTCACTCAGCAGCGGATCGTCCTCCTCCAACACCGGCCCGCGAACGACTTCCTCATCGCTCCGATAGACCAGCGTTCCCGCCGGCACCTTGACCACTAGGTTTCCTCCCGACCGGCCTGTGGACTGCTTTCCGCTGCCGGGATTGCCTGAGACCGCCCGAAGATGAGGCCGGTAACTGAGATCACGCAGATTGTCCGTATGCACATCCACTTCCAAGATCACATCTCCGCCTCGCCCGCCATCGCCCCCATCCGGTCCTCCCTTAGGCAAGTATTTCGCCCGGCGAAAGCTCACGCATCCGTCTCCGCCGTCGCCAGCTTTGGCCTGAATACGGATGCGGTCTACAAACATAGAATCAATCCTTCCCGCGGAGCGTTTCGGCGCGAAGCGCCTTCACCCGGAGGCCGGTCACCTATTCACCTAACCGGCAACCACGCGTTCGCGGGGCGTCCCCCGCAATTCGAAGACCCGGTAGATCGTCTCCTCGATCAAGTTGCTCGGGCAAGAAGCCCCGGCCGTGATCCCCACCACCAGCGGGCCATCTCCGATCAGTTTCGCGGCGTAGCCAGACACTTCCCGGCCCTCCTCCAAGTCGAAATGCAAGATCTCGCTCAAGGACTTCAGACAACTCGCGCCCCGGATGAAAAAACTCGGCAGCCGCTCGCTCCCCATCTCCACCAGGTGCGACGTGTTGGAACTGTTGTAGCCCCCGACCACCAGCAATAAATCCATGGGGGCTTCCAGCAAGTCGAAGAGCGCGTCTTGCCGTTCCTGCGTGGCCCCGCAAATGGTGTCGAAAACCTGAAAATTCTCGCTCCCCGCCGTTTCCCCGTCGCGGTCGATCACAGCCCTGCGAATGCGGCGCTGCAGTTCCTCGGTCTCGGATTTGAGCATCGTCGTCTGATTAGCCACTCCGACCCGCTGCAAATGCTGGTCCGGATCGAAGCCGTCGGAATAGCCTCCTTCGAAGCGCCGGAGAAAGTCCTCCCGGTCCCCCCCGCGGCGGAGGTAGTCGCAGAGGTAGTCGGTGTCCGCGAGAGTGAGCACGACCAGGTAATGCCCGTCGCCGTCATCTCCCAGAGCCCGGGAAGCGGTGGCCAGAGTTTCCTCATGACGGGCCTTTCCGTGGATGATGGAAGTCACGCCCTGTCGTGCATAGGTCCGCACCCGCCGCCACACGTTGACTACATCCCCACAGGTCGTATCGATCACAGTGCATCCCCGAGCCTCGATCTTGGCCATGAACTGCGTCGGAGCCCCGAAGGCCGGCACGATCACGACATCCTCTTCCCCGAGGGTCTCGTATTCCTCCGTAAGTCGCCGCCATTCCAGCCTCTGGATCCCCATCTCCTCTAACTGCCGGTTCACTTCTGGATTGTGAATAATCTCTCCGATGAGAAACACGCGCCGGTCGGGGAACACCCGGCAGGTGGCGTAAGCCAGATCGATGGCCCGTTCCACTCCATAGCAAAATCCAAAGCGGAGAGCCAAGCGGATCGTGGTGTTGCCGATGGTCAGGTTTCCTCCCGACACTCGAATCCGGTCGACCAGCTCACTCCGGTAATGCGCTTCCACCTCCGCCTGCACCCGGGCCATCACGTCCGGAGTGCGGACGTTTACCCGTTTCCCACCCCGCCCACCTGTTTTCCCGGCGGGAGCCGCGGCCTCCGGCAGGGCTTCCAGTTCCGATTTCACATCAGTTCGCGAAGATCTCACCCTGATATAGACTGAAGATCTGGTCCGTGGTGAGTATATGCGCCGGATACTCCGGATCATTGTAATCCGTAGGCCGCGGCACGTTCTGACCGATGGTGGCGTCCTCCGGCTGAGTCCGGGCAATGTTCACCGGTGTGCCTACATTGACCAAGGCAAAAAACTTTGGCGCCACGTTCTGATGCAGCCGGAGACAGCCGTGACTGCGCGGCGCGGGATGCACCCAGCCGCCGTGAAATCCGTAGGCCGACTTGAACTCGCACCAATAGGGCAACGGATATCCCACATAACGCCAACCCGGAGGCCTCTTGTTGCCCTGATTGGAAATGAGCTGTCCCGTGCTCGGATTGTGGTAGAAACCGTAGGAATTCGACCGGCGCTTGGCCGTCTTGATCGTGATCCGGAAATTGCCCGCCGGCGTCGGTTTCGCCGGCGTCCCCACGCAGGTCGGCGTGACCAAGAGCGGACGGTCGCCTTCCATGACGTAAACCATCTGGTTGGCCA
This sequence comes from Verrucomicrobiales bacterium, assembly GCA_041749135.1. Lineage (GTDB taxonomy): Bacteria > Verrucomicrobiota > Verrucomicrobiia > Verrucomicrobiales > DEV007 > DATKCT01. The sequence goes on from JBGTBW010000100.1 coordinate 58,687, forward strand.
GGCTCACCTTCACCCGGACGCTCGAAGGGTTGTTCGGCCGGTAGGCCGTGGCGTGATACGGTTGCGGGGCCACCGTTTTCGTGGTCGTGCAACTCGAAATCAAAGCAGCTCCTATAGCCAGTAAGATCAAAGACGCCCCTTTCGTCTTCAGGTGAATCGATCGGAAAACCATGCGCCCCAGTAGCACGCCCTTGCACCCGTGGCAATCCCGACTTGCCTCCGCCGCTCCGCGCCTCCACCATCCCAAGCCCGTGACCCGGCGCAGCCGCAATACTCCTTTTCTGCGCGCCCGCTACGCAGTCGAACACGCCGCACTACGCAGCGCCGCCGCCCTCGTCCCCGCCCTGCCCTTTCGCACGCTCCCAGCGCTGGCCCGCCTCCTTGGATCTCTCGCCCATCGCATCGATCGCCGCGGCCGTTGCACCAGCGCCGAAAACCTTCGCGCCGCTTTCGGAGACTCCCTCTCCCCGGCCCGCCGCAGGCGTATCGCCCGCGCTTCCTACATCAATCTCAGCCGCAGCATGCTCGAACTCTTTTGGAACTCCAGACTCACCCCCGAGAACCACCTGCAGTACATCCGGTGGAACATTCTCCATCCCGCCTCCTACGAAGAAGCCCGCTCCCACGGAGCCGTCTGGATCACGCCCCATTATGGAAACTTCGAGTGGCTCGCCTATCTCGGCGCCTACCGGGGTCATCAGTTCCCCATCATCGCCGAGAACTTCAAAAACCCGGCGCTCACGCCCATTTTCCGCAGCCTCCGAGAGCGGAGCGGTCACAGCGTCATCCCCCAAGAGCAGGCTCTCTCCCGCCTCCTCCGCCATCTGCGCCGCGGCGGACACGCCGCCCTGCTCACCGATCTCACGGTCAAACCCAATAAGGCCGCCGCGGTCATCGATTGCTTTGGACTCCGCACCTGCGTCACCCGATTGCATGCCCTACTCGCTTTCCGGCTGGGCGTGCCCATCATCCCTGCCCTTTCCATTCCGGAAGCCGACGGCGGTTACGAGTTCCGCGTCTGGCCCGCCCTTCAGCCCTCCGCGTTCCCCGACGAAAACGCCATGACCCAAGCCTGCTGGAACGTTTTCGAACCGGTAATCCGGCAGCAACCGGAACCCTGGATCTGGATGTACAAACACTGGCGCCATCTCCCGCAAGAAACCATCCCTTCCCGTTATCCCGCCTACGCCAATTCCTCGCACCATTTCGATTGCCTCAACGCCGCGACCTCCTCCACCGCCGGCTCCAGGTCTTCCACCACCGGCTCCAGCTCTCGATCCTCCGCCGCCAGCCCCGATTCCCCCTCCAGCGATCCCCAGCCAGCCTGTCCTCAGCCCGAGGCCGGTGGAGCCGATCCCTCCTCCGCTTCCTCCAATCCGTAGGCCCGCCAACGCACTTGCGGAGCCTCGGAGGATACAATCAGCCTCCTTATTCCTCCCTTGCGCAAATCCGAGGCCTGGAAGTTCACCAAAAAACCCGTTTCGAAGCCCGTCATTCGCAATTGATTCTTCAACCGCTCTGCATGTGCGGCCGTCAATTCGTCCACGCAGTAACAGTTGAGGACGACCATCCCTTCAACCAAGAAATCCATGGTCCAAGCCACCGGCACCTCCGCTCCCTTGTAGTGGATCCGGCATTGCGCATTCAGCTTGAAGAAAATCTCCCGCAACCGGAATTCCTGAGCCAGACAGGCCCGGTAGGCTTCCACGGGAAACCCTACTCCCAGTTGACGGTGCACTTCCATCAACGCACCGACGACGACATGCGGCACTTCCCGGGAGTCGAGCTTCATTGATCTAGCCCGCCTTTCTCATACGGTTTCGACGCGAGGGGCCGGCGAGCCCCGTGCGGACCAGGCGCGCGCAGCCGAAGGCGCTGGGTTGGGTGGTGAGTACACCCTGTTCAAGCCTGAGGCAAGCGCAACACAGTCCCCATGGAACGTAGCGCGCCGCGGCAGAAAGAGTATGGAAAATGCAAGCTAGGGTTGCCGGTCCAACAGATCGCATGGTCCCGCAGCTCTTCCAGGAGTGAGAGGGTCCTCTCCTCAATCGTCCTCCTTGAACAAAATCCGCAGCGAGTCTGGCCGCAACCGGACTGACTCCAGGGCATGCTCCATCCGAGCCAAATGATCCTCCGCGATTCGCAGTTCCTCGGCGCCCACATGCCGGTTCAGCGCTTCCAGGTGACGCACTCGCTCGACCTCCTTCACCATCTTATCGTGGAGACGCCGTCGAACCCGCCGCGTCAGTTTGGTCAATTCCTGCCCCGCCAGGGATTCCGTGGCCCGCTTCATCCGCGGCAACATCGTCTGCAAAGCCTGCGCGTTTTTCTGCAACCACCGCGCTTTCCCTTCCCGAAGCACTTTCACCACCTCTTCTACGCTCAGAATCTCCGTAAAATCTTCGCCCCGGTGGTTCACAGTAAAGCGCAAAGGCGTGGGCGGCAAAAACCGGTCCATGTGCAGATCGATGTCCGCCACACATTCCACCACGTAGATCGCTTCGAGAAAAATCATTTTCCCGGCGTTCAAATCCAGGAAGGCGAAGGAAGCATTGCCACGCTCAGAGCCCAACAACAGCTCCATCGCTCCTTGGACCATCGGATGATCGGGCGTGAAAAACGCGATGTCTTCCCGCCGCAAGGCCTGTTCCCGGTCCATCGTCAGCAGCAGACCTTCTCGCGGAATCGCCGGAAAATCGGCCGTATACAAATGATCGGGTTTGATCAAGTAAGTCCGGTCGTCCATGTCCTCGACTGTCACACCGAAGTGGTCGAAGAGCCGCAAACAATACTTCTCGAATCCAGCGTCGGCGTCGGCTTCCCGGATCGCCCGCTCGATCTCCGCGGCGCGATCTTTCCGGAAGGAATTCAGCTCCAGCAGGTGATCCCGGCCCTGCTCCAACCGCTCGGAGGTCTCCGCGTGAAATTTTCTCGTGTCCGCAAGGAGAGCTTCCAGCTTGCGTGATTCAAGCGACTCGGCTCCGGCCCGTTCGATCAGAGTGTCCAGTCGCGTTCCAAAGCGTTCCCGATAGGCATGGCCCGCGTGCAGACAGTGCTCGAAGGCCCCCAAACCCTCGTGATACCAACGAGCCAACACCTCCTCCCCACTGCCTTCAACGTAGGGAACTTGAATAAGGATGGTCTCCGTCTGCCCGATCCGGTCGAGCCGGCCGATCCGCTGCTCCAAGAGCGACGGCTCCAAGGGCAGATCCATCAGCACCAGCCGATGGGCGAACTGAAAATTCCTGCCTTCGCTTCCGATCTCCGAGCAAATCAGCAATTGCGCCCCGTCCGGCTCCGCAAACCAAGTCGCGTTGCGATCGCGCTGCATAAGGGTCAAGTCCTCGTGGAACACACCGACTTTCAGTTCCACCAGGGCGCTCAGTTTTTTTTGAATCGCCAGCACCTGATCCGGCCGGGAAGTGATGAGCAAGACCTTTTCCGCCGGCCCCATTTCTTGCAGATGAGCAGCCAGCCACTTGATCCGGGCGTCGCCCCGCACCGGGCTCAGCGGCAACAATTGGACCCGGCGTTCCGGAAATCCGTGCATCCCCAGGCGGCGGTTGCGAAACATCACCCGGCCCGTGCCGTGCTGATCGATCAAGTCATCGACCAAGGTGCTTCGACTCGCGTCGTTCCCCTTTCCCACACCATCTACCAAGGACTCGAACTCCTCGCGCTCGTAATGGGAAAAGAGGCCCCGCAGTTTCCTCACGTCCTTGACCCGTAGCGGCTGCTTGTTCAGGAGCCGGTCTGCCAGTTCCGCAATGGCTTCGTAGTGCCGGGCTTCTCCCAGGAAACCATCGAGATCCACATAGCGCTCCGGATCAAGGAGCCGCAGTCGCGCGAAATGTCCTTCCCGCCCCAATTGCTCAGGCGTCGCCGTCAACAACAGCAGTCCCTGGACCTTGCCGGCCAATTCCTCCACCAAGCGGTAGTCCGGGCTCACTCGCTTCCGGGACCACTCCAAGTGATGCGCTTCATCGACAATGAGCATGTCCCATGGCGCCTCCGCAAGCTGGGCCTGCCGTTTCTTGGACGCCAAGGCGATCTCGGGGCTGAGCAACACCAGTTGCTCTTCCAGGAACGGATTAGCCGACCCGGACCGGCTCCCCGATCGCTTCCGTTCCCCCTCGATCGAGCGGCAACGCTCCTCATCAAACAGGTGAAACTCCAACTGAAACTTGCGGCGAAGTTCCACGAACCACTGATGAAGCAGCCCCGACGGAACCATGACCAAGGCCCGACTCACCCGTCCGCTCAAAATCAGCCGGTGCAAAATGAGGCCCGCTTCAATCGTTTTCCCCAGCCCTACCTCATCCGCGAGAAGCACCCGCGGCAGGTAACGCGAACTCACCTCCGACGCCACGTAAAGCTGGTGCGGAATCAGACTGATTCGCGCTCCCTGAAATCCCCGCACCGGCGACGAAGCCCAGCGATGACGGCGCAACAGCGTTTCATAACGCAGGGAGAACCACCCCATGTCGTCCATCTGCCCGGCCAGCAACCGGTCCTCCGGCCGCGAAAAGCTCAGCGTGTCCGACAGATCCGATTCCAGGATCTCCGTCCCCTGACCGAAGTAGACCAGCAGCTTGCGCTTTTCCCGCACCTCTTCGATCCGCATTCGCCTGCCATCCCGGGTTTCAATGGTCTCGCCGGGTCCGAACTGCACCCGCTTGAGCGGGGCTCCGTCCGGGGCGTAGACCCGCGATTCCTTCCGCGCCGGAAACTGGATGGCGACCCGGCCGTTTGTCACCTTGGCCACCGTGCCTAGGCCCAGCTCCGGCTCCGTGCTGCTCACCCACCTCTGCCCCTTGAAGAACGACCTCATCATCAATGTTTCTCCCTAAGTACCGGCGCTCGGATGACGCTTCAAGCATATTCAAACTTCGCGAATCGTGAGGAACGCTCCGAAGCATCCAAAGAACGGCAAAACGCCCTAGCCCGAGATGCCCCGGCTTCAGAAAAAGCCGCGCCCACCGCTACCCCTCGGGACTTCCGCCAGGCCGCCCCTCTGCCCTCTGCCCTCCACCCGGCCTCGACCGTTTTCGTGATGCCCCGGCTTCAAAAAACCGGCGCCCACCGGTAGCCCTCGGGCCCCCGCGGGGCAGCCCCTCTGCCCGGCTGACGCCCGGGCCTCGACCGTTTTCGTGATGCCCCGGCATCAAAAAAAGCGGCGCCAACCGGTACCCCCGGGACCTCCGCCAGGCCGCCCCTCTGCCCTCTGCCCCCTGCCCTCCACCCGGGCCTCGACCGTTTTCGTGATGCCCCGGCTTCAAAAAAAGCGGCACGCACCTAGAACCGCCTATTTTTTTTGGGAGTTCGATGAAGCAATTCTACCGCAGGGGACCGAGTTTGAGTCCGACCCGTCCGTCGGAGGCCCTGTCACTACAACATCATGAATCTATCGGATATTTAGGGGTCACGTCGATTTCACGGAACAATCGTCGCTTTCCCTTACCACTTTCCAAATAATGCCTATCAGAAAGGTTCCCGGAGGACACCAGCAGAGGGTCAGCTCCACTCCGTCGCCCAGGTCGAAGACCCTTTCCTCCGGAGTTACGGCTTTATGCAAGGACCTCAAACACCTCGATCGTGGCGCCTGCCCACCGCAGCGCTCCGCGGCCATCCCGGCGGAGTTGCGCCTCGGCGTCCCGCCGCTCTCCACTCCCGCCGGGCTCACCGCTCCGCTCCCTTCTCTCTACTCCTGTGGCTGCGGCTCCGCCGCCGCACCGGGAACCAGACAGACCCGGAAGCCCAGGTACCTGAGGCGGCCGCCCGGCCACCACCCGAACCGGGAGGCGGAGCGGCAGCTGTCCGCCCCGTCGAACCAGGAGCCGCCCCGGATCACCCGGGAGGGGCCGTTCGCCGGCCCCAGCGGATCCGAAGCCTTGCCTGCCCCATAGGCCCCATACCAATCCTCACACCACTCCCACACATTCCCGTGCATGTCGTGCAACCCGAACGCATTCGCCGCTTTCCCTCCCACGGGCTTGCTCTCGCCCCCGGACTTGCTTCCAAACCAGCCCGCAACCACGGGCAACGTTCTCAACCATTCCCCAAGCCTCGAGGTCCTGGCCCCGGAATTGCCGTCATACCAGCCCGCCCTTCGCAACGCCCCTGCCCCATCTCCCGTGAAATAGGCCGTGGTCGTTCCAGCCCGGCAGGCGTATTCCCATTGCGCCTCGCTGGGCAGACGAAACTCCCAGCCCGCTTCAAGCTTTCCTTCCTGCCGCAGCAGCTCCGTCAATGCAGCCGCGAAGGCCGCAGCCTCGTCCCAGGCAACCCTCTCCACAGGCAGGCTGCTGCCTTTGAAATAACTTGGGTTGTCCGACTTCAGCGTTGCCCACTGCGCCTTCGTGGTCTCCGTCTTCGCCATCCAGAAACCCCGGGTCGACGTCACCTCATGCTGGATCTCATCCGCTACGCGCCGGGCTTCACTCGCCGGGCTCCCCATCAGAAGGGTTCCCGGAGGACACCAGCAGAGGGTTAACTCCACTCCGTCGCCCAGATCAAAGACCCTTTCCTTCACGGTTGTCCCCGCAGTTGTCACTTTTCCGCCGAACCAACCCCACTGCCAGGCGCCGCCAAGCAGCAGGATCCCCAGCGCTGGGACCACCAGCGCAATCGCAATGAGGAGTCTCCGTTTCTTGCTCGTTCGCGGCGGCTGGGTTTCGTTCTCGACGCCGTTCACTGCGCTCAGATTCCATCCCCGTTTGGATTCCTCAAGAGAGCCTTTCCGATCCGCGCCGAGGGCCGGAACACTTCTCGTCCGGGGTCCCGCCTTCAAGGGCGTGTAGATTTATTCGGGAATGACCTGCGGTTTTGTGATCGTGCGCCCATTCAAGGGCGCGGATTCTCCTTCGGAGTTTTTGCATTTCAAAGGCGGGTTGGAAAACCCGCCCTCCTTTGCCACCTCGCCATCGAACTCAAACGGAGGGCGGACATGCCTGATTGCCTATTCAAGGGGAAAAGGCGGGTTGGAAAACCCGCCCCTGGAGTTTTTACATTTCTGGCCTTGTAGGAGAGGCCGAAGACGCGGTGATCCCGAAGGGATCAGAGCTTGTAGCCGGTGGTGGCGCGCAGCGCTGCCACCGGAGAAGGTTTATCCATCACCAGCACCCCGGCAGGGGCGCCAGCCCCGCGGCCTTCTCCTTCGTTGGTGCAATCATTCAATCAAGGTACCGCTCATCGAATTGGATCCCGGACTTCTGAAGAAACTCGATCAACTCCTCTCGAAACGATTTCTGCCGGTGGTGCTCCTCCTGGTTATGAAGAAGATGACATGATAAAGCAGGCATGTGTGGGTGGAGGGCATGGCTGGCCGCGTACTGGCGCCCCTGCCGGGGCGCCGATCGAATTCTGATTCACACCGGTGGTGTCGCTGCGCTTCACCACCGGCTACAAGCTGGGAAGCCTCCGGCTTCTCCCGAGGCCCTGCAAGCTCCTTCCATTGAAGTTTGGGACCACGTCCAGTCGCAAATGTAAAAACTCCAGAGGCGGGTTGGAAAACCCGCCCTCCTTTGCCACCTCGCCATCGAGGTGAAAGAGAGCGTTCTCGCTGATTCTCGAAATCTCCCTATCGCTCAGGCGGCGGCCCGTGACCGCAGATCGCGAAGCCGGGCAGAAGCAGAAAAACTTCCCCTTGTATCGATAGACTCCGTGTAATACGCTGGAGCCATCGATATGAACACGGTGACTGTGTCTCCAAAGTATCAGGTCGTCATCCCTCGGGCGATTCGTGAGGAACTGCGTCTGAAGCCGGGTGAAAAACTCAGAGTGATGCGCTATCAGGACCGCCTGGAGTTGATTCCGATCCGCCCGATCGAAGCGCTTCGGGGCTTCTTGAAGGGCATCGATACCGAGATCAAACGGGAGGAGGACCGTCTGTGACGACACGCAACGTGGTCGATTCGTCCGGATGGCTTGAGTATCTTGCAGACACGGACCAGGCAGCACACTTCGAGGCGGCGCTCAAGGACACCGGCAACCTGGTGGTCCCGGTGATTACGATCTACGAAGTATTCAAGAAGGTGCTGCGGCTGCGTGGTGAGAATGAGGCTCTTCAGGTCGCCAGCCAGATGCAGAATGGGACCGTCGTCGATCTCACTCTGTCCCTGGCTCTCGATGCCGCGCGGTTCCGCCTGCCCCTCGCGGACAGCATCATCTACGCGACCGCAATCCAATTCGGAGCAACGCTTTGGACACAGGATGAGCACTTCAAAGACCTCCCCAAGGTTAACTATTTTCCGAGACCATGAAATGCCCAGCAAGACGGCGGCGCACCGCCGGATTTGGGCCGCAATCATCACTTTGCGCTGGTCGCTCTTCGGCGAGTGAGGCAAGCCGGCGGCGTTGATCCCGGCCGCGCCAAGACCTGCGGTCTCACTTCGGCCAGAGCCAAGCCAAATACCCAATGTAGACCGCCAGCAACACCAGTCCTTCCAACCGTCGCACTTTCAACCCGCTCCAAAGAAAAGGCAGCATCAGAATGGAAAGAACGATCATGACCGCATGGTCGATGCGCTGGATCCCCGCGGCCGTCAGCGGAACCGCCAACCCGCTGATTCCTAGAATCGCCAACACGTTGAAGATGTTCGAACCGATCACGTTTCCGAGGGCGATGTCCGGCTCCTTGCGCAGGGCCGCCACCACCGAAGTAGCGAGTTCGGGCATACTCGTCCCCGCAGAGATGATGGTCAGCGCGATGACCGCCTCGCTGACTCCAAAAGCTCGCGCCACCTCCACCGAATTATCGACCAGCAACCGGGACCCCAGGACCAGAACTCCCAGCCCTAAGCCCACAAAAGCGAGATCGGCCAGCCAGTGCCGGCTCAGTTTCGGAACGCCCTCCTCGAACTCCGCCTCCAACGCAGGAGTCGTCTGTCTCAGGGCACAATACACGTTGACCAGCACATACACGATGATGCCCACCGTCAAAGCGGCCGCCTCGACCCTCCCCAAGAACCCGTCCCAAAGCAGCAAAGGAACCATTGCCGACACCAGAATCATCACCGGCACATCCGCCTTGATGAGCTGCATCTTCACCGGGATGGGACAGACCAACGCCGTGAGACCGAGAATCACCCCTAAATTGAAGATGTTCGAACCCACCACATTGCCCACGGCGATATCCCCCTTACCGGCAAACCCCGCCTTCAAGCTCACCAGCAACTCCGGAGAACTGGTCCCAAAGGCCACCACTGTAAGCCCGACCACCAAGGGAGACATCCCCGCTCGCAAGGCCAGGGACGAACTCCCCCGCACCAAGCTCTCGGCGCCGGCAAATAGCAGGAGGAGTGATAAGACAACGAGAAACAGTTCCAGCACCATGACGGAAACGCGGCCACGTGATTCCAGCGCGCGGCGTTCTCCATAACCGCGTCTTCCTCACAGGCAAGCACCGCTTTGGATCGTGTCCCCGCTCGCCGGAATCCGCCTCCGAAACCGCTCCCCGCGGTCTTCTCCAGCCGGCTTATTCCGCAACAGGGGATCAGCTCTCCGTCCGAGGCGGGAGCCTGAGCGCTTCCTCCCCGATGGCTCGCGCCAATTCCGCCAACTCGCCCCGTTCCTCCGGATCCAGCCCCTTGGGATCAAAACGCAAACGATAGTGCAAATCAAGGGCCCGCTCCACCCGTGGGCCGAGATCCGCCAGCAGAATCCGTGTCCCCTGGTACCAAGCCCGCAACGGCTGCCCATCGCCCCGGCCCGGCACGACAGAAGCCAACGCCCGTTCCGCCTGGTACCACTCCGAGTCCAATCCGTTCCTCTCCCAGGCGGTCGCCGCCAGACCGGACGGCATCCTGCGCCTGCTATGGCGAAATCCCCTCAGAAAACGCACGAGCACAAGTCCCATCAGCACGCCCGCGATCCCAAGCGGAATCAAGCTCCAGACAATGCCTTTCTCTTCGCTTTGCCTCCACAGATCAAAGTCCACTCTCAAGCGCGACAGCAGATCCCGCAAATCCTGCCATCGCGATAACCCCGCGCGCTCCTCCCTTTCCCAGCTTGCCGGGGTGGTGTCCACCTCTTCCCAAGCTCCGTCCACCCAAGCCATGGCCCAGGCATGGGCGTGCAGTCCCCGCACAACGAATTCTTCTCTTTGTGAATCGTATTCTTGCACGGCAAACCCCACCGCGTAACGGGCCGGAACCCCCGCGGCGCGCAGGAGCAAGACCGTCGCACTGGCGAAATACTCGCAGTGTCCAGCGCGGCTTTCTTCGAGGAATTGAGTGATCAGCGTGTGCCGCCCCCCTTCCACTCCGTATCTGCCGTCCAAATACCGGGTGTAGCGGAAATCGCCCGAGGCGAACCATTGGCGCAATCTCGTCACGACCTCGCGCGCGGAGGCCTCTTCATTCAACCCCAGCTTCTCCAAGACCCGCTGCAAGCCCGGCAGTTCGTCGTCCGGCGTCCGCAAATCGTTCGCTGGCTGGGCCGGAAGATCGCGGGCCTTGGCCACTCCTCCATCGTAAACCGCCAAGAAATCCAACGATCCCGGATTCGCGGTAACCACGAATGTCCCCAGAGGACTGCGCCTGAGTTCAGCCGCGCGCAAATCCACGAACCGTGAGGTTTCCCGCGGAACGGGAAGCGCTTGGTTTACCCTTCTCAGCCGGCCCCGCAGGGTCGCTGCGCTCGCCTCTCCGCCTTCCGGAATGGGAGCCCACTCCCAGTCCGACCCGTCCCGGGCATTCCGCAAGGGGACATCCTCCATCCTCGGAGTCTCGCGCCCAAGGGCCCAGGTCGCCGCGCCCGCCACCACCCGGTAACGGCCGTAAACGCTTTCCCGGAGATAACGCGGCGGCGCCCCGGTCGCCATCCGAATCCTCCAGATGATGTCGGGCGAAAGTTTGATCTCGCCAACCTCGCCGATTTCCGTAACGGCCATTTCGGCGCCGCCCGTCCGGTTCTTTTGATACCACTCTGAGGCCCAATTCTCCAGATCGCGCTGGACCGATTCCCAAGCCCGTTGGCCCGCATGTCCCAACGCCAGCGTCATTCCCGCCGCGGCAAACCAAGCCCATCGCCTTTTCCCCGGAACCGCCAGCGGCCACAACGCCCACAGCACCAATACGCTCGCCAACACAAAGACGGTATAACCATCCGCCCGTTCCACCCCCAGGGCCATGATCGTCGCCGCCAGGTAGACATGGCTGAAGTGAAATCGCAATGCCGGCCGAAGATCGCGACCTAACTTTAAGTCGAGTTCCCGCTTGCGCCGCGCCACCAAGGAGAAGGTAACCAACGGAACGGTCCTCTGCTCCCCGTAAACCTGAGCCAACTGCATGGGAAGCAACAAGACCGGCAGCCACTTCTGAAAAGCCCGGGCCATGGCCAAGAGCCTCCCGTCCAAGGCCTGGAACACTCCCACGCACAAGAAAAGCGCGACGCAGACATTCCAGATCCGGACGTAATCCTCGTCCGAAAAGTCCCAACGCCAAATCACCCGGCGGTGGGATTCGACCGCAACCGCCAGAATGAGCCCCAGCCACATCCAGTCAATGATCCAGCTCCAGCCGATCAGCGCTGCGCCCAGAAGAAAAGGAGGCGGTTCCCGGCTGCTTTCGCTCTCCAGAGGGATTGCGGGTCCAGCAGACCCAACAGACCATTTTGCCGCCGGGCTCTTCATCATCCGAAGCGCAACGCCAGCAATCGTTCCCCGACCATTCCCGCGGGAAGAAAGGTCACTCCCGGTTCCGCTGGCCGTTTGTCCCGGGCTTCGGTGATCACCAAGGCCAGGGTCGCGACCCCTTTTCGCCGCAGATCTTCGGCCAGCGCTCTCCGGCCCGCGTCCCAAGCCAACAAGACCAGAATGCAGGCGCTCAATCCCCCGCAGCGCAACCCCAACTCCTTGCGCAACAAATCGAGCCCTCCCCCTTCCCGCACCGGTTCCACGAGGGCCAGCACCTCCAACATGTTTTCCACTTCACGGACGCTGCCGTGACCGCCTGCCGATACCGCTATGGCCCGCGGCCCCACGAACAAAAGGTCAAGAAATGACTCCTTCGTGTCTAGCGTCGCCGCAAAGGAAGCCGCCACCGATACCGCCTCCTCAAAACATTGGTCGTGGCCGCCCTCCAACATCGTGTCCAAAACCAAGGCGTAACGGGGATAGGTCTCGTCCTCGAATTCCTTGACCACCGGCCTGCCCAACCGCGCCCAGCTTCGCCAGTGGATGTGCCGGGGCGGATCGCCGGGACGATAATCGCGCAGACCCACGAACTCGTCCGAATGCCCCACTCCAGCAGCCGCCACACGCCCGCCCATATCGTAGCGGCTGGCGCCCGGCATCTCCAATCCGGGAAGCCGATAGCGCTTGGGAAGGACGACAACCGTTGCCGCGCCCGCCGCTGCCCGGCCCAATCGCAAAAACAATCCGAAGGGGTCCGTCGTCAATACCCGGAGCGGCCCCAGCCGAAGCACACCCCGCCGTAGCGGGGTCAGCGTCATCTCCACTGAGGCCCCTTCCCTCCGCCCCAAGGTGAAAGCGGCGCTCGAGTCAAACCGGGCCGGACGCTTCAACTCCACGAGCCAGAGCCAGCGGTAGTATTTGAATACACGGTCGAATACATTGCGCTTCCGCTCGAAGGGTTCTTCGCGCTGCCGGAACTCGGGATAATCCGGCAACACCGGCTCCGTCCACTCGCTGAGACGCACTCCGGGCAAACGCCAACGTCCGGCATTCCGCACCCGGACCCGGTAACGCAGGGGATGCCCCGCCGTAGCGTGGCGCGGCAAAGTCCGCTCCGCCTCCAGCCTCCCCCGCCGTCCCAAAGCGCAGGTCACCGCGCTCACCAGGACGATCATGGTCAGCAATGAAAAGATCTGGTATTGCATGCTGTTCAGCGAGTCGAGCGCTCCCACTGCCGAGACTACCGTCGCCCCTAACAAAAAGGCGCCGGCCCGCGTCACCCGCGCTTGCGCTCCGGCCGACAGGCGCCCTCCCAACCGGTAAAAATAGTGGAGCAGGCGCATGGCCTCTCTAATGCGGCGCGTCGATTTTCTCCAGGATGTCCGCCACGACCTTTCGCCCGGTCAGCCCCGCATATTTGGCTTGCGGCTCCAACACCAACCGGTGCGCCACCACGTCCTCCGCCAACACCCGCACGTGATCGGGAGCCACAAACTCCATTCCCTCCCCCACCGCCAACGCCCGCGCCGCTTTCATCAGCGCCAGGGCCGCTCGCGAACTCGCCGCCAATTGCACCTCCGGCACCTCCCGTGTCGCCGCCACAATATCCACAATATACCCCATGATCTCCCGGCTCACCCGCACCGTCTCCGCATCTTCCATGAGGGTCAAGACCTCCTCCACCGTTGCGCAAGGCTCCAACGAGTCCACCGGATGCGCCCCCAGTTGCGCCTCCAACACCGCCACTTCGTTGATGCGGTCCAGATAACCCAACGCCAATTGCATCGCAAACCTGTCCATTTGCGCCTCCGGCAACGGATAGGTCCCGCGGAATTCCACCGGGTTTTGCGTGGCCACGACGAAAAACGGCATCTGCAACACGCTAGCCCGTCCCTCCACCGTCACTTGCCTTTCCGCCATCGCTTCCAGCAGCGCCGACTGCGTCCGCGGTGAGGCCCGGTTGATCTCGTCCGCCAACAAAATGTTCGTAAACACGGGTCCCGGGTGGAATTCGAACTCCTGCGTCCGCGGATCGAGTATGGACACTCCCAAAATGTCTGAAGGCAGCAAATCCGGGGTGAATTGCATCCGCCGGAACTCCATTCCCCCAATCGAGCCTGCGAGAGCTTTGGCCAGCGTCGTTTTTCCCGTTCCCGGAAAATCCTCCAGCAAAACATGGCCGCCCGACACCATTGCCGCGATCAACTTGCGGATCACGCCTTCCTGACCCTGAATCACCCGCCCCACATTTGCTTCTAATCGCAGGAATACCTCCGCCGCAGGATTTCCCTCCCGGCCTTGCGCAGACGGAATCGCTGCGGGACCGCTCTGACCGGCCACCGCCATTCCCCCGCCGGCGCCCAATGGATCCCCTGCACGCATCCGCATCGCCCAACATCCCTTCCCCCTAGCCCCGGTCAACTGCCGAACCCCCAATCCGCCGGAATTCCGACAGCAGGCGCAGCACGCCGCCGAAATCCTCAGAACTCCTGATCTATCGAGGGGAGAAAGGGAACCCGAGGAATCTCGATGAGCCGCGCCTTGGGTCTGTTGCCCGTGGGAAAGCGCCGCGAAGCGTCGCACTAAAGAGACCGCGTCCGGGGTCTCACTCCGCCTGGCTCATGGTACTTCCTCCAGATCAGGAGTTCTGATCCTCAGAACTCCCCATCTGGCGGGCGGATACAAGGAAATAGAGGAAAGAAGGTGAGCTGGAGGCTCTGACTGCGGCGAGCATCGCCGCAATCCCTAACGCCATTCGGATAGATCAAGCCCGATCAATCCAACTCTCCCGCCCGCCATTGCCCCCGGGCCGCCGCCGCCAATACCTCGACCGTGTGCACCACCGGAATCCGCGACCCCAGTCGCCGCAGGTGAAATCGCATCTGCGTCATACATCCAATGTTTCCCGTCGCCGCCAAGTCGCAGCCGGAATTCAGTATCGTCTTCGCACGGTGCTCGCCGAGTTCCGCCGCGATCTCCGGTTGCTCCAGATTGTAACTGCCAGCGGATCCGCAACACAAATGCCCATCCGCCAACTCGACCAATTCAACTCCCGGCGCCGCCCGGAGCAGGCGCCGCGGAGCCTCGCGGATCCCTTGTGCATGCGCCAGATGACAAGCATCCTGGTAAGCCACCCGCACCGGCTTTGCGAACCCCGGCACCGGAAGGGGCCCCAACTGGTCCAAGAACTCGCTGACGTCCCTCACTCCTTGGGAAAAACCCTCCGCCGCCTTCTCTTCCGCTTGGCCCCGGAACAACATTCCATACTCCCGCATCGCCGAACCGCAGCCTGCAGCATTGGTCACCACGGCATCCAACCCGGCGGGATAGGCCTCCAACTGGCGGCGCGCCGACCCCCGGGCGCGCCGGCCGTCGCCTGTATGCCAGGCCAACGCTCCACAACAACCCGCCTTTTCCGGAATCCACAACTCCACACCGTTGCGCCGCAACAACTCGATGGTCGCCCGTTGAATCCCCGGCGCGATCACACTCTGGGCGCAACCTGCCAGCAAGCCCACCCGCGCCCGCGTCGTTCCCTCGGCGGGAATCCGTTGTGGCCATCGTTCCGCCCGCGGCAGCCGGTCCGGAAGCAGTTCCAGCATCGGACGCACACTCCTCGGAAGCAGCCTCCCCAAAGGCCTCACCCACAGCCCTGCCGCCGCCGCCAGCCGGAACCGCCACGGAAAAGGCAAGGTCTCCATCAGCAGAACCCGCCGCAGCCGGTCACCCCAAGTCCGTTGCCGCGTGGCTTCCGCGCGCTCGCGAAACGGACCCAGCAGTTCCCGGTAGGACACTCCCGAGGGACAAGCCGGCTCGCAGGCCAAGCAACCCAGGCACCGGTCGATATGCGGCAGAGCCGCTTCCAGGGGCAGCCCTCCTTCCAAGACTTCTTTCATCAGCACGATCCGCCCGCGCGGAGAATCCATCTCCTGGCCCAGCACACCATAGGTCGGACAGGCCGGCAGGCAGAACCCGCAATGCACGCAAGCCTGCACAGCTCGCGCCATCCCCGGGCCAGCCGGTCCGAGTTCCTCCGGGTCAATCCGGTGCAGCATCTCCAGACTGTATCACAGCTCCCGTCCTCGGCGGCGGCCACAAAGGAAATCTCCCCTCCGCATCCAGCGCCTCCTTCAAACCGCAAGCCACCGCCGTTCCTGCCGGCTCGCACCCGATCCACGGACCCACCCCTTGCCCGCGCAACACCAGCCCGCAAAGACGCCGCCGCTCCAGCATTGGTCCGAATTCCGGCGGTCCGGCCACCCAGGCCACGTGACCGCCGTTCCCGTAACTCCGCCACAACCCGGCCTCCGCCATCTCCGCGTCCCATTCCGCAATCGCGCTGGGTCTGACCGGAATCCTCACCACGGGATCGGCTCCCGGAATCCAGCCCAAGCTTCGGCGCGCTCCCCAATACGCCTCCGCCGAAGCCTCCGACAGCTCCCGGGCCTCCAGGCCCGTCTCACGCCGAAACCGCTGCAATCTGGCCTCAACCGCCCGCTCACCTCCGGCAAACCGTCCGGTCCACCGCACGGGATCGCAGTCGATCTCAAGCGCCTCGAACTCCCATGGCCCCCGGGCCACCGCCGCCCAACTCGCCATCGCTTCGCCCATCGATGCGAATCCCACTTGAAAAGTAAGCCGCCGTCGCGGCAGGGGAAAGACCTTGAACACGGCGCGCGTCAGCAGCCCGAAACGGCCCAGACTTCCCACAAAGAATCGCGGCAAATCAAATCCCGCGGCATTCTTCACCACTCTTCCCCCGGCGCTGAGCCTTCGCCCCACTCCATCAATCCAGGTCACTCCCAAAAGGAAATCCCGCAGCCCGCCGAAACGCAGGCTTCCAGGCCCGCTCAACCCGGCCGCAATCGTTCCTCCCACAGTGGAGCCCTCCGCCGAAAACAGCGGTTCAAAGGGAAGCTGCTGGCCCTTCGCCGCCAACTCATCTTCCAACTCCGCGCATGGTGTGCCCGAACGCACCGTCACCGTGAACTCCGAAGGCTCGTACTCCTCGATCCCCGTCCAGCGTCCCAAAGAAAGGTCAGCGCACGGTTCGTCCTCGGCATGAAGCCTCCGCAAAGCCGGTTTGCTGCCGCCGCCTCGCGGCAACACGCGCGGGCAGGCTCGCACGGCCTCCGCCAGTCTCTCCTCGCTGTCCGGCGCTTCCATTCTGCCCGGCAGTCACTCTCGCGAGATCACACCGGCTTCCTCCAGTGGATGCCTGCCCATGTGGACCCCTACGCCGGCTTCCCCTTCCGGAAACATCTTGCCGCGGTTGGCAATCTCGCCCGGGTCGAAAACGCGACGCACCCGACGCATGCAGGCGATGTCCTCCTCGCTGAACATCGCCCCCAGATACTCGCGTTTCTCCATTCCGATGCCGTGCTCCCCAGTGAGGGATCCTCCCATTTCCGTGCACAGGATGAGAATCTCCCCGGCCAACGCCTCGGCCCGCTCCAGTGCGCCTGTTTCCCGGCCATCGTAGAGAATGAGGGGATGCAGGTTCCCGTCCCCAGCATGAAAAACATTGGCCACCCGGAGCCCGGACCGCCGCGCCATTTCCCCGATGGCTCGCAACGCCTCCCCTAACTTCCTCCGCGGCACCACCCCATCCTGCACGATGAAATCCGGACTCAAGCGTCCCACCGCCGAAAAAGCGCTCTTCCGCCCGCGCCAAATGGCCGCGCGCTCTTCCGCGCTCGCCGCGACGCGCATCTCGCTTGGAAATGTATTCGCTAGGATTTCTGAGAGCAGCCGTTGTTCCTCTTCCACTTCCTCGACCGGTCCTTCAAGTTCCACGATGAGCAAAGCCTCCGCGTCCCGCGGATAGCCGGCCGATACCGCGGCTTCCGCGGCCTCGATGGCCAGCCGGTCCATGATCTCCATGGCCCCCGGCAACAAACCGGAGGCCACCACCGCCGACACCGCTTCCCCGGCCTGTTCCAGCGAGGCGTAGGACGCCAGCACCGTGTGGAAACACTCCACTTCCGGCAAAAGTCGCAACGTAATCTCCAACGCGACGCCAAACAACCCTTCCGAACCCACAAACAGACCGTGCAGACCAGGGCCCGCCGACTCCCGGCTGCCCCCGCCAAATCGCTGCACCGACCCATCGGCCAACACTGCCTTCAACCCGAGAACATGATTGGAGGTCATCCCGTATTTCAAACAATGCGCCCCGCCCGAGTTAAAGGCCACGTTGCCGCCGATCGTGCACACTTGTTGGCTGGAAGGATCTGGCGCATAACGCAGACCCCAAGGGGCCGCCGCCCGGCTCACATCCAGATTCACCACTCCGGGCTCCACCACGGCCACAGCGTCGATGGGATCGATCTCGATGATCCCCCGCATCCGGTTCAGGGCGATCACGACGCCCTCCTCCACCGGCAGCGACCCCCCGGACAGACTCGTCCCGCTGCCCCGCGCCACGAAAGGAACGCCGGCCCGGGAACACCAACGCACCGTGGCGATGACCTCCTCTTCGCACTCCGGCAAAACAACCGCCCGCGGACGGGCCCGAAATGCCGTCAACCCATCCGATTCGTAGGCGGAGAGGGACGCTCCGCCGGTGAGCACCCGATCCGCCGGATACAACGACAACAACTCTTCCCAGGAAGTCTCTAGTCCTATCAAGTCAACTATTGGTTATCTGCTCAATATTGCATCAAGAGCGGTCAGAAGCAGATCGACATTCCGCCGTTGGCTGGAATGCCCCATCAATCCCACTCGCCAGGCGCGTCCTTTGAAAGGCCCGAGCCCTGCCCCGATCTCGATCCCGTACTCGCTCAACAAGCGGCGGCGCACCTCCCCGTCGTCCACTCCGCCCGGAACCCGGATCGCGTTGAGCGTCGTCAGCGGCTGCGAAGCCATCAAATCCATCCCCCGCCGTTCCAAACCCGCACGAAGACGCTCGTGATGGCGCTGATGCCGGGCAATCCGCTCCTCCAATCCCTCCTCCATCACCATTCGCAAGGCCTCCCGCAATGCATAGGTCATGTTGACCGGCGCGGTGTGATGATAGACCCGGTCCGATCCCCAATAGGCCCGCAGCATGGAAACATCCAAATACCAACTCTGCACTTTGGTCCGCCGCCGGTCCATGGTCTCGACCGCCTTCGGCGAGAAGGTTGCCGGAGCCAAGCCGGGCGGGCATGAAAGACACTTCTGCGTCCCGCTGTAACAGGCGTCGATCCCCCAGGCGTCGACTTCGACCGGCAACCCTGCCAATGACGTCACCGCATCCACCAAGAAGAGCACGTTCGCCTCCCGCACCAACCCGGCGATCTCTTCCAGCGGTTGATGCGCTCCCGTCGATGTCTCGGCGTGGACGATCCCAAGCACTTTCGACTTCGGATGCCGCTCCAGCGCTTCCCCAATGGTCTCCGGCGAAAAAGTTTCGCCCCAGGGAACCTCCAACGCATGCACCACCGCGCCGGCCCGCTCCATCACATCTTTCATTCTCGCCCCAAAAACACCGTTCACGCAGACGATGACCTCGTCCCCCGGTTCGATCAGATTGACCACGCAGGTTTCCATTCCGGCGCTTCCCGTCCCGGAAACGGCCAGCGTCAGCTCGTTGCGAGTCCGGAACACCTTTCGAAGAAGATCGCGCGTTTCATCCATGATCTCCAAATACTCCGGGTCCAGATGACCAAGAGTCGGGGCAGCCAACGCTTGAAGCACACGCGGGGGAACTGCGCTCGGGCCGGGCCCAAGCAGGATGCGCTCGGAAGGATAAGAAACAGGCATGAATCTGTAAGGCGGATTGGCCGAACTCGCCTCTCTTCGTACAGCATCCTCGACCCCGGCACAACCAGGGATGGACACAGATGAACACCGATGAAGAAGGTGCATCTCTCGCTAAGAGCGCAAAGACCGCCAAGGGGGGGAGGGAAGGGTTCCTCTATCAACCTTTGTTCAAGGACTTGTCTGGGTATTGTGGAGGGGCGGACTCCCGCACGCCCTGTCGCGCCATGGGTCTGCATCCCGGCACCAGGCCGTCACGGAGGCCGGCCCTCCAGGTCGGGTTCTACCAGGTCCCTCACGCTATCCTGGAGGGGCGGGCTCCCGCACGCCCTGTCTCACCATGGCTCTCCATCCCGGAACCTCCATCCTGCATCCTGCATCCTGCATCCCGCATCCTGGAGGGGCGGGCTCCCGCACGCCCTGTCATGCCATGGGTCTGCATCCCAGGGACCAGGCCGTCACGGAGGCCGGCCCTCCAGGTCTTGTCTGACAGATTGGTCACGCTATCCTGGAGGGGCGGGCTCCTGCACGCCCTGTCATGGAATGGGTCTGCATCCCGGGACCAGGCCGTCACGGAGGCCGGCCCTCCAGGTCCTGTCTGACAGATTGGTTGCGCTATCCTGGAGGGGCGGACTCCTGCACGCCCTGTCTCACCATGGCTCTCCATCCCGGAACCTCCATCCCGGAACCTCCATCCCGCATCCTGCATCCTGCATCCCGCATCCTGGAGGGGCGGGCTCCCGCACGGAGGCCGGCCCTCCAGGTCGGGTTCTACCAGGTCCCTCACGCTATCCTGGAGGGGCGGGCTCCCGCACGCCCTGTCTCACCATGGGTCTCCATCCCGGAACCTCCATCCCGCATCCTGCATCCTGCATCCCGCATCCTGGAGGGGCGGGCTCCCGCACGGAGGCCGGCCCTCCAGGTCCTGTCTGACAGATCGCTTGCGCTATCCTGGAGGGGCGGGCTCCCGCACGCCCTGTCCCGCCATGGGTCTGCATCCCGGGACCAGGCCGTCACGGAGGCGGGCTAGACGGCCTTGGCGGATCCCTCTCCCTGAGATCATTTTTCGTCGCTACCCGCCTGGCCTTTGCCTTACTCTCAGATGATGCTCCCGCCCATCCTCCGCCCTCTGCGCAAGAACCTTGTCCGCTCTCTCCTCACTCCGATTGTGGTCACCGTCGTTTTGTCCTCCCACCCCGTTTCTCTCCCCGCAGCCCCTTTGGACCCCATCGAGGACCGGCCCGGATTACCCCGGGTGCTTCTGCTGGGCGACTCCATTTCCGTCGGTTACACCGAAGCGGTGCGGGAGGAACTGCGGGATGAGGCCAACGTCCATCGCGCCCCTGTCAACTGCGGCCCGACCCTCCGCGCCCTGGACCAACTCGAACAATGGCTCGGTCCCGCCCGCTGGGACGTCATTCATTTTAACTTTGGTCTGCACGACCTCAAATACATCCCGCACGACAGCGAATCACGGCATAATGCTCAAAAGATTCCGGTGTCGAACGGCCGGGTCATGGTTCCCCTTCCAGAATACGAAGCCAATCTCCGCGACATCGTGCGTCGTCTGCTGCGCAGCGGAGCCCGACTCATCTGGTGTCATACCACCCCCATCCCACAAGGAGCGGAAGGGCGGGTTCCTGGTCATGAGATTCGTTACAACGCCGCCGCCGCCGCGGTTATGGACTCCGCCGGAGTCCCCATCCACGATCTCCACTCCTTCGCCGCGCCGCGTCCCGACTCCATTCAACGCCCCGCGGATGTCCATTTCACCAACGAGGGATCCGCCCTCCTGGCCAAACAAGTGGCCGCGGCCATCCGCAGCGCTCTCCCCGGCCGCACCCTAGCAGCCCGCCCCCTCGAATCCCTCTCTCCACAAGCCGAACTCCCGGATCCCTTGACCTTCCTCGACGGGCGCAAAGTTCGCTGGCCGGAACAATGGCCGGAGCGGCGCGCCGAGATTCTCGATCTTCTCGCCCACTACGTCTACGGGCACATGCCTCCTCCTCCCGCCGCTGCTGCCTGGACGGTGGATCACACCACCCCCGATGCCCTCGATGGAAAAGCCACCCGGAAGCTCGTTTCCATCTTTTTCGGCGGCCGCAATACGCCTCCCATCCAGTTGCTGGTCTACTCACCAAATCAACGCCGCCCCGCCCCCGTCTTCCTCGGGCTGAACTTTCATGGCAACCACACCGTCGCTCCTGACCCTGACATTCCCATCACTCCCCACTGGGTCCGGGACGGAGAGCGCGCCACCGAAGGCCAGCGCGGAACTCAGGCCGCCCGCTGGCCCATCGACGCCATCATCTCCCGCGGTTACGCTGTGGCCACTTTCTATCAAGCCGACATCGATCCCGATCGTGCAGATTGGTCGGACGGCATTCACTCGCTCTATTACCGGCCAGGCCAAACCAAGCCCGCTTCCGCCGAATGGGGAACCATCGCCGCCTGGGCCTGGGGTCTGCATCGCTGCGTCGATTACCTGGTTCAAGATCCCGACCTCGATCCCCACCGCGTCGCCGTGATGGGACACTCCCGAAACGGCAAAACCGCCCTCGTAGCCGCCGCCTGGGACGAACGCATCGCTCTCGCCGTCAGCAACCAGTCCGGTTGCGGCGGAGCCGCTCTCAGCCGCCGCCGCTCCGGCGAAACCGTCAAAGCCATCAACGACAGCTTTCCCCATTGGTTCTGCGAGAACTTCAAATTCTTCAACGATCGCGAGGAGCTCCTTCCCCTCGACCAGCATTTCCTCGTCGCCGCCATCGCGCCCCGCCCCGTCCTGGTCTGCAGCGCCGAGGAGGACGCTTGGGCCGATCCGGCAGGGGAGTTCGCCGCTCAACGGGGAGCCGATCCGGTCTACCGCCTACTCCATGCCGGAGGCATCGAAAACGAAGAGCCGCCGCCGCTCAACGCCCTGGCCGGCGACACCCTCGGTTATCATATCCGCCCGGGAAAACACGATGTGGGAATCGCCGACTGGACCGTCTTTCTCGACTTCGCCGACCGCCGGTGGTTCGGACACTGACCAGGCCGGGCTGGGCCCTCTCCAAGTCCCGGCTGCTTTCCCCGTCTACCGCGGAATCACCGGAAGCAAAAGGTGCGAAGGATGCTCGCCGTCGTGGAAAACCGTCTGGGTAGCCGGCAAAAACTCCTCGTCTTCTCCGAAAGCCCCTCCCGTGTTGGGATTCCGGTCAAAACGGGGGTAATTGCTGCTGGACACTTCCAACCGGATGCGGTGGCCCCGCCGGAAGCGGTTGCTGGTTACCCAAAGGTCGATCTCGAAGCGATAAACTTTTCCAGGTTCTAACAATTCCACCCGGTCCCGGCCTTCCCGGTAACGGGCGCGCAGGATGCCATCGCACAGATTGTAGGCGGCCCCGTCCGGATGCACGTCCACCAGCTTCCCGGTAAAATCGGTGTCCCGCGCCGTGGAAGCAGCATACAACACCAGGGTCACTGGGCCCGTAACTTCCACATCCTCCGCCAACGCCTCAGTGGTGTAGACCAGAACGTCGGAGCGCTTCTCGACCTCGCGCTGATCCATGGGTCCCACCGGAGCCCCGATCAAGTTATTGCCGCCCTGCGTCGGAGCCGGGTCGCTTGGATCGTAAACGAAACTGTCCTGCGGTTCTTCGCCAGGTTCCTCCAGGGCCAACTGCCCGTCGCCATCCAGCGTATTGGCCTTCCCCGCGCTGCGCAGGTAGTAGGGGGTAAACCGCGTCCGTTCCAGTGGCCACTCGTCTTCGCCCCGCCAACGGTTTTCGCCCATCACGAAAAGATGATAGGCAGGCCAATCGTGCACCCCCGTCTCTTCGTCTTGCAACCAATAGCGCATCCATCGGAACTGCAGGTCTCCCATGTCCATTGCCGCCTCCTCGCCGAAATCCAGCTCTCCCACCCGGCGCACGCCCACACCGTGCGCCCACGGCCCCATCACCACGATTTGGTTGCGCCGGGCCATCCGATCCTTCGAACTCTCCCGGACCCGGTCGACCATCTCGATCGTGGGCTTCGAGAAAATATCATACCATCCGCCCACGTTCAGCACGGGAACGGCGACGTCGTCATACTGGCGGTCGATTCCGCGCACCTTCCAATAGTCGTCGTAGAACGGATGCCGCGCCCAGTCGTTCAGGTAGAAAACCTTTCGCTCGAACTGATCGCCGTAAGTGCGCAGCGGAAGGTGCGCGTAGGCCTCCTGTAAGCCGTCGGGATCCAGAGCGACGCCTCCCACGGCAGCTCCCCAGCCCATCAGCAGCGCCAACTGAAAAGCCCCGCCCGAATACGCAATGTCATCATACACATCGGCGAACGGCACCACCGGCATCATCGCTTTGAGATGAGGACTCCCCAACGGCGCGGAAGCCCATTGCGTCCAGCCCACGTAAGATCCACCCGCTGTGCCGATCTCGCCATTGCTCCAGGGTTGGTCGCCAAGCCATTCTTGGGTGTCAAACCCGTCCTCCGCATCATAACGAAAGGGATCCCAAACGCCTTCCGAGTCCCCTTTTCCCCGGCAGTCCTGCACAACCATGGCGAACTCCGCCCCGACATAACGCGCCGCCTCCCCCCAGTCCCCGCCCGGCTTGCCATACGGAGAGCGCATCAGCACCGCCGGAAACTGGCCGTCCCGGCGTGGCCGGAAAACATTCGCGGCAAGTCGCACACCGTCCCGCATGGGAACCATGACATTCTCCTCAAAAACCAAATCCGGCTCGGCCGCCGCCGCCGGCCAAATGGAAACCAGAACGGCTGCAGCCGGAACAATGCAGAAAACGAAAAGAAATCTCATGGCGCCAGCCACTCCAGCGAGAACCGGGCGCGCCTGTCAAGACGAAGGATGCGGAACTCGCCCTTCCGCCGTTGCTAACCCGCATTTCTCATACTGTTTCGTCGCGAGGGGCGGGCGCGAACCCCATGCGGCCACGGCGCGCGCAGCCGAAGGCGCAGAGCTGGCTGAGCACACCCTGTTCAAGCCTGAGGCGAGCGCAACGCAGTCCCCATGGGGCGCAGCGCGCCGCGCCAGAAACAGCAGGGGAAACGCGGGCTAACCATCCCCAGCCGGCAGGCCGGGCCCCTGGTCTGCAGGATCGGGCTGCGGCAGAGGCTGAGCCGTCGTCTGACCCGGCGCCTGCGGCAGAGGCTGAGCCGCAGTCTGACCCGGCGGTTGCAACTGAATCTCCACTCGCGACGATCCTGCCGGTCCTCCCTCAGCCTTAGCGTCGCTCCGCCCCACTTCCGCCAGAGAAATCGCACGGCCGTTCTCGACCAAACGCACTGCTTGAAAGAGGATGTTGAAGTTGTGTTGAACCACCGCGGGAAAGGTCACCCGCCCCGGCTCCACCGCGCCTTCCTTGGAAATCTTCTCCGTCAGGTTCGCCACCAAATCGGAACTCACCTTGACCAGCGCGTCCGCCGGAGTGACCGAGGCCGCCGCTTTGCCAAATTGCACCCCTCCAACAATGAGATCGCTGGTGATCCGCTTCCCCTGCAGGCTGATGCTGCTGCGGGCGCTGACCACCCGGCCCCCCGAATCGAAGGTGATCTCCAAGCTGGCATGATCGTTCGCGGCGAATACGCCACGCACGTTGTCGATCCGGACCGAAACGAAAATGCCGCCTTCCGGCGTCTTCGTCACCGCGGGCCGGTAGGTCCGGTAATTGCTGTCGGAAACGCGATACACCGCGGCCAGTCCCCCCTTCTTTTCCCAGCCTCCCAAGCGCTTCCCCAGATCGTCGATGTCCAGAAACACTTCGCCGGCCGCCAACGGCGCAATCCAGGCGAGTACGAAAACGGCAAGGAGAGATCGGTTCATCATTTCCTACAAGGGCAGGACCCACTACACTAAGCTCCCGAACGGGGCCCCGCAACCCCGCAGGTCCGCAGCGCCCAGCTCAGCTCCCCGGGCCCTGAATCACCCGCCCGTAGGCCTGCACCCGGATCACCTCCGGCCAGGGCTCGTCGAATCCGGATCCATCGACGGGAATCTCGATCACGCCCCGCTGGAATCCCACCCCGGAGAACTCGCCCACTACCTCAATCTCCAGTTCGTAGACCTTGCCCGCTTCCACCTCACTCAACTCCGCCTGAAACTGCGGTATCAAGCTTTTCGGCTCTCCTAACTTTACCGGCTCGCTCAAAATGATCTGCACCTTCAGCGGAGGCGTCTGACTGCTGAATGTCCCAAAGTTCACCCGCTGCGGGCGCAGCTCGATGGGATTCCTCACCTGAGCCTTCACCGGAATCGTCAGCAAAGCCGGTTCCGCATCGCTCTGGAGCTGGATCTCGCAGGCCGCGGGACCTTTTTGCAACGGAATCTCCATCCCGATGCTCAGTTCCGCCTTCTCCCCTGCCCCCACGACCTCCGGCTGCGGCTCAACCCATCGCATCCCCATCGGCAGATTCACCCGGCGCAGCCTGGCCTCCGCCTTGCCCGAATTCTCCAACGTAAACTTCATCGTGTGCGGGGATCCCGCCACCACCGTGCCCAAATCCACCGAGTTGGGAGAGATCGTTAGTTGCGGAACGGAGTCCCGCACCAACCCCAATTTCTCCCTGAACAATGCATAATAGTGCCCGGAGCCAGACTGCACCCCTACCTCGACCGCGTCTCCGACGAGCAACTGGGGAAAACGCCCGCTGTTCGTTACCGCTTTGTTCGCCTGAAACACCTGCTCCGCCAAAGCAATCTTTGCATCCGCCCAAGGCTTCCACCTCGCCAACAAGCCTGCCAATGCCTCCTGGCCCATCACCCGCTCGACCTCCCGCTGAAGCTGAATCTCATCGGCTTGCACGGCTCCGCTGTTCAGCATTTCCTCGATGATCTCCCGCACGTCCGGACGCTCCTTCCACAAACTGAGCATCAAACGGTGAATGGAACGTCCCTTCTCATTATGCGCGCCCGGCAACTGCGCCACCGCAAGCCGCCCGCGGAACGTCTCCTCTATTCCCTCCAAGATCTCGTGCAGTTCGCGACAATGCGGGCAGGTATAGTCAAATATCCCCACCGCCACGTGCGTCGCTTTGCGTGTATCGCCAATCGCAGGCAAATCGATGACATCCACGCTGATCGACCCTCCGTGCAACGGAACCAGCCGCTCACTTTCCTCAGGAGCGATCGCCGAATCTCCCACCGCTCCTCCGGCTACCCTAACCGTCGCCGTCGTTTTCTTCTGTGGACCGTAAACCTGCAAGAGTGCCGTCGCCGTCAAAATCGTCAGCGCCGCCGCTGCCCCTTTCCACCATAGGTTGCCTGCGGATAAGCCGCCGGTTCGCGCGCCCGGGCGCGAGCCCATATACAAAAGGCCGGCTCCGCCCGCCGCCAGCGCATGGGTGACGCAGCACCACGGACAAAAGGCGCGCAGGACCACCGCTTGCAAGGCGGTGAACCACACTGCACCGCCCACGATCAATCCCAACGCGGTCCACCAAATCACACCGCGCCGCGCTCGCAGGTCCGCAACGAACATCGCCGCATAGAGCACGCTGCCGGCAAGACTCACCGGCAGCCCTAAAACCACGGACCACCGGCTGGACAAGACCTCCTGACACTTCTCTCCCTCTCCGCAGCCCGCCACCGCCTCTCCGCTCATCGAAACGAGAGTGAGATAAATCGAAAGAAAGAAAGCCAAGGCCAAAAAAACCCGGCCCATCACTGTCGCCTTCATCCCAGCACGGACTCCCCGGAGGCGAGCCTCGACCGGACCCGGACTCCGGCTGGCCCGGACCCTCCGCCCTTTCCTCTCTTGCCTGCTCTGCTTTTTCGTCATGGCTTTGGAACTGCTCAGCGCCCTCCGCACCGTCGCGTTCTCCTCTTAAAACCCGCATTTGTCACACTGTTTCGTCGCGAGGGGCCGCCCCCTACACCCTGTTCAAGCCTGAGGCAAGCGCAACGCAGTCCCCATGGGGGGCCGCAGCAGGCCGCAGCAGAAAGAGTGCGAGAAAGGCGGCTCAAGCCCCTGAAGGACTTCCTGCAAGCTTCACGCGGCCGTCCCCTCTCCCACAACCAGCCTCCATCACGCCAAGTCTCTGTTGCCTTTTCCGTTCCGCCACGCACATTCACCCCATGCCCACAGGTGTGCAAAATGCCTGCCCCAATCTTCCGGAAGCCACCTTCGATGGCGGCGCAGTGGTGCTCGAAGAGGGCGGCCGCTCCGGAAAACTGTTCATCCTCAAATCCGGAAGCGTCGAGATCGTCAAAGAAGGCGTCAGTCTCAACGAGATCGACAAGCCCGGCGCCGTTTTCGGTGAGATCTCCCATCTGCTCGATCAACCCCACATGGCCACGGTCCGCACTCTCGAACCCTGCTGCTTTCAGGTCGTCGAGGATCCCGAGAAATTTTTTGTCGATCACCCCGCCTTCGCCCGGGAAGTGGCCCGGCTCCTCGCCCGCCGTCTGCAAGGCGTCACCCGCTACCTGGTCGATTTGAAACGCCAATTCGAGCGGGAAGGACACCACCTCTCCATGGTCGACGAAGTGCTCGAAGCTCTCATCAGTCAGTCGGGCTGAGCGCCGCCTCCGGACCGCCGGAGCTTTCCTCCCTTTCCTCCAATTGGCAGTCCTCTTGGCCCGCCAGGGATACCCAGGTGGCCAATTGCCCCTCAAGATCAATCCGCACGTGGGTTGGCCATGGTCCAATCTGCCGGCCGGCATTGAACACCCAGGCGCCATGCTGCCGGTGCACCCAGGACCCACCCTTGGCAAAGGGCGCGTGATGAACATGTCCCGCCAATACCATCCGCGGCCGGAATCGCTCGATCCAATCTCCCAAATAAACGTCCCCAAACCACTCCTTCCCTGTCCACGATACCGGCGTCTGCGAGGGCGGCGCATGATAAACCCAAATCCAGGCGGTCCCGGGCGGCGGCTCGCTGCGCTGCATCTGCTCGAACACCCTGGCCCGGCCCAGCGGTCCTTCCCACCATGGAAACACCGTGAACCGGCAACCATCCCGGTCCAGGGAATCTCCGTCGACCTGAATCCCCAAGCGCCTGGCCCGGCTCATCCAACCCGCCTCTCGCTCGCCCCCCGGCCCTTCCCGGTCGAGGTCGTGGTTCCCGCTGGCCGCCACGATCTGGGCCTCCGGTTGAAGACGGCGCAGGTACTTCAATGTGACCAGGATCTGCACATCCAAATCCACCGCCGCGGCCACATCCAGAAAATCACCTGCGTGCACCACAACATCGAACTTGCCCGCGGCACGGCACAACCAATCCCATTGCCGCAGCGAGTAATGCAGATCCGCAGTCAAAAGTATCCTCACGGCGGCGCATTGTTCACCATCCCCGGCCGCCGCGCCAGCATCACAATTGGCGCCGGGATCAACCGGCAAATCCCGGGCCGGAAGCGCCCGGCGGAATCACCCCGTCCTTGCGCGAGCCCCTCCCTCCGCCCACCATGATTCCTGTTCCCAGTCCGCCGCCAAACCTATGAAGACTGTCCCTCTCCCTCTCCAAATTCACAAAACCCTCATCCTCCTCGCCGCGCTGACCTCTGCCGCCCCCGCCGAAAACTGGCCCAATTTCCGCGGTCCAAGCCGGCAGGGCGTCTCCACCGAAGAGCGGGTTTTTCCTCTCCGCTGGAACCTCACCGGGGGAATCGCCTGGAAACAAGATATCCCCGGAGAAAGCTGGTCCTCGCCCATCGTCTGGAACGGCCGCATCTTTCTCACCACCGCCACTGACGGCGGCGCTTCCTGCCGGGTGCTTTGTCTCGACCGCGATACCGGTGCCGTTCTCTGGAACCGGGAAGTCTTCCGACAACAAACCCTGCGGAAGGAAGGCCGTAACTCTTACGCGACGCCGACACCGGTCACCGATGGCGAACGCGTTCTCGCTGTGTTCGGCGACGGCAGCTTTGCCGCCCTCGATTTTCAGGGAGAAGTCCAGTGGATCAATCGCGACTACCCCTTCTACAGCCAGCACGGACTGGGCTCCTCCCCCGTTCTCTGGGAAGACCTCATCATCATGTCCTATGACGGAAGCAGCGACGGCGACGACCGCGCGGTCGGCTGGCAAACCCCCTGGGACAAGTCCTTCGTCGTCGCGCTGGATAAGCACACCGGGAAAGAGCGCTGGCGCACTCCCCGCGGCCTCTCCCGGATCGGCCACGTCGTTCCCAATATCTGGATCGGACCAGACGGCCGGACCCAATTGATCAGCGGAGCCGGAGACGTCGTCCAGGGAATGGACGCCTCCACCGGCGAGCTTATTTGGACTTCCACCAACGCCGGCGAAGGCGTCGTCCCCTCCATCGTCATCGGCGACGCTCTGGCCTACGCCGCCAGCGGCTGGGGCGGGCGCCAATCCATCAAAGCCTTTCGGTTAGGAAAAACAGGCGACCTCGGCGAATCCAATATCGCCTGGGAACAGGAGAAAAACATGCCTCACATCCCCTCCTATCTCCACCTTCCGCCCCACCTCTTCACCATCGACGAAGGCGGCATCGCCATGTGCCTAAAGGCCTCCGACGGCGAAATCCTCTGGCGCGAACGCATCGGCGGCAACCATTCGGCTTCCCCTGTCTCCGCGGCCGGACATATCTACTTCACCTCCGATGAAGGCGAAACCACCGTCGTCCGCGCCGCGCCCGAATTCCAGATCGTCGCCCGCAACCCCATTGGCGAAAAAGTCCAAGCCTCTCTGGCCCTCTCCGGCGGCAGCATCTTCCTAAGGAGCGAAACTCGCCTCCTCCGCATCGACGGCGTCGCCGAGTGATCCCCGGTGCTGAAGCCGGCTTCTCCGCTCGCAGCGTGAATCCAGGCAATTGCGCATACTCACACCGTTTCGTCGCGCTCGCCCGCCACAGCAGGCATACGACGGCGAGACGAGCCCCAGACTCCCCATTCCCGGCGCACGGCGTCCGCGCTGTACACGATCAATCCCGTCCACACGAATCCCAAGGAAACCAGCAAAAGCACCGAGAGCGGCTCACGATACACGAATGCCCCCAGAACAAACTGGAGGGTTGGCGCAATGAACTGAAGCAGTCCCAACGTGCTCAGCCGCACCCGCCGCGCGGCATCCCCAAAACACACCAGCGGAACCGTCGTCAGTATTCCCGCCAATCCCAAAAGCGCCAAGGAGCCAGGCTCCATGAGTGCGTCCGGCCATCCCGCGCGGCCGGCCTCCCAACACATCCACGCCGCGGCGAACGGCGCGAACAGGAGAGTCTCGAGCGCCAATCCCGATATCGATCCCAACGGAGACTTTTTCCTAACTAGACCATAGAATCCGAAAGAGAACGCCAGCGTCAAGGCTACCCAAGGAACCCTGCCCAGCGCACCCACCTGCAACGCAACTCCCACCCCAGCCAACAAAACCGCCGCCCATTGAAGCCGGCGCAGTCTTTCGTGGAAAAAAAGGCAGCCCAGAACCACGTTCACCAGGGGGTTGAGAAAATACCCCACGCTGCCCTCCACAATCCGCTCGTTCTGCGTCGCCCACACGTAAATCAACCAGTTGCCGGTCAGCAGCCCGCCAGACAGCAGATGCGTCGCCACCGCTCTCGGGTCGCGCATTCCAGCCTGAAAGGCTCCCACGCTTCCCCGCAACACCATCAAGGGAATCAGCACGACGAGCGACAACAACACCCGGAAGGCGATCAGCCACAACGGCGAGACCGCCTCCAGCGCCTTCCAATACAGAGGCAGCAGTCCCCAGATAAAAAAGGCCGCAACCGCAGAAGCCACTCCGCGGAGGGCCGGCCTCGACCTGTACTCCGTCATCCCGCCCGCCCTCTCTCGCGAAAGCCCCGGCGTTGTAAACCCCATAATCCTGCGAATGCCGCCTTTTCCGCTCTTTCCTAATCCGATCCGCTGCCGCCACGCCGCCAGCCGCAGGCCCGCTTCACAATGAAACTCCCGCCTGGATTCCCCTTTGCCTGTCCCTGAAGCCTCCCGTAGGATGGCCGCCGTTCTCAGCCTCAAAATCCCCTCATGTCCCTCCCCCACGCGACCCGCCGGTCTTTTCTTCGCACCTCCTCCGCGCTGACCTTGCCCCTCATTCTTCCTCGTCTGAGCCGCGCCAACCCAGCCAACAGCCGCCTCCAACACGCCTCCATCGGAGCCGAGGGCCAAGGATGGAGCGACCTGGAAAACCTCGCCTCCCACCCGGGCCTCGAAGTCGTCGCCCTCTGCGACGTGGACGCCTCCCGCATGCAGCGCGCCAAAGAACGCTTTCCGGAGGCGCGCTGTTATCAGGATTGGCGTGAACTCTTCGAAAAAGAGGGCGACCGCGTCGATTCCCTCAACGTCTCCATTCCCGACCACATGCACGCCCCCGTGAGCGTCGCCGCCATGCGCCTCGGCAAACGCGTCTACTGCGAGAAACCGCTCACCCACACCGTCTCCGAAGCCCGCGTCATGCGCGAGACGGCCGAGAAACACGGTGTCGTCACCCAAATGGGAAACCAGATCCAGTCCGCCATCGAATACCGCATGGCCGTCCGCATGCTCCAAGACGGCGTCATCGGACGTATTCGCGAAATCCACGCCTGGAGCGGAGCCCGCTTTCCCTACCGCGGCCGTCCGGAAGGAAGCGACCCCGTCCCCGATAGCTTCGCCTGGGATCTCTGGCTCGGCGTCGCGCCCGTCCGCCCTTACAAAGACGGCGTCTATCACCCCTTCAATTGGCGCGGTTGGCAGGATTTCGGAGGAGGGGGCCTCGGCGATTTCGGATGCCACATTCTCGACACCCCCTTCAAAGCCCTCGAACTGACCGCTCCCCTCACCCTTCGCGCCACTGCACCGGATTCCTGGACCTCCCACGAAGCCGCTTTTCGCGAAAATTGGCCGGACGGATCCCTCGTGGAATACGAGTTCCCCGGCACCCGTTACACTGCCGGCGACCGAATCCGCGTCTCCTGGTATGACGGCGAACGCACTCCCCCCCGCGAGCTGTTCGATTTTCAGGATGACTCTCGCGAGATCCCAGGCGGAGGCAGCCTCTTCATCGGAGAAGGCGGCCAGCTCCTCGTCCCCCATGTAGCGGGACCCCAACTCCTCCCCTACAGCCGCAACCGGGGCTTAAAACGTCCGGACATCGATGGCTTCAGCCATTACCACGCCTTCATCGACGCCTGTCTGGGAAAAGGCGACAGCGGCTCTCCCTTCAGCTATGCCGGACCCCTCGCGGAAACCACACTGCTCGGAACGGTGGCCCTGCGCCATCCCGGCCACGAGTTGATCTGGGACGCCGCCGCCCTCCGCATCACGAACCACGAGGAAGCCAATTCCCTCATCCGCAAGCCCTACCGTGAGGGCTGGAATCTCGAGGGGCTCGGCTGAGGGTCTGCACCCGTGACCAGGCCGCCGAGGACGCCGGCCCTCCAGGTCTTGTCTGACAGATTGCTCACGCTATCCTGGAGGGGCGGGCTCCCGCACGCCCTGTCTCACCATGGGTCTCCATCCCAGGACCAGGCCGTCCATCCTGGACGGGCGGGCTCCCGCACGCCCTGTCCCGCCATGGGTCTCCATCCCGGAACCTCCATCCCGCATCCTGCATCCTGCATCCCGCATCCTGGACGGGCGGGCTCCCGCACGCCCGGTCCCGCCATGGGTCTGCATCCCGGGACCAGGCCGCAGTTTCGAGATCGACAACGGCGGAAATCCCGTGCCAAAATGACCACGGTATGGAGAGCGACCCACCCATCCCCGCGATCGAACCTTACTCCACCACCGCCGAGGGGAAGAGCCCGGTGGCCGCAGTCTTGCTGGAGGTTCTTCCGGGCGTAGTTCAAGTTTTCGGACTCGGCAGCATCTACGCGGGCAATGTCAAAGGCGGGCTGATGCTCATGATCAGCTACTGGGTCGCTTCTCTGGTGAACCTGGTGTTGATGGCGTTTGGCATCGGCTTCATCTCTTACCCCTTGACCTGGCTGACCTTCATGATCATTGGCCCCCTCGCCGCCCTCTCCAAGCTCAGGGATGTTGAGGCCGCGGATCAATCCGGAGATCCCGCTCACAGCGTCGATCAGGCAGGCTGATCCTTTCCTCCAGAGAAGCTCGCGCATGGATCCCTTTCGACTCGACGGCGAGATCGCCCTCATCACCGGCGGTGGAACCGGACTCGGCCTGGGCATCGCTCGCGCCATGGCCGCCGCCGGAGCCCGGATCGTGCTCGTGGGCCGGCGCAAGGATCCCCTCGAAGAAGCCGCCGCAGAAATCGAAGCCGATACCCTGGCAATCTCACACGATGTGCTCGACTTCGACGCCGCCCCTGCGTTGCGCGACCGCATCATCCGCGAATGCGGAGCCCCCTCTATCCTCGTCAACAACGCCGGCATCCACCTGAAGAAAGACCCCCTCGAAGTTACCGAAGTGGAGTTCCTCCAGGTGCTGAACACGCATGTCACCGCCGCCGCAGCGCTTTCCCGCACCTTCGCCCTGCCCATGATCGAAGCCGGGCGCGGATCGATCCTGTTCATCTCTTCCATGACGGCGCTGATCGGCATGCCCAAGGTCGTCGCCTACTCCGCCGCGAAAGCCGCCGTCCGCGGGCTCGTCCTCGCTCTCACCGCCGATCTCGCTCCCCGTGGCCTGCGGGTCAACGCCATCGCCCCGGGATGGATCGACACGCCCATGTTGCACCGCGCCCTGCACGGCGATCCCGACCGCAAACAGCGCGTCCTTTCCCGCACGCCCATGGGCCGCTTCGGCGATCCCGCCGACGTCGGCCACGCCGCCGTCTACCTGAGTTCGCCCGCCGCCAAGTTCGTCACCGGCGTTTGCCTTCCCATCGACGGCGGAGGTTCCATCGGGTTCTAATCAAGAACCCATCCTCCCCTCTTGGCGGGCTTTGCGCTCTTTGCGAGAGATGCATCATCCGTGTCCATCCGTGGTTCCCAAGACCAGTCCCCAGCCTGGGTCGCTGGACGGAGACTCATGGCGTGGCCAAACCTGGAGGGCCGGCCTCCGTGACGGCCTGGTCCCGGGATTCAGACCCATGGTGTGGCAAACCGGGAGGGCCGGCCTCCGTGACGGCCTGGTCCCAGGATTCGGACCCATGGCGTGGCCAAACCTGGAGGGCCGGCCTCCGCGGCGGCCTGGTCCCGGTAGGCAAACAGAGTGAGAGATACGGGCTTACAGCTTCGCATTCGCCGTCGTCTCGGGGTACATCGCCTTCAAAGAAGCGATGCCGGCGTTGAAGGATTCTACGTCTTTCGCAGCGTCGCCTAAAGTCCGGGCGGCGTTGGCTTCGGCAATCGCGTCGAGGTGGATGATCAGGGCGTCCACTTGCGGCTGCACGGCCGGGGCTTTGTTGCCGGACTTCGCGGGCAAGGCCTTAAGAAGCACCGCGAATGACTGCGTGACTTCGTCGAGGCCCTCGAATGCCTTCTCCTTGAAGTTCTCCGTCAACTCGGCGTGATGCTGATTGATCTCGGCGAATAAGCCGTCAAGCGTCGCGGGTGGCTTGATGCTCGGGCCGCTGCCGTCATTCACGCTGTCGTCGAGATACTGAGGTTTGCCGGAGCCGGCGAGAACAGGGTTGTAGTTCACTCGGAGGGTCATCGCCTTGGAGCCGGGGTTCTCCTTGAGCTGCATGATGACGGTGTAAGGCGCACCGGCGGGCATCGTCTCGGTGAGGAAGGCGTCGCCCCTTTTCTCAATGCTCAGCTTTCGGGCCGAGGCCCGCGGACCGGCCGTAACCACGAGGCTCTGCTCGGCGAGCGCAATAGGTTTAAGCGATTTGTCTAACAGCGCTATCTTGGCGCGACCGTCTTTGTTCACGAAGAACTCGACGTTGGGCGTACTGGTGGAGTCGACATAAATCACGCGTCCGCCATTCGGGCCGATGGTGATGCGTTCGTGGGCGAAAGCCGACGCGCAGAGGATGGCGGCGGCGATGGTGGCTAGTGCGGTGGTTTTCATGTATGGGTTTGTTGTGATTTTACTGCGCGGCTGGTGCGTCTAGCCGGAGAGCTTTTTCCGCGGCGCGCCGGCCAAAGAGCCAGAACACGGCGGGCGTGACCGCGAGGTCTAGTAACGTGCTGCTGACAAGTCCACCGACGATGACGACGGCGACGGGATGAAGGATTTCCTTGCCCGGCTCATTCGCGGCAAGGAGCAGCGGGACGAGCGCGATGCCGGCCGCGAGCGCGGTCATCAGCACGGGTACGAGCCGCTCCAGCGTGCCGCGTGTGACCATCTCGCGGGTGAACCCTTCGCCCTCGTGCCGCATCAGGTGAAGATAGTGCGAGATCATCATGATGCCGTTGCGCGCGGCGACGCCGGCGACGGCGATGAAACCGACCAGAGTGGCGATGGAGATGTTGTTGATGAGCAGCCAGGTCAGCGCGAGGCCGCCCATGAGCGCCAGTGGGATATTCAGGAGCACCTGTGCGGCGAGCGAGGCGCTGCGGAAGTAGCCGTAGAGCAGGAAGGCGATCACCACAAAGACGAGTGCGGAGAATTTCGCGATGCGCCGCGCAGCTTCCTGCTGCGCCTTGAACTCGCCCTCGAAGCTCACATAGTAGCCCTGCGGGAGTTGCACTTTCTCCTTCACTTCGTTTTGCAGCCGCGTGACCAAAGACTGGAGGTCGCGTTCGATCGTGTTGGCGCCGATTACGATCCGCCGCTGCGTGTTCTCGCGATTGATGACGTTCGGGCCTTTGCTTTCACGGACATCTGCGACGAGGTACAGCGGCGCCCGCTGGCCATTGCCGGTTTCGATGAGCAGGTCGCCGAGCTTTTGCGGCGCGTCGCGCCATTCGGGCGGGAGTCGCAGGAGCAGGTCCATCGTGCGCTGGCCTTCGCGCAGTTCGGCGAGGACCTTGCCGCCGAGGAGCGTGGAAAGCTGCTCGTTGATGGCGCCGGGCTGCACGCCATAGGCTCTGGCGCGCTCGCGGTTCACCACGATGCGGAGCTGGGGAATCGCCGCCTGTTTCTCGAGAAAAACGTCGGTGAGCCCGGGGATCTCTTTGGCGATGCGCTCGATCTCCGCGCCTCTCGCGCGAAGCACGTCGAGGTCAGGGCCGAAGACTTTCACCACGATTTTTGCGGACACGCCGCTGAGCATGTGTGCGAGGCGGTGGCCGATGGGCTGGCCGACATTCGTGAACGTGCCGGGGACGCCGCCGAGTTTCTCGCGAATCTCTGCAAAGACCTCCTGACGCGCCCTACCTCCTTCATTGAACTCCACGTCGAACTCGTTCACGGACACGGGCATCACATGGTCGTCGCGCTCGGCGCGGCCTGCGCGGCGGCCTACGCTCTTGACCTCCGGGATCTCTAGCAAGAGCTTCACCCCGGTGTCGCCGATGGCGTTGCTCTGCGCCAGCGAAGTGCCCGGCGCGCTCGCGAAGGAAATCGTGGCGCTGCCTTCGTTGAATGCGGGCAGGAAGTCTTTGCCCATCACCGGATACAGCATCAGCGCGCCGACGAGCAGGACGCCCGTGATGGCGAGCACAGCGAACGGCGCGTCGAACGCCGCGCGCAGAAACGTGCGCTGCACCACCCATTTCATAGCGCGCACCACGAAGCCGTCGTCGTGCGCGTGAACGTGTGTGGGCGCATCGGTGTCGACCTGGGGACGGATGGCTTTGCTGCGCGGATTGAGCAGCAGTGAGCACAGCACCGGGATAACGGTGAGCGACACGAGAAACGACGCCGCCATGCTGACGATGGTGGCGATGGCGATGGGCGTGAACAGCCGGCCCTCCAAACCCTCCAGACTCAACAGCGGCAGGAAAACAAGAATGATGAGCAGCGTCGCGTAGAAGATGCTGTTGCGCACTTCACCCGATGCGGCCGCGATGACTTCCAGCTTGGGTTTCGGCGCCGGCAGCGCGGCGTTTTCCCGCAGGCGGCGGAAGACATTTTCCACGTCGACGATTGCGTCGTCCACCACCATCCCGATCGCGACGGCAAGACCGCCGAGAGTCATCGAATTCACCGATACGCCTGCCCACTTAAAAACCAGCATCGCGGTGACGAACGACAGCGGCATCGCAGTGAGCGTGATGAACGTCGTGCGGAAGTTCAACAGGAAGACGAACAGCACGATAGTCACCATGATGGCTCCATCACGGATGGCGTCCTTGAGGTTGCCGATGGCGTTCGAAATAAAATCGCCCTGGCGGAAGAGCAGCTCGACTTCGACGCCCGGAGGAAGCGAGGGCTTCAGCTCCGCGAGCGCTTTCTCGATGGCCGTCGTGAGCTTGAGCGTGTCGAAGCCGGGTGACTTATCGATACTCAGGATGACGCCCGCTTCGCCATTGACGCTCGCGTCGCCGCGCATGGGCTGCACGCCGAACTCCACACGCGCCACGTCGCTGATGAGCACGGGGCGGTCGCCCAGCGTCTTCACCACCGTGCTGCCAAGGTCGGCGAGGTCGGTGCTCATTCCGAGATTGCGCACCATGATCTCCTGCGTGCTGGTGGTGAGGTAGCCGCTGGTCGAGTTGTTCGAGGCTTTCGCCACTGCGGTCTCCAGCTCGGCGAAGCTGACCCCCATCGCCACGAGCCGGTGCGGATCGGGCATGATGTGGATCTGTTTCACGCCGCCGCCGATGGTCAGCACTTCGGCCACGCCCGCGATGCTTTGCAGCCGCCGCGCGATGGTCCAATCCCCGAGCGTGCGCAGATCGCGCGCAGGCATGTCCTTGCTCCGCAGGCCGATCAGCAGAATCTCGCCCATGAGCGACGACACCGGCGTCAGCCCTGATTTAATCCCTTCGGGCAGCTTGCCGCTCGCCGCTTGCAGCCGTTCCTGCACGAGCTGGCGTGCGCGATAAATGTCCGTGCCCCACGCGAACTCAGCGAAGACGAGCGAGAGACCCACGTCGGAACTGGAGCGCAAGCGGTCGAGTCCTCCGGCGCCCTGCACTGCTGCCTCGATGGGCTGCGTGACAAGCGTCTCGACTTCCTCCGGCGCGAGGCCGGGCGATTCGGTGAGAATGGTGACCGTCGGCTTCGTCATGTCCGGCAGCACTTCCACTGGAAGCTCTTGGGTGGTCTGCACACCGAGGACGAGCAGGAGCATCGCCAGCGCGAGGACGATGGGCCGGTGTCGCAACGAAAGTTCGATGAGTTTCGTGAGCATGGCGCGTCAGGCTGCGGTGCGTTTGCGGAGCTGGGAGCCCAACATGAGGAGCAGCACAAAGAGCACCCCGGTGGCGCCGGCGAAAAACGTGGCAAGGGGTGTCAGGCCTCCCGCGCGGCTATTGTCCGCGGCTGAGCCATCATTGCTCGCGAGCCCCTTCGCCTGTTCCTCCGTGAGTTCGGAGCCGTCGTCGCCGTGGGGATGACCGTGCGCGGCGTCGAGCGCTTCCTTAAGCGACGTGTTGCCTTTGCCCGCAAAGACGAGCGCGTAGGCGCCTCGCGTCACAACCTGATCGCCCGGCAGCACGCCATTCGTCACTTCGACCATCCGGTCGTTCTGCGCACCAAGCACGACCGGCGTTTTCAGGTAGGCGTGCTTCAACTCGTAGTCGGCGATGTACACGAAGCGCTGCGCACCGTCGCCCTGCAGGGCATCACTCGGAATGCTCATCACGCCTTCGCGTTTGCCAGTCACGACCGAGAACTCCGCCCGCATACCGGGGCGCAGAATCGAGCCCGGGTTCTCGACATGAAACGCGACCTCGAGGGCGCCCGTTGCGACATCCACCTCTGTGCCGAGATGCTCTATCTCCGCCACAAACATCCGATCAGGATAACCCTGCGCGCGGATGTACCCCTGCTGGCCGATCTGCACGCGATTCGCGAAATGCTCGGGCAACGCGGCAACAGCGTGAACTGCACTGAGATCCACAATCTCGATCAGCGAATCGGTGGGCTCCACCGGCTGACCGGGGACGACGTGAACCGCTGAGACGTACCCAGAAACCGGCGCAAACAGCCGCACAGTCGCAGGTGGGTCACCGGGCTGCCGGCTCTCGATAACGACCGCCTCCGCGCCCTTTTCGATCCTCGTATCAATGTGCACCCCCACCGTGATTGCACGGCCCGCTACCCGGCTGCTCACCACTCCCCGATGCCCCGGCGCCGCACGGATACGCCCCAGCGCGAAAATCGTTTCCTCAAAATCAGCCTCCTCGGCTTCGACGGTCGCAAGGTTGAGATTCTTCACCGCCGTTTCGTCGAGGATGACGAGATTGGCGCCGCGATTTGGATCGCCAGCCGCTGCAGCAGCCTCGGCGAGGACAACAGTGAACAAAAAAACCCTGAGATGCATCATGTTGGTCAGAATTGGCGAAACGTCTTCACTTGCCGGCCTTGCCTCCTATGGCTGCCTCGAACCGCACTCGAGCCAGATGGTAATCGCGCAGTGCATCCACACGGCGCTGGGCGAGCTCGAGACGGCGAGCGCGCGCCCGGAGCGCTTCGGTCAGAGAAAGCTGCCCCGCATCGTAGGCCGCACGCATTTGCGCTTCGAGCTGCATCGCTTTTGGGAGCAACGCGGAGTCCATTGCGACGACGAGATTACTCAGCGCAACCATCTCGCCGCGCGCGGCCTCGCCCTCGCTGAGAATGGCCGAGGCCAGTGCGTCCGCTTCCATCGCCGCACGCACAGCGGCTACTTTTGCCTCCGCAATCTGGCCTTCGTTCTTATTCCAAAACGGGAGCGGCAGGCTCAATCGCACGCCGACGAAGTTGTCGTTAGCAAAGCCTTGCGGCACATCCTCCGTGCGCTCGCCGCTCGCCATGAAACCCACGCCCAGATCCTCCCATCTGCGCGCTTTCGCAAGCCGGACGGCCTGATGCGCAGCGGCGGTCGCGTGTCTTGCGACCTCGAGGTCGGGGCGGCTGTAGCCGTCCGCAATCTTTACCAGAACTGCGTCTGGTGCAGCCAGAGTGCCGCTGATCTCGATGCCCTCGTGCGCTTCCAAACCGAGCAACGGCCGAAGTTCGCCGGTCAGAGTCGCGTGTGTAAAGTCGAGCTCTAGCAATTCCACCTCGAGCTGCTGCGCCTCCAACTCAACCTGCGCCGCGTCAACAGCCGA
Organism: Verrucomicrobiales bacterium; assembly: GCA_041749135.1. GTDB lineage: Bacteria > Verrucomicrobiota > Verrucomicrobiia > Verrucomicrobiales > DEV007 > DATKCT01. The sequence continues at coordinate 99,012 of JBGTBW010000100.1, forward strand.
AGCCTCGCCCGCAGTGGCCCGCGTTATGATGAACTGGGCCTGCTCGCGGCTGTTGGCAAGTTGCTCCTGACGGAGCTCCTGTTGCGCCCGCAGCGCGATCAGCTTCACCGCCGCAGCACCCACATCGGCCGCCAGCCTCCGCTCAGCATCCCGCAGCTCCGCCTCGGCGGCGGCAAGCTGCGCCAGCGACACCGCCTTCTCGAGTTGCAGTCGCGAAGTGAGCGGAAACCACTGCATAAACTCCAGTCTCACTCCCCGCTCGGGTGCACGTACGTTCTGCCCAAACTCAACTTCCAACTCAGGGTTCCGGAGCCGTCCTGCGCCTAGCATCCGTCCCCGCGCTTCCTCGATGCGGAGCCGGGCGACGGCGAGATGTGGGTTGTGCGCAAGCGCGTAATCCGCTGCCTGATCCAGAGGAAGCGTCGCAGCTCCGGCAGTGCCGGCGAAGGCGAAAGAGAGAATGCAATAAAGATGTCGGACCATGATGGGTTGTACCGGTCAGGTTTTTTGGAGAACGGGGCCCGTGCGTGCGGAGCGCCATGATTCCAAACGGGCGCCTCGAAAGCGCCGCGTGGACACGAAAAGACGTCGGAGCCGAACGGCCGGACGTTACGCTGTGAGCGAAGGACCGCGCACCGGACACGCGGTTTGAACCGCAAAAAGCCAGCCGGACATGCGTGCATCCAATGGCGGATCCGTGGAGAAGAAGCGCTTGTTGAGAGCCTCCGCATGCCGCAGGAGAGCCGTCAGTTCCGGCGCCAGCCAGTCGCAAAGCGGCAGCCCGTGCGGAGCGAGAAACTGCCGCTCAGAATGCTTGGTGAACTGCGTCGAGGCGCCGAGGTCATGGCGATGATGACCTTCCTCGCCGGGTCCGGGTTTTCCATCATCATCATCATCATCATCATCATGGTCATGGTCATGAGGATGATGATGATGATGATGTCCGCCGTGCCCAGATTCGCCATGAGGGACTCCAATTCCCTTTCCACCATGCTCAAACGCCACATGCGCGCCCGCACAAAACCAAGCGAGCAGCGTCAGAGCCCCGATGAGTTGGTGAGCACGTTTCACGCGCAACACTCATTCTCGAAGGAAGTATGCCAGGTCAAGTCCTTTTTCTCTCACGATCTCCCCTTCACAGAAGCACGCTCTTTACCCGGCGCTCGGATGCCTCGTCGCCAGGCGCCTTGGGCATCACCTGCCAATTCCATCGCTGCAAACGAGAGAATGCGGCCACAGCGATGACGGCTACGAATTCCGTCGGACTGCGATGTCATCATACTTTGGATTGTCTAACATACGCGCACCAGCAGCCATCCCGCCGCGGGCTCTCCAATACGGAATGATGTCTTCCCGCCGCGAACTTTCAACAAAAGGATCCCGGCCAGGCGGTCCCGCATCTCCAGCGTCACCTGCGCGCCGGGGACCAGGCCTTGCTCTCGAAGCCAGGTGAGATACTCGGGATCCTCACGCACCACCCGCACCAGTTCATAGACTCCCTCAGAGCATTCGCTCAACGGCCGCAAGCGTTCCTCCCGCAAAACTCCATCGGCGCCCGGAATGGGATCTCCATGCGGATCATAAGCGGGACGCCCGAGCATCTCATCGATGCGTTCGACCACCCGGTCGGAAAGGGCATGCTCCAGCAGCTCGGCTTCTTCATGAACATGAGCCCAATCCAAACGCAGGATCTCCACGAGAAACAATTCGATGAGACGGTGCCGCCGGAGCACCTGGACGGCGGCGCGCTGACCTTTGGGCCGCAAGCGGACGCCCTGACGCGGCTGGTAGCGCAGGTAGCCCTCCCGGTCGAGATGCTTCATCATGGTCGTCACCGTGCCCGGTGTGAGATTGAGGGCCTCGGCAATCCGGCCGGGCGAGACCATGGCGGCGGGTTCGAGACCCGCGCTGAGGCGGAGAATGGTCTTGAGATAGTTCTCGACGGTAGAGGTGGGCACGGTGCTTTGACTACAGCATCTATTCTTATTTGACAAGTCAAAAACGGCCGCCTAGATTTCCCCTCATGAACGTCCCCCTCGCGTCGCCGCTCCGCCCCAGACCCCGTTCCTCCTGGCGCCGCGTTCTGGCCCCATCGGGAGCCGCCTTCGCTCTCGCCCTCTCCTCTAGCTCCTGCTCGGATCACGGCCCATCCGCTCCTCCCCCCGGAACCTACCGCGCCGTCGCCACCGTCGGGATGATCACCGACATCGTCCGGAATGTCGCCGGCGAACACGCCCAGGTCATAGGCATCATCGGCGAGGGTATCGACCCACACCTCTACACACCCACCGTCTCCGATGTGAAGCTCCTCCAATCAGCCGACATCGTCTTCTACAACGGGCTCCTTCTCGAAGGCAAAATGACCGACGTGCTCGTGCGGGTGGCCCGCTCCGGGAAACGCGTGCACGCCGTGACCGAAGCAATTATGGAACAAGGCGACTACATCCTCTCCGCCCCCAACGAACATGACGATCCCCACGTCTGGATGGACGCGGGCGGCTGGATTCGAGCGGTTCCCGTCGTCGCCGGCGCTCTCGCCGACTATGACCCGCCTCATGCGGACAGTTACCGCGCCAACGCTGCGGCCTACCTCGCCGAACTTCGCAAGCTCGACGATTACGCCCGGTCTTCGTTCGCCTCGATTCCTCCCGAGCGCCGCGTCCTGGTCACCGCCCATGACGCCTTCCAATACATGGCCCGCGCCTACAACCTCGAAGTCCGCGGAATCCAGGGGATCAGCACCGAATCGGAAGCCGGCCTTCGCGATATCGAAGACCTCGTCAACCTGCTCGTCGATCGCCGGATCCCCGCCGTATTCGTGGAAACCTCCGTCTCTGACAAAAACGTGCGCGCCCTCGTGGAGGGTTGCCGGGCCCGCAGCCATCAGGTCCACATCGGCGGAAAGCTTTTCTCCGACGCCATGGGACGACCGGACACCTACGAGGGCACCTACATCGGGATGATCGACCATAACGTCACCACCATCACTCGAGCCCTCGGCGGCAGCGCTCCAGAACGCGGCATGCAGAACCGGTTGAGCGAAACCACCCAAGTCTCCTCGCCGTAACAACCCTCCCGAACACGCCAGCCTCATGCACAGCATCGCCAGCGCTGCCAAACCTCCGGTCGAGCTCCGCCCGGAACACCCGGCGGCCTTCCCTCTCACCGTCCACGACCTGACCGTCGCCTACCACCGGAGGCCCGTCATCTGGGACATCGAACTCAACATTCCGGAGGGCCACCTGGTGGGACTCGTCGGTCCCAATGGAGCCGGTAAAAGCACGCTCCTCAAGGCTTGTCTCGATCTTGTTCCCCGCACCTCCGGCGAGATTCAAATCTACGGCCAACCCTATCGCCGCCAAAGGAATCTGGTGGCCTACGTGCCTCAAAGGGAAAGCGTCGATTGGGATTTCCCCGTGAGCGCCCTCGATGTCGTGGCCATGGGCAGCTACCGCAAGTTGGGTTGGTTCAAACGAGTCGGTCCCGCTCAACTCCGCAACGCCCGGGACATGCTTGATCAGGTCGGCATCGCTCATCTCGCCGGCCGGCAGATCAGCCAACTCTCGGGAGGACAACAGCAGCGGGTCTTCCTCGCCCGCGCACTCGCCCAAGACGCCTCTCTCTATTTCATGGACGAACCATTCAGCGCCGTGGATGCCGCCACCGAACTCGCCATCGTCGATCTCCTCCGGGAACTGAAAGCCCGGAAACGCACCTGCCTCGTCGTTCATCACGATCTCTCCACAGTCGCCCAATACTTCGACTGGGTGGTCCTCCTGAACATGCGAATCGTCGCCGCAGGCCCCACTCGCGAGGTCTTCACCCGCGAGAATCTCCAGAAGACCTATGGAGGAAAACTCAGTGTGCTCGACGCGGCTGCCGAAGCGCTGCGTCATTCCGGTCCCTAACCGTGCCCTGTCTCACAGAACGAAAGGGAGGATATGCACGTTACGAACAACCTGGCCCCCAGGGGAGCGCTCATCGCCCTGTCGATCCTCTTCGCCGCGGGAGCCGCCTGGGCCGGAGCCGGCGACGCCAGCGGTCGGTCCCAGTCGCTGCCGGATCCTGACGAATTCGTAGAAGTCCTCTTTCTCCGGAATTACAACACCCGGCTCGTTGTCGCCGGAGCCACCCTCCTCGGAGCCACCTCCGGCCTGGTCGGAACGTTCCTCCTCCTGCGCAAACGTTCTCTCTTGGGGGATTCTCTGGCTCACGCCACCCTGCCCGGCATCGGAATCGCCTTCATGCTCATGGTTGCTGCTGGGTTCAGTGGGAAAAACCTTCCTGGACTGCTCGCCGGAGCCACGGCCAGCGGAGCAGCAGGAATGCTCGCCGTACTCGCCATCCGCAACACCACCCGGCTCAAGGACGATGCCGCCATGGGCATCGCCCTCAGCGTATCCTTCGGCATCGGCATCGCCGTCCTCAGGCTAACCCAAAACATGCCCCAAGGAAGCGCCGCGGGTCTCGAATCGTTTATCTACGGAAAGACCGCATCCATGGTCTTCTCAGACTTCTTGCTTATCGCCGGAGTCAGCCTCTGCACTACCCTCGCCTGCGCCCTGGTCCTCAAAGAACTCACCCTCCTGTGTTTCGACGAGCAATACGCCGCCGCTCAAGGCTGGCCCACCCTTTCCCTCGACCTCCTCCTCATCGGATTGGTGATCGCCGTGACCGTAGTGGGCCTTCAATCCGTCGGCTTGATCCTCATCATCGCCTTTCTCATCACTCCGGCCAGCGCCGCCCGGTTCTGGACCCACCGCTACACCTCCATGCTCCTGCTCGCCGGCGTCATCGGAGCCGTGAGCGGCTGGTTCGGATCCTCGCTCAGCGCATTGCTGCCCCGCCTCCCGGCCGGAGCCGTTATCGTCCTCACCGCAGCCTCCATCTTCCTCTTCAGCATGTTCTTCGGAAGCGCCCGCGGCGTCCTGCTCCGTTGGATCGAACACCGGCGGCTCCGCCGTCGAGTCGGACGCCAGCACCTCCTGCGCGCCGCCTACGAGATCCTCGAAACTGGCTCGACCCAAGAGCACATCGCCAACGTCTCCATCCCCTTCCCACAACTCCTGGTCCACCGTTCCTGGTCCGTCGCCCACCTGCGAAAACTGCTCCGGGATGCCCGGCGGGAAGATCATCTCGAACCGTCCGCTCAAGGGACCATCCGGCTCTCCGAAAACGGATTCGGTGAAGCCGCGCGCATCACCCGAAATCACCGGCTCTGGGAACTCTATCTCATCCGCCACGCCGACATCGCCCCCAGCCACGTCGACCGCGATGCCGACATGGTCGAACATATCCTGGGAGCTGAACTGGTCCATCAGCTCGAAGCCGAACTCAAACCGAGGTCAGCCGTGCCCGCCAGCCCCCACGACATCACCGCCGCCGCCGCGCTATGAATTGGGGAAGCGCCGATACTTGGATCGTCGTCACCGGAGCCTTCTGCGCCGCGGCCTGCGCGCTGCCCGGTTGCTTCCTCCTCCTGCGCCGCATGAGCATGATGGGGGACGCTATCAGTCACGCCGTCCTTCCCGGTCTCGCCCTTGCCTTTCTTTTCACCGCTTCGCGCGCCAGCCTCACCATGTTTGTAGGAGCTGCGGTCGTCGGCGTTCTCACCGCCCTGTTCACCCAGTGGGTAAGCCGCTTCGGCGAAGTCGAACACGGAGCCGCCATGGGCATCGTATTCACCACGCTTTTCGCGATCGGGCTCCTCCTCATCGTGCGCGCCGCCGACCACGTCGATCTCGATCCCGGCTGCGTCCTCTACGGTGCCATCGAACTCACCCCTCTCGACACTTGGTCCCTGCCAGGATCCGAATTCGCCATCCCTCGCGCGACGCTTCTGTTGGCGGGAATGTTTGGCTTCAATCTGCTCCTTGTTCTCCTTCTCTTCAAAGAGCTGCGCCTCAGCGCCTTCGATCCCGCCCTGTCGACAACCCTGGGATTTCCTTCCGGCCTGATGCATTATCTGCTCATGACCGACGTCGCCGTCACCACCGTCGCCGCTTTCGAAGCCGTGGGCAGCATCATCGTCATCGCCATGCTCATCGTGCCTCCCGCCGCCGCCTGCCTCTTGAGCCGCCGCCTGCCCACGCTCATCGCTCTCAGCGTCGTCCTCGCCGTGCTCTCCGCCGCCTTGGGCCACGTTGCCGCGATCACCCTTCCGCGCTTCCTCGGATTCGAAACCACCAGCTCCGCCGGCATGATGGCCGCCGCCGCCGGTTTTCTCTTCCTCCTGGCCTGGTTATTTCATCCCGGAGACGGACTCCTGACAAGACACTTCTCTCGCGCGCGCCCCCGCCCTGCCCTCGACGGGCCTGAATCCGGTCCGGTCTCCCTGGAACCTTAGTGCGTCGCGATTTTCGTCTAACCGATGTGGCGAGTCGAGTGGTTAACCTCAGAACTCCTGATCTGGCGGGCGGATACAGGGAATGGAGGAAAGAAGGTGAGCCGGAGGCCCTTGGACTGCGGCGAGCATCGCCATGCCTGCGGAAGCTTGTAGAGTGCGCCAGTCCTCTGGGGTCTTGGATGGGGACGCGGAGTCTCTGGGAGGCCGAGGCCGGGTTGGGATTGGCGGGGTTCTGTGCGCGCCCGAAAGCGGCGATTCTCGCCGCAGTCCAAGGGCGGCGGACAAGCCGCCGCTAAAGAGGCCCCGTCGAGCCTCGCCGGAGGCCCTTGGACTGCGGCGAGCATCGCCGCTCTCTATAAGGCGCGGAGCGCCGTGCCTGCGGAAGCTTGTAGAGTGCGCCAGTCCTCTGGAGTTTTGGATGGGGACGCGGAGTCTCAGGGAGGCCGAGGCGGGGTTGGGATTGGCGGGGTTCTGTGCGCGCCCGAAAGCGGCGATTCTCGCCGCAGTCCAAGGGCGGCGGACAAGCCGCCGCTAAGAGACCCCGTCGAGCCACGCCGGAGGCCCTTGGACTGCGGCGAGCATCGCCGCTCTCTCCCGGCGCGGAGCGCCGTCCCCGTAGCTGCATTCGCAAGAATGCAGACTGCCCACCCGGCCTTCGGAACTCTCACGAGTTCCGCTACACCAGTGTCCCTCAAGGTCTCCGATTCCTTTCCCGTTCCCTGATCAACGGCTCATGACAATTCCCTGAGCTCATGAGTTCTTAATCGGGCGACTCGTCTGAAACACCGGACGGAGCAACTTCAGCGAACCATCGGAACCAAACGTGGATTGCCTACCGAAGTCGGCGATGTAGATGATTCCTGATTCTGCATCCTGCGTGAGATCGAGTGGTCCGGTGAAGGGGAGTTTCCCTCTCGGTGAGCGCAACTCATCGACCCTGACCGGCAATCCATCCTCGGCCAACTGCATCGCGGCAATTTTGTTGGCCGAATAGAAACAACTCAGCAGGGAACCCCGCAGAGGATGCTCGAACGCAGGTAGATACTCGATCATGCCGTTCGCGCTGGTTCCTCCGTACTGCCAGATCGGAAACATCAACTCGGGAGCAAAGCCTGCATCGGGCTGTGTCCCCACCGGATAGCCTTTAATCTCAAACGGATCCTCTCCTGGCGTCGGATTGCCTCCGTGCAGTACATACTGTTTTCGGACCGGATTGGGAAATCCGTAGTGCCGGCCTCGCTCCAGGATGAACAGGCTCTCGTGATCGGGTGTGGTGTCTTTGACTAATTGGTTTTGATCGCCTGGAATGTCGGGATGATCGGGTGCTCCGTCGCCGGGGCCGGCTCGATCGTTGATGTTCGTTGAAGTGTAGAGTCGTCCATTCGAGTGAGCGACGATCTCGAGAGCATTGCGCACACCGGTCGCAAAGATCTTGACAGGGGAATCGATCGCGAAGGGATCGAATCCGGAACCGGGATGGACGTCCAAAGGTTTGTCGATTTGTTCGTAGTCGATTTCCAGGATACAGGCCGAGAGCAGTTGCTCTTTCACCCCCCAGTTCGGCGGACCTCCCGAACTGCTGCACGAGCCGACGGACTGATAAAGTTTTCCATCACGAAAGACCAACCCGTTCGGTTGATGCGGGAGGGTATCGAATCCACCCTGCCGTTCGCGACCGTGCGGCAGTCCTCGAATGAGCGTTCGCTCCCGAATGTCCGGATCATGCGTCTGACCGGTGAATTCAATACGTGCAATCGTTCCCGTGAAATAGAACCGTTCATTCTGTTCGGCGAGCCGCTCGGAAAAACTGACCCAGAGGATAAGTCGCTCCGCGGTGGAATCCGGATCCCACTCCAGGTCGATGTACTGGCGACTCTCCCGCGGATCGCTGAGGAGCGTCCTCTTGTCGACCGGCCGTCCCGCCTCGTCGATTTCCCAGCGAACCAGATGCCCGAAGGCGTCCGCCGCGTACAAGCGGCGGTCGGGACCGAAGAGGATCGTCGTCATCGATCGGGCTTCGTCGAATGTTTCCAACTCGAAAACTAGTCGATTCCCCGGATCGAACGATTTGACGCCGGTGCGAAACGTGATCTGAAACGGTTGCAGTTCCGATCCATCCTTCGCGTTCACCTGAGCCGAACCTCGAAGCGTAAAGTTCGAGTCTGGATTCAGAAACTCGCGTGGAGAAATCGTGATCGAGGCATTGGTCAAATCGGTGGAACGAGAGACTTCGACCTCTTTGTCCTCCTCGTCGAACAAACCGATATGCCGAAGCGTCTCCGGATCGAGCGCCGTATTGAATCGCAGGCTCACCGCCACGGAGACCGGAACGTCCGTCGCCCGATCGCGCGGATAACTGGCTGCGAGTTCAACGATCTGGCCGTTAGAGAAACTCACCATCGACACCAGGATCCCCGCGAAAAGACAGAGTGGGCGCCTTGATGAGTTCATGGCCGATCCGGGATCACGGCATCCGCGTTGGGACGACTGGAGGTCCAACGCCTGAGGTCAGCCACGACGGAAGCCGGAGCTGGCTGTAGCGGGCTTCGGCATGGTGATTCAGGATGGCGAGTCTTCGAGAGGATTGAAAGCGATGCCTTCCGCCCAATCGGCCTTCAGGATGGCATTGTCCAAAGTCGCAAACCGGAGTTCGTGGGCGGCGGCCAACATCACCAGGTAGGCATCCGTCGTTTCCTTGTATCGTGTCACGGCTGGAATTCCCACCGCATTGAAATCGTCGTGAACTCTACTGGCGCTTCTCAGCTTCTGGACGAGGGATAGATAGCCGGCGGCATCCGCAAAGCCGGCGGAAAAGGCCGGGCTCATGCTCACTCGGATGAATCCGAGTTCGGTAATCGGGCAGGTCGAGAAACGATCGACGCGGGTGAGCCATCTGCGCGCCTTCTGATGCTCGGCGTGCGTCTCCCATGCGGAGGCGAGCAGCAGGTTCACATCGGGGAGGACTCCGTTCATTCGGAGAGAATCTGCTTTACGAGTTCGAGCGTCATCTCGGGCGCACCGGCGGGCGCTGTCAGTATCGGAAGTCCGTCCGCGCCGATCCTGCATCCGGCCTTCTGGTGGGCCTCGGGCATCAAGATGATCTTCTCTCCGTCAACCGCGCACAGAAACCGGTCGCCTGCACGGAGTCCGAGCATGCGCCGCAGTTCCAGAGGGATCACCAGTTGGCCCTTACTTGATAAGGTCGTTGTGGACATAGCGCAGTCTTACTCGACTTACCGCCGCTCGCAACTGCTTTCCTACCGAAGGTTTACGTCCTCCTGCGCCGCTTCCAGAAGAATTGCGCGGACTCCTCTTCACTTCCGCCTACATCGCCGACGTCCGGCGCCGGGAGGGAAGTAGCCCCGCCGCTGTGCTAAGGTCCAAGTCCGTCATGAGCAGACCCTCCTGGCCATAAGGTTGAAAGCACTGCAGCGCACCATCGGGACGCGCAACCGCCGGCATGGTTCCGGAACCTTCGCTCGCGCAGTTGACCGGCGCGAAGCAGCATGTGTTCTCCGCTGCACAACACAGGATCGCCTTCTCGTAAAAGGTGTTGGCTGGATCGGCGAAGGTAACGGGGCGATAGCTGCCGGGTTCCGCGATATGCGCGTGAAACACGATCGAGATGTCGCTAACGCCCAGCGGTCGGGTTCAACCCTCAGTCGCCGGCCAAGTCCGGCTCGATGTTGCGCACGCTGCGGCGCGCGGGCGTCTCGGGCCAAGCCCAATCTCAACCGCCGCGCCTTCCTCCCCGGCCTCCTCCGCCATAGTCGCGGCCAGGTCCTCCACCCCCGCCGCCAAAATCTCCAAAGTTTGGACGTCCTCCGCCGGAGAGCACCTCTTGCTGCACTTCAGCGGGCAAACCGCTGGACGGAAGCCACTGCTGCGCAGCCTCGGAATCCGACCTCATCCACGTACGCGCCACCGATTCCAGCGTTTCCACCCGCGTGTTCGCATCCGAAATCGTCGAGGCCCAGGCCGCCGCTGCCTCCGGATCTTCCCGGTCCAGTTGCGTGGCGAAACTGCTTACCGCCGAATCCCGTAGCGGCGAGGCATTCATGGTGGTGAGATACTCGCTCGCGGCCAGGGCATCCCTGTCCGTCCACTGATTGAACGCGCTGGAAAACGCCTGCGACTGCGCCTCTCCCGTGAGACTTTCCGCCCATTCCAGCGCTTTGGCCGGTTCCGTATTGGCCATCCGGCGAGCAACCTCCGAAACCGCATCCTGCGCATAAGCCTGCGAGGCATGCTCCGTCACCCATTTCGTCACCGCATCGAGATCCTCACCCGCCAGAGAAGCCGCGATCCGGCTGAATGCCGCATCCTTCAACTCTCCTTCCGGTAGTCCTTCCGCCCAAGCGGAAGCATGGGCCAATCCCCGATTGGCTTGCTCGCTGGCGATCATCTCCATGTAACGGCTCGTCGGATCAAAACCGCGGCCGCGACCGTCACCCTCCTGTTCTCCCGCAGCAGCGCGTTGCTCCGCAAGTTCCAGAACATAGGAAGTGGCCGCGTCCGGGTCGCTGCGCGTCATTCCCTCCATGATGCCGAAGGTGAACATGGTCCGCTGCCTGTCGTCTTCCACGCCCTCTACCCAGTCCCGCGCTGCTTGCGAGTCGCCGGTCGCTGCCCATCCCGACAAAGCCGCCATCACATTGTTGCCGCCTGGACCACCGGGACCGCCGAAACCCCCTCGTCCGCCCCGGCCGCCTTCCCGGCCTTCCCCCTCGGAATCCACCATCGCCGCTTCCACTGCGGATTGCCCGTCAATCCCGCCCCAGGCCTGAAAGAAAAGGTTCATATGACGGCCAAAATCCCGGCCTCGCTCGCCGGAGGCCTTCAATGCCTCGTATGCAGCCCCTGCGTTCTCCTCCGTCAGCCCAGCCAACAAACGCGCAAAGGCCAGATTTGCCTTCACCGGATCCTTCTCCTTGAGGAACGCCTCGACTTGACCCTTTATACCGGCCACCGAAAACGCACCCTCGCTCGCCGCGCCACGACCAGCGGCGGTTCCTGTTTTATCGCCGCCCTCCGCTGTTCCCATTCCTCCTCCGAGGAGTCCAGGCTGGCCCAATCCCCGTCCCTCAACGCCGGTCCCCGTCCGGGCCGCACGCGGCGAACCTGCCTCCGGAGCCAAATACCGCCCCGCTGCAAAAGTTCCCGCCGCTACGAGGATCCATGCACCGTGCATCAAAAGCGTTCTCTTCTTCATAGGTGACGATCTGCTGTTGTTGCATGAAACCTCCCTGTTGCTCAAAAGTTGCGCAACGCTTTACTCGCTTGCAGAACTCACGCCAGCACCGGAAGAAACGCCCTTTGCGGCCTGCTTTCCCCACCCCGCCGGAGGGTTTGCCCCTTTTCTTATTCGGCATCCTCCCCAGCGGGTTTCGCCAGGGTCTGCCCTTCCATCCACTGATACAGCTCTGGCGTCGCGTAAGCCGCGGACCAACAGTTGTGTCCCACATGCTCCAACACAGTGAAGCGGATCCGGTCCCCTCCCGCGCCCCGGATAGCCTCCACCATTTCCTCCGACAGGCGTAACGGAACCGCAGTATCCTCGGTCCCGTGGAAAACCCAAATAGGGATCCGGGCCAGCTTCTCTCCATCCTCGGGATTGCCTCCCCCACAAATCGGAATCACTGCCGCGAAACGATCCGGATGATCCGCGGCCAAGCGCCAGGATCCGTAACCTCCCATGCTCAAACCCGTCAGGTAAACCCGCTCCGGATCAGCAGGAAACTTCTCCAAAATATCATCGAGCAGGGTCATCACCCGCTTCTGCTGATCCTCCCGGCGCCAGTCGCTCTCCCGCGGACACTGAGGAGACACAACGATATAGGGCAAGTCATCGCCGCGAGCAGCCATCTGCGGCGGGCCCCACTTGGCGACCAAGCTCAGGGGCCCAAAGCTCTCGCCCCGCCCATGCAAGAAAAGAACAACGGGCCACCGCCGGCTTTCCTCCTTCCCGTAATCCTTGGGAAGCCACAATAAATAATCCATGCTCCCGCCCCCATCGAAACCGATGCGCTGCTCGACCTGCCGGCCGGCGGCCGGTTCTTCACCAAAAAGCGAGCCGATTGCCATAGACCATAGGAGCAGACCAGGAAAAATGTGTTTCATCCTCTCTCCTCTAGCAGCACCGGCCGCCATAGGGAAGTCCCAGAATGTTGGCGCCAACACTTGATCGGCCCTTCCACGACAGCACCCCGTCTAGACCGCATTTCTCATACTGTTTCGTCGCGAGGGGCCGGCGAGCCCCGTGCGGACCAGGCGCGCGCAGCCGAAGGCGCAAGGCGAGCACACCTTGTTCTGAAGCTCTATCCCTGCAAAGAGCCCTGCGAAGTGCACCTTGACCGCAGAGACCGCGCACGTTATCCATAAGCTCATGGTCCGAAGACTGACCGCCGCCCTGCTCCTGTGCCTCCTCGTGCCGGGGACAGCCTTCGAAGGCCTGGGTCCAGTCGGTTTTTGCCTTAAGTCCGGCCGGCTCCTGCTCGGTCCCGGAGATTGCCCCGGCGCCGAAAGCGCTGTGCATCCGGCATGCTGCCCCCTCCCCTGCGCCTCACGGAATGCCTCGTCCAGCGCCTCCCCGTCCTCCGCGGCATCCTTGGCCTCGTTCTTCAGGAATCGCTGCTGCATCACTCTGGAATCCACTCCTGCGCTTCCTGCGCTCGTCTCCGGCACTTTTCAGATCACGCCCACGCAACTCCATGCCCTCCCCGAGTCGCCCCTCGTCCTACGGCCGTTTTCCGGCTGCCAAATCTTCCAGACCCTCCCTCGCCCTCCGCCGATCCGGGCCGGATCGGCGCCGCCCCTCTACCTTCTCCATCGCAGTCTGCTGACCTGAGCGGCGCATTCAGGACGATCGTCCTCCGCCGCCGGGCCCGCTATCGCGGGCTCTCTTGTGCACGGCCCGTGTTGGCCGCCCTCAGCTTCTGCCCGGATTGAAACTGCTCCCAAGTCTGGACCAACTGCGCCTCGACCGCAGCTCGCCATCCTCGCGCCGGGGACGGATCCTCCGACTCCAAACCGCTTTGCTTCCGGTGGTTCTCCTCTCGGGATTTGCCGTCATCGCGTTGATCCTCTACGGCGACCGCCTCCTCCCCGCCCGGCAAGTCCAGATTCAACAAGTGCTTCCTCTGCCTGCCGCCGGCCCCGAATCGATGGCAATCTCTAGCCCACCCGCCAACGAACTGGTCTCGCTTCCCCATCCCTCAGCGCAGTCCCAACCGGGACCCGTCCTCTTCCAGGCGTCGGGATGGATCGAACCGGAACCGCTGCCTATCAAAGCCACGGCGCTCGTCGATGGAGTCGTCGACGAGGTCTATGTCCTCGAAGGAGAAACCGTGCCCAAGGGACGCCTCCTCGCCACCCTTATCGACGATGATGCCCTGCTCGCCGTCTCTGCCGCACAGAACGCCCTCGCCGAGAGCGTCGCGGCGGCGGCGGCTCACGAGGCATCCATCGCCGTCGCGGAGGCGCGCCGGCTTCAGAGCAAAGCCTCGATCGAAGCGGAGCGAGCCCGGCTCGAAGAACTGCAGGATACCGAGACTCGCCTTCAAAACCTCGATCCAGGCGCCGTGTCCGAGACCGCCTTGGTCCGCGCCCAGAAGGCTGCGCTCGCCCAATCGGCCACCCTCGAAGCTTTCATCGCCAGCTTGTCCGCCAACGAGGCCGATCTCAACCGGCTCGTCGTCCTTCAAGGCGAATTCGACGCCCGCATCGCCTCCGCCGGTGTGGCCCTCGAACAAGCCGAACTCGCCCTCGAACGCACCCGCATCCACGCACCTGTCGACGGCATCATCCTTCGTCTCTTTGCCGCGCCCGGCCAAAAGCGCATGCTCGGCATGGATGATCCTGACAGTTCCACCATCGCCATCTTGTTTGAACCAAGCCGGCTCCAACTCCGCGTCGACGTCCCCCTTTCCGACGCCGCCAGCCTCGCCGCGGGGCAACCGGTCCGCATCACCTGCCAAGCGCTGCCGGATCAACCCCTGTGGGGATCCGTCACTCGCATCGCCGGCGAAGCCGACCTGCAACGCAACACTCTCCAAGCCAAGGTCCGGATCCTCGACCCCCCCGCTGTGCTGCGCCCCGATATGCTGTCGCGGGCCGAGTTTTTCGCCCCGCCTCCGCCCCGGTCAGACCCTGACGAGCCCCCTCAAAAACCAGCATTCGCCACGAAGTCTGTAGCGCTCTTCGTGCCTCAGGCCGCAATGCTCGACCGGGATCCGCAATCCGGCCTCGCCGCCGTGTGGACTTGCAATCCGGAGTATCCCCGAGCCACCCGCCGGGAGATTCGCGTGGGAAACGAAGAGCGCGAGGATTATCGCCTGGTCCTCGCCGGTCTCCACGCCGGAGAATGGGTGGTCCTGTCGCCGCCGGCTGCTCTCCGCCAAGGGGACCGGTTGCGCCCCCAACCCGTGGAACCCTGACCGTCATGACGGATCTCTCTCTTACTCCTCTCATGATCCACTGCCGTGGACTGACAAAGAGCTACCGGAAAGGCGCTCTCGTTCTCACGCCGCTGGAAGCCCTCGATCTCGATGTGCCGCGAGGTCAATTCCTCGCCCTCATGGGGCCGTCCGGCTCCGGTAAAACCACCCTGCTCAATCTCATCTCCGGCATCGATTCTCCCACCTCCGGCGCTCTCCAGGTCGCCGGATCCGATCTCACCAGGCTCTCCCGCCGCGGCCTCACCGCGTGGCGCGCCCGGAATGCTGGTTACATCTTTCAACTCTATCACCTCGTCCCGGTTCTCAGCGCCTTCGAAAACGTGGAACTGCCCCTCCTCCTCGATCCCATGCCTGGTCGCGAACGCCGCGCCCGCGTGGAAGCCGCCCTCGCGCTTGTGGACCTCTCCGACCGGATGCATCACCGCCCCAGCGAACTGTCCGGCGGACAGGAGCAGCGCGTGGCCATCGCCCGAGCCCTCATCGCCGATCCCCCCCTCCTCGTGGCCGACGAACCCACCGGAGACCTGGATCGCAAGGCCGCCGCCGGAATTCTCGACCTCCTCCGGTCTCTCTCGCACGACCAAAACAAAACGATCGTCATGGTCACTCACGATCCCCGCGCCGCCTCCGCCGCACAGCGCATCCTGCATCTGGAGAAAGGCCGCCTCGTAGAATCCGGGCCGGAACCCGCCGCCGTATCGTGATCCGAAGCCTTCCACGCCTCGCCGCCCTGGCCGGAAAACAGCTTCTCCGGCATCCTCTGCGCACCGGCTTCAGCGCCGCGGGCATCGCCGCGGGAATGTTCCTCTTCACATCGGTGGAAACCCTCCAACGCAGTCTCCGTCGCGCCACCGAGGTTGCCGCCGCTGACACCACTCTCGTCGTCTACCGGGAAAACAGGTTTTGTCCCGCCACCAGCCGCCTGCCGGAACACTATGCCGAATCCATCCGGCGCATCGAAGGCGTCCGCGAGGTCATCCCCATCAAAGTGCAAGTCAACAATTGCGGAGCCAGCCTCGACGTGGTGACTTTCCGCGGTGTGCCTCCCGGCGACCTTTTCCGCTACGGACCAGAGATCAAAATCGTGAAAGGCTCTCTCGAAGAGTGGGAACGCATCGACGACGGGGCCTTGCTAGGGTCTCAGTTCGCCGCTCGCCGCGGCCTTGAGCCGGGAGACCGCTTCGATGCCGCCGGCATCACCGTCCAGGTCTGCGGCGTCATTCAGTCGCCGTTTCCCCAGGACGCCAGCGTCGCCTATGTAAAGCTGCCTTTTCTGCAGCAAGCTTCCCGGACCGGTCTCGGCGTCGTTACGCAGTTCAACGTCCGGGTAGAGTCCGCAGCCCTGGTCGAGCCCGTGGCGGACCGCATCGATGAGGAGTTCCGCAGCGCTTCCGAACCCACCGCAACGCGTCCGGAAAAGGCCTTCTTTGCAGAAACCGCCGGGGAACTCATCGAGATCGTCGCCTTCAGCCGTTGGCTAGGGCTGGGAGCCGTGCTCGCCGTCGCCGGGCTCGTCGGCAACGCTCTTCTGCTCATCGTCCGCAGCCGAGTGCGCGAACACGCCCTGCTCCGCACTCTCGGATACCCTGACAAAGCAATTGGATTCCTCGTCCTCTCAGAAGGGGCCCTGCTCGGAGCCCTCGGCGGCATCGCCGGAGTCGGTCTCGCCATCCTCCTCCTCAACCTGAAAAGCTTCACCTTCTCCAACGAAGGCCAAAGCCTCGCCATCCGCGCCGACCCCGCCGTCCTCCTAACCGGCCTCGCCGCAGCTCTCGCGCTTTCTCTCCTGGCCAGCCTCTGGCCCGCCTGGCGCGCCCTCCGCAGTCCCATCGTCGAAAACCTCCGGCGCTGATCATGCTCCCCTTCTCCTACGCCTTACGCAATCTCTTTCGCGATCCAGTCCGTCTCCTCCAAACCGTAGGCGGCAGCGCCCTCGTGGTTCTCCTGATGATGACCGCCTGCTCCCTCACCAGCGGCATGCGCCGTGTTCTCGGAGCCACCGGCTCTCCACGCAACGTGTTGCTTCTCGGAGCCGGAAGCGAGGAAAACGTCGAACGCAGTGAGATCCTCCCATCCGCCGCCGGAATCGCAGAAACCAGCCTGCGCGGCATCTCCGCCCCGCTGAATCAACGCGCCGTGTCTCCCGAGATCCATTTCATGACGTTCCTCGAAGTGGACGGCTTTCCCCGCCGCCAAGCCCGCGTGCGCGGCGTTACCCCCAAGGCCTTCCTCACCTATCCGGGCGTCCGGATCCTCGCCGGAGCCCTTCCGGAATCGGGCGAAATTCTCGCCGGCCGTCTGGCCTGGCGCCGCCTCAACCTGCCCAAGGACCTACTGCAGCCTGGAGCACGGCTCCGCATTGACGGTGTTGCCGTCTCGGTCTCCGCCGTTTTCGCAGCTCCCGGCACGGTCATGGAGTCGGAGATCTGGGCAGACCTCGATGACCTCCGGACCTTCGCTAAGCGAGACACGCTGAGCTGTGTGGTCCTCCGCCTCGGCGACGCCGCCTTTCAAGACATCGATCTTTTCACCAAACAACGGCTCGACCTGGAACTGAGCGCCGTGCGCGAGAGCGACTACTACGGCCGGCTCGCCGAGTTCTACGCCCCGTTGCGCACCATGACCTGGATCACCGCCGCCCTCGTTGCGTCCGGAGCCATTCTCGGCGGTCTCAACACTCTCTATGCCGCATTCGCATCCCGCATCCGGGAAATGGCTACCCTCCAGGCTATCGGCTTTAGCCGGGCCGCCCTCGCCTTCTCGCTCGTCCAAGAGTCCCTCGTCGCGTGCCTGTCGGGAACCCTCCTCGCCAGCGCTTTCGCCATCGCTTTTCTCGACGGACGGACGGCCACGTTCTCCATCGGCAGTTTTATTCTTGAAGTCTCGCCCGGGGTCGCCCTGACAGGACTGCTTACAGGTTCCACCCTCGGCCTTCTCGGCGCATTGCCGGCCGCCTGGCGCTGCCTCCGTCCCCCACTTCCGGAAGCCCTCCGCTCCTGACGACAGCGCGTTCTTCCATCGCCTCTCTCATTCCCACTCCTCCATCCACCTAACTCAAACCGAAAACTGCTATGTTTACACATCAACCAACCCTGGCAACCGCCGGCTTCGCCGCCGCACTTCTCTTCATCAGTCTCTCGGGCTGCGCTCCCGAGGCCACCAAGCCTGGCCCATCGGCGGCCACAGCTCCCGCTTCCCTCGAAGCTGTCTTCAGCTCCACTGCGCCGGCCGGAGCCGTATCCATCGCTGAGGCCAGACGGAATCCCCGGCCGGGCGAGCCCATCGCCCTCTTCGGGAAAGTTATGGGACTTCGGGAACCCTTCGTCGCTGGACGCGCCGCCGTGGTCATCGGCGACGACGACGTCCTGGACTCTTGCGACGAATCCGGAACCGATCCGTGCAAGGAGCCTTGGGATTGCTGCTGCGAAGACAAGACTCTCATTCGAAACCACATCGCCACAGTGCAGGTGCTCGGTCCGAGCGGCGAGGTGATCCAACATTCGCTCGAAGGTCTCCACGGGCTTGAAAAACTCAGCAGCATCGTGGTCTCAGGCGTCGTCGGCGAAGGATCCTCAGCGGAAACCTTCATCGTCAACGCTGACGCAATCCACGTGAAACCCTAGCCCGCATTTCTCAAAAACGGATCCGCTTGCCCGCAGTCGCGACTCCGGTCCCGCTTCGAGCTACCCCTCATCCTTCAACGTCCAATCCCCCGTTCGCTGCTTTCCACAAAGCCCAATAGATGGTCGAGGTGCTCGTCCCTCAAACATTCTCCTTTGATGCGTTCGATAGCCTGGCGCCGCTGCAAGCCGGACCGGCACAGGATCCGGTAAGCCTTCTTGAGATTCTGGACCGCGGCCGGAGAGAACCCCCGACGTTCCAATCCCACCTGATTGAGGCCGCGGATTCGCGCGGGATTGCCGTCGGCCAGAAAATAGGGAGGAACATCCTGCACGATCTTACTGCAGCCGCCGGTCATGGCATGGCGTCCGATCCGGCAGAACTGGTGCACGGCGGTGAGCCCGCCGATCACGGCGTAATCCTCCACCAAAACGTGGCCGGCTGCCGTGCCGTTGTTCGAGAAGATCACATGATCGCCAATACAGCAGTCGTGGGCGATGTGGGAATAGGCCAGAAAATTCCCGAAGTTTCCGACCACGGTTGCCCCGCCGGCTGCGGTGGACCGGTTGACGGTGACGTTCTCCCGAAAAACATTGCCGGAGCCGATCTCGAGCCGGGTCGGTTCGCCCGCGTACTTAAGATCCTGCGTCCGCAGCCCGATCGATGCAAAGGGATAAAAGGTGTTGCCCGGTCCGGCCAGCGTTTCCGGACCGATATGGACGTGACTGACAAGGATACACTCGTCGCCCAGCCGAGCGCTCGCTTCCACCACGCAAAAAGGTCCCACCTGCACCCCGGCTCCCAATTCCGCCTTGGGATGCACGGCCGCGCTCAGGTGAATCTCAGTGGAAGCCATCCGGAGCGTAGCGAAAAAGAGAAGTGGATCCGGCGAAACCGTTTCAGCCATTAAAGAGGCTGAATTTCAGCTCGGCCTCCGATACGGTTTCACCCACGACCATGCATCGGCAGATCGCGCTGCCAATGTTCCTGCGGATTTTCACGACTTCCGCTTCGATAAAAAGCGTGTCGCCGGGAAGCACCGGCTTGCGAAACTTGACGTTGTCGGCGCTCATGAAATACCCGACCTTTCCCTGATACTCGCTCCGGCGGAGTATGAGAATGCTGGCGACCTGGGCCATGGCCTCCAACTGCAACACGCCGGGCATGACCGGATGTCCGGGAAAATGCCCTTGAAAATAGGGTTCGTTGATCGTCACCGACTTGACCCCGGTGCATTTGTTCTCCCCTTCGAAGTCGACCACCCGGTCGACCATAAGGAACGGGTAACGATGCGGCAGCACTTGCATGACCTCATCGATATTGAGCACCCCCTTCCCGGTGGGGATTCGCACAGGCGTGACCAGCGAAATCATGCGTCCGAAGTGCTGGGCCAAGATCCGAGCCATCTCGGTGTTGACCCCGTGGCCGGGGCGAACCGCAACAACATGGCCCGTGAAGGGCCGGCCGCAGAGCGCGAGATCTCCGATGATGTCGAGAATTTTGTGACGGGCGAACTCGTTAGGAAAACGCAACGGCTCCTTGCTGAGCGTCGTGTCGCCGCGGATCACGATGGCGTTCTCAATGCTGCCGCCCCGGATGAGCCCCTTGTCGAGCAAAGGTTTGACATCCTCGTAATGCACAAAGGTGCGGGCCGCCGCGATCTCGCGCTCGTAGATCTCCGGAGTGATTTCGAAACTGGCGAATTGGGTCAGCGATCCCTCGGGCCCCATCTGAGTACAGGAGATGCGAAACTTCCGGTCGGGCAACACCACCAGCATGGCCCCCTGGGGAGTCTCGTAGTGTAGGGTCTCCCGGACCTCATAAACCGGCCGGGGCAAGTCCTGCTCGGCCGTCCCCGCCTGTTTGATGCACTCCACATAAGGAGCGGCGGACCCGTCGCCGATGGGCGGCTCGTTGGCGTCCATTTCAATGACGGCGTTGTCCACCCCCATCCCACGCAGCGCGGAGAGGACGTGTTCCACGGTGTGCACCTTCACGCTGCCTTCGGCCAGAGTCGTGGCTCGCTCGACCATCTGGACCTTGCTGACGTGGGCCTCGATGAAGGGTTGATCCTCCAGATCCATGCGCCGGAACTTCAGCCCGTGGCCCGGGGACGCCGGCTTAAGAGTCAACGTGACCTGCTCCCCAGTGTGGAGGGAGGTGCCGGTGAGGCTAGACGGCCTGGCCAAGGTCCGCTGACGATCCGGTTGGGAACTCACTGCCGCCTCTTTTGACAAAGGAATCCAGGCCTGGCAAGCCCGGACCTAGCCCGGATTTCTCATACTGTTTCGTCGCGAGGGGCCCGCAGGCCCCGTGCGGACCAGGCGCGCGCACCCGAAGGCGCAGGGCTGAGTGAGTACAGCCCTCAGAACTCCTGATCTCGAGGAATTTGGATGAGCTGGAAGGGTATGTGGCGCGGGCACTCCTGCCCGCGAACTCTTCAGGTTCCATCGGCGGACAGGAGTGTCCGCCCCACAAGTAGGGCGTCCTCTGCCGAGAGGCGGTCTCGC
>JBGTBW010000101.1:0-13919 GCA_041749135.1 Verrucomicrobiales bacterium
GCGCGACATCACCACGGTCTTGCCGGGCGTCGCGGGGACGGACCATTCGTATTCCCAAAGTCGCCACGCATTGTGCAGCGAATCACCGAGCAGCCGCGCCTCGTGCCAGCTCGCGCCTTCGTCGGTCGTGACTTCCACACGCACGATCTCCGCATCGCTGGTCCACGCCGCGCCGTGCACGCGATACGGGCGGCCCGCGCGCACCGTCTCCGCAAACTCCGGCCGAGCGATCTGCGATTTCACGCGGCCGGTGGTGATGGGCACGAGCGACGGCGCGCTCGATCCGCGTTCCCAGTAGGCGTAGTCGATCGATTGAAAGTAGCCGTTGTAAGGCTGGCTCGCGGCCACGATCTGCGTGAGCCACTTCACCGCCGCCATGCCATACCAGCCCGGCACCACCGCGCGCAGCGGGAAGCCATGCGCCGCGGTGAGCGGTTCGCCATTCATCGCGTAGGCGAGCAGCACGTCATCCATCGCCTTTGCGACAGGCAGGCTGCGCGAATAGTGGATCTTCCCCGCGGGCCGCGGCGGCTCCTTGATTTTGCCCTCGTCGGCGCCTTCCAGACTGATCTCGCATGCCGCCCTCGTCAGCCCCGCGCGGCCGAGCACCACAGCGAGCCGCACTCCGGTCCACTCGGCATTTCCCACCGCCCCGCCTTCCCACTGCGCGCCGTCGCGCTGCGGCTCTAGGAAGGCCCGCCCGTTGCCCGCACATTCCATCGCCACGGTGATCGTGCGCGTCTCCATTCTGGCTAAGCCGGCGTAACTCAGCTCCAGCGCGTTCTCGACCTCGCCTTCGATCTTTAGCCGCCAAGTTTCAGTGTCGATCTCGGGAATCGGATGATGGCATCGCACATAGAATCGCTCGACGGGCGTAATGAAGGCATCAAGCGACCCAAACGGCATCTCGAGGTTCACCGGCTTCTTCTCGCGCACGATCATCCCACCCGAGGAGAGAAGAGCCGGACGCGCCGCCTCGCTGCCGGAGCCGGTAGCTGCCGGTGTAGCCGCTCCTGCGCGTATATCGGGATTCGGGGTCATGTGCGCTACCGCGTTTATGCGCCGCGGGGCTGCGCGCCGTGGGAGCGCGCGGAGCGGATCAACCTCCATCCGCCGATGATGAAGATGAGGCCCGAGGCGAGGAACAAGCAGTCGAACATCGACTGGCCGTGGCTTTCGACGACGCGGTGAATGTTGAGGATGTGATGGTCGATGATGTCTTCGACGAAGTTGAATAGTCACCACCCAAGGAAGTAAGCGCCGAGTACGCCGCTTACCGCCACGAGGCGGAGGAGGCCCGTCAGATAGTTGCGGTGCTGGGCGCTCATAAAGAAAAACTAGCGGGCCGCGAAGCGATCCATGACGAAAAGTGCGGCGAGTAGGAGCAGCGCGAAGCCGGGGACGAACGCGCCGCGCGGAATGTGGAGAAGATCGGGCAACAGGACTTTGCCTTTGTCGCCCCACTTCTCGACCGTCTGCTTGAGCCATCCGGAAAGCTCGGCGTAGAGGTAAGAGCCAGCGATGAGTCCCGCGATGCCGAAGAGCACATCCCAGCTACCTTGCCCGAGCGCGGCGGCTCCGGTGCCGGGACAGTAAGCGATCAGCGCGAACCCCGCGCCGAAGAGGAGTCCGCCGATCGTCTGCGGGCCAATCTTCGTCGGCTGAAGATGAAGGTTGGCTTTGCCGAAATGGTGCAGCGTGAAGACGCCGATCATGCCGACGACGATGGCCGTCATCATAATCTTCGCGACGGTGAAATCTTGCAGCAGCAACTGGCCGAGCAGGACGTTGTATTTGCCGACGCCGCCTTTCTGCAGGAGGAAGCCGAACCCGAGGCCGAAGAGGATCGCGCTGACCAGCTTCGCACCACTCACTGCGCCTTTCGGTGGCTCGCTGGGCTCCTTCACTGCTTTGCCAGGATCGATCATAGGACGGTGTAGAGCAGCATGGCGGCGGCGATTCCGCTGATGAACATGCAGATCACGGTGAGCCAGGAGCCGGCGTTGAGCTGGAGCGTGCCGCTGATGCCGTGGCCGCTCGTGCAGCCGCCCGCAAGCCGCGCGCCAAAGGCCATCAGCACGCCACCGGCGAAGCCGATGATTCCACGCAACGCGATGCTGTCGCCGAAACGATCCACCCACATCGGGTGCAGCCATTCGTTGCGGATTTCGCCGCCCGTCCACGCGGCGATGAATCCGCCGAGGATAGCGCAAGTGACAAAGACGAAGCCCCAATCCACCCTCGGCGGATTGGTTTGGAAATACTTCAGCGACTCTGTGTGTTTCCGCGCGACCAGCTTGCCGAGAAAGCCCGCGAGCGTGGCGTAGAAGGAGGAAGCTCCGATGGCTTTATCCGCGAAGTAGAAAGTCAGCCACGAAAGCAGGCCGATACCTGCGCCAACGATATAAGGCGACCAAGCCGCGCCGTCGTAGTCCGTGGCATTCACGCCGAAATCCGCGGCGCCCGCGAGCGTCGGCGGCAGAAGCAACAGCGATGGCAGCAACCACTTCATGCACCTTCGCGTCCGCCTTCGATCGGGAACTTCGCCTTCTTCCAAGCCTGCCAGCTTCCCGGCACGTTGCAGACACAGCGGAAGCCTTCCTGCTTGAGGATGCTCGTGCCGATGCTCGCCCGATAACCGCTATCGCAATAGACCGCGACCGGCTTGGTCTTCTTCAATCGAGCAGCTTTCTCGCGCAGTTCCGGCAGGAACATAGGCACGGCGCCGGGCACGTGGCCATTCTCCCATTCACCGGGGGCGCGCACGTCCACCACCTGCAAGTCCGAGCCGCGCTCCTTGATTTCATGCACAGTCATCTGGCCGGCTTCCTCCAGCGGGAACCCTGCGTTGTCCCAAGCCGTCATCCCCCCGACGAGATAGCCGGCAAACTTCGTGTAACCTGTGCGGATGAAGAGCTTCACGACTTCATCCACTTTGCTGTCGCTATCGAGCACAAGCAGGATCGGCTCTTCGGGGTCGAGCAGCCAGCCAGCCCAGATCGAAAGCATGGGCGTCGCGCCGATACTCAAAGCGCCTTTGATGTGACCGCCGCCGAACGCGAGCATAAGCCGCGTATCTACGAGCACTCCGCCTTTCTCTTCGATAGCCTGGTTGAACGTCTTGGCGGGCAGTCCTGGAACGCGCGGGAGATTGCCCAGCACGTCCGGCCCCTTCGCGTTCACCTTCTTCATCAGTGGGTAATACTTCGGCACCGGCGGCGCGTTGATCAGCGTGTGCTCCTTGAACTTCTCGAAGTCGGTAATTTGCAGGTAAGGATTGAACCGCCGCTCATAGCCCACCGTGCTTTCCAGCCGGTCGCTAATGTCCGCCCCGCACGGTGATCCGTGGCCGTGGGCGGGATAAATCATGACGCTATCCGGCAGCGCGAGATAAAACCCGCGCAGGGTATCAAAGAGTTTTTTGGTGAGTTCCTCGGTCTCGCTGGAGCCCAGCAAGTCGGGCCGGCCCGCCGAGTTCACAAAGAGCGAGTCGCCGGTCAGCACGCCCCACGGGGTCTCCGGGTGATCTTTCTCTGCGAGCGTGTAGCTCACATGCTCCGGCGTGTGTCCCGGCGTGTGCTTCACCGTGATGATCGTTTTGCCAAAGGTGAACTTGTCGCCTTCCTTCAGCTCCTCGTGATCGAAGCCGTAACGTGCGCCGCCTTCATGGCTGGCAAAAACCTTTGCCGACTGCAAACGCGCACACAGTTCCCGCGCCCCGCTCACCAAGTCGGCATGGATATGCGTCTCGAAAATGTGTGTGATCGACACCTTCTTTTCGCGCGCCAGCTCGACGTATTTGTCCACGTCGGGCGTCGGGTCGAAGACGGCCGCCACGCCATCGTTGTCATCGCCGACAAGATAGGAAATCTCGGCAATGCCTTCCGTTGGGATGCGTTCAAAGACGAGAGCCATGGGATATATTTTGCATTAGTGAATCCCTTTCAGGTGGCTTTTTGCCCGGGTGGTTGTGAGGAAGTTCCGCGTACCCAAAAGAGCGGCGGCGTCGTTGTTCATTGCTAAGGCAACATTCATGCCAGGGGATGAATCAGAGTCCTAAACGGCTCCCAGGCAAAGTTTTGCAGCAACACGTCCGCGGGGCTCAATCGTCATAACTGAGGTTCTTCATGCAATTCGCAACCCACCGGCGGCCAAATCCTGCATTTTGCCGGATCGTGGCGCGCCTTTCTGCGCATTGTCAATCAGCGGTGGCCTTTTGAGAGCTGCCTAAGGGCCGGAGGGACGATGGCGCTCGTCCGGCATGTCCGGCATGACGAGGGTGGCAGGGATGGCGGCATCGTTTCCGGTCCCGCCTGGTCAGAGGGGCGGGTTGGAGGGGGTTGAGCCTCACAGCCACTGCCGGATTCTTTCCTGGTATCTGTTGTAGAAGAATCCAAGCACGAGCAGCACGCTGCCCAGCGCCATGAAGCTCAGCACGCGGTGAATTGTTTCCAGCTTCCACACGTCGAAGACGACCACGCGTCCTAGCGCCGTTGCGAGGACGGCCAGACCCACCCAACGATACATCCGCTCACGCAGGCCGATGCCAAATCCAAACATCACCAGCGCCAGTGCCGACCAGGTGGCTGTAAGATAATCCTTGTGCGCGCTCTCCAGCACCCAGCAGGAAACAAATCGCCACACGCTCAAGCAGCCCATCACAATCACAGCGCTGTGAAGGATTTCATCGAGCGAATAGCATTCAGGTTTGCGACGGGCGATCTGTTGCTGGGTGAGAAACGCGAGCAGGGCCAACAGATTGGGCGCATAAACGAGCAGATCGCGTTGAGATGGCAGCCATAGCTCAACCAGTCCGCACGCGGTAAACGCTGCGCCGAAAACAATGGCCTCGCGGCTTCGTCGCCAGCCGGCAACGAGAAAAACGGCCAGGCCGATCAACAGAAAGACCCACATTCGCTCACGATCGGAGATGTATTCGCACACCCACCAGATGGACATCAGCAGCGCGACCCAGCGATAAAGCATCGCAAGTTGCAGCAACGGATCGCGCACCTCCGGTTTGCTGTCCGCCTTGCGCGCGAACCAGAACCAAGTGGCAAACGAGAGCAGCCCCAGCGCGGCAATCGGCGCAAGCGTGAAATGCCCTTCGGGTTTTGCGCCGAAGAGTTGTGATGCGAACTGACCTGCGCTCACGACCAGGAATATTTGTCCGCAAATTGCCAGCGGCCAGTTGCGCGTGAACACGCCATACGCAGTCGCGGCCACCGCCAGCAAACTGGTCAGCATGAGCCAACCGGGCGGGGAGTTCTGGGGTGCTAACCAAACACACGCGAGCGCGACAAGGGCCAGCGCGTAGGCGCTTTGAAAGAAGGTGCTGAGCCACGCATCTCCGACGACGACTTTTTGCCTTTGCCACCAACGGCTCAGCCCAAGCGTCACGACGATCATTAGCAGGGGATTCCACCACGGCGGCGTGGGCCTGCCGTGCATGAACTTCACCAGCCACGCGAAGTGCGCCAGCATCAGCAAACCTTGTCCCAACAGCGTAAACTCGCGCACGCGCAGCACATAGACCGCCGCGGTCAACACCACTGCTTCGATCGCAAGGGCGAGCGGGAAGTTGGCTGTGGTCGTGCTAAGCCAGGTTGTCGCGACCCAGATCACCAGAGCCAAAGCCGTGAAATATGCTGGCGCCGGTCGCAGCAATCGTGCGTCGGATTCGGCTGCGCCCCGATGCATCCAGATTGCCTTGGCGGCCATAACCGCACCAAGGGCTGCTCCTGCCAATAGTCCGGTGTGATCATCTCTTTCCAAGCCGGCAATTCCCCACATCACGGCGAGCGCCGCGGCGACATAGGCGCCTCCGCTCAAGGCGACGTTCTTGCGCTGCAACCCGACAAACAGCAACGCGGCGCCATTCGCGGCCAGAGCAAAGGCCAGTTGCAGCGCGGTGTTGTTTGGCACATTGAAAGCCCACGCGGCTTGTGCGAGAAGAATGTAGCTCATGCCAAGCAAAGGAATTTCCGGCACGCGCAAGACGTGGATTGAAAGTGTCAGCGCGATAGCCACGATGCCAAGCGCCAGCCCGATGTTGGCGTGGGTCGTGTTTTGCCAGGTCGTGAAGAACCACATGATGAGCGCGAGCGCGGTGAAGTAGGCCGGCACAGGCCGCAATTCCCTGCGGTAGGCCCACGCCATCCGCCAGTGTGACCAGAACGCGTTTAACACCATAAACGCGCCGATCATTATCCCGAGCCAAAGCCCGCGCGTGTCGTTACGTTCCACTCCGTCAATGCCCCACCCCACCGCCATCGCACCCGAAATGTAAGCGCCCGTTTGCAGAAAAGTATTCTTTCGCAGCGTGCCGAGGATGAACAGAATCACGCTTTCGGCCGCGAGCACCAGCGCCAGCGTGCGCGGTGTGTCGAGATACTTGGAGACAATGCCGACCGTGAGGAGCAAGAGGCCTTGCGTGAGATAGATGTTTTTGGTCAGCGGTTCGGCGGCGAGAAATCTCCGCGATAGTTCCGCCAGCACGAGCAACACGATTCCGTTGCCGATCGAGAATTGCCAGAACTTGACCGTGTCCACTTGAAGCATCGTCAGCAGATAGAGCGTGAACATCGCGCCATTGTTGAAGGTGAGGAAGGCCGCACGCCGTTCGCCCGCGATGTTTTCGTGCTTCGATAGAAAAACGGCAACGGTGAAGACGAGCCAGTAACTCCAGAGGAACGATGCGGCGAATCCCAGGCCGGGTCCGGTCCAATCTTCGCCGCCATGGAAGAACCGCCAGTAGGCATACGACGCATAGGTCGCCACCAGACTCGCCCACGAGAGTCCGGCCCAGCGATTGCGCACGAGGAAGAACAGGGCGGCAACGGCAAGAATCAGATTCGAGTAGAGCGTGAATGAGCCAACGCGCGTGATGACGGACGTGTAGTAGGCCAGCCCTACGGCAAAGAGCGCGAGGACTTCGGACTTTTTCCGGTCGGCGATCCATGCCATGAAACCTGCCCATCCGAACAACAGCACGCCGTCCACCAACGGGCTGCCAATAACCCGGAGGTTTTCGAAGTGATGCGCAGCGTAGGTTGTGAAGTAAATCGCCGCCAAGCCTCCCGCGAAGAGCACCTGAGCATAATCCCGCAGCGATTCCTTGACGTGCTTGCGTTGCCACCACGCACCCGCCCCGAGCAAAGCGCCGCTGGCGAGATAGAGCAACACAACTTTCCCGACTGGCCCGAACTTGACGATGAAATTCTGATAGGCATAATTTCCGAAGAACACCAGGCCCGTCAGCAACATCACGATGCCAATGCGCACCAGCCAGTAGGCGCCCACACGCATCTCGAAGGAGGATAGTGGCTCTGCCATTGCGGTGGCTTGCGGCGCGGGTGCTGTGGGAGACGTTGTTTTCCTCGTTCTCTGTGCTTCCGGCGCAAGAGCCGGTTCTGGGTCGACTTGAGTTGTCTCCGCCCTCATAAAGCCGGGCACGAACTCAGCCGATGGAGTCGCCTCGGGCTTCGGCTCGACCGGCGTGGAAATTGGTTCAACGGCTTTCGCGTGGACTGGAGCGGGGATAACCGCTGGTTGAATGATCGGTGGAATAGGAATGGGCGGAGGTACAGCGCGTCTCGGTTGCATCGGGGCCGGAGCGGGGCTTGACTCGATTCGAGGAGTGACCGGAGCACGAGCATCGGCTAAAGGCGGCACATTGATGCGTGCTTCAAGCTGCGTCAGATCGCTGGCCAGCAGGCTGAGTTCCTGTTCCAGCCGCGCCTGGCGCTCCTTTAGCCGATCCAGTTCCGAACGCTCGTTCATCATGGTCCGTGATCCGGCAGGGTCTGCGGGTATCGCGACACAAAGAAGTTGTCCGGCACGGGAAACCCGGCGGTCAGTTCTGCATGCGCCACGCTTCGGGCACAATCACGACTGAAAGAACACACCATCCAAAACTCGGCGCAGACTTGGGCAGGGAGAACGAGCAGACCAGCCCAAACCCGGTTTCGAGTCCAGTGGCGAAATGTCCGATTCATTCTCATGGGCGAATCTTAGCCGCGCGCCGGGACGAGCGTTCATTGATAAACCTGGCCCGGGCATCGGATTAAGCGATGAATTGGGAGCGCCGGCATCCATACCGGCAGCTCGGATGCCATATCCAGGAATTCGCGGCTGGATGCCGGTGCTTCCAACTGCAGGAATTCGCTTTTCAAAGGCTCAGAACTCCTGATCTCGAGGAATTTGGATGGGCTGGAAGGGTATGTGGCGCGGGCACTCCTGCCCGCGAACTCTTGAGGTTCCATCGGCGGACAGGAGTGTCCGCCCCACAAGTAGGGCGTCATCTGCCGAGAGGCGGTCTCGCTTTGGCTCACTCTTATTCCCCTGTATTCATTATCTTCCTCGATAGATCAGGAGTTATGAAGTTAGGCGTTCGACGGTGCTTCGCGGCGCCGGTTTTGCCCTGGAAACGCCGCGTCTTTTGTTCCGTTGGGATTTATTCCGAAGTGCTTTTCCGAAGAGCTTGACTTCTGACCCGGCGTTTTGGTATTTGAAGCTGTTTGCTGTCCGAGCCTGAGTTCTCGGAACGCAGTTGCCGATTTTCGACCGGATCAAACCCACGGGCAGGTTCGCGGTTGCGGCGTTTCGCAGACGGACGGCATCGCCACCCTGTAATGCCATGAAAATCCTCGCTCCCTCCGAGTTTCCGCCCTATTCCCATCTTCGGGCATCCAGCGCCGGCGTCGCTCTGGGGATCCTTCTCACGGTTGTGCCTTCTTCTAGGGTGGAGGGCGCCAGTCACAGCGATGCCCCCCTGATCAAACAGGATCCCCAGGCCAACATCACCGATGTCTACGCCTTCGTAGGCACACGCTACGACAATCCCGGCGAGGAGGTGCTTAATGTACTGGTGTCGGTCCGTCCGTTTTCGGATCCGGGCGACGGGGTTATCTATGAGCGGTTTGCCGACGACGCCCTCTACAGCATTCACATCGCCCACCCCGGCACGGGCGCCACGGTCCTGCGCTACGATTTCACCTTTTCCGACGTCAATCCCTTGGGCGGCACGCGCTTGAAGAATCCCGACACGATCCTGTCCTACGGACTCGGGACCTCCGCTGGTCCGATCATTTCCATCGGGGACGGGGCGCAAAACTACACCCAAGTGTATAGCGTGCGGAGAAACGGTTCGGCCGTGGGCTCGGGTCTGCCCATTCCGCCCCCGAACGTCGGCGTCCGGACCACGCCTTTTTACAACGACTCCCTCACCGGCAAGGCCATAAGCGGCGCATCGGCCTTTGCGGGACTCGACAGTTACACGCAGCAGGCCCTTAGCGATCTGAGCACGGGAGAGGCCGTTTTTTGCGGTCCGCGGGAAGACGGGTTTTACGCGGACACACCCGCAATCTTCGACCTGCTCGACGACCGGATCCGCGACAACAACGGCAACACGGGCGACGGATTCGGGCAGGACGGCGGCGGTGTCGATGGCTTCAAAGGGTTCAATGTCCTGACCTATGGGTTGCAGATTCCAATCGAAGATCTCGAGAACCATCCCGCCTTTCCGGACGTAGGAACCTCCGGCGACGTCATCGCCGGCGTGTACGCCTCGGTCAGCCGCCGGCGGTTGACCATCCGGCCGAGCACCGGGGATGCCGTGCACTTCGGAGCGTGGGTTCAAGTGAACCGGATGGGAAACCCGCTCTTCAACGAGGCGCTGGTCCCGCTCGGAGCCAAGGATCGATACAACCGGACTTCTCCGGCGACGGATGCCACTTTGTTCAAGAGTTATGCCTTAGAACCCGAGCTAGCGACGCTGATCAACTTCGTTTTCGGCACAACTTTACAGGACTCGGGACGAACCGATATCGCGGAGATCTACATTCCGGACGTACTGAGAGTGGTCACTTCCGAACCCGTCAAGCTTCCGGGCCAGGCCGGTTTCAGCCGTCTGAGTTTCATCGGCGGAGATGTCACGGCCGGCTCGCTTCCCTCTGGATGGCCTAACGGCCGGCGGATCGGCGACGACGTGGTCGACATCGCCCTTACGGCATTGACTGGCCCGGTTTCTTTCACGGTGATGGGCGACAATGTCGCCGCGAACGATCAACTCTACAATCAGGTCTTTCCTTACCTGGGCACGCCGCACGCCGGTCCCACGGCGACGCAGCGGTCCGCCCCAGGCTTTTGATTTCGCGGCCTCCGTTTCGAGACCGCATCCGTCTCATGAGTCGCCGGGTTGTTGAATGGATTCCGGCTGGGTTGCTCTGCGCCGCCGCCCTGTTCGAGGGCGCCCTAGCGGAAGATGTGAAGGAGCCCGGGGAGGCAAAGCCGGCGGCTCCGGTTGCCCGTGTAGGTCCGGATGATAAAACGGATCAGCCCGAACTTGCACCGGTGGATGCGGCGGGCTGGAGCCGTCTCGGAGAGGAGCGCATGCTGCATTACCGGAATACGCTGGACCTGCGATCAGTGAGTGAGGCCAGGGAGGCTTTCGAGAAGGCTGCTGAGCTGGATCCGGATTCCGCCGATGCCCTAGTGGGCCTGGCCTGGGCAGCCAATACGGCCCACGTCTTCGATGAAGGAATCCGGTGGGCCCGGATGGCCCTCGAGAAGGATGCGGAGAACGACCAGGCCGAGGCGCTTTTGGGCGATGCCGCCGTCGAGCTGGGGCGCTACGACGAGGCCTTCGAGCACTATCAGCGGGCCCTCGATCTCCGGCCCGGCCTGTCCTCCTACAGCCGCGCCTCCCATTTGCTGTTTCTCACCGGGGACACGCGCCGGGCCATCTGGATGATGCAAAAGGCCATCGATGCCGGCGATCCCGCGGGAGAGGAAACAGCCTGGTGCCGCGCCCAATGGGCGGGGATGCTGTTCGAGAGCGGAGGGCTGCTGCCGGCGGCACAAGCAGCAGAATCGGGTCTGAAACAGAATCCGGCACACCCGCAATTGCTGATTGCGATGGCCCGCATCCGTCTGGCCCAAGGGCGTGCCGCGGAAGCCGAAGCGTGCTACCGGAAAGCGCTGGAAACGGCGGAAACCCACGAGGCGCTGGCCGGCCTTGGGGACCTGCTTTGGGTGACTGGGCGCCGGGAGGCCGCCGAAGAAATCTACCGGCGCCTCATCGCCTTCCATGGCGAGGATCCAGGGCGCGCGTTGAGCCCGGTCCATGGGCAGGGCGGGGCGCATGGACAGTTGGCGCGCTTTTACGCAGATCACGACCGGAATGCGGAGGAGGCGCTAGACATGGCCCAGCGGGATTACGACGCGTTTCCCAATGTGCGTGCAGCGGACACCCTGGCCTGGTGTCTCTATCGCAACGGCCGGTTTCAAGATGCACTGCGCTTGATTCGCCGAGCCCTCAGCCAGGGAACCCAGGATGCGGGCATGCATTATCATGCGGGATTGATCCAGATTGCTCAGGGGAATCCGCTGGAAGGGAAAAAGCATCTTTACCAGGCTCTGAATCTGAATCCGCATTTCGATCCGATCCACGCTCCCCTGGCGGCAGCACTGCTCGGAAAATCCCATTCGGAACGCGACCCCGGGGACCCGGAAACGGAAGACGGGGAGTAAGGAGAAGCGCCGACGGTCCCCGCGGGGAGGCAAGGAGAGGAGATTTGGCTGCGGTTTTCCTTGACTGGATCACCCCAATCCTGCTAGCAACAAGTTCGATCCGGAATTCGACCATGGGCAGGAAGCGGTTTGTTTCGTTGGGGCTGGCTTTGCTTGCCGCCATCCCTTTTTCCGCACGGGCCGCGGTCATGGTTGAGGGAACCGTGGTTCCCTTGGGTGGAGGCGCTTTCTCGTATTCCTATGCCGTGACCAACACCGAGGTCGAGGCGCTCTCGATCGTGACCATCTTTGGCCCGCTAGGCGACGCCTTGATCGAAGCGACCTTGCAAGCCCCACTGGGCTTTGCCGCGTTATATGATGGCGGCTTGGGCACAGTCGATTTCTTCGAGGACACATCCGCCTTCGAGCCGCTCACCACGACGGGCGACTTTACCTTTCAAAGCATGACCGGACCCGGCGTCGAGTTCGCGACTTTTGAAGCAATCACCATCGAAGGGAACTTCATCTCCGGCGACGTGGTGAACCGGCTGATTCCAGAGCCCTCCGTCACGCTTTTGGCGTGGTTCGGGATCTGTGCTATACTCGGACTGAGGCGAAGGAAGCTCATCCTTCGCTAAGTTTTCCCCTAGACCGGGAGGTCGTTATGA
This sequence comes from Verrucomicrobiales bacterium, assembly GCA_041749135.1. Lineage (GTDB taxonomy): Bacteria > Verrucomicrobiota > Verrucomicrobiia > Verrucomicrobiales > DEV007 > DATKCT01. The sequence goes on from JBGTBW010000101.1 coordinate 12,180, forward strand.
AATTGCTGCCCAACCGCCGCCGGTTCTTGGCCGAGGTCGGCGGAGGAACACTTCTCGCCACACTGGGCCCTGCTCTGGCTTCGGAGTTAGGCTTGGACTCCGGTGATTTAACCAAAGAGGATTCACACGCGCTCGATTTTGGGGCCTGGGAACCTTTGGTCCGGTTCATGCAAGAGACGCCTCTGGCCGCATTGCAGGGCGCTCTCGCGGCGAAACTCAAGGAGGGCGCATCCTTGCAGACGCTCATCGCGGCAGGGGCTCTGGCCAACGCGCGAACTTTTGGCGGGGAGGATTACGTGGGATTCCACACCCTTATGGCTTTGAGTCCGGCGCTGAAAATGTCCGGCTCAATGCCCGACGGACAGCAGGCCCTTCCCGTTTTCAAAGTGCTTTACCGCAACACGGAGAGGATTCAGGGCTTCGGAGGAAGGGCCGCGGAAGTGCTGCACCCGGTTCTGCCCTGTTTGGAAGGCGGTCAGGCGGATGCTGCGGCGTTGTTGGATGCGGTCCGGCGCAAAGATCTGGCGGCGGCGGAAAGCCTCTTCGCCACTTTGGCTCAGCAAGGCGATCAAGCCGCCTTCGACGCCCTGTTGCACACGGTCCAAGAGAATACGGAAGTCCATCGCACCGTTCTCCCCTACCGAGCCTGGGACCTTTTGGATGTGGTGGGCAGGGAACACGCCCACACCTTGCTGCGCCAATCGGTTCGCTACTGTCTGAACGCCGAGAATCATCGCTCGGAAGGCTGGGAGAAACATGGAAAGCTTCTCGCACAGCTCTTGGAGGAATACGGATTGCTCGGCAAGGAACCGGGCGACCGCGCCGCGGACGACTCGTTCGTCGAACAATTGAGTCAGACCATTTTTGGCGGAACGCCGGAGGAAGCTGCCGGGGCGGTGGCGGAAGCTCTGGCCGCCGGGTTTGATCCCATGGCCGTCGGCGAGGCGATTTCCCTGGCAACCAACGAATTGGTGCTGCGGGACCGGGGCCGCCCTCCGGAAGGCGAGTCGCCGGGCAAACCGGTTGGCAGCGTCCACGGCGATTCTATCGGGGTGCATGCCAGCGATTCCGCCAACGCCTGGCGCAACATGGCTCGCGCCAGCCGGGGAAGGAATCTTTACGCCTGCCTTATCCTCGGGGCTTGGCAGGCTGCAGTGGATCGCACCCAGCGCGGGGGGGATTTCGAAAACTGGGCTCCCCTGCCCGTGGAGTGGCAACTTCAACGGATAAAGGCCAAGGAGCTGCCGGCCTTGTTACACGAACTTGATCAGGCCGTGCGCCAGAACCTCCAAGCCACCGCCGGAACTCTCGTGCACCGCTGCGGAGAGCTTGGGCATCCGCCCGCGCCCGTGTTCGAACTGCTGTTGCGTTATGCCGTGAGCGAAGATGGAGCGCTCCACGCCGAAAAGTATTTTCAGACGGTGTGGGAAGAGTTTCACGCCACCCGGCCCGCCTTCCGTTGGAGACATCTCACCGCTTTAGCCCGGGTCACGGCCAGTGAATACGGCCGGCCGGCAGCCGGCCAGGCCGAGGCGCGGGACTTGCTCGGGATTAGCCTGGCCTAACCGCATTTCTCATACCTGTTTCGTTGCGAGGGGCCGGCGACCACCGTCCGGGCAGCCGAGCGAAGCGAGACAGCCAGCCCGCACGGGCTGCCCGGAGGGCGGAGCGCAGCGACGGCAACGCGCGCGCAGCCGAAGGCGCAGGGCTGGGTGAGTACAAACTGTTCACGCCTGAGGT
>JBGTBW010000102.1:0-4924 GCA_041749135.1 Verrucomicrobiales bacterium
CCGGGCGGAGGCGGCGGAGCCGGCGGAGGCATCCGGCCTGGGGGCGGCGGAGCTGGGGGCGGTGGAGCCCGGCCTCCGGGAGTTTCACCACGCTGATCGTGGAGAGGGCGAAGCGAAAGATGACAATGACGATCTCAGTTCCAAGCGGCAGGAGAAGGCGAACGGCGCAGCGCGCCTCGGCTCTCGTGGTCGTCTTTTGGCTGTTGGCCGTGTTGACCATGGCCATTTTCACATCGCTGCAACTGGTCAGCAGCGATGTCGAAATGATCTCTTCGCAGAAGCACGAATTCAGGGCCAGCCAGTTGTGTGAAATGGGGATCGCCTTGGCCGCCAATCCTCAGGTGGAACGTTATGACCCTCTGCTGACGCAGTACAATGCGGCGACAGCGGAGGGATTTCGCGCGGTGATCCGGGGTGAAGGGGGCCGGTTGGGGATCAATCATGTGCTTCAGCGCGGGGAGGAGGGAAGACTTTTGCTCGAGGCCCTATTTGTAAACTGGGGTCTGGAGCGCGACGTGGCCGACGAGATCATCTCGTGTCTCATCGACTGGACTGACGGCGATGATTTGGTCACGGTGGGGGGCGCCGAGTTGGACTGGTATGAGGAGCAGGGCTTTTTTGGATACCCCTTCAACCGGCCCTTTTACGACGTGGAGGAGATGGCCTTGGTGCGAGGAATGGATTTGGTCAGTCAGGTGCGTCCGGACTGGCGCGATTTTTTCACCCTCTACGGGTCCGGACGCATCGATCTCGCTGAGGCAAACTACGACTTGCTTGTTTCCGTAGGGATCAATCCTACGGACGCCGAGAATCTGGTGCGGGAACGGATGGGGGCGGACGAGATCGAGTTGACCGAGGACGATGTGCAATTCGGGAGCGTCGAGGAGGCGTTGGCGCTGATTCCACTTTCGGCCGGGGACCCGGTGCTGGCCAATTTTTTCACGGTGAACGACGGGACGGTGCGGATTGAGAGCACCGCGCGCGTTGCCGACTACGAGAAAACGGTTGTGATGATCATTCAGAACCGCGAAAGCACTCCGGTGATCCTGTCCCGCGAGGAGTATCTGAGACCATGAAGAAATCGAAATCGAGCACAGCGACGCCGGAGCGCCGCCAGCGCGAGCGGAGACGGCTTTGTCTTCCCGGAGAGAAGGAGTGGGAGGTGTGGCAGCAAGGATCCGATGGGCGCTGGCACTTCCGGGAGGGCGACCGGGCGGCGAAGGCGTCGGAGTTGAGCGACATCACGGACTACGCGTTTCCGGTGGCGACGGTGACGGTTTCCCCGTTTTGGGCGGTATCGGAAGACCCCGATCTCATTCCCGGGTTGGTGGCCATGCGCTTGGAGAGTCTCGGGCTGAAACCGGAGCCTCCCGTAGGCAAGCACTGGGATTACCGAAAGCTCGAGGAAGACGGTCAGCGCACATTGGTATTGGCCACCGTCTTGGAGGACGGCCGTCCGCTGGACTTGCCCAAGGGGGGAGCAGAGATCTTTGATCTCTCGGCGCAACTCTACGCCATGCCCCGCAATCATATTGTGTTGTGGCGGGAACTGGGGCGTTGGGTCGCGGCGGTGACCCGCAACGGCCGGCTGATCTACAGCCAGGGACTGACGGCGGGCCGCCTGGATGCGGACGCTGCAATGGAACTGCGCTGCCTCATGTTGCAACTGCGGGGACAGGGGGTGGCCGATCATTTCTCCGGGCTGGTGGTGTGGGGGGACCTCGACGAAGCCAGCCGGCAGGATCTCAAAACGCTGGAGTCGGAACTGGGGATCGAGGTGGGACAGGAGTCGCGGCCAGAGCCGCTGATGCCGGAAGCGCCTTTGGCGCTGCTTCCGAGAGCCGTAGCTGAGGAAGACGCCCTCGCTCTGCGGAGGAAGCGGATCCGCAGCCTGGTGATGTTAGGGGCCGGGCTTTACCTGCTCGCCGTCGGGGCGGTCGTCCTCATGCTGTTTCTGGAGAAAAAGAAGACGGAGAACCTGAAAACGGAGATCGCCAGCTTAGACACGGAATGGATCTTGCAGACCCAGAACCGGTGGAACAGCCTGCAGCCGGCCATCGACGGGGACCGTTATCCGGTCGAGATGCTTCACAGATGCGTGATGCCGCTGGCCAAGGTCAAAGGGGTTCGACTTCTCCTCGTTACCATCGATCTCAGAAGGATTTTCATCCGCGGCGAAGCCATGAGTTCCACGGCGGCGCGGACCTACCAGAACATGATGGTGGGGGAGGAGAACCTCAATACCTACGAATGGACGCCGCAGAGCATCAACGTCGACCCGGAAACCAAGGTCGCCACATTCGAGATCGAAGGAAAATACTTGTATGCCGCAGCTGAAAGCCAGTGAGCGCCGGTTGCTGACGCTCTTCGGCGTCGTCATTCTCGGGCTCTTCACCTACTTTTTCGTGTTTGAGTATCTCGTGAGAGAGTTCAAGCGCGTGAAGTTGGAGAACCAAGGACTCGTGCAGGAGTTGACGGAGGAGCGTGCCATGATGGCGCGGGCATCCGAGACGCTGCCGAAACGGGACTGGCTCGACTCGACTCAACCCGCGGCCCCCGATTACATTCTGGGCGCGGAACGGCTGGAGCGTTTTGTGGTGAACAGTGCAGAGCGGGAGGGGCTGCAGCTCACAGACATCGGATCGGTTGGAGAAGAGATCGAGACATATTACCACTCCGTTTTTATGGACGTGGAAGCGCGTGGGGACATCGACGCGATCGTGCGCTGGCTCTCGGTATTGCAGGATCAGGATGCCTTCCGCGCGGTGACCAAGTGCGAGATCCAACCGGTCCAGCGAAAGGAACCGGCGGTGTTGAAGTGCGAGGCGCGGATCGAGCAGTGGTACGCGCGGCCCGCCTCAGCCCTGGCCATGAGCGGTCCGCCGCCTGCCCGGTTCCAGGATGCGCCGCCAACAGAGGAGGATACCGGTCCGCCCTCGGCGGCGGAAGCTGAAGAGGAAATGGAAGCGGAGGAGGAAGCCACTGGGGGGGAAGGGGAAGCTGGAGCTGAAGACGAGAGCGGCGAGGAGGGAGAGGCAGGCGGCGAGGAAGCCTCGCCCCGGAGAGTGCTTTTGCCGGGCGCAGGCCGGGACGGCGGACGACGGCCGATTGCGCCTCCGCCGGTAGCGCCGGTGGATGAAGAAGGCACTGAGGAGGAAGGCGCCTTAGAGGAAGGAGCCATGGAGGAAGGAGCCCTGGAGGAAGGAGCCGTGGAGGAGGGAGCCGTGGAGGAGATTTACGAAGAGACGAACGAAGCCGGGGAAGCCGTTCCGGAGGGAGAGGAGCCCGGCGATTCTGAACCCGTCGAGGAAGGGGAATCTTGAGAAGCAATTCCGGACGCGGCGGGCGCTTTCTTTTGCAAAGTTCCGTGAAATCAACCAAAGTCAGATATGAAACTCCGTTTTTCTCCCATGCTGTTGGCGCTGCCGGGGATTGCTGTGGCGGCAGCCGCATTTCCGGCGGCGGCTCAGGAGGAGGGCTTTCTTCCGCCGCGTTACACGCAGGATCGCTATCAGGCCGTGGCGCAGACCAATCCCTTTGTACTTGAGGAGGAGGCCAAGGCCCCTGAGGAGCCGCCTCCGTGGGAGTATTCTCTGGCGGGCGTCAGTCGCATCGAGGGGAAATACGCGGTCTGGTTGGCCAACACGGACGGGAAGGCGGAACCCGGGGACCGCTACATCCGCTTGGTCGAGGGCGAGCAACCCAATGACAAGGGGATGCAGTTGGTCAGTGTGAAATTTGACGCCAATCCGCGGGAGCTGGAAGCGTTGGTGAAGCGCAATACGGAGCAACGGGCGATCAAGTATGACGAGAAACGGCTGGCTCCCAAGCCGGAAGCGGCTCAGCCCGCAGCAGCCAATCAACGCGGCCGGCAGGCCAATCCTCAGGCGCGGGCCAATCCTGCTCAGCAGGGCCGGCCCCCGACCCGGGGTGGGAACGCGGGCAACCGTGGCCGCGAAGGGAACGCGGCGGCTCCGACGCGAAGCCGGGTGATTATGCCGCCGGGATTGAATCGCAGCAACTGATCCGGCCTGCATGGGGTTGACTCCCCGCTGCCGATTCTTCTCCGTCCGCCGCCCAACAGCCCGTTCACTACGTTTTCTTATGTCTTTTCGCTCTTTTCTGCGCCGGTCCACCCTGCTTCTTCTGGTCTTTCTCCCATCGCTTCCGCTCGCGGCTCAGGAGGAGACGGTTCCTCCCGGGGCCGACGCCCTCAATTTCGAGGTGCAGTATCCCAGTACGGAACTCCGGCTCGTCCTCAACGACTACGAAGAGGTCACGGGGATGAAGTTGATCAAAGCGCAGGAGATTCTGGCGGTGGAAGTAACGATCGAGACGTCGAAGAAAATGACCAGGGCGGAATGGATCGACTATGTGGAGCGCTCCCTGTTGCTCAACGGAGTGGCTTTGGTGCCCGCCGGGCCGGGGACGATGAAGGCGGTGCGTTTCGAGACGAAGTCGGTCCCCAACCTGGGATTGGACATTTACACCCGGGAGGAGGATCTGCCCGGAGGCGAGCAGATCGTTCAGTTTGTGATGCCGCTCACTTATATTACGACGGCGGACGCGCGGGCCGTATTTGACGGCATCATCCCGGCGGCGCAGGCGGGAGCGAACTACGCCATGGTGTCCGAAGTGCCGAACGCGAACTTGTTGGTGATCACGCAGAATACCGAGATCATCCGGCGGATGATCGAGTTGAAGGAATTTATCGACAAACCCTCAGCGGCCGTGGAACAGCGGGTTTATGCTCTGATCCGTGCTGATGTGGAGGCGGTGGCGGCGGCCATCCAGGAGATTTTGCAACAGCAAGAACAGGCCCGGAGTGCGGCGCGGAGCCAGTCCGGAGCGAGGACGGCTCAGGGTCAGCCCGCGCAAGCGCGTCCCCCGGGCGTGCCTCAGCCCGGGGAGGGAGCGGCGGGCG
>JBGTBW010000103.1:0-7352 GCA_041749135.1 Verrucomicrobiales bacterium
ATTTGAGTCGAACGGGGCGACGATGACGGCGCGGGTGCCGCTGGCGGTGTTGGGCGTTCAGAGCGGCCAGACCATCGCCTTTTCGGCTTACCAGGAAGGGGCCTCGGATGACTGGATGGTCGATTGGATGGAATCGGGGACGCTGACAATTCCGCAAGGAGATTCCACGGGCATCGTGACGGTCGAAGACCCGGAGGACCTCGGAGATTCCAGCGGCGATATCGCGTTGATCCAAATGACGGTGGACAGCGAATGGCTCTATCTCCGCATGTCCGTGCATGGCATCATCACGCCATCGGTGGAAGAAACGCCCGAGGGCAAGACCAACCGTTATTACTATCACTGGATATTCGATACCGACAACGATCCGGCCACGGGTTTCAGCAATTCGGAGTATGAGGGGAATCCAACCAATGTGCAGAACCCGATCGGGGCCGAGTTGGTCATTCAGCTCGGTTGGCGAAATGGGGCTCCGGACGGAGTTTACGCCTATGACCCGCGCAATGAACAGGGGACTCCGCCGCTGGTTGAGGATTACGAGTGGGAGTCCAATGGAGATTCGATGGAGGCGCGGCTGCCCTTGGCGGCCCTGGGCTTGCAGCTTGGGCAAACGGTCGGGTTTTCCGCATTTCAAGAAGGGGCTTCGGATGACTGGTCCGTGGATTGGGTGGAGTCGGCGGTGGCTCCGTTGGTGATTCCTTCGACCGGGAATGTTGATCTGATCGTGGATGCCGTGGCGGATCCTTATTCGGCATCAGCCGTGATGGTGGATGATGATCGCGGGGAGGTAGACGAGAGCACGGTGGTTTTGCTGATTGACGGATCCCCGCTCGACACTGAGGCGACCAAGGCGGGCGGCCAGACCTCGGCGCTGGCGTTCCTGCCCTCACCCTTGGCTCCGGAGACGGATCACACCCTGCGCGTCGAGTATCAATTGGTAGGATCGGATCAGATTCATGGCCGCACGATTCCCTTTTCGGCGCCGAAGTATTCCGTCTTGCCGCCTTCGTATGCGGCGCCGGAAGTCGACACGGCCGCGACGGGATTCGAGTTGTATCTGACGCAGATCAGTGAGGCGCAGAGCGCGGTCGAAAGTCTGCACCTCAATACGGGGGTTTTGGCGGAGAAACAGTTTTCCGGCGAGATGCGATCGGAAGACGGGCGGCTGTATTACAACGAGGCCACCGATGTGACGACGCACTGGACGGTTGAGCCCATGGCGGCTCCGGGCATGATCAACTGGTATGAGGACGCTCCGGTGGAGGTTGGCAATTTCCGGACCTCTACGGGAAGGACCGATCAGCCCATACCCGGATTGCCCGGAGCGCGAGGAAGCACAAATGGGGTCGTGATGGAGATCGTGGCTTATTTGGAACTCGAGCCCGGCTTCCACCGTCTCGGCGTCAACACCACCGGCGGCTACAAGGTCGTTATGGGCCCGGCGGTGCACGACCGGCTTGGGCAGCAAGTCGATCAATTTGATGGGCAAAGGCGGTATTCCTACGAGGCGGACCACTATTTCAACGTGCTGGTGGACGAAGCAGGGTACTATCCATTGCGTCTGCTTTGGTATCACAGCAGGCGGACCAACCAAGGCGCTCAATTGGAGGTGTATTCGATCTCCGACAAGCGGCGCATACTGATCAACGACCCGGAAGACCCCAAGGCCCTCCATTCCTACCGGTCCTCACCGGCAGCGCCTCCTTTTGTCAGGGAGGCCAGTCCGCTTCCCGGGGACCAGCGGGTGGATCGCTTTGCTCCAATCCGGTTTGAGATCGAGGACGGAGCTTCGAATACGATGGCGTTGATCGAGTCCGTTTTGTTAGACGGAGTGGAGGCGCCGGTCCGGGTGGAAAGGGGAGACGGCGTAACCATCGTTGAGTATCAGCCTTACACGTTCCAATGGGGCAGCACGCACACGCTGACGCTCCTTTACAGCTATGGAGAAGATCCTCCTTTAACCCGGACTGAAACTTACCAGTTCGGCGTGTCGTCCGACGCGTTGGAACTGCCGACCGCCTGGGCCTCACCAGCGGAGGAAGCCGGCGAAAGCGGATTTGAGGCGCGATCCGTGCAAAGCGCAGCACCGCGGGCCGATTCGGTGGCTGCGGCGGAGGCGCAACTCCTAACTAACGGGGATTTCGCGGGTTCGGCACAGCCTGAGACGGTGAACTTCAATCTGATTGACGGGGGGCAGGCCGGTTTGGTGGGCGGCGACGCCGGACTGGCGGAAGCCGGCTTGATGGCATCGGACAACCCCGGGAATGTTTCCGCGGAGTTCACTTCGCACCTGTGGTTGACTCCTGGCTTGCATACCTTTGGGGTCAATAGCGACGATGGTTTCTTGCTGACCGCGGGACGGGTCCCTGAAGAGAAGACCTTGGAGTTGAGCCGTTACGATGGCGGACGCGGCGACAGTTCGGCTCCGCAGAATCTCACCGACGTGTTGGTGCGGCGTGAGGGGCTGTATGGTTTCCGCCTCCTCTGGTATCAAGGCGGAGGCGACGCCAGCGTCGAGTTTTACAGTTATGAGCGGAATTCCGGAACGGCCACGCTGATCAATAGCGGCGAACCGGGAGGGATTCTCGCCTACCGGACCCGGGCTGGCGAACCAGGACCCGTGAACGGTCCGCTGCTGGCGGTCGATGCGGAACTGGAGTTGCCGCGACTGCCGGTCGGATCGAATCCGTTTCCCATGGCGGTTTGGCTCTACAATGCGGGCGCGGCTGCCCTTGAGGTGACTTCAGCGGCGGTCTCCGGAGCCGACGCGGGCTCCTTTCCCGTGGAGAGCACCCCGGCTGTGGTGGCTCCGGGCGAGAGCGCGGCGGTTTTGCTGTCTTTTGAACCAGGTGAGCGGATTGGGCGGTATACGGCGGACCTCATTCTTCAAACGAATGATCCGGGCGAGCCGGAGGGCGGCACGATCGTCCGGTTGATCGGCGGGCTTGTGGATCCTGCGGGTCCCTGGGCGCATTACCGGCTCGATGATGCGGCAGGGAGTCCCGACGTCTCTGACGATTCTGGGAACGGGCGGACGGGCGCGATTTGGACGGGGGCCGGCAGCGCGACTTTCGGAGTGGAAGCTCTTGCCAGCGGCACGGCCCTGGAAGTGGCAGACGGCGGATCCATTCGCATCGCGGGAAGCAGCTTCGAGACTTGGCGGGATTTGAGTGTTTCGCTGTGGTTGCAAGCGGAGGATGTGACGGAAGCGCAGAGCCTTTTTGCTTTGGGATCCGACCCGACCGACCCTGCCTTCGCGCTCGTGCTGGGCGGCGGAGTTCTGACCTGGTTCGGGCAAGGCGAGGGCCAACTGACGACCGCTGATGGATTGCTTGACACCGGCCTGGCGCATCATGTGGTGCTGACCTACCGGGAGACGGGTGAGGGTCCTGTGGGATCTCTATGGATCGACGGCGTTGAAGCCGCGAGTTCGGGCCCAGGCGGCGTTGCAGCGTTTCCTGGCAATCTCACCACCACGCTTCTGTTCGGCACTTACTTTGAAGTGCTGCCCTTTAGCGGCGTCCTGGACGACATTCAGATTTACGGCCGGACCCTGTCGGGCGAGGAGGTCGCCTTTCTGCACGAGAATCCTGGTGAAGCCCTGGGAGAGACTCCCGTGGTTCCCGGAGAAGATGCCGGGTTTATCTCTGACGTCGGTTTTGCCGGGGACGGCTCGCTGGAGGTCACCATCGCCACCGTCGAAGGGAGGACCTACACCTTGCAGTATTCGCAGTCCATGGAGCGCGCGGCGTGGATCGATCTCCCGGGCCCGGTTGCTGGAAATGGTGATGCAGCGGTGCTGAGCGACGGCGATCCCGAGCGATTGGACCGAGCAGAGGGATATTACCGGGTCATTGTGCGTTAGGGTCTCAGGAAGAATAAGTTCGCTCTCCGCTCACTTGTTTTCCGGAAACTCTTAGAGAACGCGCGGATTTACGGATCGGACCGGCCGGGGGCAGAATCGTCGCCTCCGGCCGGTTCGAAACCATCCGCTCCCTTTCCAACCAGGCGCGCGTCTCGGCTTCGCACTTGCATTTCGGCTTCGCCAGGCGAGACCAGCTCTGGATCGACGCCGTAAACCCCTCCAGTTTCCTCGGCCGGAAGCTGAGGAGCCCGGGTGCGCGCCGCCTCGCGATGGCGCCAGACATTATCGCGGAATGTAAAGGAACCGGCATCTGTGCCCGGACCGACGTTCACGGGAATCTCTACACGGTTGTCGTAGACGACGACATTGTTCTCAAAGACACCTCCGGCACAGGGGCGAAAGCGGGGATCCTGGTTTTCTTGAAGGATCCGCAGGATCCATTTTTCCTGACCATAGAACGTATTGTGATGGACGCGCCCGCCCTGTGCTGTGGCCCAAGCGATCGCCGCCATGCCGCCCGCAAAGCGGTTTCCCGCGATCTCGACTTCGGAGGCTTCGAAATCCCCGGGTTCAGGACGGAAATAGGGAAGTCCGGTGCTTCCCCCGATATTGATGGCCCGGTGACCTGGATTCAGGAAGAAGCATCGCGTGACCTGAATATTCGTGCTGCCGCCTTTGATTTGGACGGCGTTGCTTTGGCTGAAGCCTTCTTTCCCTTCGAAGCGACAACCCTCCACGACTCCGTCCCGGCATCCCACCATATCGATGCCGGAACCGCCCCAACCGCTGATCCTACAGTCGCGCACCTTGAAATCCGTTACACCGGAGAGCTTGAGCGCGTCGTGATTGCCCATGGGGCCGATGTTTTGGATGACGACGTTTTCCACGAGGATGTGGTGGGCAGGAGTGTCGCGGGAACCGCCGTCGTCTACGTTGATCCCATTGCCCGAACAATCCGTGACGCGGAGGTTCCGAAGCACCAAGTGAGAGCAGTTGGAAAAATGAAATGCCGAGCTTCCGCCGGAGAAAACGGGAAGGGTTCCTTCGTCGCCGGCGATTCCGTGGATGACGATGGGTTTTCCGGCTTCGCCGGCCAAATCCTGCGCTCCGATCCCGCCGCGGTAGGTTCCGGGCGCGATCTCGATGATGTCGCCGGGTCGCGCGCGACTTAGGGCGTTCTGGAGTGCGGAACGGTCGGACACCCGGACCGTTTCCGCAGCGCTGTTGTCAGGGAAAGCCGCGAGAAGGGAGAAGGCGCTGACCATGGCGATTCGGGGCAACTCTGAGAGGAGGTGAGGAAGGGGGGTCATGGGAGAGAATAGTCGAGGACCTTCGAAGGAGCCAACGGCGAAAACCCGCGCGCTTCGATCCGCTTTGTGCCCGCCCCACTGTCCGCCCCCCTGGGGCCGCTGCGCCACCGGCTCCAATCTTGATTGCTTCCCGGATCGATGGGAGAATGGAGGGCTCCGTCAACCGCTCCGCTTTTAGTTCTCCGGCGCTTTGTGGAGAATACCCATGACAATGACAATGCCTGGCGAGACCGACGTAATCGGGACCCGCGTGATCGGGGAATCCTCCTCGGGGCGAAACGCCGTCCTGCGGCTGTTTTGTGTGCTGGGGACGCTGGCGGCAGGGGCTATTCCCGGACCAGCGGCGGAGCCGGCCGGCATCGAGAAGTTTCGGGCCGCGTCGGAGCAATGGGAGGAAGCAGTGCAGGAATTGGAGGCCCGGGACCGCGCCGAGACGCATCCAGAGGGCAGCATCCTTTTTGTGGGCAGTTCGAGCGTCAGGATGTGGGCGGACATCGTCAAAGACATGGCTCCTTATCATCCGGTGCAACGCGGTTATGGAGGCGCCAGTCTGGCTGATTTTGTTTTTTTCACCAAACGGATTGTCAATCCGCACGCCTTCCGGGCCTTGGTTTTGTTTCTGGGCAACGACATCAGCGGCAAGGAGAGCGACCGGACGCCGGACGAAGTGGCGATGCTTTTCGCTCAGGTGCTTGACATTGTGCGAGCGAAATATCCGGACACACCCGTCTTCTACATCGCGGTCACACCGACGCCGGCGCGTTGGGCGGCGTGGCCGGCTATCCGGATGGCGAACCGGAAAGCGAAAGAAATTTGTGAGGCGCGGCCGCACACTTATTTCATCGCCACCGAGAGCGTTTATCTCGATGCGGAGAGCCGGCCTAGGGCTGAACTTTTCTTGGAGGATGAGCTTCATCAGAATCAAGCGGGCTATGACCGCTGGGCGGCCGTGATCAAATCGCATCTCGATGGCGTCTTGGGAGGAGTGGAGCAGGGCCGGTGAATATCAATGACCGTGCTCCGGCTAAAGCGGAAGGAGATTGGCAGGAGGCGGAGGGGGGCCGGGGCACAGCCGGGCTACCGAGAGGCGGCTTGGGAGGCCCCGGTCTACTCGACGACGAGCAAGGAGGAGGTCCGGAGTTTGACCCTGCGTAACAACGGGCTGGGTAGGGGGCAACAGAGCACGGCCCTCAACCCGTTGCTCCTAGGCTGGGGCAACTCTTATCGCGAGGTGAACATGCGTAGGCTCTACAACCGTCTTGACCGTTGGGTAGCGCGGCGAGTCTGATCCCACCGCAAGATGCGAGGGTGCAACTGCGGGTGGAAGGACCGGCCAACGCGGAAAGGCTCCCCCACGGCCCGTCAGGTTTGAATTCTCGTCCCAGGTGGGACGAGAATCCATAGAATGAGATCACTGCATCCCATGGATAAGCGAGACGGCGCCGATGGGTTCCCCCGGGCTGGGAGGGCGACCCTGAAGGTGAGTCATGCCTTCACCCGTCCCAAGGCGTCGAGATGGGCGCCGAGCCGCCGGCCTTCGTTCATGACCGGTGCAAGATGCGAGGGATGAGCGCTTGAAATTGCTTGGCGAGAGAGTTGTGGTTCGTTTCCATGGCGCCATGCGGGCTACGAAACGGAAGGCTCTGATCGCCGCGGCACTCCTGGGCACGGTGCTTGGGATCCTGCTGCTTGGCGGCGTATGGAAGTGGGGATGGTTCGGCGGAAAAGGGACTGCGGAGGAAAGGGTCTTCGACCTGGGCAACGGAGTGAAGTTGACCCTCTGCTGGTGTCCTCCGGGCGCCTTTCTGATGGGAAGTCCGGCGACGGAAGCGGGCCGGCGGAAGAACGAGCTGCAGCATGAGGTGACGTTGACCCGGGGTTTCTGGATGGCGAAGACGGAGACGACGCAGGCGCAATGGGGAGCGCTGATGTCAGGCAATCCGAGTCTTTTCAAGGGTGGAAGTTTGCCTTTGGAAAGTGTGACTTGGGATGACGCCAAGGCCTTCGTTGCTGCCTTGACGGAGCGGCTGCGGCAGGAAGGGAAGCTTCCTCCTGAGTGGGAGTTTCGTCTGCCCAGCGAAGCGCAGTGGGAATACGCCTGCCGGGCTGGGACAACCACGGCCTATTACACCGGAGACGGGGAGAAGGCGTTGCGAAGGGCGGGCTGGTATTATGGC
>JBGTBW010000104.1:0-3469 GCA_041749135.1 Verrucomicrobiales bacterium
AATGACACTCTATTTGTGGGGCGATTTGTGGGGCGGACACTCTTGTCCGCCGAGTGAGCCTAGAAAGTTCGCGGGCAGCAGTGCCCGCGCCACATAGTTTTCCGGCTCATCCAAATTCCTCGAGATCAGGAGTTCTGAGGCTTGAACAGGGTGGTAATCACCCAGCCCGGCGCCTTCGGCTGCGCGCGCCTGATCCGCGCGGGGCTCGCCGGCCCCTCGCGACGAAACAGTATGAGAAAATGCGGGCTCGCCCGCCGAAGCGGATCACCACTGCCGGAGGCGATAAAAGGCCTCGGGTTGCAGCAAGAGGCTGCTGCTGTCGAGGAATGAGCGATCCGGTCCGGGAAGGTTCAGCGGCGAGTAGGGTCCATCAAGGGCGGGCGCCCGAAAGAGTTGAAAGGCCTGCCCGCCGCCGGTCCATTCGAGCGCGATGGCGCCCGATGAGCCGTCGGCCATGATGCTGACGAATTGGGCGGAAGCACTGGGCTGGTTAAGGCCGAAAAGGACCAGGGCATCGGTCTGAAAATCAGCGAGATCCTCGATAGGGCGAAAGGGTGTGACGAGATCGAGCCCGCGGGCGACGACGTATCCGGAGTTGCTGAGCAAGTCGCCGGGCCAGATGGCGCCGAGCTGACTATCTTGAAAACCGCTGGTCAAAGAGAACCAAATCTCTCCGTGCGGCCATTGAAAAGCCGCGTCGAGACCGTAATCCTGCTCTGGTTCAGAGGGAGTAAACCGCTCCAGAAGTTGACGATTCGTGCTCACGATGTGGCCCTGGTCGGAAAGCAAGCTGCCGTGAGCGAGCGTTTCTCCGAGCTGCTCGGAAAAGGCGTTGGTGGTCAGTGAGAAGAGGATCTCCCCGCTGGAGAGGATTTGGACGGCGTCCAGACCGAAATCGTCCACCGGCGGCTGGAGGACGAAAGCAGCGAGGAGTTCGGCGTTGCGGCGCAACACACGGCCGTCGTCGAGGAGGAGGTCGCCGTGGCGCAGCAGTCCCAGGCTTTGGCTTTGGAAATCGTCGTTGACGGAAAAGGCGACGATTCCGCCGGGGAGAACTTCGAGGGCATCCAGCCCGGGATCGGTATTTCCCTGAGCGGGATCGAAAGCGGCGAGCAACTCTGCGTTGCTGCGCACGACAGAGCCGTTGTCGGAAAGCATGGATCCGCCGGTGATATAGCCGTCGCCGGAGTCGGGGGTGAATCCATTGGCGGTCGAGAACCAGAGTCCGGCGAACGGAGCAGCGTTGATGGTGAGCAGATACTGCTGGGCAATGGAGCCGTTGGTTTGTTCGAGTTTGACCCGGATCACCGGAAGAACCCGCTCCAATTTCCCGTCCGTCTGGGCGATAACGCAGAATGTGGAGCCCTCCGGATCGAATATATCTCCTTCCAGCGCCCATTGCTGGCCGATTCCTTCGCCACGCAGGATCCGCAAGGTTCCATGGACGGCGCCGCGGTAGAGCCCATCAAGCGTTTCAAAGGTCATGTCTTCGACTGCGTACAGGCTTTCCGCGATGTTTTCGGACAGGAGCCGGAGTTCAAAGGTCCCTCGCATGGGCCGGACGATGTCCACTCGGGCGCAAACCGGGCAACTGTCAGTGAGAGTGCTTTCCCCGAAAAAGGAGTAGGATTGCGATGATGCGCAGATGGCCCAAGGCGCCAGGCAAGTGGAAAGCACTATCCCATGGAGGGCCATGGCGAGGCGTCGGAGAGGACTTGTATTCACGATCTGAATTCGGAGCACTGTAGCACTGGTCTGGTGAGCTGTCGCATGCGGGATGGAGGGGAGGCCCCGTGCCGGCGGCGGCTTTGAGCCAGCCCGCGTTTATCGGCGCAGCGCCCATAGGTGGCGCAAGCCGGTTCAGAGCAAGCGGTGGAGATGGGCTTCGACTTGTTCGGACCAACGTTCCAGGTAGATGAACTCGCGGCAGAGTTGAGCCACGGCCTCCGGGATGGCGGCGGGGTTTTCCGCGAGGACTGCGTCGGCTTCGGGAAGTTTGGAGCGCGCTTGCGTCTGAAGCTGAAGCAGGCCGGTTTGCAACCCGAGAAGTTCCTGTTGCAGAGCCAGGATCTCCTCCTCGAGAAGAGCCTGGGCGAGGCGTGAGCTGGCACGTTCGCGGCGCCTGAGGAGCTGATCGCTGCGGTGAAGGGCCTGGCTGAGGCGGCTGAAGAGGTCCATCCAGGCCTGCGGGACCGGCCCCCGGAGGTCGGGACCCGAAGCGCTGCGCAGCTCAAGAAGATGCCGGAGACGCGCCGCCGGAGAAAGCAGAGTTTGATAGGCGACGGACAGCCGGTCGAAAGATTCCGCATCACCGGACGCATCCGGGTGCGCGCTGCGGGAGAAGTGGTGAAACCGCTCGCGGAGGAGGTTTTCGTCGAGGGCCGCCGCCTCTGGGAGGTCGAGAATGCGGAAAGCGCTGTCCATCAAGCGGCGAAGCTCTCGCCGCAGGAACAGGTGACGACGGCGTTGGGATTAGACACCTTGAAGCCCCCGGATTGCAGATCCTCGCTAAAGTCGAGTTCCGATCCGCTGACGAAGAGAGCGCTTTTGGGATCGATGACGACGCGGACTTCGCCTGAATGAACCAGGATGTCCCGGTGGGCCGGCCCATCGACCAAGTCCATCTTGTATTGCAGCCCGGAACAACCGCCGCCGACGACGGCAACGCGCAAGGCGCCGGTTTCGAGGCGGCCTTGTCTTTCCAGGAGACGGCGCAGCCGGCCCGCCGCAGAAGGGAGGACGCGGATGAGTTTCTCGTTGCCTACCTTGTAGTCGATTTGGGCGGGCATGGGCTGGGAGGGCGCTCGCCGGAAAGCGGGCCAGACCGGCAATGCACGTTGTGTGAAAGGGAACGTATGTCAAGGCCGAGAGCCGCATGGACTGGAGCGCACCCGGGGGATTGACAGGAGCGATTGGTGGAGGAGCATGAGGAACTCGGCGGCGAGGCAGATCACGGATGGGCATCTCTTTCTACCCTATTATCATGCAAGTGCTTCCTGGAGCGGTTCTCGGGATCATCGCCTTGGTGTTGGCGATACGGCATTGGAAGCGCAATCCCACGCCTTCGATGCTCGTGCTTTTATGGGCGATGCTCAGCTTGCTCTCCGCAGTGGGCGCATTGACCGTTTTGATTTTTCTCGTGAGTGGCTTAGTATCATCCGGCGGTTTCAACGAGATCTATATGATAGTCTTTTTGGTCGCCGGCACATTCATGAGCTTTGCTCCCGCTCTGCTCTTGTTCGCGGTGTATGCGGGAAGGCGAGGGGAGCCCGAGCAGGTGTCCCGTCAGCATTGAGGGAATTTATCAGCCAGTTTCAGAACTCTTGACCTATCGAGGGAGATCATGGACAGGGAGGAAAATCGCTGAGCCGAGGCCGCCTCTCGGCAGATGACGCCCTACTTGTGGGGCGGACACTCCTGTCCGCCGATGGAACCTGAAGAGTTCGCGGGCAGGAGTGCCCGCGCCACA
>JBGTBW010000105.1:0-7338 GCA_041749135.1 Verrucomicrobiales bacterium
GTAGTAGCGTATCCGTTTGAAGCCGCAGGGAAGCACGTGTTGCAGGAAGCGGCGGATGAACTCCATTGCTGTAAGGCGCACTGTCTTGCTCAGCCCGCTCCCGCTCTCCGTGTAGGCCATGGTCAGGCGTTGTCCGTCGTCGGCCAGAATGCGTTTGGAGGACAGGGCAGTTTGAGCGACGTAGCGCGAGAGATAGTCGATGGCGTGTTGCCCGCTTCCCGCCGTCTTGATGTGCACTATCCATGCTTCACGCCATAGCCCTGGAGCGATACTTTGGTGAAGGGCCGCATCGCGTTCCCGCAGAGCCTGCTCCATGCTCATGCGCATGCGCACCGAGAGCAGCTTGTGCGGAAGGAAGTAGTCCGCGCTCTTGCTGCGCACCCAGCCGCCCTTGGGAGTCAGGCCGCCCTGAGCTACAACGAAGTGGACATGCGGATGATAGACCAATTGGCGCGTCCAAGTGTGCAGCACTCCGAAGAACCCCAGCGATGCGCCCAAATGCTTGGGCTTGGCGGCGATCTCCTGAAGAACGGCCGCCGCACATTGGAAGAGCAGCGTGTAGAGCAGCTCTTGATGACGCCGGAACACTGGACGCAAACCCTCGGGCACCGTAAAAGTGACCATGGAGTAGGGCACGGGAAGCAGTTTCGCCTTCTGCTTGCCGGCCCACTGCAGGGCATCTTCCCGGCCGCACTGCGGACAGTTGCGGTGGTTGCAAGGGTGATAGGTATAGTGCAGCTCTTCACAATGCCCACAGCGGTAAAGACAACCGCCCAGAGCCGCTGTGCGGCAGGCCAAAATGGCTTCGGCCGCTTTGCGGTGCTGCAGGGGAATGCGCGATCCGTATTGCGCGTCGTAGGCCCTCCAGTGACGCGCAAAGACCTCTTGGAAATCCAGAGCCAGAACGAGAAGCGGCTAGGCTTTCTTCTTACGGGAGATGACTTCCTTGTAGAGGCCGCTCAACACTTCGTGGGTACGCTGTTCACCGGCGGCAGTCAGATGGGCGTAGACCAGGGTCTGATTGAGCGAGGCGTGGCCGAGGTAAGCGCTGATGTGGCGCAGGCTGACGCCCTCTTCCAGGAGATGGGTCGCGTAGCAGTGCCGCAGGGTGTGGACGGTGACGTGCTTGGTGATGCCCGAGGCGGCCACAGCCCACTTCAAAGCGTTCTGCACAGTGCTGGTGCTCATGGGTTTGAGAGCACGGTGCATCGCTTCCATCTTGCTGCGTTCGGTTGCCTCGAGGCTGGCCCGGTGGTTCTGGCGCCACCGGCGGCCCACCGCGGGAAACAAGAAGCGCGGATGGCGGTGCATGCTCCACCAGCGGCGAAGCAGCGCGATCATCTCATCGGAGATGGGTACGAAACGGGCCTTACCGCCCTTGCCGCAACGCACGTGCAAGCGATGCCCGGCGGCATCGATGTCAGTGACTTCGACGCCAAGAGCCTCGGAGAGGCGCAGACCGCAGCAATAGATCAGCGAGAGGCTGGAGATAAACTTCGGATCGGTGAGCTTGCCGAGCACCAGGCGGACCTCCTGGCGGCTGATGACCACCGGCAGGCTCTCGCGATGACGAATGAGGACTTCCTCGAAGACGCGCCAGGGCGGGTCAATGTGCATGAAGTCGTGGTAGAAGACGCGCAAGGCCACCTTGGCCTGGTTCATGGAACTGGGTCTGTAGGCCTTCTCGACGCGCAGGAACACGAAGTAGTCCCGGACCTGCTCTTCACACAGGGAAACGGGATCGATGTCATAGTGCTCGCCCAAGTGACGGAGGTTGGCCACGTAGCTGATGCAGGTGCGTGGCCGCAGATCACGTAGCTGGACAAACTCGTGGTAGCCAGTTAAGGTTTCGGTGAATGGACTGTTTTTTTCATAAGCGATTCCGATCTTATCACGCCCCGCAAGCCCTCTGCCGCGCAGCGGCTTCGTTCAACCATGCGCTCCAGCGAACCCGGCATGAGCGTCGCGGCTGCAATCGGTGCGTCCCGTGCGCCGGGTCGCTGAGCTTGGGTCGTTGGGCGGCATCACGCTCGCGATGAATCAATCACCAATATGGCAACAACGCCAAAAGTTCTCGTCGTCGGCGCGGGTATAGGCGGCCGGCCCAACCCGGGACAAGCGGTTTGCTAGAGTGTTACGTAACGGTCCAGGCCCTACTTCTCTTCGGGTGAGTCGCCGGCAGGTGGCGGTGGCTTGGGCGGCGCCCGGCGCGAAACGAAGTTCACGTATGTCCTCGAAGCGGTTGGCGGCGTTCGCGTGACCGTATACCCAGCGTCTTTCCACATCTGTTGCAATCGTTCAGCCATTTGGGCCAAGAGGGTCTTTGAGCCGTCAGCCGGGAGGGAGCCTTGCGCTCTTGTGTTGCCCTCGTCTTGGCGGGGCAGGCCGGCCTCTCCCTTCCCGGTATCCTGAGTGGTTGATGAGTCTTCGTCATTCATTGCCATGTCCTTCGGCTCCACTCTCTTCGCCTCGACTTCGCGAAGCAATCCGCGTCTGCGTCATAGTGCCATAGGGCCGGACCGGCCCCGAATCCGCTTCCCAGCCGGGTTTATGACACAACTCCTCCTTGTCCGGCGGCCTCCGCTGAGTGATTGTCCGCCCAGCATCAGGAATTCCCGCGGCCGCCAGGCGGTGGGGTGCCAACCGGAGGACGGAGACCCTTACGGTGGCTGGGCCGCTTGAGGCCCGATGCGCGGTGAGCCCGGAAACGGGCGGGCCGAACTTACAAGCTCTCCGGGAGGCCCCCGCGGCTTCCTGTCCTGGTGCGCAACTGGAACGTCCATGCGCATCACCCAAACTCTCGCCAGGCCGGCCGCGGTTCCTTCCATCCGCGTGAACCGGCAAAATCCGGACCACCACCTCTGGGACAACAACGGGACCTGGTGGTGCCACTTCACCCTCCACCTCCCCGACTTCACGAAAGTCCGGATCCGCCGGAGCCTCCGCACCCGGGACCGCCTGATCGCCCGCCGCCGTCGCGACCAGATCCTCCGGAGTCTCGGAACTGCCTCTTGATCCTGCCCGAACCGTCCACCGCCTTCGCCCCCAACCTAAGTCTACTCGCCGCCATGAACGACGGAACCCAGAACCAACGCGGCACGTCCGTAACCTTCGTATCGCATGCACGCGCGCTCGCGTCCCTGCTCGACTGCAGCCTGAACTTCCTGCCGGGGCCGCTCCTTTCTCTGGCAACTCCCGAGGAACTTGAGCAGTTCAACCGGGCTGTCGCCCACCTTCAGTTCCAGATTCGGTCCACGGAGGTCTATATCTCCGCTGGAATCCGGGGAGACCTGGAGGTCTTCTCTCAGGGCCGTCTTATTCTGGGCGGAAATGGGGTCAAGCCGAGACGCTTCTATAGGGAGACCATCGACCCGCCCTGGGGCGCCGGTCCCTTCCATTGGTGGCTCCGGGCCTGCACGCCGGCGGAAGCGGCAGAGCCCGCCCGGTCCGGAAAGCCCCTCGCCATCCTGGCGCA
This sequence comes from Verrucomicrobiales bacterium, assembly GCA_041749135.1. GTDB lineage: Bacteria > Verrucomicrobiota > Verrucomicrobiia > Verrucomicrobiales > DEV007 > DATKCT01. The sequence continues at coordinate 3,476 of JBGTBW010000105.1, forward strand.
CGAGGCGGCGCGCGGCATCTTTTACCTTGAGGAATTGTGCCCGCAGGCGGTGAAACTCGCCGCCGGCTTGGACAATGGTGGGATCCCCCGGATAGGTCCGGGCCGGGCTGTTCAGCGATACGCCTTCGCCGAGGCCATGCAGCGGGACACGATGGACCCCGAAGAGATCGCCGCCCTCCGCCGTGCCGCCGACGCCGAAAGGTTGGAGGAGAGAGAACTGCGCTGCTTCTTGGCGGTGACCTTGTTTCAGGAGGGGATTGGTGAACTTCGACTGCGGTTTCCTAACTCCGCATGAAGGTTGGGGTTGACTTTCGTCCGGATCCCAGGCGACCCGGCTCCGGCGCTCCCAGGCGAATCTCCACGAACGGCATCCCGTGAAGCCAATTCACTGCCCCTCACACACGTTTCTCCGATCCTTGACGACAAGCTCTGTGACTCCGATCTCATTCAGACGCTTAATCAGGGCATCCGCGCCGACCTTCCAAGCAAACAGGAGTTCTTCTAGGTAGACAGGAATCAAGCTCAGAAACTGAATCTGCTTCTCAGGGCTGATCGCCAGGCACCACGCGTCCTTATGGCAAAGCACCGGAGAAGAAAGCAGGCCGCCACAGAAGCCCACGTTAGACGCGAAGGGCTCCGGCGGATCGCCGTTCGTCACGGTGTGACCAACCCACAGCCACGATTCGTAAAGGTGCGGAAAGCGCGCGGTCCGCTTCAGTTGACGGACAGGCCAGTAGTTCCGCTCATCATCAAAGCTGGCGTGGTCCACCGGCCAATTCTGCGGGAGCGCCAGGAGAAGCTCTGCGTAACCGCACTCCTCCGCACCCTCCGGAACTTTCATCGGGCGGTCGCTCATCCCGGAGGTGACCAGGACATGATACGGACGCTCCGGCGTAGCACGGACAACGTGGACATCGATGTGCACGTAGTCGGACTCGATCTCGTGAAACACCTCGTGGACCGGGCCCCAGTGACGTTCGATGTGCGCCCCGATGGCAGCCAGATCCCGGCCCGACTCGAACCCCATCCTGGGATCGCCCGTAGGCTGTCCATATCGCCGTGGTTCAGGCATCGCTTGGGAAGGGTTCGCGGAATTGTCGTAGCGGAGAGGGCCAGGGGCAAGGCGGAGTCAGAGGCAAGCGGTCCAGATTGAGAGATGTGGGGCGGGGGTGGGAGAGTTCGGAAGGCGTCAGTTTCCTTGGAGCCTCGTCCCGCGTCCATGTCCGGGCTACGCGAATATTTTGAGGAGTTTTACGAGCGGGACCATGCGGTTAGGAATGTCGGTCGCTTCATGATGATTTTGAGCCATCTGGCCAAGCATACCGACTACTACGACAGCGAGCTGTTCGGCGTTAGCTCTCAGGGAGGTGTCTTCTACATGTCTCCAGGACTGCTTCGCGCCGCACACTGGTATTTTACGGCCCTTCCCTCTACTGCTTGGGGAAGCGATGAAGTCGCGGTCGTAAGAATCAAAGACTGGGCCCGCCGGTGGACGGCCGAGAATTCTGCCGGCGATGAGGAATCGACCGCGGCCGAGTAGTTGAGCGAGACTGGCGGTCATGATTCGTCCGGCTGTGCCAGCCTGCGGGCGTCACTCGCTGAGTAGGATCGGCAGCCCTCCCGGTGATGAGAGCGAATCTTCCCCTCGGCGATTTAGCGGTCGAGAGAGTTGTGTAGCTTCGGCAAGAGTGCGTGAGGGGCTGGGCGGCCCCCGCTGGAGTCGGGATTCGCCGGGGAACGGCGCCCTCCTAAGCGACGACCCCGATTCTCCACCACGGACCTCGACGCACTCCAACGCCAACCGAAGTGTCCGACGAATCTCCATACGAACCCACTGGGTCCGGCCGACAGACCGGCCAGCTTTGCGGGAATGGCACGAGAACACTCCACAGAGGAGGAGCCGAACAGGGAGGCCACCGGGGCCGGTCGCGAGAACCCCGACAGCTTTGACGTGGCTGGGATGTCGATCCATCCTACGGTCAAGGTCAATACCGTGAACGCGGCGCGGCAGGACGATTATTACCGGCGGGAGCTGGCGCACACAGGACGGCCGGGGTTTCTGGGCGTGACGGTGCAGAGCTACGACGCGCAGGGGCAGCCGGCAGGCAGCCCGGAGACCGGAGAAGTGTATGTGCCGCGGGCGAGTGAGACCCTGAACTACGATGCGGACGGCAACCTGCTGGGCGACGGGCGGTGGATCTATGGCTGGAATGCGGAAGAACGGCTGATATCGATGGAGACGCAGCCGCAGGCGGTGTCAGGGATCCCCTCGGCACAGAGCGTGAAGCTGCTTTTCGACTACGACTGGCTAGGGCGGCGGATCCGGAAGCGGGTGTATCAGCCTGCGAGTTCTGGGACCCCTGTGCGGACGGAGCGCTACGTATGGGACGGGTGGCTCTCCGTGGCGAAGCTGGAGGGGGCGCAGACGGAAGCCTATGTGTGGGGAGTCGATCTCGCGGGGAGCCTTGGGGCGACCGGTGGAGTCGGGGGACTGGCGGCGATTCTGGATTTGAACAGTGAGTCGGGGACGGTGAATGGGGTGCACTTCCCTGCCTACGACGGCAACGGAAACGTGATGGCCCTGGTCAGCGACGTGTCAGGCGGTCCGGTTCTGACAGCGCGCTACGAATATGACCCCTTTGGGAATGAGCTGCGGCGCAGCGGGACTCACGCAGAGAACAACCCCTGGCGCTTCAGCACGAAGTGGACGGATCGGGAGAGCGGGTTGTCGTATTACGGTTACCGGTTTTATGATCCGGTGAGGGGGCGGTGGCTGAACCGGGATCCGATCGGCGAGGAAGGTGGGCTGAATTTGTATGGGTTTGTTACGAATGATCCCTTCAATCAATGGGATTACTTAGGGATGAAGAAATGTGGCTTAAAGGTAAAAGTTGATCGGAAATTTGATACACGCCTCGGTGTATTAGGTTACTTAACTGTTGATCTAGCTGGAAAATGGCTGGCTGCCGGTGTTACTCGTGAGCCGCCATCTGGCAAGCGAAAGGGCAAAAGCGCCATGAGGACGTTTCCCATACGAAAGGGAACATTCGATACATTCCCTCGCAAAAGTGACGTAACTGGTGCGGTGGATTTGAACCTTGTTGTTTTTGAACTCAAGGGAACGCCTCCATTTGGAAATATCCAACTTCATTCGATCCCATTTCCTGAAGATCCTAATTCAGTAGGCCTTCGTCAGGGTTGGCCGCTAGATTATACTGGGCACGGTTGCATCTGGCTTGGAACTTCGTGGACACAAACTCCACGAATCACAAGATTTAGGGACGATGATGGCAAGATGAAGAACACCTACGGACTTGATTTACATGGCGCTAAAGATATGCTTGGGACGGTAATCAAACTATATGAAAAGCATTGTTGTCCATCTAAACCGCTCTCCGAAGCAAGCTACGGAGAGAATTCGTCGGTATATCCATTGATTACTACTGAAATAACAGAATCCTATGAGCAATCAAATGGCCAGGATTCTTGGGATCACGTTTGGGAGGATCAACAGTCTGCCCCTGTATTTCCTAACCAAGTACCTTTGGCTAGACCCGTACAAGTTCCACTGGGTGTAGAGATGCCGAGGTTTTAGATGCAAAATAGCAGGATGCAATGAGAGTCAAAGTTTTAGTTGCGTTTCTTTTATCTGGGTTAGCCGGGGGCTGCACTTCGAGGCAGATTTCCACGGCGCATTACAACGACGGTTCTCATTCGTACTACGTAAGCGTCCGAGGATGCACCGTTGGAATCGGCTGGGTCTGGCGGCCGGGGCGGCTAGCCTCGGGTCATGGCACGAAGACGCTACACGGAGCAGGAGAAGGCCCGGCTGGTGCGGGAATGCGAGCATAGAGGCATCGCCG
>JBGTBW010000106.1:0-54562 GCA_041749135.1 Verrucomicrobiales bacterium
GGGCCACTTCGGCCAGCAGTTTGCGGGTGTGGGGCTCATTGGCCAGCAACCGGAGGCGTTGCAGGAGGTCCTCCTGAGTCCAGCCGGCCAGGGCCTGTTCTTTATCGGGGACTTCCAGCAGCAGGTGGAAGTGGTTGCCCATGCAGCACCAGGCCAGGCTGCGCAGACCGCTAAAGCGCAGTTGCCTGCGCAGCAGGATGCGGAAGAACTCCCGTTCGGCTTCGCCGAAGACGATATGACGGCCGGCGAACCGGGAAACGGCGTGATAGCAATGGGTCTGCCCCTTGGGGCCGAGCAAAAACCGGCGCAGCTTTCTCATGAGCCCATCCTGGAGCCCCCCAACCCTCCCGTCAATCTTTTTATATAGTGTCTGACACTTTATTTATGTGCACACCCGGCCCTTTTTTCTGGCCTTGTGCTTCCGCCCCGCCCATGGTCAATGACAATGGACTCGATGTTCGGAGAACTTACCAATCAAGAAAACGAAAGAATCGACCAGGCCTATTCTCCTCCCGCCGATCCCCAGGATTCCAGGATTGTCGTGCTCGGTCACGGTGTCACCGGCAACAAAGACCGCCCTGTCCTCGCCGCCGCAGCCGAGGCGCTCCGGGACCGCGGACTTGCCACAATCCGCATCTCCTTCTCAGGGAACGGAGAATCGGGCGGCCGCTTCGAAGACTGCACCGTGACAAAGGAAATTGCCGATCTCGGCAGTGTCCTCGATGCCCTCGGAGACCGTCCGGTTGCCTATGTGGGCCATAGCATGGGCGCCGCGGTGGGCGTTCTCCGCGCCTCTGCAGATCGTCGGATCCGAGTGCTCGTCTCGCTCGCCGGAATGGTCCACACCGCCGCCTTTGCCGACCGCGAATTCGGCGCTGAGATCCCCGGCGCCGGCTGCATGTGGGACGACCCCTCCTTACCTCTCTCCACGGCCTTCATGGACGACATGCACAAAGTGGGCTCAGTGCTGCCCCACGGAGCCCGAGTTTCCGTCCCGTGGCTGTTGGTCCACGGAATTGATGACGACGTCGTTCCCATCGGGGATAGCGAAGACATCGCTCCCACAGCGGGCGGACCCCACCGTTTCGTGCGCGTGCCCGAAGCCGACCACTCCTTTTCCGGTCATCTCGAGGTCATGTCGGCCGAAGTCGCGGATTGGATCGCGACCCACCTGCACTAATGGATTCCGAATGGCCCGCGAGACTTATACTGAAGACAGCATCCGGACCTTGGAATGGCGGGAACACATCCGCCTGCGCCCCGGAATGTACATCGGCCGCCTCGGCGACGGATCCCACGCTGAGGACGGCATTTACGTTCTACTGAAAGAAGTCATCGACAATGCCGTGGATGAGTTTGTGATGGGCCACGGGAGCACGATTGAGATCGCTCGGGAGGACTCCACATTCCGGGTGCGCGATTATGGGCGGGGCATCCCCCTGGGAAAACTCGAGGACTGCGCCGCACGAATCAACACCGGAGCCAAGTACGATTCCAAAGCATTCAAGAAATCCGTCGGCCTGAACGGAATAGGAATCAAAGCCGTCAATGCCCTCTCCGACCGGTTCTACCTGCAGTCTTTTCGCGACGGAAAAACCCGAGATTTGGAATATACGCGCGCCGAGTGGGTCCGCGGCTCCTCCCGGGCACGTTCCTCCGCGGAGCCGGCCGGCACCGAGTTGACGTTTCATCCCGATCCCGAAGTGTTTGGGGAATTCGCCTTCCGGGACGAACACATCGAGCGCATGCTGCGCCATTATGCATATCTCAATGCGGGATTGACTCTGGCTTACAACGGCAAGGAGTTTCATTCCCGAAACGGGCTCCTTGACCTTTTGGAAGAACACCTGCCGGAAGCGCCCCTCTACCCTGTCATTCACCTCCGCGGGGAAGACGTGGAGATCGCCATCACCCACACCTCGCAGCCCGGCGAAGAGTGCTTCAGTTTCGTCAACGGCCAACACACGACCCAGGGCGGCACCCACCTCAACGCTTTCCGCGAAGCTTTCGTCAAAACCGTGCGCGATTTCTTCAAGCGAAAACTGGATCCAGTGGACATCCGCTCCGGACTTTGCGCCGCCATCAGCTTGCGCATCGAAGAGCCGGTGTTTGAATCGCAGACCAAGACGCGGCTGGGCTCGACGGTCATGTCGCCTAACGGAACGACGGTCCGATCGTTCCTGGGGGCCTTTCTCTCCCGGGACCTGGAGATTCACCTCCACCAGCATCCCACTTCGGCGGAGGCTCTGCTCATGCGCATTCAAGAGGCCGAGAACGAGCGGAAGGAACTCAAGGACATTCAAAAACTGGCCCGTGACCGCGCCCGCAAAGCCAAGATCCACAACCGGAAACTCCGCGACTGCCGCCTCCACTATGACACCCGCCACCGGCTTCGCGAGCACACCACCCTCTTCATTACCGAAGGCAACTCCGCCAGCGGCACCATCACGGAAGCACGCGACGTCGATACCCAAGCCGTGTTCAGCCTCAAAGGCAAGCCGCTCAATTGCTATGGATTGAACAAAAAAATCGTCTACGAGAATGAGGAATTCAACCTCCTCCAGCACGCCTTGCAGATCGAGGAATCCCTCGACGCTCTTCGTTACAACCGCGTAGTCCTGGCTACCGACGCCGACGTCGATGGCATGCATATCCGCCTACTGCTGGTCACCTTTTTCCTTCAGTTCTTCCCGGACCTCATCCGCCGGGAACACCTGTTTATTCTCGAAACGCCGCTCTTCCGGGTGCGCAACAAGAAAACAACCCGCTATTGTTACAGCGATGCCGAGAAGGCCGCCGCCCTGCGAGAGTGCGGCGCCGGCGCGGAAATCACCCGCTTCAAGGGACTTGGGGAAATCTCTCCCCACGAGATGCGGCAGTTCATTGGAAAAGAGATGCGACTGGAGCAGGTGCGTGTGGACCAGGGGGCTTCCATCCGTGAACTGCTTGAGTTCTATATGGGAAAGAACACACCGGAACGTCAGCAGTTCATCATCGAGAACCTCCGCGTCGAGACCGACCTCGTCGCCGAGGACGCTTGAGTTGCCATTGCCGCTGTCATGCCCACCGGCGATAAGCCTCGCACGCAGGTCGATGAACTCTACGGGACGTGGTTCATCGACTACGCCTCCTACGTCATTCTGGAGCGCGCCGTCCCCCACATGCATGACGGCCTCAAACCGGTGCAAAGGCGCATCCTCCACGTATTGCGGGAACTAGACGACGGCCGGCTTCACAAGGTGGCCAATATCGCCGGCAACACCACTGCCTACCACCCGCACGGCCCCGTCGCCATTGAAGACGCCATCGTTCAGTTAGGCCAAAAGAAGCTCCTCCTCGATACCCAGGGGAACTGGGGCAACCCTCTCACCGCCGATCCCGCCGCCGCCTCCCGCTATACCGAGGCTCGCCTCTCCGATTTCGCCCGGCAGGTTCTCTTCAGCCCCAAGATCACCACCTGGCAGCTCACCTACGACGGCCGGCGCAAGGAACCCGTGACTCTTCCGGTCAAGTTTCCCCTCGTCCTCGCTCAAGGCGTTGAAGGCATTGCCGTCGGCCTGGCTTGCCGAATCCTGCCCCATAACTTTATCGAACTCTGCGACGCCAGCATCGCCGCTCTGCGAGGCGAATCCTTCAGCCTCAATCCGGATTTCCCGTCGGGCGGCATCCTCGACGCCTCCGACTACCAAGGCGGCTCTCGCGGCGGCCGGATCCGCGTCCGCGCCCGCATCGAGATCCGCGACAGAACCACTTTGGCGATTACCGAGATCCCCTTCGGTTCCACCACGGTCTCCCTCATGGACTCCATTCTCGCGGCCAATGAGAAAGGCAAACTCAAGATCGCCCGGCTCGACGACAACACCGCCCGCCAGATCGAGATTCTCGTGCGTCTTCCGCCCGGCGCCGACCCCGCCCAAAGCCTCCAGGCCCTCTATGCATTTACCGAATGTGAGGTAAGCATCGCCCCCAACTCCTGTGTCATCGCCGACAATCATCCCCGGTTTCTCTCCGTCGAAGACCTCGTCCGCGCCTCGGCGGGCCGCACCCGCGATCTCTTGCAACAGGAACTCGAGATCCAACTCGATGAACTGCAAGAGAAATGGCATTTTTCCTCCCTGGAAAAGATCTTCATCGAAAAGCGCGTCTACCGTCTCATCGAAGATTGCGAAACTTGGGAAGCCGTATTGGAAACTATTGCCGCAGGACTCAAACCACACCTCCGCGGATTGCAGCGAAAAGTCACCCCGGAAGACATCGTCCGCCTTACTGAGATTCGCATCAAACGCATCTCCAAGTACAACAAGTTCAAGGCCGATGAACTGTTGCAATCCCTGGAGGATGAGATTGGCGAAGTCAAACGGAGCCTGGCCTCGCTCACGCGCTACGCCATTCGGCACTTTCGCGAACTGCGCGAGCGTTTCGGCCCCGGGCGGGAGCGTCGCACTGAGATCAGTTCCTTCGAACGCGTCGTCGCGGCCAAAGTGGTCATGGCCAGTGAAAAACTCTACGTCAACCGGCCCGACGGCTTCGCAGGCTTCACCCTGAAGAAACACGAAGAGGTCGGTCCCTGCTCCCGGCTTGACGACTTCATTGTGTTCCGGCCGGATGGGACCATGTCGGTCTTCCGCGTAGGCGAGAAGGTTTTTGTCGGCAAGAACCCCATCCACCTTGAACTCTTTTCCAAGGACAAGCCCCAGTTCTATACAATGATCTACCGGGACGGAACCGGCGGAGCCTGCCTGGCGAAAAAGTTTCAGGTTTCCGGCGTCACCCGCGACAAAGTCTACGATCTCACGCGCGGCGCCAAGGGCACCCGGGTGCTCTTCCTGGCCGCGCACGCTTCCGAAATCGATACCCATTTCTTGGTCCGCCTCCATTTTCGCCTGGAAGGGCTGCGCCTGCGGAAACTTTACGTCGATTTCGACTTCGGCGGCCTCACCGTGAAAAGCCGCGGCGCAGCCGGAAACATCGTAACGCGAAAGCCCATCCAGCGTATCTCCCGTTTGCGGAAACGCTGATTCCGCCGTCCCCCATGGCCTTCCGTGGCGGGGCGAGACCGATACTGGGGAAAGCGCGCGCCGCCGAAGGAAGAGCTGGGTCAGATCACCCTGTTCAAAGCCCGAGGCAAGGGGAACGCAGCCCAGAGGCGCAGCGCTTCGCAATAGAAGGGTAGGAGCACTGTTGGCGAACTCTCGCCTGCAACGATCCCGGCTTTCTTCATTCCCGGCCAGTGGCTTTCGCTGCCGCCAACCTTTCACAACGAACAAGTTGCATTTTGAGCGGTCATGTTGAATGTGCGGAAGGGAGAAATATGAGCGATTCGGAACGTCCGGACTCTCCGGATTTGAAAGACCTCGAACTGAAACCCAGTTGGGTTTCGGACTTAGAAAGGAAAAGCGCCAACCGGAGGGATCCCTACGGAGACCACGGTTCCTCGCGCTCACCCGATCGAGAACGCTCCGGCCGCGTCCCCTTCGATGGCCGCCGGTCGAATCATTCTGGCGATCAAGACCGGCGCAACCGGCGAGACCGCCGCGATTCCGAGCCCGAACCCGCCGTCGCCGGGCTACTGAGAAGCGTCGATTTCCGCTTCAAGCCGACAGCGCGCAGTCTCGAGACCCTGAGCGATCAGATCCGCCGTTCCGCCCGCGCTTATCCCATCTTTGACCTGGCCAAGGTGGTCCTTGCGGCCCCAGACCGTTTCGAAATCCAAGTCGTAATCCGGGAGGAAGCTCCGGAACGATCCCTGTTTCGTTGTCCCTTCGATGGAGCCCTCTTCCTCACTCGGGACGAGGCCATTCGACACATCATGGCCAGCGAGGCCTTCAAGGTCCTCTACCGCCCGGAAAAAGTCGAGGTCGGTTCTCCTAAGGGAAACTTCCCCGTCGTCGCACTCTGTGGATTGTCCGGCGCCGTTTTGGGGCCTCCAAACTACCACGCCTACGCCGAAAAGGTCGAGACGGTCCACCGCGAACGCTACCACCGCATGCCCTTCGAGGATTACCGCTCGCGCATCCGCATGAGCCGGGAGGACGCCGATATCCAACGATGGGCCGAGCAAGAGAGTTGGACGACGCGTTATCAACACGGCGAGGGCGAGGGCGAACTCGTCTTTGCTTCGACCAAGGAGGCGCTGCGCCATCTCATGGACCACCGACAAACAGAATTCCTCGTGAATTGCCGTGAAGCGCTCGTGCCCGGCCACATCGACCCAGCCTTGATCTCCGAACCCCTCCTTCAGGCCCTGCGCCACGCCACCCACGACACGCGCCGTCACCCGCTGCCCTTCGTCCGCACCCTCAGCGATTGTCTTGAAGGGGCCGGCTTAAAATTCTTCAAGCAAGATCGCAAGATCACTTTCGTAACCGCCACTCGTCCCCGGCCCCTCAATTCCCATACCGAATTCTCGGAGCGCATCGCCGGCATCGTCGCGCACCTCCGGCGAAATCCCGGAATCACCTCGGCTCAAGCGATCTCCAGTCTCGCCGGCCAGACAGAGCCCCCCGAAAACCGTCGCCTCACTCAGCAGGAGATCGATCTCTTCCGCGATCTGCGCTGGTTGATACGGGAGGGACACGTCATTGAATTCAGCAACGCCGCCCTTCAGTTAGTCGGCGGGCGGGGAGAGAAGGCGGCGCATCTTGGCCAACGCTCCCCACAGGGAAACGCGGCGGAATCGCCGGAGGCCTCACCCTCCGCGGACCAAGAAACCACGCCCAGTCCATCCCCGGATTCAGAGCGGCCCGGGCTGACTTCCGAAGGGTTTGCAGAGCCGACCCAGTCCGCCCACTCGCCAGAACTCACCCAGTCTGCCGCGCCTGCAGAGCCCACCGGCTCCACAGAGCCAGAAAGTCTAGCTGAGCCCACCCAGCTCACAGACTCCGCAAGCAGCCCGGCTTCCGAGATGGCAAATCCAGCAGAGCGTTAAATACTCCCAGGAACGTAGGTTCGCGGTGCGCAGACATCCACGCCAGGCTTAATAGTCTCACGGAGCTGCCTCGCCCCCCCCATCCATGGTTGGGACCCTACCCCAGGATCAGAACTCCTGACCTATCGAGGGAGATCATGGACAGGGAAGAAAATCGCTGAGCCGAAGCGAGACCGCCTCTCGGCAGATGACACCCTACTTGTGGGGCGGACACTCCTGTCCGCCGATGGAACCTGAAGAGTTCGCGGGCAGGAGTGCCCGCGCCACATACCCTTCCAGCTCATCCAAATCCCTCGAGATCAGGGCCTGACCTATCAAGGGAGATCATGGACAGGGAGGAAAATCGCTGAGCCGAAGCGAGATCGCCTCTCGGCAGATGACGCCCTACTTGTGGGGCGGACACTCCTGTCCGCCGATGGAACCTCATGAGTTCGCGGGCAGGAGTGCCCGCGCCACATAGTTTTCCGGCTCATCCAAATTCCTCGAGATCAGGAGTTCTGAGGATGCCTTCCATCCATCAGCGGCTCATCCCGCCCGAACGTCCCAAGCCAAGGATGGCAGGCTCATGAAGGCGCTTCCTATGGAGGTCTCCTGCTCCACAATAGCGCCCCTTCTACTCGCCGACTCGAACGTCCGCCGCCCGCTTCTTGACTTCATCGCCGACCGGCGCGGCCGTCACGGCCTCCAAAAGCCCGTTTGCCGCCGCCGGATCACTCTCTTTCAATCTCGCGGCAATCTCGACCAGCGCCGCCGCTGCCTCTCCTTTCACTCCGCTCGCGTCATCTTGGAGAAAAGGCAGCATCGCCGCCGCCGATTCGCTGTGCGGCATTCCCGCCAACAAGGAAAACATCAAACGGCGCTCTTCATCGCGCCGGCAAGCGGCCAACCCGGCCAGGGCGTGAGCCCGCGCCGCATCCGCCTCCAGGCCCTTGGCCTCCCTCAATAAGCGGGCCAGCGCCTGCAACAGCCGCACTCGGTCCTCCTCCACGGTCGATTCCGCCAGAGCGGTCTCGAGAAGGAGCGGGCACGCCTCTGGAGATTCCCAAGCCGCCAACGCCTGGATGGCTGCGGCACGTTGATCCGCGTCCTCAGAGCCTAGCATGGGTTTAAGCAGTTCCAATTCGTCCGCACCCCCCAGACGCGCCAAAACCAAAAGGAAACCTTGCTTTCTTTCGGCCGGCGCGGAAGCCAACCCCTCGGCCACAATCCTGCTCGCTTCCTCTTTATCCTCCATGCGTCCCGCCACGGATCGCAAAGCCGCGAAATCTTCTTCGTCCCCGCGTTCGACGCAAAGATTCGCCATCACCGAAAAGACCTCCCCGCTGGCCCGGTCCGTCAAGGCCTCCAGCGCCGCCGCCCGGACCGGGTTTTCCTCCCGGACCCACTCGAAAAGCCGACGTTCCAGCCCTTCCATCCGGCGGGCGGCCAGAGCGGAAACCGCAGCGGCCCGCCGCTCCGGATCGCCTTGAGCGGAGGCTTCCAAGAGCGCCAAATCCACCCCCTCTCCTGGCAAGACGGTAAAATGGCTCAGCGTCCGGCGCCGGGTTTGCCGGTCGCCTCCCGCCAATCTCTCCAGCAATGGCTCGACGGCATCCATTCCTCCGAGCTGGGCCAAGACCTCCGCGGCATCCCTCCGCACTTCTTCCGGGGCATCGCTCGCCAACAACTGACCTACTCGCCGCGTCACCGTCGTCTCCCGGGAGTCCCGCAAAACGGCCAACATCTGCTTCTGAGTCTCGGTGCTCTCTTGTTCCAATTTTACGGCGAGCAAATTCGGGAGCACCCGATTGCCTGGATAGGCCCGGCAAGACTGAATCGCCGCTTCCCTGACCGCCGCATCACGGCTTTGCATGGCGATGATCACGAGATCTTCCGCGCTGGGCGCATCCATCTCGACCAAGGCTCGAAGCGCGGGTGCTCTGATCTCCGAGGGCTCGCCATAATCGTAGAGTCTTCTCCCCACTGCCGCGCCTTCCTCCTGCCGCCCTTCCTTCCGGAGCTTGTTCATGGCCAGGAACAAGGCCTCGGCCAGTTCCCTGCGAAACGCTCCCGGCGCCATCCGCGGCGCCTGCTCCTCCGCACCGTCCGCTGCCGCGGCGCTCAGGTCCTGCTGCGCCTCCCGGTCATAAGCTTGCAACAAGGCCGCCACCGCCTCCGGCGCAGCGATGTTCCCTAACGCCGCCGCGGCGGTCCTCCGCACCGATGCATCCGGGGATTCCAACAAGGGTGCGATCAAGGGCGTCGCCTCTTTGTCGCCTCGCGACCCCAGACTGTGCACATAACTCCTCCGGTCCTCTTCACTTCCGGCCTGCGCCAGAAGATCCCGCAAAGCGGCGGAGGCTTCCTGCGAATGGTTGGCTTCCAGGGCCCGCCTCGCTGCATCCCGCAGCATCGGATCCGAATCCGCACAGAGGGATTTCAGGGTCGGCGCCGCTGCGGCATGCCCGGCGATCTCCAACTGACGCACCAGCCATACCCGAGCGTCCGCCGCCGGATCCTGGTTCAACGCCTCCAGCAACTCCTGTTCCCACAAAACCCGCTTTTCTTCCGATGCAGGAGCGGAGGCCGCGGCGCTCAGCGCCAGCAACGCCATCCTCGGCCCGTAGCGGGCGCTCTCCGGCTCAGCAGTCAGTTGCACCAGCAACTCCGCCAAATTCGACCGCGACGCCTCCGCAGAGCCGGCCTCGGCGTCGCCGTTCACAGGGGTTTCCTGACCCCACGCCAAAGCAGCAGCGAAGATCCAGGCCGCTCCCGCCCCACTCAACGAACTCGAGATTCTCATGATCGCTTTGTTCCGAATATCCGTAATCACAAAAAGTAAGGCGCTCGCCGCGGACGGTCTACCCAACGTGCGGCGTAATCGTCGCCCAAAATCTCTTCCTTCTGCGGATCCCAGCGAAGCGGACGGCCCAGCCGCTCAGCAATCCCGCTCAGATGACAAATGGTCGCTGTCCGGTGGCCGGTCTCCACCGGACAGATGGCCGGACGCCGCGTCCGGATTCCGTCGATCCAGTTCTGCCGGTGATCTCCGGATGCATAAAGGTGCAAGTCGTTTGGACCGAGGGGAGCCCGGGCCAAGTCCTCCGGCGTCGTGTCGATGCGGTCTCCGCGGGAAACGCTCACCGTTCCTTCCGTCCCAATGAAATGAATCATGTGCCCATTGGACGCCGGATGATCCCGCAGGACCCGGGTTCCGTCCTCATAGACATGGAGTTGGTGCTCGCCCCCGTTGTAACCCTTCGGAAGAAAATGCACCGGACCGGATTCGTCCTTGCCCAGCGCCCATTGAATAATGTCGAAATGATGCGCTCCCCAATCGCCGTTCTTGCGGGATCCATACTCCCAGAACCTCCGCCAGCCTCCTCCGTAGTCTCCCTTCACCCTCTGGCTGCTGTAGGGGAACCACGGCGTCGGCCCTAACCAACGATCGTAGTCGAAACCTTCCGGCACGGGCTCCGGATCAGGCATGTCCGGCGGCGCGAACTGCCCTAACTGAGCATAAATGGTGTGGACCCGGCCGATCCAGCCGTTGCGCACGATCTCCGCCGCCTTGCGAAAGCCTGATTCCGAACGCTGTTGGGATCCGACCTGAACAATCGAGCCATGAGTTCGGGCCGTGTCCCGCATGAGTTGGCCTTCCCGAATGGTCAAGGTCATCGGTTTCTCCACATAAACGTCCTTGCCCGAACGCATTGCGGCAATGGAAATGGGAGCATGCCAGTGGTCCGGCGTGCACACCATCACCGCATCAATGTCGTCGCGCTCCACTACGCGTTCGAACTCATTGTAAGCTTCGCAACCACGATAGACGCCGCTGCCCTGCCGCTCGGCGTAAGCGCGTTCCGTCTCCTCCTTCGCCGCCTCGCGCTTGGCCCGAACCACGTCGCAGACGGCCAACACTTGAACGTCTTCCCGGCCGAGCATGGCTCCGCGATGTCCCCCCATGATCAATCCATGTCCAATCAGGCCCATGGCGATGCGGTTGCTGGGAGCCGTTTCGCCCCCGAGACCCAACACGCGCGCCGGCACAATCATCGGAGCCGCCCAGGCCAGCGCCGCTCCCTGCATCCAAGACCGGCGAGTGGTTAGCCCTTCCCGCCCTCCGGCTGTCGCCTTCATCTGATCCGTGCTCATCCTTCCATCATCTCCTCCCGCGCCTTCCCATCAAGGAGAATGACCTGTATTCGGATAAGAAAATGCAAACCTTCCCGGGCCGGGGCGCCTACCAGGGCGACTTGCCGCCGTTCACACAGAGGGTCTGGCCGGTGATGAACGACGCGCCCTCTCCGGCGAAAGCCAGAACCGCCTCACCCACATCCTCCGGCAGGCCCCAACGGCCCGCTGGGATGGTGGCGGCGTAAGCGTCTTTGACGTCCTGGGGCTCATCGACATGGCGTTCGGTGGGGATCCAACCTGGAGCCACCAGATTCACCGTAATTCCAAATGGCGCCAATTCCGTGGCCATGCTCCGGGTCCATCCCACTTGCCCGCCCTTGGCCGCCGCATAGGCGCTGAAGTTCCCGATGCCCAACTGAAACACCTCGCTTCCTATATTGATGATCCGGCCCCAACCCTTGCGCTTCATCGCCGGCAGCGTCGCCCGCGCCAACAGGTAGGGACTCTTGACAAAAAAATCGAGCATCTGCTGGTAAAACGCCCAATCATACTCCTCGATCGGGCGCTGCGGCTGATCGGGCGTCGCATTGACCACGACGATGTCGATGTCCCCCAGCGTGTCCACGGCATCCTCCACCATGCGCTCGATCTCAACCGCATCGGTGACGTCCGCCTTGGCCAGAAAACAGTCCGTCCCCGTCTCCTGAATCTGCCGGAAAGCGCGTTGCGCCCTCTCGTCATTGTTGCAATAGTTCATCACCACGGCAGCGCCCGCACGCGCCAAGCTCGAGGCAATCCCCAATCCCAGCCCCGTCGTGCTTCCCGTCACCAACGCCACGCGTCCTTTGAGAGTTTGCTCCGCCATTCCGCGCTCATACCAGAACCCAACCCCTCCGGCAAGCGGCAGACCCACTCAGCCATTTCCTCTCGTCCCAGGAGCCCAACTCCAACCTGCATCTTCGCCCCAACGGATCGGCGCAGCCCGCCCCGCTGGAGACGAAGCATTCTCGCCGGGGTTCCTTCCCAAAGTTCATTCACTCACCACCATGAAAAAGCTCGCCCTTGCCGCCCTCCTCGCCTGCTGCGCCGCACCTGCCGTCTCCGCGCGCGAGTGGACCTCAGCCGACGGACGAAAGCTCCAAGCCGACTTCGTCTCCCTTTCGGGCGACACCGTGACCCTCCGCCGCGCCAGCGACGGCCGTGAGTTCACTTTGACCCTGGATCGCCTCTCGGAGGCGGATCGGGAATGGATTGAGACCCGGTCCGGCGATCCCACTGAAATTGGCGAAGACGATCCCGCCACGGCCAAGCCCTTCGAAGGACCTTATGCGGAGCTGATCACCGGCGAATGGCGCCAATTTGAAGGGAAAGGCAAACTCCAACTGATGTTCTTCGGTTCGAAGTCCCTCGATGCCGCCAAAAAATACCCCCTGGTCGTCTATCTGCACGGCAAGGGAAACGATGTCCTTTCCAAAGCGCACCTCGGTTTTGCCTCTTCCTGCGCTGATCCCAAAAACTATGCCGAACGGCCCTGTTTCCTCATCGCTCCGCAATGCCCGGACGAAAATGGCTGGCGCGGCGGGGTGGCCTCCGATGTCATCGACACGATCGAAGACCTCTCGGAGAAGTTGCCCATCGATGAAGACCGGATTTATCTCACCGGCTACTCCATGGGGGGTTACGGAACATTTCAGCTTCTCATCGACGAACCCAAACTCTTCGCCGCCGGCGTCCCCATCGCCGGTGGCGTCAACGCCGGCGCCGCGCGCGACCTGCGGCGCACGCCTCTCTGGGTATTTCACGGTGAACAAGACGATGTCGTTCCCCCGGACGGCAGCCGCGCCATCGTGGAAGCCCTCGAGCGGCTTCGCGCGCCTGTTCGCTACACGGAATTCCCCGGCGCCGGACACGGCATCATCGGTGAGGTCAACCAAAACGCGGAACTGCATCAGTGGCTCTTCGAGCAAAAGCGCCGGTGAGACCCTTTTCTTCGCGTTGAAGGCGGGATCGCGCCGGCCTGTCCTGCTATAGAGCCCCAATCCCGTTTCACGGGTGTGTGTCCTTGTGTCGGCGCTTCCTCTTGCCCTCACGAGTCCGGCTCCCCATTTTCCGTGTCCATGTCTCGCCGTCCCGCTCTCGCCGTCCACGCGCTCACCGGCTTCGCGATTGCGGCGGCGTTGATCCTCGCGGCCGTCCTCCGGCTTACTGATCTGGCCAGCCGCCCCATGCATCTTGATGAAACCATCCAGGCATACAAACTCGGTGAGCTGCTTGAGACCGGCTCTTATGTGTATGATCCAAGTGATTTTCACGGTCCCCTCCTCCTCTACTCGACTATCCCCGCCGCCTGGCTGTCCGGAGCCACTGCGTTCTCCTCTCTCAACGAAACTTTGGTTCGCTCCGTTCCTGCCGCCTACGGGATCGCCCTCGTGCTGCTTGTGGCCCTCTCCGGCCGCGCCCTCGGATTCACGACTCCCCTTGCCGCTCTCTTCCTCGCGGTATCCACGCCGTTCGTGTACTACAGCCGCTACTACATCATGGAAATGCCGCTGGTTTTCCTGCTGGCGGCGGCCCTTGGCTGTCTTCATCTTTACCTAAGGCGTCCCGGACCCCTCCCAGCGGCGGCCTTTGGCATACTCGGAGGCTTTGTCCATGCCGCCAAGGAGACCGGGGTCATCTCCTTCCTGGCCATGGGAGTTGCCCTCGGAACCCTCGCTTTGCTTCGGAAAGCTCAGGGTCACCCCGTGGTTCCGAACGGCGCGCGCCGCATCCATGTGATCCTCGCGGTCGCTTCCGGACTCGCCGTCTCCGCCCTGCTGTTTTCTGCGGGCCTTCAGCATTTGCCGGCGATTCCCGACAGCATCCACACTTATTTTTCCTACCTGAAAGGCCGCCCAGGAGGCGAGGAACATCATAAACCCTTCCTTTATTACTTTCAGGTTCTGGCCTGGACCCGCCAGGAAGGGGTGGTCTGGACGGAGGCCGTTACCCTCCTGCTGGCCTTAGCGGGCGGCATCCTCTGTTGGACGCCTGGCTCCATCCGCACCGCAGCGGCAGGTTCCGCCTTTTGCTGGCGTTTTCTCACCATCTATGCGGTGGTCTCAGCGCTGATCTATTCCGCCATCCCTTACAAAACGCCGTGGACGCTGCTGAGCTGGTATTTTCCCGTGATGCTTCTCGCGGCCTACGCAGCGCTGATCCTCATTGTTCTCGCTGCACGCGCGGGCCGCCGCTGGGGCCTGGCCGCCGTCCTCGTGATCGCCGCCCTGCTCATCACCAGCCAAGTTAGACAACTGCGCCAAACCCAGCTCGCCATCACTCGTTACTCCGCCGACAATCGCAACCCTTGGGTCTATGGCCACACCACCCCAAACCTTCTGCGACTCATTGACAGGGTCGAAGTCTACAGCCGTCTGCATACCCTCGGAAAGGGCCTGCCCATCCGGGTGCATGACGCTGAGGGATGGCCTCTCCCGTGGTATTTCCGCCGCTACAGCGACGTTCTCTACAGCGCGACGGTTCCAGGGCGTCCTCCCACGGGCGACCTCATCATCGTCACCACCACCGAGGAGGATCTTCTCCGGCCCTATGTCGAATCATCTCATACCATCGACAATTACTACGGACTGCGCCACGAATACCTCGTTACTCTTTTTGTCGAGAACGGACTCTGGGAACGATTCCTCGACTCCATGACTTCTTCTCCTCCATCCGGCCGATGAAGCTGCCCGGCGTCCATCGTCATACCCATGAAGCCATGGCCACGCGCTGGGAATTGCATCTCGTCTGCCCCAACCCACGCATCGCCCGCCAAGCCGCTCTCGAAGCCTTCGCCCTTGCTGACCGGATAGAGTCCCGCCTCAGCCGCTTCCGCGAGGACTCCGAGATCGCTGTTCTCTCTCACCTTCCGGCGGGGGCTCCCTGGCATGTCTCCACCGCGACGTGGGACTGCCTGGAACTGGCCCTGGCCGTGCATTCCGAAACCGGTGGAGCGTTCGACATCACTCTCACTCCCCTCTACGATCCGCGCCGTTGTAAGGGCGACCCCGTGATGGGCATGGAATACATTCACCTCGACGCCGGCCGCCGCAGCGTCACCCTTTCCGGGGCTCCCCTTTACCTCGATCTCGGCGGCATCGGAAAAGGATACACACTCGACGAAATGATCCCCGTCCTCGCTTCCTGGGAGATCGAAAACGCCCTGCTCATCTCCGGTCACAGCACCATCCTTGCGCTCGGAAACGCCCCGGACCAGGAAGGATGGCCTGTCCGCGCCGGACCGCCCAGCGACTCACCGCTCAACCTTTGCAATCAAGCTCTCAGCGCCTCGGGCTTCGAAACCCGGGGCTGGCACATCATCGACCCCCGCACCCGCAAACCCGTGGTCACGCCGCGCCGCCGCTCATGGGTCTTCACCGGCTCGGGAGCGCTGGCGGACGCCCTTTCCACCGCCATCCTGGTCATGAGCGAGGACGAAATCGATCGCTTTTGTGTCCATCATCCTCAGGTTACGGTGATGCTTTCCTAACGATGCTCAGGAATCGATTGGCATTTCCCACCTCTAGAGGCCACATTGGGACCATGTCCGCGGTCTTCCCCAATACCCGTCTTGGCTCCGCTCTCCGCGCCGTCGCCGTTCTTTTCGTCCTTCCGCTCTTGGCCGCACCAGCTTCGAGCCTCCAGGCCCAAGGCGCCGAACCGGGCCTGCCCGGCTCCGCCCGGCAACTGATCGTAGCTGTCGCCGACGACTGGGATTCCACTCGCGCGGTCCTCACGTGCTGGGAACGCAATCGCACTCGCGATCCCTGGCGGCCCGTCCTCTTCAAAGGGTCCGTTCCGGTGCTGCTCGGCAGCGGGGGCCTGGCCTGGGGTCTCGGCGCCGGCACAAGCAACGATCCCGCGGCCCGCTTCAAGAGAGAAGGCGATGAACGGGCTCCGGCTGGATGTTTTCAGATCGGACGCGTCTTCGGTTACGCCGCCGCCCCACCCGAAGGTTGCGCGGTTCCCTACCGCAGGGTCACCCGGTGGGACGCCTGGATCGATGACGCGCAGCATCCTCTCTACAACCGGCATTATGTTGCCGATCCAGCAGCCATTCCCGAATGGTTCGAGAAACACCGGATGCGCCTCGGCGATTTCGCCTACGAATGGATGATCGAGATTCGCCACAATGCCGATCCTCCTCGCCCCGGGTTCGGCAGCGCGATCTTCTTTCATATCCGCCGCGGACCTGACCGTCCGTCCCACGGCTGCACGACCATGCGCAAAGAAGATCTCCTTGCCATCATCCGTTGGATCGACGCGCGGAAGTCCCCCCACTATGTCTTGCTTCCGCGCGAGGCCTATCGTCAGCGCGTCGAGAACTGGTCCTTGCCTCCTCTTCCGACTAAGGACTAACGATTCGCCCCGGCACATCAGGCGAACTCTGCCTTGGAGTTTCCTTCTTCAGCCGCCGCCCTATTCGCCCCCTCAGATCGCGCGGACCGTCGAGAACATCGGCGTTCAAAAAGCGCACCTCCCTCTGCTTTCCATGGCGGCGCTGGGAGTTCTCGCCGGAGGCTTCATCGGTCTTGGCGCAATGTTTTCATCTCACCCGTGGCGGCCTGCGCCGGGTGCTGCAAAACAATAACCCACTCCCCGGACCGTGCGCACCCAGTCGCCATAGTTTCCCAACTTCTCCCGCAACCTCCGGACATGGGTGTCCAAGGTTCGAGAATAACTGAGGTCGCTGTAGCTCCACACTTCCCGCAGCAAATCGTTGCGCTCCTGCGGCTGTCCCTGCCGCTCCATCAGGAGCAGGAGGAATTTGAACTCCGTCGGCGTCAGTTCAATCCGCTCTCCGGCAAGAAAAAAGTGCAGGTGGTTCTTATCCAGCTTGAAAGGTCCAATCTCCAAAAGGGATGCGGAAGGCGGCCGGCGAGACCGTTTCAACAACCCTTGCACCCGCAAGACCAATTCCTTCGGGCTGAACGGCTTGGTCATGTAATCTTCGACGCCCAGTTCCAGTCCGCGGATCTTGTCCTCCAACTGAGCCTTGGCCGTAAGCATCAACACCGGAATATCCTGCGTCCGGCTGTCGCGACGCAGCAATCGGAACACATCGCAGCCGTCCTTCCCCGGAAGCATGACATCGAGCACGATCAGGTCCGGAGCCTCCGTCCGGATGCGTTCGAGAGCGGCAAGCCCGTCGGAGGCCTCTTCGACCTGGATCCCGGCACGCTGGAGATTGAAGCGGACCAAATCGCGAATGTCGGGCTCGTCATCGACGACCAGGACCTTCGGTTGCAAGGAAGTCATGGGAAGTGCTGCTCCCTTAGCACCCGAAAACCGCATTGACCACCACGAGGTCAAACAATTTGTCAAGCTGCGCCCGTTCCCTAGGATGCAGCATGCGACTTGCTTTAGCCCCCTCGGTCCTCCTGTTGCAGGCCCTCCTCTCCGCTTCCCTCGCGGGCCAAGGCCGGCAGCTCGACGGCGTCTACACTCCCGCAGCCGGTCCTTCTCTCCCGCCTGAGGAGGCGCAACAGCGTTTTCAGGTCCCCGCCGGCTTCGAAGTTCGCCTCTTCGCCGCCGAACCAGACGTGATCAATCCCGTGGGCATGTCCTGGGATGACCGCGGCCGCCTTTGGGTCGTGGAACTCTTGGAATATCCCCTGGGTGCACCGGAGGGTCAAAAACCCCGCGACCGCGTCAAAGTTCTCGAGGACAGCGACGGCGACGGCCGCGCCGACCAGGTCACCGTATTCACCGACGGATTGAATCTCGCCACCGGCATTCTCGTGGGGAATGGCGGCGTCTATGTCGGCCAAGCCCCCGATCTCCTCTTCTTTCAAGACACCAATGGCGACGATGTGGCCGACCACCGGGAGGTGGTCCTCACCGGATTCGGACTCGAAGACCGCCACGAACTCCTCAACGGGTTCACGTGGGGCCCCGATGGCTGGCTCTACATGACCCACGGCGTCTTCACCCACTCCAAAGTGGTCCAACCCGGCGCCGATGAAGACGAAGCCATGATCATGAATGCAGCCGTGGGCCGGGTGCACCCGCGCACCCGCCGCTTCGAAGTCTTCGCCGACGGCACCAGCAACCCCTGGGGAGTCGATTTCGACCGCCACGGTCACGCCTTCATCAGCGCCTGCGTCATCGACCACATGTTTCACATGGCTCCGGGAGGATTGTACTCTCGTCAGGGAGGAAGTCCGGAGTATCCCTACGCCTATGAACTCCTGCCCTCCATCGTCGATCACCGCCACTTCCGCGCCGCCTACGCCGGCATCCAGGTCTACGAAGGACATCAATTCCCCGAAAGTTACCGCGGCAGTGTTTTCATCGGGAACATTCACGGCAATACCGTCCACCGCGATCAGTTAACGCCTTCCGGTTCAACTTTTCTCTCCTCCGAGGCGGAAGATTTTCTTGTGGCCAACGACGGTTGGTTTCGTCCCGTCAGCGCTCAGACGGGACCCGACGGCGCGCTCTGGATCATGGATTGGCACGACAAGTATCCCTGCTATCAGAATGCCCGGGCCGATCCCGAGGGAGTAAACCGCGAGCATGGCAGGATCTGGCGAGTCGTCTATACGGGCGACCAGCCCGGCTCCCCCGTTCCCTCTCGTGAACCGGGCCCGGGTCTCGGAGAGCGATCCACAGTCGAACTCGTCGAGCTTCTCGAACATCCCAACAATTGGATGCGACGCACCGCCCAGCGGCTCCTCGCAGAACGGCAGGATCCTGCCGCCAGAGCACTCCTGCGCAGTCTCCTCACCTCGGAAAGCGATCCAGGGTCGCGGCTCGCCGCCCTCTGGACCCTTCACGCCGCCGGCCAGGCTGAAGCCATCGACCTCGATGCCGCCGCGGCGGATTCCTATCCGTCCCTCCGTCACTGGGCGGCGCGGTTGACCGGCGAAAGCCGCGAACCGGGTCAAGCCGCCCTTGCCCGTCTGCTTCAGCTCACCGCCGATCCCGAACTTACGGTGCGTTCCGCCGTGGCAACCGCCTGCCGGCAGTACGTTTCGGCAAATCTCACCATCAACCGTCCACTCGACCCGGCCCTCCCCTCGAACGAAGTGCTGGAGAAGCTGATTCTCGCGTCAGCGCTCGATGCCGACCGGACCCTCGCCTTTCTCATTTGGACTGCGGCGGAACCGCTGTTGGCGCGTGACCCGGCTTGGCTGACCACGCTTCTTCCCCGCACGGCTCCGGGCGATCTGGCCCGGTCCTTGGCTCTCAAGACGGCGCGCCGCCTCTGCGATATGAACGACTCGATGCACGTGGACACGCTCGCTCACTTCATCGCTGCCAACGCGCCGGAACGGCCCGATTTGGCCTCTGCGGCAATCGACGGCATCTTGGCCAGTCAAGAAGCCCGCGCCCTTCCGCCTTCCGGCGACACTTCAGAACTCTTTCGAATCCTCCTCGACAGCTCCGACAGCGTCGTGCTCGACCGCGCCCGGCAACTGGGGGCGCTCTGGGGCGATCCCGCAGCCATGTCCGGCACGCTGCAGCTCGCCCTCTCTCCTGATGCCGATGCGGCCGCGCGTGAGGAAGCCATTCGCGCCCTCGGCCGATTCCGTTCCGGCGAGGCGACTCAGGCGCTCCTGGAAATCCTCGACGGAAGCCATGCCGAGTCCCTGCGCGTGACCGCCGCCGTCACCCTGGCCCGCAGCGGTTCGGACCGGGAGGCGAAGCACTGTCTGGAAAACTGGGGATCCTACCCGCCCGCAGTCCGCTACGAGATCGCCCAGGGTCTGGCGGCGCGGGCCGATTGGGTAAGACTTCTTCTCGACGCCATCGAGAACAAGGCTGTGGCCTCCAGCGACCTGCCCGTTCCCGTCCTGCGCCGCCTAACCAATCACGACGATGATACGCTCCGGCGCCGGGCCGAAACGGTCATCGGAGCTTACCGCGAAACCGGCTCGGACGCCGCCCGGATCATCGCCGAGAAGAAGCGCATGGCCATGGATGGACCTGTCGACATGGAGAAAGGCCGGTTCCTCACCGCCACACTTTGCCTCACCTGCCATGTGTTCCTGGGAGAAGGTCATGAAGTCGGCCCCGACCTCACCGGGTCCGGCCGCTCCAATCTCGATGCCCTTTTGGCCAACATCGTCGATCCCAATCAAATCATCGGGCGCGGCTATGAGATGACCGTCGTCCACACCCGGGACGGCCGGGACCTGGCCGGGCGCCTCATTGAAGACAACGACTCCCGCGTCGCCCTCCTCATGCCCGGAGGTCACCGCGAGGTCGTGGCGCGCGCCGACGTGGATTCCATCGACAACTCAGAAACATCGCTGATGCCTGAGGGGCTCTGGGCCCTTCCCGATGACGATTTCCGCAGCCTCCTCTGGTACATCCTGGCTCCGCCGGAGGAAGGCCATGAATTGACCGCAGACCTCCGCACCCAATTGGCTGGACCGGGTTCGCCGCCGCCGGAAGACGAAAGCGACGGCGAAGATTTTCCCCCCATCGATCGCGAGTCCGTAGCCCTCTGGAATCCGGAATGGAACGTGGTTTGCCCTGACTTCGAGGGGACCCCGGCTCGCTTAACGGATTACGCCGGCCGCCGGGATGTCCTCACCATGCACCCCTTCACGCAGGAGCGGCCCGCCGCTTTGGAACGGACCGTGACCATTCCCGGCGAGGGCAAGTCCATTCTGCGCTTCGCGGTGGCCTCCCACGAGAACGGAAACTGGCGGCTGCGGGTCACTGTCGATGGAGACGGAATTCTCGATCAACTCGTGACGCGGCAGGATCAGCCTTGGCGCGAGATCGCGCTCGATCTAACCCGCTTCGCCGGAAAAGAGGTGCGGCTCCGTCTCGAGAATCACGCCAACGACTGGTCTTGGGAATTCAGTTATTGGCAAAATCTCCGGCTCAGTTCGGAATGACTATGGCTACGGGCCGCGGCCGGGATTGGATTGAGTTCTGGGACCGTCAGCCGCCGGGGCTCTCCTCATCATAACTGCGGATGACCTCAAGAAAGCCCATGACGAAGCGCTCCGCCTTGTGCGGACCAATGCCGTGAATCTCCAGCGCCTCCTCCACCGTCGAAGGGCGATGCACGGCCAACTCCTCCAAGGTCCGATTTGAGAACACTCCATAAAGGGGTAGTCCGGCCCGCGCGGCGGCCTCCGCGCGGCAACGCTTGAGCCTTTCCAGGAGTTCCGCATCCGGCGCGTCCCTGGACTCCTCCCCATCCTCTTTCGCTTTGTGCGCAGGCGTCTTCGGCATTCGCGATCGTTCGGGCCACCGCAGCGAGCAGCTTTCTTCCCCCCGCATGACTCGCTCTCCCCGCTCCGTTAACTTAAGCAGCGGATAATCACCCACACGTTCCACTTCAACACAGCCCGCCCGCTTCAACTCCTCAAACAAGGCAAAAAGGTAGGCCTCCCCCATTCCTCGCAAGATTCCGTAGGTCGACAAGGTATCCAACCGGTTGTTCAAGACCTCCTGCGACCGGCTCCCCAGCAACATCTGGATGATCCGTCCCCGGCCATATCGGCCCTTCCAGCCGCCCGCCGTCCTCTGCGACATGCGGGCCAGGCCGCTCAAGGCCTTGCACAGGATCAGGCGCTCCTCGTCGCTGCCTTCCCGAACCTGCCCTCCCCGCTCTGAGCACACGTCGCAGGATTCACACAACGCGGGCTGCGGTTCACCAAAGTATATGAGGATATCCCGCTGCCGGCAGTTTGTGGAATAACAATAGTTCACCAGGGTTCGCAGCTTCTCCCGGTCCCGGCGTTCCTTCTCTCGCATGCCCTCCCAATCGAGATCCAGTGCTGAAGCCTCGATCTCCGGGCGCAACACCCGGGTCCCCCGCATGCGCTCTCCCGGGATATCGAAGCGTCCGATGTATCCAGCCCTCCCGAGCAGGGTCAGGCACGCGCTCAACGCCATCCCATGGTCGATGCCGATGCGCTGAGCCAGGTCGGCCAGGGGCAACCGCACTTCTCCTTGATCGCCGGCCAGCCTCCGCACCCCTTGATAAACGCTCCGCACCGTTTCCGGAGATGGATTGTTGCAGTCGATAAAAAACTCCTGGGTGCGTGTGTCGGCGAAATTGAAAAGGAGTTCGCAAACCGCCGGTTCTCCGTCGCGCCCGGCCCGGCCCGCTTCCTGGTAATAGGCTTCCAGACTTCCCGGGACGTCGAAATGCAGGACGAAGCGTACGTCCGGCCGGTCGATTCCCATGCCGAAGGCGTTGGTCGCCACAGCGACGGGACATTTCCTTCCCACAAAGGCCTCCTGCGCCCGGTCGCGCTGTTCGGCGCTCAGTCCTGCATGGTAGGCCACCACAGGCGTCTCGAGCTGGTCCCGCAACACTTCCGTCACCTCGTCCACATGCTTGCGGGTGGCGCAATAAACAATCCCGGCTCCATGCTTCCGCACCGCCTCTCCCAACCGGCGGAACTTGTCCTCTTGTCCCCCCACTTGAGTCACCCGCAAACTCAAGTTAGGCCGGGCGAACCCGCTCACGCAGACGAAGGGATCCCGCAACTCCAGCGTCTTGACGATATCGAGCCGCACCTCCGGCGTCGCTGTCGCCGTCAACGCTATGACCTGAGGGCGTCCGACCTGTGCGATCAGTTTTCCCAACCTCATGTAGTCCGGCCGGAAGTCATGCCCCCACTGGGACAGACAATGCGCCTCGTCCACCGCCACCAGAGAGACGGGAATGCCCTGCAGGGCCTCCAGGAACGCCTGGCTTCGCATCCGCTCCGGCGCAATGTAGATTACCCGGTAGACCCCATGCCGCAGCCCATGGAGGCGTTCCCGTTGCGCCGCCGCGGGAAGGCTGCTGTTGATCATCGTCGCCGCCACGCCCCGCGCCGCCAAGGCATCGACCTGGTCCTTCATCAATGCGATCAAGGGGCTCACCACGAAGGTGACCCCGTCTCGCAGCAACGCCGGGAGCTGGTAACACAAGGACTTCCCGGCGCCCGTGGGCATGACCCCCAACACGTCGCGCCCCGCCAGCACTGCCCTGACAATCTCCTCCTGTCCCTCGAGAAACTCACGAAACCCAAAATGCCGCTGCAGCGCTTCCTTGACCTCCGGTCCCAGCTCCGTTGCCCCATTCATCGTCCTCGCCCCTTCATCCGTTTCCCTGTTCCCGGCTCCGCTAGTCCGCCCTATCCTTCTTCATCATCCGCATTCACGCAACAGACTTCTCCCCGTCATCTCCTCCGGTTGAGGCAAGCCCAGCATCTCTAACAAGGTAGGAGCCACATCGGCGAGAATCCCACTGGCAAGCCGCCGCGACGCCGCGCCTTCCGCCACGTAAAATATGTGGACGAGATTGGTCGTATGCGCGGTATGCGGCGAACCATTCGCATTGCGCATGAACTCACAGTTGCCATGATCCGCCGTGATCAACAATTGGCCTCCCAATTCCAAGGTCCGTTCCACGACCCTCCGCACGCCTTCATCGACGGTTTCCACGGCTTGAATCGCCGCCGCCACCGACCCCGTATGTCCGACCATATCAGGATTGGCGTAGTTGAGGATGACCAAATCGTAGTCCGCAAGCCGGCGCACCAGTTCATCCGTAACCTCGACTGCGCTCATCTCCGGTTTCAGGTCATAGGTGGCCACTTTCGGAGAAGGCACAATCACCCGGTCTTCTGCCTCAAACGGAGTTTCCGCGCCTCCGTTGAAGAAGTAGGTCACGTGCGGATACTTCTCCGTCTCCGCGATCCGAAGCTGGCGAAGACCTGCCGCCGAAACAGTCTCTCCCAATCCCTGCCGCAAACCCACCGGAGGAAACACCACCTCGCATTCATACTTCGCATCGTACTCCGTTAGGGTCACGTAATGCACCCGAGGGTGGACTTTCCGGTCAAACCCGTCGAAGTGCTCGTCAAGGAAGGCTTGCGACAACTGGCGCGCCCGGTCCGCCCGGAAATTAAAAAAGAGCACGACGTCTCCGTCTCGCACGCGTTGAAGCTCCGCTTCGGCGAACACCAGGGGCCGCAAGAACTCGTCGGTTTCGCCTTCCGCATAGCGCAAGGCCACTGCTTCCGCAGCCAAAACCTGGCTCCCGTCGCCGCGGCCGAGCACGATGGCGTCCCATGCCATCTTGGTTCGTTCCCAGCGATGATCCCGATCCATGGCATAATAGCGTCCCACCACCGTGGCGATCTTGACGCCCAGCCGGCCCAAAGCCTCCTCACAATAACCGATGTACCCGGCTCCTCCCGTCGGAGATGTATCGCGCCCGTCGCTGATGGCGTGGACGAAAATATCGTTCACACCCGCCTCCCGGGCCAATTGCGCGAGGGCCAGGAGGTGATCCTGGTGGCTGTGCACTCCCCCGTCCGAGACAAGACCAATGAGGTGCAACCGCCCCGCTGCAGCGCGCGCCCAGGACCGCCGCAGGACCGCGTTTTCTCGCAACGCGCCCTCGGTCACTGCCTTTTGTATGCGGGTTAGATCTTGATAGACCACCCGCCCCGCCCCGAGATTCAGGTGCCCCACCTCGGAATTGCCCATCTGCCCTTCAGGCAGGCCCACATCGAGCCCGCTGGCGCTCAACCGCGCCCAGGGATAGTCCGAAAACAATCGCTCGTGAAATGGGGTCTTGGCCAGGAGCACGGCATTCCCGTCCCGTTCCGCCGTCGCCTGCCCGCCTGGATTATCACCCCAGCCATCGCGGATGATCAAAACCACCGGCCGCCTTGCCATGCTTCCCTACCTCCAACCGTGCGGGCCGCCTTGCAAGCAAAAAGGATAGGAGGTTCGCGCCCTCGCTTTCTCCGTTCAGGATGGGGTCGTAGCTCAGGCCAGGACCACCCTCCAGGTCATCGCTAGCGCGATAGGTCTAAATATCCTCAGAACTCCTGACCTATCGAGGGAGATCAGGGAGAGGGAGGAAAATCGCTGAGCCGAGGCGAGACCGCCGCGCGGCAGATGACGCCCTACTTGTGGGGCGGACACTCCTGTCCGCCGCTGGAACCTCAAGAGTTCGCGGGCAGGAGTGCCCGCGCCACATACCCTTCCAGCTCATCCAAATTCCTCGAGATCAGGAGCTCTGAAGCTTCCGCACGCACGGCGCTCCGCGCCGGGAAAGAGCGGCGATGCTCGCCGCAGTCCAAGAGCCTCCGGCGTGGCTCGACGGGGCCTCTTAGCGGCGGCTTGGCCGCCGCCCTTGGACTGCGGCGAGAATCGCCGCTTTCGGGCGCGCACAGACCGTTCCGGACTATTGCACTTTCAGCCGGACCTCGAGCCTTTCTCCCTCGCGCAAAGCCACCACTTCCACTTCCCCGCCCGCCTGATGTTCCTGCAGGATCCGGGCAATCAAGGCGCTCTCGTTCAAGTCTGCCTCCGAGCCATCGAAGCCCACAATGATGTCGCCCTTGCGCAATCCGGCGCTTTTGGCCACCGCGTGTTCTCCGAACTCTCCAACGTGCCGGGCCCGCAAAGCCATTCTCCCCTGTTCGATTCCCAGCTTCGAGCGCTCCTCGCGCCCGACAGTCTCCAGGAACATGCCTCCCAACACCATGCGACGCAGATCCCAGGTCGACACCCGCCAAGCGATGTCTGATTGTTTCCGCCATCCCTTTTCCAACTCCAAACCCAGGTTGAGGCTGGTTTCGTCCCTTTGGATGGTTAGGCCAACGTTTTCCGCCTCGCCAGCGTGATGCAATACCCACTGCAGATCCGCGGTGGACACTACGGCCTGACCCCCGGCCTCTGCGATGCTGTCTCCCGGACGCAATCCCGCCTTCTCCGCCGCCGTTCCCTTCTCAACGGCATCGACTGTGGCAAGCGTTGCCGGATCCATGGAAAAACCCACCGTCTCCGGCATGGGCCAAGGATAAAGCACCTTCTCGGGAGCCGTTTCGCCGCGCTCCCGCCACTCCAGTCGCATGGCTTCCTGGATCTGATGACAGTGCAAACAACTCGCCACCGGTTGCCCGGCGAAATCCACCGCCGGCGGATATCTGCCCAAGCCGGGGAATTGCTCTGGCCGGGTGCGGGCGACGGGACGCGGTTGCTTGCCGCTCAACAACTCCCGATTGGAGGGATAGTCCTCATGCAGCGCCAGCACCGCTTCCAGCGTGGACTTCAACCCCGCCAGCGAGATGTCCCGGTCGGCCTCATCGCCCGTAGCCGACCGGCTGCCGTAGCGTCCGTACACTGTCCCGTCGGCATTCAGGAAGGTCACGGCAAATGACATGTCGTAATCGAACTGAAAGCGGGTGAGATCCATGGCGTTGGCCTGAATCATCCGCACGCAAACAAAACGGTCCATGAGCGGCCCTAACCCTCCTTCGCGACCGGCGAACTGCCGGTCAAAATCCGCGCAGGCGTGTCATGGGACGCAGCGGTGAACCACGAGCAAGGGCTTGCCCGAACTCCGCGCCGCGGCTGTGCCTTCTTCCAAATTGTTGTAGATCCACTCCGCGCTGTCTTCGAAGGCCGCTTGATCTTCCCGGACCTGTTCCACCCGCGTTTTCGGCTCTTGCCCAGAAGCCGGCGCCGGTCCCGCAGCGAGTGCTACAAGGGCAAATAGGGAATTCCGCAATGCATGATCCATCATCTCTCCGTAACGGAAGCCCGCCTCAGGACGCAAGCCAAATCGGAGGCCGGGAATCGAGGCACCCGGATGGAAACGGCGCTGCAGGATTCCTTGCGGGCGCCTCCATGGCAGCACCTAACATCAAGGCTTCCTGGAACATCGCCATCCAGAAATCTTCTCCCAGCTATTCACTGCAAAGGTGAATAATCCGTGGCCTGGAGGATCTCGCTCTCCACCTTCATCAGGATCGGTCCATCCTTGTGAGACTCCTCATAGGCCTTTTTCCATTCCGGATCATCCATGAAGGCCTTCCAGGATTCCTCCCGGGCTTCCCGGCTCGGATAGGCCAGCAAGTAGATCAGCACTTCCGGCTTGTCATCAGGCGCCCAGTAGCCAATCAAGGTCATGCCATGCTTGACGAAAAGTCCATTGGTGTGTTCGCGAAACCGCTTATGCAAATCCTCCAGTTTGCCCGGGTGCGTATAATAGGTCCGCAATTCGAAACACCGTTGCCCTGGAGCGAGAGAGGACGGAGAAGGATTCACGTCTGCGGCGGGTGATGGAAGCAGGACAACGATGCCGAGGAAAACGGCGGTAAGCAGGGGAAGCGGAAGCGCGAGTCGATTCATGGCGGTCGAGGTTGCCTCCACTACACAGACTGTCCCCGTCCTCTGTCAATCCTCAAACGGAGCATTCTTGATCAAAGAGCACGCGTCCATCGTTCCGGACCACAATGGGGCGGCCGGCGACGTCCTGATTCGTCTCGCGGAGCAGTGCGCGGCCCGACTCGGAGTCATCGGCGTAGAAGCCGTCTGTGAAACGACGAGAAGAATCGGTTTCCCCCATGCGGTAGCGGAGTGGGTTCAGGGCTGGGCCACGGCGCCACGATCGAGGGGCGGCAGTCCCAGCCTGTCTGAAGGTCCCGCCAATCGCGAAGGCTGCAAATCGTTCCGGGCGCCCGGCGGGTGTGTCTAGGCTGGAGATCGGCACGCGGAGTCCGGCGAGCGGGGGTACTGGTCCATTGACAGGTTCGGCCCCCGCTGGATCCTGAGGCCCCGTTCGCCATGGAAGTCGAGTTCAAGGTCGCCGGGGAAGGGTGTCGATAGGCAAACAAGCACAGCCTTGGGTGGAATGAACGCGATGGAGTTGGAGCGAACCGTGTTTCGCGCTCTCAATCATGCCGGGGACTGGCCGTGGCTGGATTGGACCGTGCAGACTCTGGCGGTTCCGCTCTTCACCTTGGTCCTGGCCGGCATTTTTTGGCGGGCTGCGCCCGGGCGCTTGGCGCTGCGATTAGCGGCCGGTGTCACGGTCCTGTTCTTCCTGTTCTTGCTGGTGCTCCTGTGCTCAGAGATGACGACTTGGATTGGACGGGCGAGGCCCGGAGCGGTCCTCAAGGAAGTGCAGACCGGGAGCCGGGTCTGGAGCGGTCCGAGCTTTCCATCGTGCAATGGCATGCTTTGGGGCGGCGTTGCCGGTCTGCTTCCATTGCTTCGCGTCAGACGCGCCGTCGCCATCGGGCTGTTGGCCGCGATGGCGGGCTTCAGCGTGTTCAGAGTCTATCAGGGAGCACACTGGCTCTCCGATGTTGTCGCGGGATTCGCCTTGGGTTTGGGGTTGGCGGCGGGTTGGACCGCTGGTCTGCGCCGCTGGATTCTGCGCGACGCCAAACCTCAGCTTTGAGAGTCTCCGGGCAAGCAACCTTTCTCGGGGAGGAATGCTTTCGTAAAGGATATGGGAGAGCTGAAGATTGCGCGAAAGGCTTAAATGGAGTTCATCTCGCCCCAGGAGTCGAAACTGACGGACGATGGATGCATCGTCACTCCAGAGCCACTTTCAACACGCCCCGCGTCACCTGCCAGTGACCGGGAAATGTACAAACATAAGGATAGTCGCCAGGCTTCGCCGGAGCCCTGAAGTAAATGGTGTAAGAGCTGCCTGGCTGCAGCATGGGCGACATGGCGAGAACCCCTTCATGCTCGATGACGTAATGCTTCGCCAGTCCCTCGGGACCGGCGGCCAATTGCATCGATCCTTCCCCAACGGTTGTCAGGCTCTCTGAAGTAACCACTGCGAGATTGTGCGGCATGCTCACGTCTTCGTTGACAAGCGTCAGAGCCACCAGTGCGCCTGCCGGAACTTGCAGCTCCGTGGGCTCGAATTGCAGTCCCGCCACCGCGTTCACGCGGCGTTTGGCTATCGCGGCAAGCTGCTCTTCATCTCCCACGATCTTCCCCAACGCTTCCTGCCGCAGCAATCGCGGATCCACGCCGCTTTCCCCGGCCACAGGAAAGCCGTTCCACGGTTCTTTCTCAATGCTCACATAACCAGAAAAGCCGGTGAATGGCTCGCCCAGGTGAAAGATGGAATAATAGAGATCCGGTGCGATTGACCGGCCATCCCGCGTTCTCAACTCCAGGTAGAGATGCAACTGCATCACGGGGTGCAATTGCGGGATCTCGACGAAAACCGTTCTGCCGTCCTCCAGCAAATGCATGCTCTGGATGGCGACCGGATCGTGCCCGGGTTGACCGGGCTGCTTCACCGAGTATTCCTGAGAGCCGTATGCGCCGCTATAGAGGTAATTCCACGCTTGGCAGAAAGCGCGGCTCACATCGACCGAAGCGGGATCGATCGCGTCGTTGAACGTGACCAACAAACCGTTCTCCCGGGTCTCCACCCGCCGGGCCAGCGTCAGCGGGCCGCCGGCGTAACGCACACGCTGGAGCGATCCGTTCTCCTGCGCGTAGCTCTGCCAACCATCGGTTCCCGCCACGTAAAGATGGCCGTCATGGGGGTTAAAGCGGGCCCGATGGGCTCCGGAAAGGAACTCGCCCGGCAGAGGCATCACCCCGCCCTGCACCTCACCGCCAATCTCCTCTCTCAGCACGAGGTAAACCTGACAATACCCGAACGACGTGCCCACGATTTGACCTGACAATGGTCCCAGACGAGAGTCTTCGGGCAAAAAGACGGCGTCGCCCGATGAATTGTCGATGCCGCGGGGGATAAAACACAAAGGCATCTCATAGCCGTGTTCTCCATATTCCGCCCTGGGGCCGGGGTGGCCATGGTAGCTGCCGGCGCCGACCTCGAAAATAGCCGAGGCAGGCTGCCAATCGCCCTCTTGCGGCATGGCGAGAACGATCTCGCCGTCCGCAGAAACCCCCAGCCCGTTTGCGCCGCGCAGTCCCGTGGCGATGCATTGCGGCTCGGAGCCAAGAACGTAACGCGTCACGCCGAATCCATTCGACCGGATGAACCAATAAAAGGCGCCCTTGTCATCCAGGTGCAAGCTCTGCGCAAAACTGTCTCCTTCCGCCGTGGAAAAACGATTCGTCACGCACTCGTAGAAATCGGCTTCGTCGTCGCCGTTCACGTCGCGCAAGCGGGTAAGTTGATCACGGCCAATCACGTAGATATCGCCCTCATGAACGGCCAACCCCAACGGTTGATTGAGCCCGGAGGCGAACCGGCGCCAGGTGATCTCGTCGAGATTATCATCGACGCCACTCACGAGCCAGACATCGCCCATCAGAGTGCAGACGGCGATCCGTCCGTCGGGCAAGATATCAAACCCGCCAATGCGCATGGGCGTCTTGAAGGGATTGGCATCCCGATAGGGTATGGTCAGCGTGTCAATGACGTAAGGCCCCTCACCGGGGACGCCAAGCTGGCCGCGCGTCGTCACGGTCCGGCCGGCCCATTGGGGAGAACCCGCTTTAGCCAGTGACCGGGTCTCTCCCGCATCCACCTCGCCCGGGGCGGCGATATTCCCAGGCAAGACGCCGTCGATGCTCAGGGTGCGTTTTAACTCCCCCCGCTCTTCTCTCACCGTGTCGTAGCAGGTCGCCTGCCCAATTTGATAGACGAAGACAATGTGGTCTCCGTTGCGGTGAAAACCATGGTAAGCCGTGGGAGCGTCTTCCGGAAGATTCCAGGACGCACAACCGCTCCAGGATTCCAAGAGCATGCCGTTGGCGGCAACGCCCGAGGTGATGCCGTAGCGTCCAGGCGCCCACCGCACCATGTCCCCTTTCCAAGCCGCGACGAAGGTGAGCTTCTCCGGATCAAAGAGTACAGTGAACGGGCCGCACCGGACATTGACCCCTTTGCGGACTGTCGTCTCTCCAGCCCGCGTCACCTGCATGACGAGCCCCCCGAAATCCACCTCGTTGAGACGGTGATCGTAATTGTCTGATTCGGGATTCTGTCCCCAGTGTCCCCAGGAGCCGCCATCAAGACCAGGGAAGGCGGGCAGAATGGCGGGGAGCGGCCCCTCATGTTCGAGGTAGCGCTGGGCCTGAACCCTATAAAAGTCTCGCACTCGATTCTGGGGGAATGGCTTCTCTTCCGCCGAAAGGGAGACGGCGCCGTTTAGCAGGATCACTGCGAACGAAAGATAGCGTCTCATGGTGGATCGATTCCAAGCGCAGGCCGGAGCGAAATCAAGCAGTACCTGAAAACCGTCCGTTGCAATCTGCAAACTTCGTGGCAACGCAATCCAGTGCACTCCATTGCGTTTCGCACGGGCCCAGCCCATTCCACGATAGTTGGGCAGACTTTCCAGCGCGGCGAGCCCGCGTTTCTCATACCGTTTCGTCGCGAGAGGCTGCGAACCCCTTACTGCCAAGGCCTCGCGCCGCCGAAGGGGCAGAGCTGGGTGAGCAGACCCTGTTCAAGCCAGAGGCAAGCGGAACGCAGGCAGGATGGGGTGCAGCCCGCCACAACAGAAAGGGTATGAGAAATGTGGGCTAGGGACAGAGCCCATCTCTTTTCGGTTTCTTGCAGCATTCCGCAATCACGGCACGGCAGTTGATAGATACGATTTCCCATGGGCCGCTATCACCTCCTCCTCAACCGCGCTTCCGGCGGCAACGAACGCGGTCTCGATGCCGCCGGCGTTGCCCGTATGGTCGAAGAAATCTTTCAAGAGAGCGGTCATGAGATGGTCTCGACCTTGGTCGAACCACGAGGCCTCGACCGGGCCTTGAAGAAAGCCGTGGCATCGACGCCCGATGCCGTCGTCGTCGCTGGCGGAGATGGGACCGTGTCCGCCGCCGCCGGACACCTCGGAGGCACGTCTGTGGCCCTCGGCATTCTGCCCATGGGCACCTTCAACCTCGCCGCCCGCGATCTCAACATCCCGCTCGAAATCGAGGAGGCCGCCCGTTTCCTCGCTGCCGCCGAGCCCCTGCCCATTGATCTCCTCGATGTCTCCGGCCACGCCTGCCTCTGTACCACCATCTTTGGCTTTTACCCCGAGTTCGCGAAAATCTTCGAGAAGCGCGATCATGGCGGGCACTGGTGGATGAAAACACTGAAACTTGTCACCGGCCTGCCGAGGTATTTTGAACGTTCCCGCCCCCTGCACCTGTCGTGGAAGGGCGACGAAGGCGACGGCAGCGCTCGCACCCGATTCTCCGCTTTCGTGCCCGGACGTTACAAGGCCGCCCCCGGGATTGTTCCCGTCCGCACGGAATTCCGTTCCGGCAGGCTCACTGCTTACATCGGCTCGCAAAGTCACGCGAGCGCCGCCTTTCGCGGCATGCTCGACTACGTCTTCGGACGCCAGGAACTGAACCCCGAACTCCTCATCTTCCACTCCACTCGCCTGGAACTCCGCGCCGGGTCGCGGAGGGACTGCGTCCTCATGCTCGATGGCGAAATCCTTCGAATGAAGTTCCCCCTCCTGCTTCAGATCAAACCGGACCACCTCCGTGTCCTAACCACACCCGAGAGCATCGCTGATGAAAGCGAGGCGACCTCATGATTCGAATCCTCCACCTCTCTGACCCGCACTTCGGCGCTTCAGACCCTTCGGTGGCCGGCCGGTTCCTGACGCAGGCCGCCGGATTGTCGCCAGACCTTACCGTGCTCAGCGGAGATCTCACGATGCGCGCCCGCCGCAGCGAGATGGTCGAAGCGCGCCGGTTCATCGAACGCCTTCCCCGGCCCCGGCTCGTCATTCCTGGCAATCACGACATCCCCGCATTCAACCAGATCTTTCATCGCTTCTTCTCCCCCTTCGCGCGTTACCGCAGCGCCATCTCCCGGAACCTCCAGCCGATCCACAGCGTCCCCGGCCTCCACGTCGTGAGTAT
Source organism: Verrucomicrobiales bacterium (assembly GCA_041749135.1). Classification (GTDB taxonomy): domain Bacteria; phylum Verrucomicrobiota; class Verrucomicrobiia; order Verrucomicrobiales; family DEV007; genus DATKCT01. Next base: position 32,675 of record JBGTBW010000106.1, read on the forward strand.
CAACAGCAGCAAGGCCTACGGACCCTATCCCGATTGGTCGGTGGGGCGGCTCTCCCGCCGGGATCTCCGGCGAGCGGACCAGCAGCTTTCCAGAGCACCCGGCAGCTTTCGCGTCTTGGTGGTCCACCACCCCCTGATCGCCCCGGAAGACCACCGCCGCGACGTCGTGCAACCCCTTGGAGACCTGCTGGCTCTCATCGCCAAGCACCGCGTCGATCTCGTCCTCTGCGGCCACTTCCACCGGTCGAACCTTGCCACTGTCGGCCCGCCGGATGCTTGGCGATGCGTCGTCTCTCAGGCTGCCACGGTTTGCTCCACCCGGCTCCAAGGAGAACCACCCGGCTTCCATTTCATCGGCGCCGGCGCCGAACGGATCGAGATCGACCGTTACGTCTTCCGGGAAGATTCCTTCGTCTTGGAGAACAATTTCTCTTTCGTGCGGCATCCGGAGGGATGGGCGAGTGCCGATACCGTGACCCGCCGGGAAATCACCCACATCGCCTGAAGCCCGAGGAGGAGGATGAGCCTGAGGGGGGCACGCGAGACAGTTGCAAAAAACTAACGAACCCGCGCATCGAATTTCCTCACCAAGCGCTCCACGATCTCGCGATGGAGGGCGTCCACCTCCTCAGAGGTCAAAGTGCGCTCCGGACTGCGGTAGGTCAGACTGTAAGCCAAGGATTTCCGGCCGAGAGCCAGCTTCTCCCCCGAGGAATCCTGGAACAGGTCAAACAATAGAACCTCCTCCAAGATCGGTTCCTGTAAGCGGTTCAAGAACTCGCCCACTTCGCCCGCAGGCATATCCGCCGCCACCTCGAGAGCCACGTCCCGGCTAACCGAAGGATAGCGCGGCAAAGGCTCCACGAAATCGAGGGCCGCCACGCCCTTCATCCATTTGCTCAGATCGAGTTCCGCGAGGAAAACCCCCGATTCCCAACCCAATTCCCGCGATCGCGCAGGCCAAAGCATCCCCGCTTGACCCACCACCGTCTTTTCCAGCAGCACCTCAGCGCAGACCGCCAGCGCTTGGTTCTCTCGCCTCCGCAGCGTCACCCGGGCCCGTGACCCAGCCAGGCCCTCCAGAATTCCCCGCAGTCCGGCAAAATCCGCTGCGCGCGGTCGCGGCGTCAGCCAGTTCCGGCTCTCCATCGAGCCTCCCAAAAGAATCGCCGCATGTTCCGCCTCGGTGATCGCGGGACTCTTCGGATGCTGGGAAAACACGGCTCCCAATTCGAAGAAACGCAGCGCGTGCGACCCCATCCGGGCGTTGCGTTCCGCCGCCGCCAATAGGCCGGGGATCAGGGAAGGGCGCATGAAGGTGTGATCGTCGCTCAAGGGATTTCGCAACGGCACGGCTTCGCTGCCGCCGGATTTCCGAAGCCCGAACACGTCGTCCGGCAACTGCGCCGCAGCGACGAGTTTCATTGTCCTGGCCTCCAACAACCCCGCTCCGGCCAGACTGGTTCGAAGCTGCATGAGAGCGTCGTAGCGCACGTCCACCTTGCTGCGGCCGGGCAGCAGCGCCGCCCGCCGGCCGGGCACGTTGTCCAACCCGTGCATCCGGGCCACCTCTTCGATCAAGTCCACGCTACGTTCCAGATCCAGGCGGTAAGAGGGAATCTCCCACCAGGATTCTCGCTCATCGCCGCTTTGGCGGCGCAAGCCGAGGCGGCTGAGTATCGCGTCGACCTCCGCTGGAGCCATCTCGATGCCCAGAAGACGGTTTCCCTGACAATAGTCGTAACGCAGCGCTCCGCGGCGCAACGCGACAGACCCCGCCGTCAACACTTCCTCCGCCGTCCCGCCCGCCAAGTCGAGAATCAAGCGCGTCGCCAAGTCCGCCGCACCGACAGTCTGACAAGGATCCACGCCGCGCTCGAAACGATAACTGGAGTCGCTGCTCAACCCGAGTCGCCGGGACGTCCGCCGAATCGCCGCCGGAAGAAAACAAGCGCTCTCCAAAAGCAGATCAGAGGTGTCCTCCGTCACCCCGGATTCCTCACCGCCCATGACCCCGCCGATGGCGACGGCCCGGCGGTGATCGGCAATGACCACGTCGTCCCCGGTCAGGAGGTAGGTTTCGCCGTCCAAAGCGAGGAAGGACTCGCCGGCTTCTCCCCTCCTCACCACTATCCCGCCTTGCAACCGGTTCAAATCGAAGGCGTGCAACGGTTGCCCGGTCTCGAAAAGCACGAAGTTGGTGACGTCGACCACATTGTTCACGGACCGGACGCCGATCGATTCCAAACGGCGCCGAAGCCAGTCCGGGCTGGGGCCTGCCTTCACTCCGCGAATGCGCCGGGCCGTGTAAAGCGGACACAACTCCGCAGCGTCCAGCCGCACTTCCTCCGCCGTCGCGACGCGAACCGGAGCCCCCTCGCCGCTGAGCGCCGGCGCACCGCCAAACTCCCGCCCTGTCGCAGCCGCCAATTCCCGGGCGATCCCACGGTGCGACAAAAGGTCCGGACGGTTCGGCGTGATCTCGAGTTCGAACAGGACGTCGTTCTCGAAAAGGTCTGCGAAGGCCTGACCCGGCCGGGTTTCCCGGTCCAGAATAAGCAATCCACTGCCGTCGTCGCCCATCCCTAACTCGACGCCGCTGCACAACATTCCGTCGGACTGCACCCCGCGCAGTTCCGTCGCGCGAATCCGGGCTCCTCCGGGAAGCTCCGCGCCCGGTAGAGCCAAGGGAACGTGATCGCCCACGGCGTAATTCTTCGCTCCGCAGACGATTTGCCGGAGCGTCCCACTGCCGTCGTCCACCGCGCAAACGCTGAGACGCTCGGCGTTGGGATGCGGCTCGCTCTTGCAAATGGCCGCCACCACAACCCCGGAGAAGTCGCCGCCCCTCTCCTCCATCGCCTCGACCTCCACGCCCGCAAAAGTTAGGCGATGGGCAATCTCCTCCGCTGTCAATCCGGTGAGATCGACATGTTCTCCCAACCAATTTCGTGAAACGCGCATAGCACTCTTGCAAGGGCTCCCGGGTCCCCGGTCACCAAACCCGTCCTGAAAACTGCCCGAGGAACCGCTCGTCATTCTCGATGAGCAATCGAATGTCGGATATGCCCCAGCGAATCATGGCCAGGCGCTCGAGGCCGAAGCCGAAGGCGAAACCACGGGTCCGCTCCGGATCATAGGCCGCATCTCCCCGCGACCGGTTCACCGCTTCGAACACCCCGGGATCCACCATCCCACAACCCGCAACCTCGATCCAGCGGGCGGCCCGGCCGCGCAGCGCCAATTCGATGTCGATCTCGAAGCTCGGCTCCGTAAACGGAAAGAAATGCGGGCGAAACCGCACCCGCGTCTCCGGTCCGAACAGTTCATGGAACAACCCTTCCAGCGTTCCTTTGAGATCGGCCAAGCTCACGTCTTCGGCGACGTAGAGGCCTTCGATCTGGTGAAACATGCTCAAATGGGTGGCGTCGATCTCGTCGCGCCGATAGGCGCTGCCCGGAGCGATCACCCGAAGGGGCGGCGGAGCGGCCTCCATGGCCCGGATCTGCACCGTCGATGTGTGCGTCCGCAATAACCTCCCGCTGGCAAAGTAAAACGTGTCCGACTCGTTGCGCGCTGGATGATCGGGGGGCGTGTTCAACGCGTCGAAACAATGAAACTCCGTTTCCACCTCCGGCCCTTCAGCCAAGGCAAATCCCATTCCACGCAAGATCCGCACGACCTGGTCGAGCATGAGCGTGAGCGGATGCAGCGCTCCAGCAGCGCGGACGCGCCCCGGCAGGGTGACATCCACCGCCGCCGCCGCCGCCGCGTCCCGCTCCGCAAAAAGAGCTTGCTGCCGTGAAGCAATGGCTCCTTCCATCGCGCCCCGCACCTGGTTCAGCCGTTTCCCCAGGGCGGGCCGCTCTTCAGCGGGAGCATCTCTCATCGCCGCCGCCACGGCCGCGACCCGGCTCCGCCGCCCAAGATAATGCTGCCGCAGCTCCTCCAAGCCGGCTTCCGATGCGGCTCCGGCCAAGGCTTCCTGCGCTTCCTTCTCCAAGGATTCCAGTTCGTCCAAAAGACTCATGGCTCTCCAACTCGTAGCCCTGACGGTTTCCTCCGGCCCCAAGCCTCAGGCCGGACCCGGATTCCACCTTCGGCCCGGCTTTCGTGGCCCAAGAAAACCGGCCGACCCGGCAAAGGGACACCTCCCGGTCAAGCCGCGGCGCCCGCTGCTTGCTCCTTCGCCTCTATGGCCTCCCGCGCCGACTCGACCAAGACATTGAAGGCGTCTTCGTCGCGCACGGCCATATCCGCCAGCACCTTCCGGTCCAGGTCGATGCCGCAGGCTTTCAGCCCTTCCATGAAGCGGTTGTAAGTCATCCCTCGCGCACGAGCCGCCGCGTTGATCCGCTGAATCCACAAGGCCCGGAAGTTGCGCTTGCGCGTCTTGCGGTCCCGGTAGGACCAGTACTGCGCCTTGTAAATCGCGTCCTTGGCGTAGCGGAACAGCTTGGAACGAAAACCGCGAAAACCTTTCGCCTTCTGGAGGAGACGCTTCCGGCGCTTGCGACTGGCTGGAGAATTGGTTGCTCTGGACATGACGACGAATTCTGAAACGGGCGCTTGATTCTCTCGGGTCCGCCGCCTCGCCCGCTCCCGGGTCCCGGCTCGCGGGACAGACGGCTAACCCCAGCGCTTCCAGCCCAGGCCGAAAACGCCGCTGCTCATGAATTTACATAAAGGGCATGCTCGCACGGATCCGCGGGGCGTCCACTGCCGCTACGACGGCCGATTTCCGCAAGTTCCGCTTCCGCTTGCGGTTCTTGCATTGCAGGAGGTGCCTCCGCCCCGGCTTGTTCCGCACCAGCAGGCCCGTGCCGGTCACCTTGAACCGCTTCGATACGGCTTTTCGCGTTTTGGCTCTGCCGGCTTTCCTGGACATAAGGGCGGCGAAGATATTCTGGAACGATCTCCTGGCAATCTCTTTTTTCCGAAGCAACACTTTGTCCGCCCCATTGAGGGGGGCTCAACGGGCAGTCCCGGAACAAAAGAGAACGCGAATTCGACTTTTCAGATTGAGAAAAATCTCGGTTTCGATGAATATCACGATGCGTTGACAACCCTCCGCCCGCCAGCCGGCTGATTCAGGTGTCTCTGTCCTTCCAACAGCTTCAAGTGATCAATCATCACTGGAAGCGCACCGTCGATCAACTCGAAGAAGGCGTCCTCATCCTTCAGGGAGATCCCGGAGAGCCGGAGACTCTGCGAATCCTCTACGCCAACCCGGCCTTCTGCGGGCGCACGGGAGCCGGTTCGGACGAGTTTCGCGGCCGTCCTTTTGCCCTTGTCCTTGGCGACGAACCGGCGGCGCCTTTTTCTGAGCGCTGGAAGCAAATCCTCAAATGTCCCACGGTTTTTCCAACAGAGGGCGCCCTGACGCTCCCCCGGCCACTGGAAGGCGTGCGGTGGAAGGCCTCCCCGCTCTATGCGGAGGGCGCACCCAGGGAAGCCACCTTTGCCGTGTCGCTTCTCTGGCCCTTGAGGAGCGCAGAACCGGGGCCGGGGCCCAACGGTTCTCCGGAAACTGATTTCGCCCTCGAACGGGCCAACACCCTTTCCCACATCACCGGCGGATACGTCCACGACGTGAACAACGCGCTGACCGTCATCCGCGGTGAACTCGAGACAGCGCTTCAGGAGAACGACGTCCATTTGCTGACCGAAGCCGTGCGGCAGGTGCTCAAGGTGACGGATTCGACCACGCGCCTGTGCCGGGGTTTGCTCAACTACAGTAAGGGTTTGCCGCAAGGACGTTCTCGCTGTGAGATATCCGGGCTGATCGCCGAATCCGAGCACATTGCGGGACTGGGATCGAACGTCCGCATTGTCTCGGACATCGCGCAAGACCTTCCCGCCATTTCTGGAGACCGGGTCGAGTTGATTCAAGTCCTCAACAATCTCCTGTTCAACGCCCGTCAAGCGATGCCGGAAGGGGGGATGATTCACCTCTCCGCCCGAAGCCGCCGTTTCGATCCGGGACCGGAGGGTTTACCGGCGGGCGAGTATCTGATTCTCGACGTCCGGGACCGCGGCTGCGGCATTGATCCGGAAAACTTGCCACGCATCTTTGATCCATTGTTCAGCACCAAGCCGGAGGGTTCAGGTCTCGGGCTGGCCACCTGCCGGCGCATCGTCCAGGAACACGGCGGAGTCATGCAGGTGGAATCGGCTCCGGGACGCGGGAGCACCTTTTCGCTTCTCCTCCCCGCCCTGCCGGGCGGGCCCGAGACGCGAGGGGGATCCCACGCTGGAACCGAGAACCCGGCTTTAGACCCCGAAACGATGCCTTTCCGGGGCGACGGGGCGCGCATCCTCTTTGTAGACGATCAAGCCCAGATCACTGCCTTTGCCCGCCGCTTTCTGGAGAAATCCGGCTACCAAGTGACCTGCGCTTTCTCCGGTCAGGAGGCCGTCGATCAGTTTCGGACCGCCTGGGCCACGGGAGCGGGGTTCGATCTGGTGGTTCTCGACATGACCCTCCCCGGGGGTCTCAGCGGATGGGACGCCTTCGAGGAATTGCGCGCGCTCGAACCCGACGTCATCTGCATCGCGGCCAGCGGCTCCTTCGATGAAAACAGCGAAGCCGGCCTGGCGGCGCGCGGATTCGCGGGGATGTTAGCCAAACCTTTCCCTCTTCAGGACCTGGCCCGCGTCGTCGATCGCTGCCTCAGCCGGCAAGCGGTCTGAGCGCTTCTGGGCGCAACTTCGGAACTCTCACGAGTTCCGCTACATCAGTGACCCTCAAGGTCTCCCCTTCCTTTCCCCTTCCCTGATTGGCGGCTCATGATAATTCCCTGAGATCAGGAGTTCTGAGGATATCGAAAAGCGTGTTGAAGGGAAATAACCTTCTCATTCTAAGAGGATGAATTGCGGCAGGATCTCCCAGACGCTCGTCTCCTAACAATCCACTCTAGTAACGCACGCTGTAAACCACCTCCCGGGTCAGGAAACCCTTTCCGCCGCAAACCCCGCAGGGGACCTTGCCGTCGGGCCCGGGCTTTCCCTTGTGCACCGCCCCTTCCCGCCGCGCCGCCGCATCGGGCAAAGTCACTTTTCCCCAGCCCCTGCAGTCCCGGCAGCGATCCTCTTTCGCGAAAGTCAGTTGGGTCACCCCGCCCCGCCGCAGCGACTCGATCCATTCCTCAAACGACGTCTCCACAGCCAACGCCTTGGCCGCACGCTCCGCGGCTTGCTCGTCCCGGTCCCGGTCACGCCGCCGCGCCTCCGGATCCAATGATTGCAAGAGCCGGAAGGCAGGGAGATGCCGCAGCAGGTGCAGCATTTCCGTGCCCTCGGGATACAACAACCCTCGGGCCATTTTCCCCGCTTCGAAACCTGCCGCGCCGACGCTCACGACGATGGTGTCCGGCTCTTCTCCTCCGGTGAACGACACCGCATAGCGTCCTTCACCAAGGTCGCGGACCACGCGAAAGCGCACATCCTGCACGCGCGCCGATTCCTGCCGGAGAAACTCGGCATAGATCTGCCGCTGCCGCTTCGCGTCCAGTTCTCCTACGCGCAGCACTGGGCGCGCCGCTTGAAGGGAACCCGTCAGCGCCCAAGCCAACAAAGCCGCCAGGGCCAACCCCCGCCCAGTGAATACTCCTCTCGCAGACAAACGCGCCTCCCTCATGGTCCGGGACACCATTCCAGACCCAACAGGTTTTTCAAACCCGTCTCCCCTCTCTCTTTACACTCCCTTTTCTGAGCGCTTCGCCGCCATTCATGAGCTGGCCGGATCGCAGGACTCCTCAGGCTTCAGAACTCGAGACGGAGAAAAGAAGGAAAGCCGGAGGCCCTTGGACTGCGGCGAGCATCGCCGCTCTCCCTCGGCGCGGAGCGCCGTCCCCGTAGCTGCATTCGCAAGAATGCAGACCGCCCGCCAGGCCTTTCGGACCTCTCACGAGTTCCGCTACAGGTCTGAAGCCAAGGAAAGCCGGAGGCCCTTGGACTGCGGCGAGCATCGCCGCTCTCCCTCGGCGCGGAGCGCCGTCCCCCGTAGCTGCATTCGCAAGAATGCAGACCGCCCGCCAGGCCTTTCGGAACTCTCACGAGTTCCGCTACACCAGTGACCCTCAAACTCTCCCATTCCTTTCCCATTCCCTGATTGGCGGCTCATGAGCCGCTCTCGTCTCATCGAACTCCGCGAGGGGCCGGTTTACTGGGAAGGAGAACCCCTCTCCGCGGATTCTCCGCCGCCCCAGGACAAATTTTCGGCCGCCTTTCCTCCTTCTCCCCAAACCTCCCCCAAGTCGTCCTCCGTCAGCGTCTGCCGAATCCTCCACCAGACCGGCAGAAGTCCCCGCACCACCGGATCGCCATAACGCGGATCCAGCAGCAAAGCGGAGCCACGATCGGATTCCGAACGAATCAACCTTCCCACCGCCTGGAGCACCCGCGTGATTCCCGGATAGACATAGGCAAAAAGGTAACCTCGGTCGCCCCCCTCTCCGATCCCCGCATGCCGCTCCCATTGCTCTTCCTCTTCCGCCGCTCCGTAGTAAACTCTCTGCAAGTCCCGCTCCAGCCCCAGTCCAGGCAACCCGATGCCCACCACGGCAACCGCGGTCAGGCGCGCCCCGGTCAAATCGATCCCTTCCCCGAACAATCCTCCCATTACCGCAAACCCGGTCACTCGCGATTTCCCATCAAAGGCCTCGAGAAAGCTTTGCTGCTCCTGCAAGGACATTCCAGGTTCCTGACAAATCAGCTTGATCTCGGGAGATGGCGAGAACCTCTCCGCCGCCGCCCTCAGGTAGGCGTAGGATGGAAAGAAGATCAAACAGCAGCCCGGCCGCGCCTGAGTAAACTTCTCCAACGTGCGGATCAAAGCCGGCAACGACCGGGCCCGGGCCCGGTACTGGGTCGGGATTCCGCGATGCACGATCACCTCCAAGTGCTCAGGCGGAAAAGGGGACTTCACCGCCAGCGATTCCCAGTCCTCGGCCAAGCCCCAAACTTTGGCCAGGTATTGCGCCGGTCGCAGCGTCGCCGAGAAAAACACCGCCGCCTTCCATTGGGACAACACCTCCGCAAGATGGGGAGCAGGATCGAGACAGTAGCGGCGCAGGCGTCCGCCGCCGCCCGCTCCCTCCCCCGCCCTCCATAAAAGGCGGAAGCTTTCCGGAGCCTCGACTTCCCCAGGTTGGAGAAATTGCGTCGCCGCAAAGTAGTTCTCCAATAGCGCATCGCGAAAGTTAGCGTCCTCGCCGCGCATCAGCCATTCGTCCGCCGCCCGCCGGAAGCGGTCCAACGCCCCCTCGAGTCCGGGCGGGCATTGCTCCAGTACGCCCTCCCGCGATTCCACGCAGATCTCGCGCAGCGCGGCGAGGACTTGATCCAGCGCTTTCCGGAGACCGGACAACGAACGGCCCAACTGGCTCCGCAGACGTTCGAGGGCTCGCCGGTCCAACTCTGCCGAGTAGAGATCCCGGGCCCGGTCCGCCAAATGATGCGCCTCGTCCACCAGCAAGAGAGAGCGCCTGGTCTCACTTCCCGAAAAACATTGCAGCCGGATGCGCGGCGAGAAGACGTAATTGAAATCCCCCACCACGGCATCCACCCACGGAGCCAACTCCAGAGACAGGGCGAAGGGACAAACCCGGTGTTTTCGCGCCACCGCCGCCAGGCTCTCCTCATCCATCAACTCCAGTTCCGCCGCCTCGCCGCGAGCCGGTCCAATCCTATCAAAATATCCTTCGCAAAAAGGGCAACTCCCTTCCTCGCATCCATCCTCGCGAAAACAGATCCGGTCGCGGGCAGTGAGAAACAGCACGGTCACCCGTGCTCCCGCTCCGGCCAAGGCCTTGAAAGCCGCCCGCACCGGTTCCCGGCCGGCTGTCCTAGCAGTCAGATAAACAATCCGCTCCGCCTCCTCCCGGCCCAGGGTCTGCAACGCGGGAAACAAGGTCCCCATCGATTTCCCGATCCCCGTGGGAGCCTCCGCCACGAGCCTTCCGCCCTGCACCACAGTGTGACTCACCGCCTCCATCAGTTCATCCTGCCCCGGCCTCGGAGCCGCGAACGGAAACGCTAAGGCGGCGAGCGTCTCATCGCGCAGCTTTCGCCTCCGCTCCCATCCCTCAACCCACTCCAGATAAACGGAAACGATCTGTTGAAAAAACGTCTCCAGATCCCCCGCGAAAAACGCACGCCGAAAGACGCTCAACTGACCGCTCTCCCATTCCACATAGGTGAGCTGAATGTCCACCTGGGGCACGCCCGTCAGAGCGCACCATAGCGCCCCATAAACCTGGGCCTGCGCCCAATGCACCAGAGTCCCCTGCGCCGTTTCCTCGCGCTGAACCGTCTTGATCTCTTCGATGAGCGGGGGCTGTCGCGTTGGAAACACTCCGTCCAGCCTGCCCTCGACCCGCAGATCCACGAGCGCGCCGGACACGATGCGCACCAATGGCGTCTCGGCTTGATAGCCGGAAGGACGGCTCGCTTGGATGCGGCGGTGCCAATCCGATCCCAGCCGGGCCCGCCTCGCGCTGCGATATAGGCCGACTCCCCGCAATGATCCCGAGCGGCTGCTGAACTCGACCAGATCGCGCACCGCCACGCGGACAACCCGGCGTCCATCCTCCGACACGGCATCGTCTCTGCCCCTGCTTCCGCTCACCTTCATATTGGCGTTGCCCCATGTCCGCCCTGCCCCAAGGCTCCCATCGCCTCACGCCATAACCTTCCATTGTGCCGGCCTCCCTCTGCCCCGCGGTTCGCCTCAGCCCCTTTCTCCTTGCCGGCTCCCCCCGTCCAATGCACTAAGAGTGCCGTCGCCCGATGAAATACCCGCCCATCGAACCCCAACTGTTCGTCGAGAATCGCAAACGCCTCGCTGCCAAGCTGCTTCCGGACTCGCTGGCCATCCTCAACGCCAACGATGTCCCCCCCACCAACGCCGACGGCACAACGCGTTTCCGTCAGAACAGCGATCTGTTCTATCTCTCGGGGATCGATCAGGAAGAAACCGTCCTGGCGCTCTTTCCGGATTGCCGCAATGAAAAGCACCGCGAAATCCTCTTCCTGCGCCGGACCGACGACCTCATCGCGGTCTGGGAAGGCGCTCGTCTCACGGAAGAACAGGCCCGGGAGCGTTCCGGAATCGCCTCCGTTCATTGGCTCGACAGCTTTCCCCGAATCCTGCGGGAACTCATGATCGAGGCCAAACACGTCTATCTCAACAGCAACGAACACCTGCGGGCCACGAGCGAAGTCGAAAGCCGGGATCAGCGTTTCCTCCGCCGGTGCATGACCGATTACCCTTTGCACCGCTACGAACGCCTCGCCCCTCTCCTGCACGAACTCCGCCCGGTCAAGTCCGCCGTCGAAATCGATCTCATCAAGGAAGCTTGCCGCATCACCGGCCAAGCCTTCCGGCGCATCCTCGGCTTCGTCCGCCCCGGCGTCTCCGAATACGAAATCGAAGCCGAATTGATTCACGAATTCGTGCGCAATCGCGCCGCCGGATTTGCCTATCTGCCCATCATCGCCTCTGGGGCCGGGTCCTGCATCCTTCACTATATCGAGAACGATCAAACCTGCCGGGACGGCGACATCCTCCTGCTCGATGTCGGAGCCGAATACGCCAATTACGCCGCGGACCTCACCCGAACCATCCCGGTCAACGGACGCTTCAGCGACCGGCAACGCGATGTCTACGACGCCGTTTTGCGCATCCAGCGCCAAGCCATCGCCTTGCTGCGTCCAGGGACCCGGCTCAAATCCTACCAGGAACAGGTGGCCTCCATTGTCGAAGAAGAACTCATTCGCCTGAAGCTCTTCTCGCGAGCCGAGGTGGAAGCGCAGGATTCCTCTCATCCACTTTACAAACGCTATTTCATGCACGGAACCGCTCATCACCTCGGCCTCGACGTTCACGATGTGAGTGCGCCGGCTCGCCCCCTCGAGCCCGGCATGGTCCTCACCTGCGAACCGGGGATCTATATCCGCGAAGAGAATCTGGGGGTCCGCCTCGAAAATGACATCCTCATCACCGAAGACGGAAATCTGGACCTGATGGCCGATATCCCCATTGAACCCGGCGAGATCGAAGATCTCATGCACCCCTGATCCACCCCCGCGCCCGCCTGCGATGCAGGGACGCAGTTCTCACTCCGCCCTCCGTTTGGCTTCCAAGGCGAGTTCGCACTTCGACAACTTCAGAACTCCTGATCTCGAGGAATTTGGATGAGCCGGAAAACTATGTGGCGCGGCCACTCCTGCCCACGAACTTTCTAGGCTCACTCGGCGGACAAGAGTGTCCGCCCCACAAATCGCCCCACAAATAGAGTGTCATTCACGGAGTGGCGGTATCGCTTGGGCTCCCTCTTATTCCCCTGTATCCATTATCTTCCTCGATAGATCAGGAGTTCTGAACTTGAGGGCCTCAACGGAGGGCGGGTTTTCCAACCCGCCTTCCCCCTTCGATCGGCGATCAAGAGTTTCCGCCACTGGGGTCACCGCCAAGGGAAGCCCGAGGCCCTTGGACTGCGGCGAGTATCGCCGCTCTCTCCCAAGGCGCGGAGCGCCGGGGTAGGCCATCGACAACTTGAGGGCCGCAACGGAGGGGTTTTCCAACCCGCCTTCCCCCTTCGATCGGCGATCAAGCGGTTCCGCGCCTGGGGTCAACGCCAAGTGAAGCCCGAGGCCCTTGGACTGCGGCGAGCAGCGCCCTGCCCGCTCGCGCGAGCCAACGCGAGCCAAGGAGCGGGGCCGCATGATGAATTCTCGTCCCACCTGGGGACAAGAATTCAGAGGGAGGACAAGGGTCCATAGAACCCATCAGCGCCCCTGCCTCCTTATTCGCCCTGACCCCCTTATTCGTGCGCCGCAAGTTGGTGCGCCGCAAGTGGGGAGTGCGTGATGGGGCTGAAAGGTTCGGTGTTTGGCTTACGGTCCCCCTATCACCGGACAGTCAATGAGCCGGCAGCGGACTATGGAGCCGGATGACGTGAATGTGACGTCGAGCAGGGCTCCGCGGCGCCATTCGGCATCGGGACCGTGGCCGTCGAAGACGAGATTGCCCAACGACCATGCGACGGGAACGCCATCAATCCATTCGAGCGGCTGCACGGCGTGCGGTCCGGCCCCGACGATCAGTTTGGCGCCTGCAGCGATATACAGCTTTGCGGCGGCGCGCTGGGCATCAGACGGCTGTCGCTGATGTTCCGGGCCCCAGTGGGCGAAGACGACGGCGTCATCTGCGGTGCGGATGCATTCAGCCATGACTTCTGCTGAAACCGGTCCATGGTCGCACCATCCAAACAACGTTAGGGGCGGCGATCCTGACAGTTCGATGCGAGCCGGATCAAGCGTGTGACCGAACGCCTGCACGCCGGATGCGGAGAGGGCCGCCGCGGTTTCTATCAACCCCTCGGCTCCGGCGTCGCCAGCGTGATTATTGGCCAGCGACACGGCGTGAATCCCAGCGTCGCGCAGCGCGGCCAATGCTTCGAGGGGCGCGCTGAATCCGCCGGAATCGGGTGCGCCAGGAATTGCACACTCCAGATTCACGACCGCAGTGGTTCCGGCGAAACGAGCGCGCAGCGGCTCCAGCACAGGCTCTCCTTGCCGCAAGCGTTCGCCCACGCTGCGCGCCAGCATGACGTCGCCTCCGAAGATTACGCGAGGTCCACTGAGCGCCGCAGGGTCGATGCTGAAAAGGCGCGGCGCGTCGCGGCCTTCGCGGAGCTTTCCGAGCGGCAGGATACGCGGAAAATCCTCCAAGTGGTGCGCACAGAGATCGCCGTCGTCGAGGACGCCCCGTGGCGGAAGGTCTTCCCAAACGGCGGCGGCGTGCGCGCCGAAATCGAGAATCAGGCCAAGATCCACCAGTTCCGGCGCGAGCGGGGTCTTGTCAGGCAACGGTCGTAAGGCCTGACGCAGATCGCTGGCGCTTCCCCACGGCGTGCGCCATCCCTCGGAGCGATAGGCCGCGGAAAGAAAGTTGGCGCAATCCGCGCCTTCAAGGCATTCCGCGCCGGAATAAACTGCTCCGTTCGAATCCGTTGCGTGCAGAAAAGTGCTTCCGAAAAGGTAGGGCAGCCTGAACTGCTCGCTTAGAGCGGCGCGAAAGCCCGACGCGCCAGCCGCCCGCACTCGCAGTGTCGCCGGACCCGACAGACGTTCTTCCCCGTCTCGGATTACCGAAGCTCGCACTTTCACCGTGCCGCACGCCTGCTCCGCATCGAGCACCGGGCGCAGCTTCGCCAGCGGCAGCTCCGCGCCCCTGCCGAGTTCTTGACATTTCCAACGAAGCCAGCGCGGAGCCCCGACGGCATAGGGCCACGGGCCATCCATCATGCGACAGCGTGCGCCGGCGGGCACGATGGCCATCCAGCGAACTTCCGCGCCGACGGGCTCCGGCTCCACGCGCAACGCGAGCGCATCGAGATCGGCGGCATCCAGATGCCAGTCGCCATCCGGTGCGGTGAGTTGACCGGGAATGCAGACGCTTGGCAGGAACGGGTCGTCGCGCCACTGCCTTACGAGTTCGGCCATCTCTTCCGTCTGCGTGAGCGTCATCTCGGGGCGCCAGTGCGACGCGAGCAGCGAACGCAGCGCCGGTCCGCACTTACTCACATCGAAGGCCGGAGACTTTTCTCCGCGCCCCGCCAACTCCTGCGCCCTCAGCGATTTGTCAGGACCACACGCGGCAAAGGGCTCGAACCGCAAGCGCGCCCGCGGGATACGCGACACCGCATCCAACGCAAGAAACACCAGACGCTCCGCCTGCTTCGTTGATGGTTGCCATGGCGATGAGATGCAAATCGTTAGCGCGCGCAGGCCCGGGAGTCGAATGATAGGATCGAACACCTGATCCATGGCCGCTTCCAGATTCTCCAGGGGCGTTGCCGCGAAATAATCAAGGTCCACGCTGGCGATCACCGCACGATCTTCAGGCCACTGCGCGAATTCCTTCTCAAGGCCCGGAAGGTCACGCGCGTGAAATCTCTCCGCAAGGAGACCGCAGTCGCGCGGCAGGGCTTCCTGATGCGCGTCGAGCTGGTCGCGCGCGAGATTCTCCAGTTCCGAGCGTTGCGCGTCAGGCAGCAACGGAGCGGCCAGCCAATACACATCATCCACCGGTCTCGGCATCAGGGGCTCGATCCAGTCGTAACACTGAATACGTCCGATTCGCCGCCATTCCGCGAAGAGCTTCGCCTGCTCTTTGCGCGTTGGTCCGCCACGGATGCCGGAGCGAACTGCATCAGATCCCGCTACGCCGGACGCATCGGAGTGCGCATCCACAAGAATCAGCGTGTGCGGCTCATCCAGCGGCAGTATGGAGGCGAAGAAGTAGAAGCTTCCGGCGTGCGATTCTTCAAGAGACACCGGCAACTCGAGCGGCGACTGCGCGGTTGCCTGCGTCAGCAGGAACGCGCCCAGCAGCCCGGGGAGCCCCCGCCGCTCTATCCAGAATCGGAATTTGCTCCAAACCTGGACATGGCTGACTCCCAGGGCTTCAGGCGCGCTTCGTCTCGCGCTGTCGCGCTTCATCAGCGTGCCGGTCGAATCACAGGCGCTTTGCTCAGCGGCACTTCGACCTCGATCGCAGTGATGCAGGTGTCGCGAAATTGGGCGCCGCGATACACTTCTTCAATGGTCAGCCTCACGGTTTCCAGAGGTTCCCCATCCTGAGGCAGATCAATCCAGCACTCACTCTCCTGGCCATCCGGCAGCTCCGCGCTGAAAGAAGCGCCGCCGTTGACGCTCACGCCCAGCCGTTTCACGCGGTTGTTCTTCAGAAACAAATCGTCCTTGCGATAACCGTTGTGGATCAGGAGGCGCGTCGCTTTGACGGGCTTGTCCATGGTCAGCGTCACCCATTCCCCGATGCCGTCGCCTTCCGCGCCCTCGGCCCAGGCGTCCTCTCGGTCACCATTGATGTTCTCCGGGCCATAGCTCAGGCCAGCTTCGGATTTCAAGCTGGAGGATGCGGTGGCGGTGAACTGCGCACTGAGGAAGAACCACTTCCCGTTCTTCCTCAGTTCGTCGTGATTGTAGCTGCGGCCCCTGACGACGTAATTGCCGAGCAGCCTGTCGCCGTCCGACTGGTGCTGGCTGAACTCCGCTTCACCCACGACCAGCGTCAGATCATCCTGCATGGTCGGCTCAAAATCGTTAAACACCCATGTCCACTGATTGCCGCTGCGCTCGAATCGATCTGGATGGCTGAGTGTTACGTCTTCCGGCTTGATGCCCGTGGCGCGCACGGTGACCTCGCCGGTCTTGATGACGCCCTTCCAGAGCGCGGCCGCGGAGAAGAGGTAGCTGATGGACGGGGCGCTTTTGTAAGAGTCATCGGACACGTAGGAAACGCTGCGATAGTAGGGATTGCGGTAGCGTACAGAGACGGCGCGCGTCTGCCCAGCCGCGAACGGCAGCTTCACCACTTGCCAGGCGGTGATGATGCTGCCGCCCACGTGGTTTTCCGCTTCACCTGGCGACAGGATGGCATGATCTTGAGTGAGCTGGGATTCGATTTTCTTTCCGTCCGCGGTGAGCACGAAGCCTTCCAGTTGAGGCAAGGACTTCAGCGGCAGCGGCTTGCCCACTTCGTCGTAATCCGGCTTCACCGTCACGGCGCACGGGAACCCCATTTCGACCTTCACCGCCTTGCCTGGGTTGTAGAGTTGATAGTCGATGGAGATCACCGCGGCATCCTGTTTCAATTCGATATCCAGCTTTTCAGACGTCATTTCGACCGCATCCACATTCACTGGCCGGAACGGCCCCGTGCTCTTGACGCCCTGAAGATAACCCCCGCCGTTGGCGAGAAGCGAGGCTGAGCAGCTCAGGCAGGCGGCAGGGACAAGGGTTCGGGCATTCATGGTGATCGCGAAACTCCTGCCTACTTGACGGGAGATCCGGGGCCCAGGCAAGAGGGAATTGGAGCATCTGATACACCCTGTTCAAGCCCGAGGCAAGCGGAACGAAGGCATGAAGGGGTGCAGCGCGCCACAGCAGAAAGGGTATGAGAAATGTGGGCTAGCCGAGGCGCCGGACATCTGGCACATTCGCTGCCATGATTCTCGATTTGAGCAGAATGGCTCGTGCTGCCGCGGTGCTTTTGATCGCGACGATGACGACTTGGTTGACGGGCTCTGAAGAGGAAACCGCGCCGGGCGCGCCCACTGGGTTGCTCTGCGAATTGCTCGATCAGCCTGAACTCACCCGTATCACCGATCCACAGCCGGAGTTTGGCTGGATCGTGAATGATTCGCGGCGTGGCGCAGTGCAGTCGGCCTACCACATCATCGTCGCGTCCACGCGCGAGAATTCTGAGCGCGGAACGGGCGATTTGTGGGACTCGGGCAAGATCAGGCGGGCGCAGTCGATTGATGTTGAATATGCCGGCCGGCCGTTGGCTTCGAACGCATCTTACTTCTGGAAAGTGCGGACGTGGGATGCGGCTGACAATGCCAGTCCATTTTCGGCGACTCAGGAATTTCGCACGGGAGAATTGCAGGACCCGGTCACGGCTTCGCTGCTGCATACGCACGATTTCTCGAATCGCTTTCCCCTTGTGAAAACTGAAGTCGCACCCGTGCGGATTGCCCAGAAAGCGCCGGGACATTTCTTCGTTGATTTCGGCAAGGCCGCGTTCGCCGCCATCCAGATCACTCTGGACAGCGAGAGCGCCGGCGAACTCGAAGTGCATCTGGGCGAAGTGCTCGCGCCGGAAGCGGACGCCATCGAACGCCATCCCGGCGGTTCGCGTCGCTATCGAATGATGACGCAGCCTATGCGCGCCGGCACGCACACCTACGTCGTCGCCATCACGCCTGATAAACGCAACAGCAGCGGCGCCGCCGTCTTGATGCCGCCCGATGCCGGCGAGGTGATGCCTTTCCGTTACGCCGAATTGATTGGCGCGCCTGGCGCTCTCGATGCCTCACAGATTCGCCAGGTCACGGTTCATTCCGCATGGAATGAAGAGGCCGCTGCGTTCGAGTCTTCGAGCCAAGTTCTCAACGACGTGTGGGACCTCTGCAAATACAGCATCAAGGCCACAAGCTTCATGGGCGTTTATGTCGATGGCGATCGCGAACGGATTTCTTATGAAGGCGACGCCTACATCAACCAGCTTTGTCATTACGGCGTGGACCGCGAGTTCACGCTGGCCCGTTACAGCATGAAGTATTTGATGGAGAACCCGACCTGGCCCTTGGAGTGGCAGATGCACATGCCGCTGATGGCGTGGGCTGATTGCATGTACACGGGCAACACGGAATTGATCGCGCGCTACTACGATGATCTCGCGGCGAAAACATTGATTGCCCTCGCGCGTGATGACGGGTTGATCGTCGAGGACAAGGAAAAGATGACGCCTGAGTTCAAGAAGTCGATTCGGCTGGACCGCGATGTGCGCATCCTCGTGGACTGGCCGCCCGCAGGTTTCACCAAGGACCGCCGATACGGCGAACGGGACAACTACGACATGCGTCCGGTCAATACCGTGGCCAACGCGTTTCACTACCGCTCCCTTGTGTTGATGGAGGAGATCGCCCGCGCGCTTGGCAGAACCGGCGATGCCCGGCAATGGTCCGAACGCGCTGACCGAGTGAAGAAGGCATTCCATGCAACATTCTTCGATTCCGAAAGCGGACGCTACATCGACGGCGAAGGCAGCACGCACAACGCATTGCACGCGAACATGCTTCCGCTGGCATTCGATTTGGTTCCAGAAGAACATACGGCAAGCGTTGTCGAATTCATCAAATCACGCGGGATGGCCTGCAGCGTTTATGGGGCGCAGTATTTGCTGGATGGCCTCTACTACGCTGGAGCGGAGGACTACGCGCTCTCATTGATGACGGCGACGCACGACCGCAGTTGGGCGCACATGATCTACACGGCCGGCAGCACGATCTCGACCGAGGCGTGGGACACCAAATACAAAGAAAACCAGGATTGGAACCACGCATGGGGCGCTGTGCCGGCGAACGCGATTCCCCGCCTGCTCATGGGAGTCGAGCCGATCGAACCGGGCTATGCGCGCGTTCGCATCCGTCCGCAAATCGCATCGCTCAGCCACGCGAAGATCACCACTCCCACAATTCGCGGCCCGCTTCATTTGGAGATCACGCAACCAGATGAAAGGGCCTGGCGCGCGAAGTTGATCGTTCCCGCAAACACAACCGCCGAGTTCCACGCTCCCACATCAGACCCGGCCCTTGTGAGCGAAGGCGGCAACCCCGCAAGTCAAGCGCCGCATGTGAGATTTCTCCGCGTTGACCAGGGCCGCAGTGTTTTCGAACTGCCTGGCGGAAGTTATGAGTTCGTGGTGCGGCGGGGTTGAAACACTCCCGCCGCTTTCTTCAAGTCTTCAACCAGAGGGAATATAAGTCAATCCGCTTCCTGGTTACCTGGCCGTGAATTCGCCGGCAGAGTCCCTTGAGATCGTGAACTTGCCCGGGATAATCCGCACGTCCGGGCGCGGTTCCGAAGTGGCCGGCCGGGTCGCCGCGATGCTGACGACTGGCAGTTCGGCCAATCCATTTCCACAAAGCAGCGCAAGAACGAACATTGCCGGCGCCCGGCTCGTCCGCAGCCATGGCCGGTTCATTTTCATGGGGGGAGTGAGTGGTTGAGTCTTGGTTTGCAGTCCAAAACGGGCCTTATCCTTGTTGTGAAGCGCGCTGGCAGCGATTCCGGAGGGGTAAAATGCGCCTTCCGGCTCCTCGCCCGGGCCTTGCGGCCTGGCGGTTCTGCTTATCATCGTTCTTTCCGGTTGAAACTTGTCGCCGATCCTGGGATAACCTGCGTTTTCTCAACTCAACGCCGGCCTCCCAATTCGCATGAACCTTCGCTTCCCTCGACTGGACAGGATGGGAAGCTTGGTGATTGGGACCGAAGGCGGCGAGACCCTGCTGCACTGTCCCGTGATCTTCCAGGAGCGGGCCGGAGCCAAGGAGCCCGTCCCCGGTCACTTCGTTCTAAAACTCCCGCCCTGGCCGGCGACCGGTCGGGCTTCGCCCGCCTCGGAGAAGCGGCAAAGGATCTTGTGATCACTGGAAGCATAACTCGGGCGTCTGCGAAACAAGATCTCAGCCAGCGCAAAGCGATCCGCCCATGAACAACCGCGAACCATTGCCCGTCGCATCGTGGAAGGTTCTGCTGGGGGCGGACGATCAAAGAAACTCGCAACGGTCAAATACCATGAATTATCGGTTCCTTATGCTCTCTGTGATTGTGCTGGGCAGCCCGTTGGCGGCGCTGGCCGTGCCTTCCATCAACATCGATTCCGTCACGCCCGATGGGCCCTGGCTTCCGGGTGATAGCCTGACGATCTCCGCCCAGGTTAGCTACGACGACGCGCCTTGGCCCGGGACCGTCGACTTCGTCGTCGTGGAGGAAAGCGAGACCGGAACGAAAACCGTCACGCCCATTGGCGCCTCCAGTGGCATAAGCTTCGATGTCCGAGCTGCCACCAAGACGCTCAAGGCTTCATTTTACCAAGTCCCCTACCGATCGTGCTATTTGCGAAGCACTTCCGCCCTTCCCCGATGCTTCACCAGTGCCTCCACCTTGGAGGAGACGCTGACTCGGCTGAAAAAGTTGACCATCGTGGCGCGGCTCTTGGACGGGAACAAGGACGAAGTCGTGACCGCCAGTCGCGAGATTGAGATCAAGAATCCCGAGATCACCAGCCTCGAAGTCAAGACCCAGCCGCTGAACAGCGAACGCAATCAGCGGATCGTGGTCGAGGGGGCCAAATTCACCGAAGCGGATTCGATCAGTGTCTACCACGTAAAGGTCGGCGATCCGAGGATCTACTCGATCTTCACGGTGCACAACAATCCAGCGCTCAGCAGGCCCTGCAACCCGCCGCGCGGCGGGGAGTCAACCAACGGTGGGGCCTGCGATTTCAAGATCGTCAACGACACGACGCTGGAGTTTACCCAGCGCAATTTCCCGAGCCCCGTCACGGTGGGAGGCCTGGAATCCGACTCGGTCTTCGAACCATTCATCGGCGCCTACGACGTGTATGTGTTGTGGCTCCAGGCGGCCCCTTCCGCGGATTTCCATTACCGCAATCCCGACGCCGTCCTGCTCAACGGCTTTACCGTCACCGCGCCGCTCAAGGAAGACTGGGTGGAGATTACGAAAATCACGCTCTCGGCGAACACGAATCCGCCGACCGATGAGACCGAGTTCACTCCGGGAGGAAACAGCAGCCACAGTTTCGCACCTAACGCCAACGTCATCGCCAACGTCGAGTTTGACTATAACCTCAGCCGGCGCTTGGGCTGTAAGATCTACTTTATGGCTCGGAAGCCTGGCCAGACGGAGACGCTGGGCTTTCCGCGATCCGGTTTCTTCTGGAACACCCTGGGCAATCCGGTCGGCAGCAATGGTTCAGACCCCCTGGACCCATCACGTCAACAGCCTTTCATGCTCAGCTTCCCCATTCCCGCCGATGGCGGAGCGCTGGAGTTCTCGCTCGTCATGACCGAACTCCAGGCCCCCTTCGATACATTAGACCAGCACACCTTCGCGACGTCCCAACCATTGGTGCTGAGCGGCAATAACCCATCGCTCCCCCCGCAAGAAGTCCAGCTCTGGCAGAAAACCGAAATCCCCGCCCCCACGGGCAACGAAGGAGCGTCCGCATTCAAGGTCGAGTTCGTCCGCATGATCAACGGATTGGAGACCCGGGTAGAGGCGGAGATTTTGGCGGTTCGGCCGGGGTTCGTCACCGTGCGCGTGCCGCCGGGGCTGCTGGGGCCAGCGGACGTGGATACGCCTCCGCTGGGAGTCGACAACAACGTGCGGATCGAGATCTTGCGTGCTTCCAATGGGCAGGAGATCGCGCGGCAGGGGTTGATCCTGCGCCTGCCTCAGCCGATGATCGTGGACGAGTTGGATGTG
>JBGTBW010000107.1:0-3269 GCA_041749135.1 Verrucomicrobiales bacterium
CGGCGCACGGCGCGCTCGATTTCGCGTGTTGCGGTGGAGACTCCGGCGGCCCCCGGCGGGTGCGGCAGGCTTTGCGCGGGTTTGGAGCAGCGCTGGAGGGACCGCGCGACGCCCCGGAGACGGAGACTCCAGCGGGCGCAAAAGAGCAGCCAAACGGCGCGGGCGACCAAGCGGCGATCGCGCGGAGCAAGACCCTTCCAGGCCCGAAGTCTAGACACTCTGTTCAAGCCCGAGGCAAGCGGAACGAAGGCAGGAAGAGTATGAGAAATGTGGGCTAAGCATCGCGAAGCTCGATCATCCGCCGGCTCAGGAGCTGACGCACAAATTCCTCGATATCCCGGCGCAGAGTGTCATCGGGTACGTCGTATTCGTTGAGCATGGTTTGGCAGACAGCCTCAAGCGATTCCGACGAGATCAACAACTGCCACAGCCGGGTGCCCACCTCGTCCAAGCCGTAATAGGAATCGTCGTTCAAGTTGAGGATTACCGCCTCCCCGTCAAGTTCGCGGAACATCACCTGGTCGGACGCCACGACGCGGGAAGAAAA
Source organism: Verrucomicrobiales bacterium (assembly GCA_041749135.1). Taxonomy (GTDB): domain Bacteria; phylum Verrucomicrobiota; class Verrucomicrobiia; order Verrucomicrobiales; family DEV007; genus DATKCT01. The sequence goes on from JBGTBW010000107.1 coordinate 548, forward strand.
GGGGATCTCCGGGTCCACGGCGGGGAGCGTAGGGAAAAATGCCAGAGCGAGAAAGGGAAAAATGTGGGATTGAGCGGGCGTGAGCCAGGCGCGGGCTGAGACAACGTCTGGAAGCCAACGGAGGGCGGGTTTTCCAACCCGCCGTTTCAGGGTCCGAAAGGCGGGCTTTTCAAAGCGCCAGAGGACTGGCGCACTCCAAGAGCTGCCGCAGACACGATGGCGCGCGGCGAACGCGAAGCGGCTTGGAGTGCGGTAGTCCTCTACCGCTTTTTGTCGCGCCAGGGGTCTGAATCCTAGACCAGGCCGTCACGGCGGCCGGCCCTCCAGGTTTGGTCTGACAGATTGGTCACGCTATCCTGGAGGGGCGGGCTCCTGCACGCCCTGTCCTGCCATGGGTCTCTATCCTAGACCAGGCCGTCACGGAGGCCGGCCCTCCAGGTGCTGTCCTGCCATGGGTCTCCATCCTAGACCAGGCCGTCACGGAGGCCGGCCCTCCAGGATGCTGTCATGCCATGGGTCTCCATCCTAGACCAGGCCGTCACGGCGGCCGGCCCTCCAGGTTTGGTCTGACAGATTGGTCACGCTATCCTGGAGGGGGGCTCCTGCACGCCCTGGGCCGCGATGGGTCTGCATCCTAGAACCGGCCGTCGGGGACGCCGCCTCAAAACCCGGGCTGGGGACTGGTATTGGGAACCACGGATGGACACAGATGAACACGGATGAAAAAGATGCATCTCTCGCAAAGAGCGCAAAGCCCGCCAAGGCAACTCGGATATCCTTTGTTCTTTGTTCTTTGTTCCTCGTTACTTGCGGTCGGAGCGGAGGAGATAGGCGGTAAGGCCGAAGTCTCGAGCGAAGTCACCTTGTTTCCTTAGCCGGGCTGATGAATCGGCCCTTAACGAACGAAGAACCATGAACGAAGAACGAAGAACTTTCTTCCTTTGCGGGCTTGGCGCCCTTGGCGAGAAACCAGAGTCTTCTGGGTCAAGGAGCCCCAAGATCCCGCCGGGGGACTGGTCTTGGGAACCACGGATGGACACAGACGAACACGGATGAAGAAGATGCATCTCTCGCTAAGGGCGCAACGCTCGCCAAGGGAGGAGGGAGAATGGTTCCTCTACCATCCTTTGTTCAAGGATTTGTCTGGGTATTGTGGAGGGGCGGGCTCCTGCACGCCCCGGGGCCGAAATGGGTCTCCATCCCGGGACGAGGCCGTCACGGAGGCCGGCCCTCCGGCCGGAAAGGCGGACAATCCCCGTCTTTTTTCTTTGACCGCTCTCCCCTGAACTGCTACGCCTCCGGGAATTTTACGCCTTTTCCCACCGCCAACACTGCATGAAGCACCTCCCCTCCGCCGGAATTCTCGGTCTGTTCACCTGTTTCCTCGGCGCTTGTTCCTCCTTGGACGAGCCCAAGCCCACCAGCGTCAGCGTGGCCAAGAGTTATCCGACGGCGGTGGTGCGGACCACGGCCTATACCCATACGGAGGCCGATCATTTGATCTACGGGGCCAAGACGGCGCTGGGCACCCAGCTTCGTTACCATGGCCCCATCCGCAGCGCGGCGGCGGATTGGTCGCGCTTCCCGTTGGGGACCCGTTTTCAGATCGAAGGAAGTCCCGTCATTTACGAGGTCGACGATTACGGAAGCGCTCTGGTGGGCAAAAACACCCTCGATCTCTACAAGCCGAGCAAGGCGCACATGAACGCCTGGGGAGCCCGTTATGTGCGGATTCGCGTCCTGCGCTGGGGCAGTTACCAGAAGAGTCTGGAGATCATGGCTCCCCGCGTGCATCATTCCCACGTGCGGGAGATGGTCGATGCCATCCAACGGAGGCAAGGCCGCGCCGGCGTCAGTTAGACGCGGCCGGGCCCGCCCTCCGGCTGTCTTCCGGTCTGCGTGCTGACGTGACCAAGAGGGAACGGGCCAGCTTCATCGCCAGGCGGCTCGCGGAGTTGTATCCAGACCCGCCGGTCCCTCTTCGCCACTACGACCCCTTCACCCTGCTCGTCGCCGTCTTGCTCTCGGCGCAGTGCACCGACGAACGGGTCAACCGCGTGACCCCGGAACTCTTCGCCCAAGGAGGCGGCCCAGAAGCCATGGCCCGGCTCGGCCCGGAGGGCATCCTACCCCTCATCCATTCCTGCGGATTGGCCCCGCAAAAAGCCAAAGCTCTGGCGGCTCTTTCGGCGATCCTGACAGAGAAATATGCGGGAGAAGTCCCTAACGAAATCGCCGCCCTGGAGTCGTTGCCCGGCGTCGGTCACAAAACCGCCTCGGTGGTCATGGCTCAAGCCTTTGGGGTCCCGGCCTTCCCCGTCGACACGCACATCCACCGCCTGGCCCAACGCTGGAAATTGACGCGCGGACGAAATGTAACGGAAACCGAGCGCGATCTGCGCCGCTTGTTTCCTCGCGAACTGTGGAACCGCCTCCATCTTCAGATTATATATTACGGCCGCGAACACTGCACCGCCCGCGGATGCGACGGGACGGTCTGTGAGATCTGCCGGACCTGTTTCCCCAAACGCAAAAAGGCCGTGCTCACCCGAAAATGAACGAAGGCCCCGGACAAGCCCTCCAGCACTTGACCGCCTACCTCCGGCGTCTCCAGGCCCAGGGCCGCCGGCGGATCCGCCTGTCGCCGCAGGCCCAAGCCTCTCTCGAAGCGATGGCGCGAACGGCAGCCCGTCCCCGGCTCCCGCCGCCGCTGCCGCCCCCC
>JBGTBW010000108.1:0-4216 GCA_041749135.1 Verrucomicrobiales bacterium
GCCGCCGCCGCTGCACCGCCGGGTCCAGACACCCGGCCGCATCCCGCCCCCGGCCACCACCACGATGGCGCCCAGCCATATCCTCCATGATCGGCCGCGATCGCAACGACGCATCAATCCACGGCCGGCCCGGCCGGCCCGTCGCCGGTCGGGGTACTAATCACCCCCCATGGCCTGCTGCGTGATGTTCATAATTTGCTTTTTGACTGCCGCGTGTGATAACGTCCTGGCTGGAGAGCCACACCGGAGGACACCGATGATCGCGCTCATTCGCGCCCGCTTCCCCGATCCGTCTGTATTCGAAGTCTGGACGGACGCCGTCGCCGCCAACTTCATGGACCCGGCCATTCCGTTCAGCTTGGCGCATTACTGGGCGCTGTCAACGTTTCGGCAGGTCGACCTGTCCTCCACCTCGTTCCCGGCCGTCGTGGTGAAGGACCCGCGGAAGAACGACAAGGACGATCGAACGCGGTTGGTGGAGGCGGTGTTGGCGGAGGTCGATCGCGTGTCGAAGCCGGATTGGAATTTGTTCGATCGCTGCGTGATCGTCTTCGGGCACCCCATGGACACGTTCGGTGGCGGATCGTTCACGGCGCCCAACGGGAAGCGGGTCATGGCGGCGGTTTTCAATGTGGCGAATAGGTTCGATACGGCCTGTCAGGAGGTCGGGCACGCCTTCGGGCTTGGGCATGAGTGGGACGTTTCCGGCAACAACGAGTACGCATGCCCATATTCGGTCATGAGCGCCGAGTCCGACCTCACAGACACCCGCCCGCCCGACCCCAGATTGCCGGGACTGCAAGGCACGACCCATCCGCAGCGCACGATCGGCCCCTACCTGCCCACCGTACACCTCTACCTCAACCAGTACCGCCCGGTGAATCCGAACGGGGTGTTCAACCACCCTGATACCGTGGCGTATGTGCCGCACAGCTACGAGCAGACACCGGTGACGGTCCGCCTCGTCGCGCGGGACGCCGCGATTGCGGCCTGGCCGAGCCGGCGGATCGTGCTGGTCGTCATCCCGTCCACCCTCCCGCGCGGCGACACTTATTTCCTCGAATTGCGCCGCCGGGACCCGCTCTACGACAGCGGGATCGGCAACGCGTGCGTGATCATAACCGCCGCGAATTTCTGGGCAGGTAACTACACCGTCTCCGACATCAGCTCGCTTCGCATCCGCTACATCGATCGGATCGACCTGCAGGGAGTTCAAGGCGATTGGGACTATCACTCGTTCAGCGGCCACTTCGTCGTGAGGGTGAACGCGGCGAGCGACGACTTCGGCGCCGTGAACCTGACGGTTGGCGGCGGCAACGCGTGGCAGAACTTTTCGGTCACCCTCACGAATCCGGCTTTCAACAAGCCTCGGGTAGGAGTCACGGAGTGGGCGCGGGCGGCGGTCGCGCCGTGCCCGATGTGGGCTCCGCGCCAATATGCCTATCGGGTTATCACGTTTGACTCGTTCTACGTGTTCCAGGCCCGCTCGGTGGGATACGAGCAGCCGTCCTACGCCTGGTACGTCGAGAACGTGCGTCTCGGTCCGGCATCGAACGGTGTCGTTCCCCTCAACGTGCCGTGCCGCCGCGTCAACGGGCACGAGCTCGAACCGCGCGCGGTCCACCAGGTGCTCTTGAACTTCAACATCAACGGTGGCCGCCTCGAGCTCCTCACAGTCGCATCGTTTGCGGAGATCACGCTGACGCTCAGGGTGGAAGTGGGCGAATCGTCGCCGTCGGTGATGAAGAACTACTATCCTGACCGCTACGCGATTACCACGCTCCGCGTCGATAACCTGGCGATCGAATGGGACGCGGAATTCCAGGAAGCATCCATGGCCTGCTGGAAATCGTACGCCGACGCTCACCGGCGCTTTCAGCTGCCACGCTTCGTTCGACGCGACCCCCGTCGCGACCCCGCTCCCCCGTGGGACCAGCAGATCGGCGTGCGCGACCTGATCCGCGACCTGGCCGCCCGAGACCAGCATGCCGCCCACGCCGTGGCCGCCGAGGTGGCCCGCCGGGCGGGGGTCCTAACGGAGGACGTGCTTGCAGACGCGTTCGTCGCCCCTGAATTCGACCGCGGACCACGGTAACGCCACCATCACGCGGCATTGCCTCGCCAGCAAGCCGGCGTTCCTTGCCATAATTAAGCGGCAAGGAGTCCTTCCTTGCCTTCCCGACGTGGCTCCTTGCCGTCCGGGAGCGGCGTCGTGCCGGCAAGCGGTGCGGGATTGCCTTCCTTGGACGGAACTTCGCCGGCGATGAGAGGTTCGCCGCCCGCGGAGGCGGGCGTTTTATCGGCGATGCGGTGATCAGGGTTCTTTTCGCGGCTTGGGCTTCTTCCCTTTGGGCGGGGCTTTCTTTGCTGCGGGACCTGGAGCGGGGGGGGGGGTATCGCCCTTGGCCCGGGCGTGGTTGCGGCGGAGTAGGTTGGCGAGGCATCGGCGCACTGTCCGTCGGGCGCGGCATCGGCTAAATTGTGACGCTGAGGCTCGAATGATTACTCGCTCCGCGTCCAGAACTACAGGGCACTCGGCGATGTGACCATTGAGCTGACGCCGATCCACGTCCTCATCGGAGGTCAAGAGCGGCCAACAAGAGTGGAGCTACGGTTTGGAAGTGTCGTTCGAGGAGAAAGGGAGGGCGGCTTGAACCCCTACCAACCCTGGCCGCTGGGCAAGCGGGAAGGCCCCGGATATTCTCGCCGTAACGCTTTCCATCTGATGCCGCTGCCACAACCGCTGACCAGGATCCGGGAGATCAACCCAGCCTTGCACGCCGTCGGAGGCAAGGTCAGCCGCGAGGAGGTCTGCTGCCCTCGCACTGCCCCCAAGCTGCAAGGTCCCCCGCACAGGTGCGGTTCGCCTGATTCCCTCCTGACCGGGCCGACGAGGTATAGGGGCGCAACGGCCACGCGACTTCTCTGCCCCCGCGATGCCAGAAGCCCTTGGAGCGTGCGGAAAGTTGGAGACGCGCCCGCCATGATGACCTGATCAAAGAATGAGACCGAAAACCCGCCAATCCGGCGCGCTTCGATAAAGACTTGCGGCGGATCGCGGCGGAGCTTGCGCTGGCCGACGCATTGTGACCATGCCAGACTGCATTGCGCCCGCAATCCAAGGCACAAGCTGCTGCCCACTCGCCAGACTCCGGCGGTTTCGCCCTCCGCGATGCGCCGTCCAGCGGTCCTTCCGCCCGCAGGCGCTGCTCCGAACGCCAGGCTAATCAAAAGGAAATCCCTTAGCCGCCCCCGCCCCACTGCTGCGGAGCGCCGCACTTCTGGCTTCGTTCAACGACGGATGGATTCGATACCAAGGCTGTCGCCCTGGGTCGAATCGATCCTTCATGGTATGCCGCCAACCTGTCATAATCCAAGTAAATCCCATCCCTCCAGAAACTCGTCCTCCGGGTCTGAGAACTTGCGCATCGGGGTGTCAACGTGCTGACGCCCTGCGCGTCCCGGTGTCTGCAACCACTCGCGGTGCGACGTGCTGGTGTGCTCGGCAACGCCGCTGCTCGGAACGATGTGGTAGCCGGGACGCTCCAGGACTCCACCAAGCGCAACAAACACGTAGAAGTGGGTGTCTGAAACAAAGTCCTCGCTCTTCTCGTTCAGTATCCAAGCCTTGCGTGCCAACTGATTGGTCTTGCACTGAATCGTGATGGAACGTGACGCCTCTCGGTTGGTGGCGAGGATGTCGATGCCGCGCGTATTGCGGAGTGAGATGGACGCAATGTGGCCACGCCGTGACAACTCCGCAGCGACAAAATACTCACCTGCGACGCCAGCGAGGACTGATGGAATTTTCATGGCACGTGCGATGGCGGCCTAACTAACCAAGCTCAGCGACCCGGCGCAGGGGACGCGACGATGGCCACCGCGACGCCCCCGCCGGGTTCGCTGCAGCGCTCTTGTTCGGCGGATCACTGCGTATCCCCCGTTTGCAAACCGAAAAAGGGATCGAGGGCTGGCAAAGCGAAAAGCTGCTCAATGACTTTGGGGCCCTTGTCGCTGTTGGTCATAACTACAAAACCCGACTTCGTTTTAGGGGATGCAATCGCGTGGCAATGGAATCCTTTGTTGTCGCCGCCGTGGTTGATGAGGCCGTTGTCCTGAATCTGCCAGCCGAGCCCCCAAGAACTGGTGTATGGGCCATTCACGACTTTGACATGAGGTCGGAGCATCTCGCTGATGGTTTCTTTGCTGAGCCGGA
>JBGTBW010000109.1:0-51026 GCA_041749135.1 Verrucomicrobiales bacterium
GGCCCCAGAGGACTGGCGCACCTACAAGCTTCGCCGACCACGGCGCTCCGCGCCTTAGAGAGAGCGGCGATGCTCGCCGCAGTCCAAGGGCCTCCGGCGTGGCTCGACGGGGCCTCTTAGCGGCGGCATGTCCGCCGCCCTTGGACTGCGGCGAGAATCGCCGCTTTCGGGCCGCACAGAACTCCACCAATCCCAACCCCGCCTTGGCTCCCAGAGACTCCATATCTCCATCCAAGGGCCCCAGAGGACTGGCGCACCTACAAGCTTCGCCGACCACGGCGCTCCGCGCCTTAGAGAGAGCGGCGATGCTCGCCGCAGTCCAAGGGCCTCCGGCTTCAAGAGCCTCCGGCGAGGTTCGACCGGGCTTCTTAGCGGCGGCATGTCCGCCATCCCTTTGACCTCCATGACGAACCGCAACGGAGGGCGGGTTTTCCAACCCGCCTTTCCCCTTGGATTGGCAATCAAAAACGTCCGCCCCCCGTTGCGCCTCCATGGCGAGTCGCGGTGCGTGGGCAAGACGTCGGAACTCTTGCGAGTTCCGCTACGCTCGTAAAACCGGCAAAAAAGCATCTCGTCGCGTTTTAGGGGACAGAACTGTCTGGAGATCTCGATCTTTTCCCCTTATGAGAGAGTCCATCTCCCCCCGGGATGCTTGACCCCCTTCCACAAGGCCGGTGGACACGCCGCGCCGCTGATCACCTTTTATCGCGCGCTTGCTTCGGCGGATCTCCCGTCCAACGAGACGCGCTTTTTCGGCTTGGCCGCGACAGCGGGGTCGCCGCCGCCGTCGACTCGATCGTGAACCAACCGGCGGATTGGTCCGCATTCCCGCCCCCGGTGATCCGGCCGCAGGTAGAAACCGAGGACAGTTTTTACTACTACCGCGAGCGGCATCGCGACTTCACAGGCTGGTATCTCCGGCAACTGACTGAAGGACCGCCCGTGGCCGCAAAGATGTTCAAGTTTTGGGTCGATCATTTTCCCATCGATCAAGGCGCGATTCAGCCCAACGACGCGGTGAATCCCTTCTTCCAGCGACACTTTATCCTGCTGCGCGATGGAGCCGTGGGAAACTTCGACCCTCTGCTGCGCGGCGTGACCTGGTCAGCCGGGATGATCCGGATGCTGGATCTGCAAGCGAGTTCACGGGGATCGGTGAACGAGAACTTCTCCAGGGAGCTGTTGGAATTGTTCACCATGGGAGCCCACGGCTCCTACATGGAGCAGGACGTGGCGACTCTGGCGCGGGTGTTTACCGGGCGGAAGATCCGCGGTCCTTACCCCTACGAGGTCTACCTCGATGAAACCGTCTACCCTTCGGGCTCCTTGGCAGGTCAACAGCGCTACGTTGATCCGGATGAAAAAACGGTGCTGACCGTGGCGGACCGGGCCAACCCGGCAATCCGTAGGCCAGGACGTCTGGCGGCGTTGCGCAAACCGGCAGACCAGCGGCGCAACGATCCTCGAGAGCAAGGCGACGCAGCCTTGAAGATCATTCTGGAGCAACCCGATACAGGATTGCATCTTGCCTGGAAACTGTGGCGGTATTTCGTCAGCCCAAATCCTCCTGTCGAGATCGCCGCAGAGCTGGGCCGCCGTTGGCAGTTCGACCACAAATGGGAGGTCAAGCCCTTGCTGCGCGAGCTGTTCTCGGCCGGGGAATTCTACGACGAGACCGTGATCGGAGATCAAATCAAGGATCCTTGCGACTTGCTCGTGTCGGCCAGCCGGGTTCTCGAGGCGCCGGTTTTGCCGCGGGCCACGGCCACCCTCGCCCTCGCCGCGCTGGGACAGAACCTGTTTTCTCCGCCAACGATTGCCGGCTGGGCAGAACCCGAGGCGGAAGGAAATGGTTGGATCGGCGCCAGCGCGCTGTTCAACCGGTTGGCCTTATCCGCCCTCTGGGTTTGGGGCGATCCCAGAGCCCTCCAGCGCGGAAACCTGATTCCCGATGCGGAATTTCCCCTCCCCCTCCCCGACTTGGACGCCATCGTCCCGCCGGAATGGCGCGGGCCCGACAATCTGCCCTTGCTCCTCCGGCAGATGGCCGGCCGCCTTTATCCCGCTCATCCCTTGGAAGACGAAGAAATCCGGGAACTGATCCGCTATTTCACGCGAGTCCGCCTAGGGATATCCGAGGAAGAGTTCTTGCGCGAATTGCTGCAAGCCTTGCTTACGCTGCCCCAGTTCCAACTGCAATGAATCCACCGGAAGCACATCCCACCACCCGAAGTCAGCGGACTCGAGCGCCCGCCGCGTGGACCCGGCGCCGGATGCTGGAGCGGACGGGAGCAGGGCTGTTGCTGCCCGCTTTGTTAGGCCGGGGGTTCATTCCGGCCAAGGCGCTGGCTCAGCAAAGCGATGGCGCGGAAGGCCCGATCGTGGTCGTCGTTCAGTTGGGAGGGGGGAACGACTCTCTCAACACGGTGGTTCCCTATCAACGCGGCCAAAGCGCCCTCTACTACGAGGCCAGGCCTACTCTGGCCATTCCCCCAGAGGTCGTGCTCCCTCTCCACGGGGTCGCCCATTACGGGCTACACCCGGCGCTGGTCGCCATGCATGAACTTTGGGCGCGCGGAGAAATGGCGGTCGTCGAAGGCGTCGGTTATCACAGCCCCAACCTGTCCCATTTCTCCTCGATGGATTACTGGCACAGCGCGGAGCCCAACCGGCAGGTCCGGGACGGATGGCTCGGCCGCTTCTTTCAGCATCGCTGCGCGGGAGACGAAAACTGCCCCCTGTCCGGCATCGATCTCGGTGGAGCCGGGAGCCTGGCCTTTCATTCCGGCGATCCCGCAGGCCGGCTAGCCATCGGGGATCCCCGCGATTTCGGCTGGCGCCGCGCCGGGTCTCCGCATGGCATAGAAGACTTCGAAGAGTTGGTTAGGAGACTCAATGGTCTCGGGGGCGGAGTGCGACGCTTCCGCGGATCCCGTGGAATCGCTTTTCATCAAGTGCGCCGTTCCGTTCAGAACGCTTTCCAATCCGCCGACGGAGTGCGACGAGCCCTGGATCGCGCGACGAGCGCCGGCGGGGGGGCCTTTCCCAGGACGGCGTTTCCCGACACGGCGTTGGGTCAACGATTCCTGAATGTCGCCACTCTCATCCACGGCCGGTTGCCTGTCTCCGTCTATTACGTCGATCAAGGCGGTTACGACACCCATGCCGGGCAGGTCTCCTCAGGAGGCCAGAATGGCCCCCTGACAGGACGCCACGCCGACTTGTTGTCGGAACTCGACCAGGCCTTGGGGGCCTTCGCCGCCGAAATGAAAGCGCAGGGTCATTGGCGCCGAATCCTCGTCTTCACCTTCAGCGAGTTTGGAAGGAAAGTGGTGCAGAACGGCAGTTTCGGCACGGATCACGGAGCGGCTCAGAGCATTCTGGCCTTCGGTGGATCCGTGCGGCGCGGTTTGTACGGCCAAGCGCCCTCCCTTCGTGCTGACGCGAGGATCAAAAACGACAGCATGCCCTTCAACACTGACTTTCGCCGGGTCTACCGAACGGTCCTGGAGACCTGGCTCGGAGCGGCGCCGGAAACCGTGCTCCAGATATTGCCGGAGACGGCCGGGACTACCTTCCAACCCTTGGGTTTCGTATGAGACCGCTGTTCGCAAGATCCGGCTCCTCGTGGGTGCAGCGGCTGACCCGTCTGGTGTTGAGCGCGGCGACCCTCGGGGGCGCGGCCAGCGCCGCCGTAGAGCTTGAACCCCTGGTTCTCCCGGGCCAGGTCCTGGACAGCAAGAGGCGATACAGCGCCGTTGCCGTCCGCGAGGCGCGGGTCAACCGCTTCGGCGACGTCGTCACGCATGCCGAGCTGCGCGATTCACTCGCCTCCACTCCATCCGCGCGCAAGACCGCGATCCTGCGCTTGGGAAACAACGGCGTCTTCGAACCCATTGCGCTGGAGGGGGATCTGGCGCCTCCCTGGTATACCTTCTCCCCGGTAGTGGATTCGCGTTATACCGGCTTCAGGGAGCCTTTCATCACGGACTCCGGAGCCGTTGCCTATGCGGCGGATCTTGACTCCCGTGCCGTGGGCAAAACGCTCTGGGTCGCTCCAACCGGAGAAGCGCCTTTTTTGATGGGTGGAAACGGACTCTTTCCGCTCCTGCGCCAGGAAGACGGAGGATGGACCAGTCGCGATCCCTCCGGGGAACTCGTGACCTTCGACGCCGTCGATGCACCGATGGTCAGCCCAGAGGGCGCCGGTTTTTTCGCCGCTCGACTCCGGCGCGGCGAGTATGAAGGCCGCCACGGTGTGTGGCTGCTCCACGCCGATCGCTATCGCTATGCTATCCCGGAAAACCCACGAAGGCCGTTCCCCGCCGTCTTCGATGGGCTCCCATCCAGGGAAAACGGAACCCTTTTCCAGGTGGTGCAACTCCGTACACCGGTCGCCGCCGGCGCCTGGATCGTTCTGACGGCTACGGTGAGCAGCCCCAGCACTTCAACAGTCGCGGCGCAGCGGGATGGAATCTGGATCGCTCGCGATCCCGGCGGAAGCCCTTCAGCGGCGGAGCTGCAGTTGCTCGCATTGACCGGCGAATCTCTGGAAGGCGCTCCAGGACGGGTCTTGGGTGAGTTCGGAGTCGCCTCCCTCAACGCCCAGGGCCAGGTCGCCTTCATCGCCGCGCTCACCGGCGGATCAGGCGACCCCGGAGAAGCCCTCGTGCGCACGGAGTCGGGAAAGGGCCGGGCCGTGACCCAAACCGGAGCTTCCGCGGCCGGATGGCCGCGAACTGCCGTATTCGACCGGTTCTTGGATCCCAGTCTCAACGCCGCAGGATCGCTGGCCTTTGTGGCGTCGGTCCGGCGAAACGGACCCTCCGGACCCGTGGACGGAAGGGGTCTTTGGTGGGCTAGCCCGGAGGGATCCTTGCATCTGGCGGCGAAAAGCGGGGATGCCGCGACCGGGTTCCCCGCGGGAACCGTCCTCGAGTCCTTCGGGCAGCCTCGGCTCACGGATTCGGGCAGCATCGTGTTCAGCGCAAGCGTGCGCGGAGCCAGCGTGGCCCCTTTGGAAGCCCTCGATACCGGCTGCTGGCTCTGGGACCCCGGCGCGGGGCTGCAACTCGTCGCCCGACGGGGAATGAAGGCCCCGGATGCCGCCGGGGTTTCCCGTTCCGTGCAGTCGTTCTCCCTGGTCGATCTCTCAGCCACCGGAGTCGGTCTCGTGCAACTGCGCCTAACCACCGGCGGAGCGGGCCTCTACCGCTTTCTGGAGCGTGACGCGCTGCCTCCCTCGGTCCCGGAACACGTCCGAGTTTCCGCCGATTCCTACGACCGGGTCAGCTTGACCTGGGCCCCCTCGATCGACGACCGCTTCGTCCGGGAATACGTAGTCTATCGCAACGGCTTGGAAGTCGGCCGGACGCGCGAAGCCGCCTGGATCGACTTGGGATTCCGTGGCGGAGAAAGCCCCCGCTACGAAATCGCGGCCGCTGACCTGCGGAGCAATCTCTCAGCACGCTCCCCCGCCGTGCAAACCAACCTGCCAATCGCGGGGACGGAAATTGTCGTCGACGACCGGCAGGCAAGTTACCAGGGAAGTCCCTGGTGGGGACCGTCCCACGACGCCGACGTCATCGGGTTAAACTCTTCCATTCTCCACCGCAACTCTAGCGCCACCTACCGGCCGGAACTGCCGGTCACGGGACGGTATGGCGTCTATGCCTGGATCTCCGGCACTTCTCCCGAGGGCGTCGTGAAATGGCGTGATTCCACCGCCCGTTACGGGATTCGCCATGCCAACGGAGCCGCCGAGATCGTTATCGATCAGAATCATCACATCGGCCAATGGGCATGGCTCGGCAGTTACCCTTTCCGCCTCGGTGAAAGCGGCGACGTCACCGTGTTTCGAGATGACGAAGCTCTTTCGACTGTGGCGGACGCAGTGCGTTGGGTGCTGCTTCCCGAGGATTCCCAGGCTCCTCAAGCACCCACACAGGTTGTCGCGGAATGGGAAGCGAGCCGGCGCGTGCGCCTGCACTGGTGGGCCGTCTCCGATACATCGGAAGTCATCGTCTACCGGATCTACAGGGACGGTGGCTTCCTCGGAGAAACCGCCGAATTGGAGTTCCTCGATCGCCTCGCGGAGCCGGGCGCCGAACACTTTTACACGGTGGAATCCGTCGATTTCCACGGCAACCGGTCCCCGGCCAGCACTCCCGCGGCATTGACCTTGCCGGCTAGCGGCGCGGAAATCGTGGTCGATGACCGTCAGGCCGTCAACTTGGGACCGGGGTGGTGGCCGCTCAGTGGAGATTCGGACGCCTGGGATGGCGACTCCCGGCTGCTGGCCAGAAACTCGGCGGTGCAATGGCATGCCAATCTTCCCGCCCGCGGACTCTACGAGGTATGGGTCTGGGTCAGTGCCCGCCGTCCGGACGGATCGACTGTCCAGCGCGACAACGCAGCCGATTACACCGTCGAATACGCCGGAGGCACAGCCGAAGCCGTTCTCGACCAAAACGCGCGAACCGGACAATGGGCCTTCTTGGGAACCTGGGAGTTTCCCCGAGGCGGAGGAACTGTGACCCTGCGCCGGCAGGATGCCAACTGGTCGACGGTTGCCGACGCCTTGCGCTTCGTCATGTTGCCCGATGACTCGGAAGCACCGCCCATCCCGGCTTCCGTCGCCGCGGCTTGGGAATCGGCCTCCCGGGTTCGCCTGCGCTGGCAAGGCGTGACCGACGCCTCCGACTCCGTCTTCTACCGGATCCACCGGGACGGCAAGGTGATAGGAGAAACGCATCGAACGGAGTACCTCGATTCCGCCGCCGTTCCGAGATCAACTCACAGATATGCCGTGGAAGCCATGGATTTTCATGGGAACAGCGAGGGGCCAAGCCCGTGGACGAGCGTGACCCTTCCAATGCGTGGAATGGAAATCGTCCTCGAGGAGACCGAGGCCGAATGGAGTTCGCCCTCCCGGCCTCTGACCGAGAACATCGACGCCCACGGAGGCAGTTCTCGCTTCCTCTCCGAGGGCGCATCCGCGACCTGGAAGACGGCGCTCCCGGTGAGCGGACCCTATGAAGTGTGGGTCTGGATCAGCGGCCGTCATCCCAGCGGAGCCGTTGGCCGTCGCAACGAATCAGCAAGTTACTCCATTCAGCATGCCGCCGGAGTAGCCGGAGTCGAGTTGGATCAGAACGCGCGAATCGGAGCCTGGTCCTTCCTCGGCTCCTGGGAGTTCCAACGAAACGCGGAGGCATCCCTGACAGTGCGGCGAGACCTCGATGAACCGGCGACGGTGGCCGATGCCGTGCGCTTCCGCTTGTTGTTAGGAGAGAATGAAGGGCCCCCTTCGATCCCGCAAGGGCTGAGCGCCCGCTGGCTGGCCAGCGACCGGGCCGAACTGCGCTGGGAGCCCTCCCAGGATGATCTCGACGCGGTGATTTACCGGGTTCGACGCGATGGACTCGAAATCGGCCAGACCAGCGCAACTTCCCTGGTGGATCTCCATCTCCGCCCCGGGACCGCCTATCGCTACACGGTGGAGGCGTATGACTATCACGAAACAGGCAGTGGACCCAGCGCCGAAGCCGGCCTGCAGACCCCGCAGCGGGGCCTGGAAGTGACGGTCGAGGACACGCAGGCCGATTACGTGGGAAGTCCCTGGTGGGGCGTCTCAAATGCCGCCGATGTGCACGGCGCCAATTGCTATGTTCTTCAAAAGAACTCTCAAGCCACGATTCCCGTCGCCCTGCCCGCGCGGGCCATCTACGAACTTTGGGCCTGGATTCCAAAAACGCGTCTGAACGGAACCCTGATCTCGCTTGACCGGGAAACCGAATATTCGGTCCGGCACGCCGGAGGCGTCAGCGAAATCGTGCTCGATCAAAGCCGCTCCCCAGGCGGTTGGACCTGGTTAGGGACCTGGGAATTCGATCGCGGCTCCTCGGCCTCCGTCACGGTATTCCGGCAGGATGACGAAGGCTCGACCATGGTCGATGCCTTCCGCTGGGTCATGTTGCCCGACGACGCGGAGCCTCCCCCCCCGCCAACCGGATTCGCCGCAACCTGGGAATCGAGCGGGAGCGTCCAACTGAATTGGCAGCCCTCCCCCGATGCTTCCGCGGCTGTGACCTACCGGATCTTCCGGGACGGCGCGCTGGTCGCCGAGACCGATGACATCGCCTACCTGGATGGACAGGCCACCCCCGGGGCACAACACCGTTATGCCGTGGAAGCCGTTGATTTTCACGGCAACGCCTCTGGCCCCGGAACGCCCGTGTCGGTCCGCCTCCCCGAACGCGGCCTCGAGATCATCGTCGAGGAGACCGAAGCGGAGTTCGGGAATCCGGTGCGCCCGTTGACCGGAAATGTCGATGCGCACGGCGGAACCTCGCGTTCCTTGTCAAAGGATAGCTGGGCTCGATGGGAGGCCTCGCTGCCCGTGAGCGGAGCCTATTCCGTCTGGATCTGGGTCAGCGCAATGCAACCGGACGGAACCCTGGCCCTCAGGGACAATGCCGCGGATTACACCGTTGTTCACGCCGGCGGGATCAGCACCGAAGTCTTGGATCAGAACCTGAACCCCGGAAACTGGGCCTTTCTCCAGTCCTGGCGTTTCGATAAGGGACCGGCCTCCATCACCGTCGCGAGACAAGACTCGGGCCGCAGTCTGGTGGTCGACGCCGTGCGCTTTCGCCTTCTCCTCGAGGAAAATCGCGCCGTGCCCTCCGTTCCCGGCTCATTGCAGGCGCGCTGGCTGGCCAGCGACCGCACCGAACTCCGCTGGACCGCCTCCCAGGACGACCTCGACGCCGTCGTCTATGAAGTCTGGCGCGACGGGATCATCGTAGGGCAGACCTCCGGACTTAGTTATGTGGATGAACCACTCGAGCCAGGCCGTGAATACTCCTACTCAGTCGAAGCCGTGGATTACCACGGTGAGCGGAGCGGCGGCAGTCCGCCGGCAACGGTACACATGCCCCAACCTGGCTGGGTAGTGCTGGTGGACAACACGGAAGCCCGCTATGAAGGCTTGTGGGGCGTTCCCAACGCCGCGGATGTCATCGGACCAAATTCCTACTTCCTGCACAAAAACTCGCAGGCCGTGGTTACGCCCAACCTGCCCGCACGCGCCCCCTACGAAGTCTGGGCCTGGATTCCCAGCCGGCGTAGCGATGGAACCTTCTTCTCGTTCGACGAAGCTGTGGAATACGACGTGATGCACTCCGCCGGAACTGAGACGGTCATCCTCAATCAAGCGCAGGCGCAAGCCGGTTGGGCCTGGCTGGGAACCTGGGAGTTCCTCCGGGGATCGCTGGGAAACGTCACGGTGCGCCGGCAGGATCACGAGGGTCTCGCCATGGTCGATGCCCTCAAGTGGGTCATGCTCCCTGACGACCCCGACCCTCCGCCCGCCCCGGAAGCGCCTTGGCTTTTGGGAGAGTCGGCTTCCCGAGTGAAACTGGCTTGGGGTCCCGTCGAGGATGCTTCCGCATTCGTTCGTTATGTCGTGTTCCGTGACGGCCTCGTCATCGCCGAAACAGAAGAGCTGTCGTTCATCGACACGATGGTCGAGCCCGGCGGCGACCATGCCTATTCCCTGTCAGCAGTGGATTTCCATGGCAACGCTTCGGGACATTCGCCGGAGGCGCGAATCCGCTTGCCGCTCCGTGGCCTCGAGATCGTTGTCGATGATGCCGACGTCGAAAACCTCAGTACGGCCTGGTTGCCCCTGAGCGGCGACCTCGACGTCTTTGGCCAAGATTCGCGATTGTTGCCCCGAGGATCGTCCGCACAATGGACGGCCAACCTTCCACAACCCGGCGCCTACGAAGTCTGGGTCTGGACCTCGGGGCGGCAGGCAGACGGAGAGATCGCTATTCGAGACGGGGCCGCAGATTACAGAGTCCAGCACACTCAAGGAACCGCCGAGACCGTCTTCGATCAGAATCAAGCCCTCGGACGCTGGGCCTGGCTGGGCTCCTGGGAGTTCCCCCGAGGAGAGACCCTAATCAGCGTGCACCGTCAAACCAGTGGATCCGCCACCGTGGTCGATGCAGTCAAATGGGTGCTGCTCGAACCTGCGACGGTTTCTGTCGATCCCGGCTTCCAAGTCGAGGCGACGAGCGCGGAACCGGGCGGCAACGTCGTCCTCCTTTTCCGATTGGGGACTTCGCTGGAAGCCAGAGAGATATCGGCACTGCAAGTCGGCTCCCTGACAAGCCCGCCCACGCGAGCTGCAGTCACCGCGCTGGGCGATAACCTGTGGCAGGCCGCGTTCGCCTTTCCGCAAGGCGTTGGAGCGGCGCTTCTGGATATTGAGATCCTGTTCTCCGAAGGCGACGCCTTGCCCATTCCCGCCGCCATCGCTCTGGGAAATCTGAAAGGCGATTCCGACGGTGATGGTATTCCCACCCTCGTCGAGCTGATGCTGGGCATGGATCCGGACCGCCCCCTCGGCTCTCAAGAAGAAGCCCAACACCGGCTGCCCACTCTGCGACCGCTTCCCGCTGGCGAAACCGAGGTTTCCTGGATTCGCCGCCTGGGCGTCGCCCCGGCACATCATTCCCAGCCCCCAGCGCCCGGTCGCAGACTGACTTATGCGCTGCGAGCATGCGACGACTGGGCCTCGGGCCTCTGGCAAGACGCAGAATCCTTCGCCGCCGGACCAGAAGCCGCCGTGGATCGCGGAGACGGCACGGAACAGGTCCGCAGGACTTATCGCTTCCCCGCCGCCTGGCGAGGAGAGGCCTGGGTCCGGCTGCAGGCGCTCTGGAATGAATAGAAGCAATCTGTCAGACCAGACAGGATGCGGGATGCGGGATGCAGGATGCGGGACTGCATCGGCGGCGCAGCCGCCAATCATGCATCCTGAATCGTGGATCGCGTATCGGCGGCGCAGCCGCCAAGGATGCGGGATGCGGGATGCGGGATGGAGACCCATGGTGAGACAGGGCGTGCGGGAGCCCGCCCCTCCAGGATACGGGACTGCAGGATGCAGGATGCGGGATGGAGGTTCCGGGATGGAGACCCATGACGCGACAGGGCGTGCAGGAGCCCGCCCCTCCAGGATATCGTAACCAATCTGTCAGACAAGACTTGGAGGGCCGGCCTCCGTGAGGCGCCGGCCCCTCGCGACCAAACAGCATAAGAAACCTGGGCTAACTGATCTTGACCCGGGGAACGGCTTCGAGAAGGGACCGGGTGTACTGTTGCTGAGGCCGCTTCATGACCTCCTCCGCCGTCCCCAGTTCGATAATCTTGCCGGCATGCATAACGGCGATGCGATCCGCAATATAATAGACCACGCTGAGATCGTGCGAAATGAAAAGCATGGTCAGGCCAAAATCCCGCACCAGCCGCTGCAATAGGTTGAGGATCTGACTTTGGATCGAGACATCCAGCGCGCTGATGGGCTCATCGGCGATGATCAGTTTGGGTTCCGGAGCCAAGGCCCGGGCCACGGCAATCCTCTGGCGCTGTCCCCCGGAGAATTCATGCGGATACTTTTTCATGAAGCGCCGTTCCAGCCCGACCCGTTCCATCAAATCCCCAACTCGCTCGGTCAGCGACGGCCCAGAAAGGCGGCGCCTGGTCCGGATCGCTTCGGCCAGCGTGCTGTAAACCGTCATGCGCGGGTTGAGCGACGCGTAAGGATCCTGAAACACCATCTGAAAATTGAGCCGCTGGCGCCGGATCTCCCGCTTGGGCGCCTGCGTAAGGTCTTGGTTCTCCAACAGGATGGTTCCGCTCCGCGGAGAGACCAGTTGCATGATCGTGCGGCTGAGCGTGGATTTCCCGCATCCAGACTCGCCGACCAGGCCCAGTATCTCACCGCGCCGAATGTCCAGACTCACTCCGTCCACAGCCCTGACAATCCCCCCACGCGATTCGAAATGAGTGTGCACGTCGATGAGCCGAAGAATGAAATCTTCTCCAGACTCGGATGAGGCGCCAGGATTGGAGGACCGGCTTGAAGTATTCATAACCATCTGTTATCAAACCGGGCTCGCTGTGGAGTGCCGCCCGAGCCGGGTGGGTTGAATCTCTCCGCGTTGGAAGCGCAGACACGCGTTCTGATGATCGCTTCCCGGTCCCGCAAGCAATCGGACGGGTTCCGTGCGGCAGGGCGGATCCTTGACAAATTCGCATCGCGGCGCAAAGGGACAACCCGTCATGGGTCGAATCAGGTCAGGGGGAAGACCCTCGATCGTGTAAAGCGGGTCGCCCTTCTTCTGAAGAGCAGGCACGGAACGCTGAAGCGCGACCGTGTAGGGATGTTGAGGCTGCGTAAAAAGCTCTCTCGTTGAGGCGCTCTCGACAAAGCGCCCCGCATACATGACATGCACTCGATCGCAGAAATTGGACACCAAGGCGAGGTCGTGGGTGATGAACAACACGGCAACGCCCAGCCGGCGCTGCCGCTCCTTGATGAGGTCGAGGATCTGCTTCTGGATCGTGACGTCGAGCGCAGTCGTCGGTTCGTCCGCGATCAGAATATCCGGATTCGTGATCAGCGCCATGGCGATCATGACCCGCTGCCGCATACCCCCGGAGAACTCGTGCGGATACATGCGGATCCGCCGTTCCGGCTCCGGAATCCCCGTCTCCGCCAACGCTTCAACGGCTCTCGCGTGGGCGGCCCGGCGATCCATACCCAGGTGCAAGCGCAGAGGCTCGATCAACTGAGTGGAAACACGCAGGTAGGGATTGAGTGAGGTCATGGGATCTTGAAAGATCATGGAGACCCGTTTCCCGCGAATTCGGCGAAGCTGCGATTCCGAAGCCGCGAGAAGGTCGAGACCATCGAGCATCGCCGACCCTCCCTCGATCCTGCCGGGCGGCATGGGGATGAGTCCCAGCAGCGAATAGCACGTGACCGATTTGCCGCAGCCCGATTCGCCCACAATGCCGACGGTCTGTCCGGCTTCCAACGAGAAGGAGACATCATCCACCGCCCGGACCACCCCGGCGCGGGTGTGAAAATGGACGCGAAGATTGGAGACTGACAACAACGCCATAATCAGCTAGCTTGGATTTGAAAACCCTGGAGGTTTACCAGGAAAACCGGCAACCGCCTGAAGGCGGAACCCCGGACGGGGAAGAGAGCCGTGTTTCCAGCAGTCCGGGGTTCCGCGTTTACGCGGTTCTTGGCGCCTGGAAAGATTCTTCTCCTGGAACCGCCTGAAGGCGGAACCCCGGACGGGGCGGGAAAGATTCTTCTCCTGGAAGGCTTGAATGCGGAACCCCGGACAAAACCTCGCCGCACTCCGCCAGCGCCTTCACCTGCGCACCGCAATATGGCTTTTGGTGAACAGCCCCAGAAAGCGTTCTCTACGGATCTCACAATCCGGGAAAAGCTCTCGCATCTCTCGCCGCGTCAACAACCGCAGTTCCCGGATGCCCTTCTCCACGTACTCGGGCGAAGGCCGGACCAGCCAACCCCAAACAGTGAAGTTGCGCGCCAAAACCCGTCGCCAAGAGCGCGGAGCCCAATGAATGAACGGAGTCAGATAGTGCGGCTCCACCACGAACTCGCGAGCCGGCGTCTGAATCCACAACTTCTGCCCGACCCGACGCGCTTCAGCGGCAAAGGCCCGCTGGGCATCCCAGGTTCCCAAGTGCTCGATCACTGAATTGGAAAAGACGATGCCGTAGCTCCCGTCCGAGAACGGCAGCCGGCGCCCATCGCCCTCCAAAACCTGGATCCGGTGTCCGGGATGCGCCGCGGGATCCCAGCGAATCGGAGTCACATTGAGAAGGTCGATCTGTTTCACAGGTTGGGGAAACCAAGTCCAGCTTCCCGAACTCCCTCCCACATCAAGCAGCACTTCCTCTGCACGCGGTTTCATGGTCTCCATGAAACTCCGCATCCGCCCTCGCCGAAACCGTCCGAATACCCTCAGTACGACGGACCACAACCGCTCGGCTCTCGAATTGGAAGCCATCCCTAGCAAAAAAGAACCAAAAATGAAATGCCCGAAAACCCCCCATCATCCCCGATCTCCGCTTTCTCCTGCATAACCTCCCCTTCCCTCCCCTTCTTTTCCTTTCTTCCTTGGCGAGCTTCGCGCCCTTTGCGAGAGAACCAGAAGCCACTTTCTCGACCTCGATCAGCCGTATTGCTTCAACTCTTGATAATTTGTCTTGCCCGTCGAAGTCTTCGGAAGCGCCGGATGAAAGGAAAACTGGTCCGGAATCATATAAATGGGAAGGTGCTCAGAGCAGAACCGCTTCAGCTTGATGATCGACATCCGCTCGGCTCCTCGGATAGAAAGGTGGGCCCTGATCATCTGACCCAGCTCGTCGTGCGGAACTGCCACCACCGCCGCCTCGTCAATTTCCGGATGAAGGTACAAACACGCTTCAATCTCGTCCAACTCCACCCGATATCCGCGTTTCTTGATCATCCGATCGCGCCGCCCCAAGTATCGGTAACTCCCGCCCTCTTCCCGAGCAACGATGTCGCCGGTCCGGTAATACCGCTTCTCATCCTCAGAAACATAATAGGCATTCTCCGTCTGCTCGGGTTGACCCCAATAACCGAGCATTACCCCCGGTCCGGCGATGCACAACTCACCCTCAGAACCATCCAGAACCGGGTTGCCGCTCGCGTCGATCGCCACACCGCTCAGATGCGAGCAAATCTTGCCGATGGGGTATGGCTCTGTCCGCGAATCCTCTATATCAGCCGGAACCTGAAAGTAAGTACACACGTTCGTTTCCGTTGGACCGTAGAGGTTGTAATAGACCGGAAGCGGCCATAAATGCCTGAGGGCATTCAAGCGAACAATGGGAAACACCTCCCCCGCGAACAACACCCGGCGAAGGTTTCCATAGTCGTATTCGCGCAGTTTGCCGCGCTCCACGAGAAGACTGAGAATTGACGGAGCCGAATACCAACTAGAAATCCGCGATTCGGCTATGAACTGGGCCAGTTGAGTGGGTTCCTTGCCCAGCTCTTCGCCAATCACCACCAGCGTGGCGCCATGCTTCGCCGGAAGGAATAAATCCAATATTGATAGATCAAAATGAAAGGGCGCGTGGGCCGAGAACCGCTCTTCCCCGCTAGGTTCAAACGTCTCGCTGCACCATTCGATGAAACTCATGGCGTTGCCGTGCGACAACATCACGCCCTTCGGCTTTCCCGTTGATCCGGACGTGTAGAGAATATAAGCCAGATCGTCAGCCGCCGGCCGGATCGTCGTCCCGTGAGGCGCGGGCGACTCGGACTGCAGCGCGTCGAGTCTTCGGCGCAACCCCAAACCGCCTCCGGCGCCCTCGATCTCGATCAACGGAACATCTTGCCCGGCTGCCGTCAACTCAGAGCGCAACGCCGCTGCGTATCGGTCCTCGACAATCGCGGTTCGAATCGAGCAGTTCGAAAAGATATAGCCATTTCGTCCTGCAGGCGCAGTGGGATCAACCGGGACATAGGCAGCGCCGGCCTTGAGAATGCCATAGATGGCGGCAACCGCGTCGATCGACTTGCGAACCCATACGCCGACACGATCTCCCGGGCGAACGCCCATGGACAACAAGCGATCACGTAGGGCGTCGGACAATCGCCCCAATTCGCCATAGGTAATCTTGGCGCCATCGGCCTCCTCGACAGCCGTGTGGGCGCTCCGGCCCGCGACCGGCAGATCGAGGTAGTCGTGCAGCACGGCAATCTCCGCCATCCTCACCCGCCCTTCTTCGACTGAATCAGTTGGACGATGTCGGCAATGGTGTTCATATGCTCCACGTCCGCCTCGTGCGCGCCGATGGACACGCCGAATGTCGCTTCCAAGAACGAAACGACTTTCAACGTAGCAATCGAGTCGAGAATGCCCGCCGTAATCAACGGCGTCGATTCCGTCAACTCATCGGGATCTTCTCCCGGAAGGAACTCCGCGAGGATAAACTCCTTAACCGCTGCACTCGTTTCTGGATCTGCCGTCATTCGTCGATTTCCTCAGTTTGCAATCTATCCCCGGCAGGACCCGGTTCGGTCAAGCCATCGGTTGGCACAATACTCTGCTCGACGAGCTTCTCAAACAATAGGTTCGCTAACAGCGCGTGGCCCCGGGAATTCGTATGGGTATCCCAGGGCGCAACGCCCAATGACGAGCGGTCCTTCACGTCCGCAAACGCTCCATACAAATCGATCACCTCGACATTGCAGCGCCGGCCCATCTCGATCATCACGTCGAAACTGGGTGGGCGTTGTGCATTGTAGGGGTGTTCGACCAAGAGGACGATAGGCCGGGCGCCGCCCCGGCGTGTGCTCTCGCCAAACTGGGTAAAGACACCCTCAAGGGCCATGCTCCTAAAGGGCCTCAGCCTATGTTCAAGCACTCTCGGCCGGATGCCTCTTTCATCGGGATCAACGCCAGCCTTGCGGAACACATCGACGAGAAGAGGGAACTCGCGCACAAGCCCGCGCTCGAGAAGCTCATGAGCGCCGCGCTCCGTGGCCCACAACACCTCGGTGCTGGATGCCGCGTAGAGCACCACATCCGGCTCGAACTGCAGCACCTCGCGTTCAACCTTGGCCAGCTTCTGGAGCGGTCCAAAACCGCCCACCGAGAAATTCAGAATCTCATATCTGCGCTCATCGGACCCCCAGCGGTCATTCAACATGCTCTCCACCAGATTCTCGTAGGTCTCGTCCGGCGGAACGCCGGACCCGGCATCGTGAGAGGATCCCACCAGGGCCATGCGAAATGTCCCTGCCGCCTTCTCCTCAGTATACTCCCGGTCCTGCATTCCACGGCTGTTCGTCACAAAGGGGGCTCCCCGATAGGTCGTCTCCACCAATGGCGTGTATTCGTACAAGAGCACGTCATCACGGTCGCGCTGCAACCCAGTCAAGTCCCCCCAGCCGACGGGCCGTTGCCCATAGAGTTGCCACAGCTCGTTGTTAAAACGGGTGACGTCGCCCAAGTCTTCATAGTAGCCCCGTTGCATCGCTTCCTCGTCGGCCCGGTTCAGTTGGTCCGTCCGAAGATCGCCCATGAACTGGAAACCCACCTGGCTCCAGGCACTGGGAACCGGCAAAGAAAGAAGAACTTCCGGCCTGAGAGCTACCGCGATGAGGAGAATAGCGCCCGTCGATGTCCATGCTGCCGATCTCCAGAACCCGTCGCGCTGAGAGCCGCTCGTGGACCGCTTGCCTTCCGTATGCTCCCGCGACCGGCGGCCAAGCGCAACTCCCGCCAATCCCATCCCCAGCGGCACGGCCAGGATCACGCCAGCCTGGCCGATGGTAATGTTCGCGGCCGCCTCCGCCAGAAATCGCAATTCATCGACATCCGGCGTACTCCAAATCGTCCACAAGATGCAAATCGCCGTAAACGTACCCGCCGTCCGCAATGCCAATCCCACCTCGGAGCGGAGGGTCCGCTTTGCCCTTTTCAATGCGCGCTGCCGTCCCCGTCGCTGTTCCCATTGGATGTTGATCAGAACGACGATGCCCAGCCCCAGCCAGAAGACCATGTCCGACCACTCGATCGGAAAGGTTCCGCGAATCCAAAACCACTGATACGAGTGCAGCAGCCAAGTCGCCACAAACGCGCTGAGAGTCGCCAGCGCCATGGCGCGCCCCTCCCCCAAAAGCTTCCACTTTTTCCATCGAAAGTAGAGCGGGTAGAACACCACCTTCATGATGAAGTCCTTCCAGTAGATGTTGATGCGCCGCCAGAAATCCGTGAAGCTCGAAGAAAGCAGATAGAGATGATGCGTCTCCGGCATATTGAAGCCGAACATGTGCAACATGCCGATTATCAAGTGAAACAGCCCGGATATCTTGAAATAAAGAAGAAAGGTCGTCAGCATGTATTGGCCGGCGTCCAGCGCCGTGACGGCGTCGCCGGGCTTGATGACGTAGTACATGTAGATCAACCGGTAGATCAGCAACTGCACGAGACCCCGAAGGATCCACTTCACGCCGATCTGATAAATGCGGATCGCGTCGTCGTTGTAGTGATTCCGGCAAAAGGTTTGGTAATCGACTACGGGAAACAGCGGAAAGCAGACATTGGGAATCATGAAGAAGTATCCGCATGCCCTCCACGCGCTGAACGGGGCAGTCCGGTGTTTCAAGTCATACATGTAACCGATCAATCGGAACATGAACATTGCTCCAAGGATCGGCCAAATCGTCCCCGGCAAGGCCGAGCGAAGCGGATCCGGAAGCCATTCCGGCCCGATGCGAAAAAGGGCCAAACAGGCTGCCACGGCAAGAATGAGGAGAATACGGATGCTGATCGCCGCTGGAATGTGGCATAGCGCGATGAGCAGCCCTCCGAGTCCCAGCATCCAGCCTCCGTGCTCCAACCCAAATGCCAGGAGCACGCTGGCGACCGAAAGCAATGCGAAAAACGGAAGGCGCCAAGAGGAAGGAAGAAAATGGTGGACCAGAAATCCGCCGAAGGCCAGCGTCAGAACGTTCTCGAAGGCTTTCGTCTCAATGTTCAGCATCCGAATGACGACGATAAGGAGAGCAAACTGAATTGTAACGGCTGCCAGTCGGATCATCCGCGGAAAGTTCAATTCGCGCGTAATCCACGTACGCACTCCTCCCTGAAGCGCTGGCGGCGCACTCGTGGTTTCAGCGGTCAGCGGCGACATGTTCAGCAATTCGACTTCAATTCGCTCATGTACGTGCCTCCCGCATGTAGCTTGGCCCCACGGGATTCTCCAGAAATAAATGCGTTCATCTGAAAAGTCGCTCTCCTCAGCTACAAGCCCAGCAGTGATGCGATGATGACGCGCTGAATCTCTGAAGTTCCCGAGAAAATGCGGCTCCCGACTGCATCTCGCAATTCCCGCTCGATCGCAAGATCCTTGATGTAACCTGCGGCGCCGTGAATTTGCACCGCGTCCAAACACGTTTGAACCCAGCTTTCGCTAATGTGGAGTTTCGTCAGCGCCGCTTCGAGAAAGACGCTGCTTCCTTGCGAACGCCGCCAGGCTGTGTTATACAATAACTGACGGGCAGTCTCCACCCTGAGTTTCATGTCCACAATCTTGGTGGACACCAATTGAAACTTCCCGATCGATTCGCCAAACTGCTTGCGCTTTCTGGCGAACTGAACACATGCCTCCAGAATCCTTTGCATGGCGCCCACCGCGGGGGCTAGAATCATGGAGCGCTCCCACGTCATCGAGTGCGTGAATAGGTTCGTCCCCGCCCCCTCCTTACCTAAGCGATCGTCTTCATCGACTTCGCAGTTCTCCAGGAGAATCTCACCCATCTGAGCCGTGTTCATCCCCATCTTGTCGATTCGACGAAGCACCTTGAAGCCGGGCCGTGAAGTCTCAACCAAAAATGCGCTCAATCCGTGCTTTCCCTTTGCGGGATCCGTCGATGCGAACACCACCAACAGATCCGCTATGGGACCGCTGGTGATGTAGGTCTTGTGACCGTTGAGGATGTAACGATCTCCGCGGCGTTCGGCGCGCGTAGCCAGGCTGAATACGTCGGATCCCGCCTCAGGCTCCGAGACGGCGTTCCCACCGATCAATTCTCCTGAGCATAATCGGGGAAGCCATTTCCGCTTCTGCGATTCGGTCCCGAACTCCAGAAGCGGCAGTTCCGCTGTCCACATGTGCGCGTTGATGGAAAAGCTCAACCCATTGTCGTGCGAGCCATAACCCAGAGCCTCCAAGGCTCCAGCCGTCGTTACCGGATCAGCCTCTTGCCCGCCGTACTCCTTGGGGATCGGCAATCCATGAATACCCATCTCCGCGCACTTGCGCCAGCCGTCCCAATTAAACTCGGATCGGGCCTCCCGTTGCTCAAGGCCGGGATTAAGGTGCTCCTGCGCAAAAGAAGTAATCGCTTCGCGCTGCTTCTGCTGTTGGTCGTTCCATGAAAAATCCATCGTTCTGCTCCTCAAAGCTGATTGCAAGACACCGGAGATTCAAGGTTTCGTGCTCTTCACCTCTGTTTGCTCCTGTGAGGCGTTCAATGCTTCCTCGATGAGTTGCACTACTCGCCTCGCCGAAGGCGGCGACAAGTGCAGTCCGTCGGTGTAGCGGAAGATTGTCTCATCGAACTCCCCCTTCACGTCCAGAACCGGAATACCCGTGCGGGCGGAAACAGCGCTCGCCACCCGGTACTCTTCGCTGCGGTCTGCACCGCCGTCCGGAGCCATGACGATGAGCACCTCGGCTCCCTGGTCGCGCAAAGCCTGCAAGCGTTCGGGGAGAATCCGTCCGTTGAGAAGCTCCTGGTCGCCCGGTTGGGTTTTCATTACTGCGGCAGAGAGCCCTGCCTCCGCGTTGGTTCCTCCACTGCCGGCAGTCGCCTCGTCCTTACGGGTCTTCAACCACGAATAGAAGGCCGAAAAAGGACGGCGCTCCGCACGCCAGGGAGCCATCCAAGTCGACCAGTGAAAGGTCAGCGAGCGGATTCTTTCCTCGAGAATCGGATCATTCCCTGAACGCTCCTTGGCAATGCTGTTGCCCTCCACCACCACCATACCTGGCTCGACATTCCATTTCAGCAAAAGCCCCGCGCCGAAGGCGGAATTGCCTCCATCCAATCCCAGATTGACCGCCTTCCATTCCGCCGGGAAGGCCGCCTCGGGCAATCTTCCGGCCAGGGATGATCCGAGCACCACCAGCCCGGCGTCCCGGTTCCTAAACAGTTTCTGAAGCCGGACCTCGTTGTTGGTGAGATTGGACTCCGCGAACGTGGCCACCGGAAGCCAACCCAACCCAAAAAGGAGCTGCAATCCCACGACCATGAACCCTGTCGCGGTCACCACCCGTATCCAGAATCTCATAAATGCATCAAGGACGCCAACGGAGGGCGGGTTTTCCAACCCGCCTCCCTGGATCGGCGGACAGAGTGTCCGCTTCCCGCGCGAACCGCCTTCGCCGCCCACGGCGCTCCGCGCCTTGGAGAGAGCGGCGATGCTCGCCGCAGTCCCAGAGCCTCCGGCTCACCTTCTTTCCTCCATCTCCTTGTCCGCCCGCCAGATCAGGAGCTCTGAGGGTAGCAGCGGCTTGGCGCCTCCACGATTCGCGGATTGGAAATCGGAGGGGGAACGTGCTCCAATCGCCATTGTGGATGCTCCCCGACGCCGCTCCCTTCGTTACTTGGTACCCCGGCTGATTCTCCTGACCGGGACGCTGCTGATCATGGAAGGTGGTGCGCGCCTGTGGCTGCGTTTTGCCGCGAGCACGGAGCAACGCGTGAAATATGCGCTTTACGAGGACCTGAGACCGGGCGAGGCGCGGGTCGTCCCTCATCCCTACCTTTGCTACGCCAACACGCCGGGATACCGCCGCGGATCCCTGAGCCACAACCGGGAAGGATTCCGCGGCCCTGAGATTGCATTGCAGAAACCCGAGGGGGTCTTTCGGATCGTCGCGCTGGGAGGTTCCACGACTTATACGGAGGGCGTAGCCGACGACCGGGAGATCTTCACGGCGCATTTGGAACGGATGCTCCGGGAGCGGGGTTTCGGGCGGGTTGAAGTGATCAACGGAGGAGTGCCCGGTTACAATACCTGGGAAACATTGATCCACGTTTGCTTCCGGGTATTGGAACTGGAGCCGGACCTTCTCATCGTCTATCACGGCACCAACGACGTGCACTGCCGTTTCGTGGATCCGGAGGCTTACCGCGCGGACAACCGGGGGAGGCGCAAGTACTGGGAGGCCCCCGGGCTGTCCTGGTGGCAGCGGCACAGCACGTTGTGGCGGATCGCCCGCAGGCTGCGGGGTTCGGCCCACATGGGCCTGGAGCCCTTCACCAACGCGCCGGAGTATTATGGTCCCTACCACACGGTCGAGGATCCGGATGCCTTCTTTGGGAATCTCCTGGACCAGAACCCGCCGCGTTTCACGCGCGACAATCTGCGCAACATCATCGCCATCGCCAGGGAGCATGAGGTGGGTGTGCTCCTGACGAGTTGGGCCTGGACAGACGTGATTCCGGGCGATTACGCCGGATTTTCCTTTTACCAGCGCGGGTTTCGCGAGATGAACGAGCTGACGAGAGAGTTGGCGGAGGAGAAAGGGGCGCCGTTTTTCGATTTTGCCGCGCAGATGCCGCGCGACAGCCGTTACTGGAGGGATGGCCGCCACGTCAACGAGGAAGGAAGCCTTCTCATGGCCCGGCTTTTCGCCGATTATTTGGCGAGCGGAACCCTGTTGGAGGCTGCGCGAGGTCCGGCGGCGCCGACTGCGCGGGAGGAGCCCGGGACGGCGGAAGAGGAGGGGCGGTGAGAGGGAGTTCCCTGGGCTCAGTATGAGAAATGCGGGCTGGACCTGGCTCGGGCAGGGCGGGGAGGGCTCGGGGCTGGAAGGCTCGATCCGATGCGTGGACCGGGTGGGGCGGGACCCGGCCGGTCCACCGTTTCGGCGCATCCGGAGCCGGGCCCACAAAAAAATCCCGTAAAATCGCTTGCGGGATGGACCTGCATTCCTATAGTGCGCGGCTCTCAGCGCTCTGGGCTCCGGTCCGAGACCGGCTGACGAAATTATCGGGCGCCACTCCGGAGAAGATGGGCAAGGGACTGAGGTTCCTTGTACTGAATTCTCCGTTCTCGGCGGCGCCCGGTGCTCAGCGATACACCGAGGATTTCATGCCGACCATCAATCAGCTTATACGCAAAGGCCGCCGGAAACAGGTGGAGAAGTCGAAGTCACCGGCTCTCTCCGACTGTCCCCAGCGCCGCGGCGTGTGCTTGCAGGTGATGACGCGGACGCCCAAGAAGCCGAATTCGGCCCTGCGGAAAGTAGCCAAGGTGCGATTGACCAACGGCTACGAAGTGATTGCCTACATCGGGGGAGAAGGGCACAACCTCCAAGAACACTCGGTGGTTCTGGTGCGAGGCGGCCGGGTCAAGGATTTGCCGGGAGTGCGTTACCATATCGTCCGGGGAGCTTTGGACACGCTGGGAGTGGATGCCCGGCGCTGCGGGCGATCGAAATACGGGGCCAAGCGTCCCAAGGGAGATAAGAGCAAGAGCAAGAGCTGAGAAACCCGGGAGCGGGGATGCCGGGAGCGCCCGCTCGATCGTTTTCACCTTTCACCGATTCCTTTGTCATGTCCCGCCGCAGACGCGTTCACCGCAAACCCTTTCACGTCGATCCGCGCTTCGATAGCCCGCTGGTTTCCCGCCTGGTCAACCGGATCATGCGCTGCGGGAAAAAGGCTTTGGCCGAACGGATTGTCTACGCGGCCATCGAGCGCTCCAACGAGGGTTCGGACAACATCGATCCGCTGGAGATACTCAATCGCGCCGTGGAGAACTCCAAACCGAAAGTCGAAGTCAAATCGCGCCGGGTCGGGGGCGCCACCTATCAAGTTCCGCTCGAAGTCGCCACAGACCGGCAGGAGTCCCTGGCCATGCGCTGGCTGATCGGGTTCGCCCGCAACCGCAAGGGCGTGCCCATGCACGTGGCCTTGTCTAACGAAATCCGCGATGCAGCCAAAGGTCAGGGCAACGTGGTCCGCCGCCGCGACGAAATGCACAAAATGGCGCAAGCCAACCGAGCCTTCGCCCATTTCCGGTGGTAAGGTAATGGAACTTACGCTTTTTCCCGTCACGCTTATGTCCGACCAGGTCAATTCTCCAAAACGCCCCTGTCCTTTGGAGCGCACCCGAAACATCGGGATCGCCGCACACATCGACGCTGGAAAGACCACGCTCACTGAGCGCGTCCTCTTTTACACGGGGATGATCCACAAAATCGGCGAGGTTCACCACGGCAATGCCTCCACGGACTGGATGGACCAGGAACGTGAGCGTGGGATCACCATTACTTCCGCTGCGGTATCTTGTCAGTGGAAGCAGCTCGAACAAGAGGGAGTCTACAAGAGTTTCGCCGGACAGGACATCAGGGTCAACATCATCGATACCCCCGGGCACGTCGATTTTACCGCGGAGGTGGAACGTTCTCTGAGGGTGTTGGACGGAGCCATCGCTGTGTTTTGTGGGGTCGCTGGGGTCCAGCCACAGAGCGAAACGGTGTGGAGACAGGCGGATAAATACCGCGTGCCGCGGATCGCTTTTGTAAACAAAATGGACCGGGTCGGGGCCAACTTCAACAATGTGGTGACCGATTTGCGGGAGAAGCTCGGAGCCAACGCGCACCCGATTCTCATTCCCATTGGGTCGGAAGACCTGCTTAAGGGACAGATCGACGTGCTCAACCGGAAGGCGGTCATCTATTCAGACGATGATGTGTTTGGATCGACCTACACGGTGCGGGACCTGACGGAAGAGGAACGGGCCATGGCCGACGAGGCTTACGCAGCCCTGCAAGAGCAGATGGTCGATCTCGACGAGGTGGTGGGCCACAAGTTCCTGGAAGAAGAGGAGATCACGCTGGCCGACCTGAAACTCGCCCTGCGGCGTCAAGTCATCGCCAACAGGATTGTTCCCGTTGTGGGTGGATCGGCTTTCAAGAATAAAGGCGTTCAATACCTGCTGGACGCGGTGGTGGATTATCTGCCCAGCCCGTTGGAAGTTCCGCCGGCGCAAGGGCGCAATCCGGACGACCCGGAGGAAATCATCGAAGTGCAAACCGGCGACAACCAGAAGTTTTGTTCGCTGGCTTTCAAGCTCTGGGCAGATCGTTACGTTGGGAAACTCGTGTTCTTCCGGGTCTACTCCGGGACGCTCTCGAAGGGCGACACCGTGGTCAATCCGCGCACTGGGCGCAAGGAGCGGGTGGGACGGCTGCTGCAAGTGCAATCCAACAAGCACACCGAGATCGATACGTGTTACTCGGGCGATATTGCCGCGATTGTCGGGATTAAGAACATCACAACGGGAGACACACTCTGCGACCCTTCGCGCACCATTCTCTTGGAGCCCCCCTCGTTTCCCGAGCCGGTCATGTCCATGGCCATCGAGCCGAAGACCAAGGCGGACCAGGAGCGGATGGCCACTGCCTTGCAGCGTCTTTCGGAGGAGGATCCGACCTTTGTGGTCAAAACCGATGAGGAGACCGGGCAGACCATCATCGCCGGAATGGGCGAACTGCATCTCGATATCATCCGGGACCGGATGCTGCGAGAGTTCAGCGTCGATGCCAACGCGGGCAAACCGCAGATCGCCTATCGCGAGACCATCACCATGGCTGCTGATGGGGAAGGCAAATTGGTCAAGCAGACGGGCGGCCGGGGTCAATACGGGCACGTGGTCCTGCGCATTCAGCCCAACGACAAAGCCAAAGGTCTGACCACGGAGAACAAAGTGGTGGGCGGCACGATTCCCAGGGAATACATCAACGCATGTATGGCGGGAGTGAACGAGGCGATGCAAAACGGCATCATTGCGGGCTACCCGGTAGTGGACGTCCATGTGGACCTGTTGGACGGATCGAGTCACGAAGTCGATTCCAGCGAGCAGGCGTTCAAGATGGCGGCGATTTTCGCCATGAAAGACGCTTTCCGAAAGGCCCGGTGCGTCATGCTCGAGCCGATCATGTCCGTAGAGGTTTCCACGCCGGAAGACTATCAGGGCGACATCATGGGAGACCTGAACCGGCGCCGGGGACGCATTCAACGGATCGATATGCGCAACAATCTCAGCATCATCGTCGCGGAAGTGCCGTTGTCGGAAATGTTCGGCTATTCCACCGCGGTGCGCTCGCTCTCGCGCGGACGTGCGGATTACGCCATGACCCCATCCCACTTTGAACAAGTGCCTCAAAGCATTGTGGAAGACATTGTTGAACAGCGTGGCGGGTTGGTCCCGGCCTGATTCTCTCCTTTTCCCAGCCGACTCCTGTCATGCAATCCCAGCGCATCCGCATCCGCCTTCGGGCCTATGACCACCGCTTGTTGGACCGGTCTTCGAAAGAGATCGTGGACACGGCGAAGCGGACGGGCGCCAAGATCGCCGGGCCCATTCCGTTGCCCACGCGCATCGAGAAATTCAGCGTCAACCGCTCTCCGCACGTGAATAAGAAATCGGCGGAACAGTTTGAGATTCGGACGCACAAGAGATTGCTCGACATCGTCGATCCCACCGCGAGGACGGTGGATGAACTGAAGAAGTTGAACCTGCCCGCCGGGGTGGACATCACCATCAAGATCTGAGGAAGGACGGCGCCATGAGTTTGGGATTATTGGGGAGAAAGCTGGGAATGACACGGGTTTACACGGAGGATGGCTCCGCCATTCCGGTAACCGTGCTCGACGTCCGCGGAAATGTGGTGGTTCGGATCAAGCGGAGCGAAGGGGATGGCTACGCCGCCGTGCAGGTGGGCTTCGGAGAACAGAAGGAGCAAAGGCTCAACAAGCCCACGCTGGGTCATTTGAAGAAGCGCGGCTGCGCTCCGAAAAGGTGGATGCGAGAGTTTCGCTTTGCTGGGGAAGAGGATTTGCCGGCTCAAGAAGGAGCCGAATTGGCGGCTTCCTTGTTTCAAACGGGCCAGTTTGTGGACGTCATCGGAGTAACCAAGGGCAAAGGATTTCAGGGAGTCGTCAAACGGTTCGGGTTCGGAGGACTGCCCCAAACCCACGGTTCGATGATGCACCGGAGGCCCGGCGCTATCGGCTGCGGGACAACGCCCGGTCGGCTGTGGAAGAACACCAAACTGCCCGGCCGGCACGGAAATTTCCGCCGAACGGTGCAGAATCTCCAGGTGGTCCAAGTCCGGGAGGAAGACGGAGCGCTCTTGATCAGCGGCAGCTTTCCCGGGGCCAAGGGCAGCTTGGTAATGGTCCGGCCGGCGAAGAAGAAGCCCCTTCCGGCGGTGGAAGCGGTGGAAGCGGCGGAATCCTAAACTCAGAATCGCTGAAGGAGCACGAGCATGTCTGGATCAGTTTTTTCCTTGGAAGACGCACAAGCCGCCGAGATCGAAGTGGCGACCGGAGGCAAGGGGGCCTATGCCGTGCATGAGTTGGTGACGGCGATGCGGGCAAACCGGCGGTCCGGAACGGCCTGCACCAAGACGCGCGCCGAGGTCGCCGGGAGCGGCCGAAAGATTTACCGGCAAAAAGGAACGGGACGGGCGCGGCACGGTGAGATTCGAGTGCCGCTCTGGCGGGGTGGAGGCGTAGCCTTTGGGCCGCGTCCGCGCGATTACTCTAAGACGGTAGGGAAGAAGGTCCGCCGGCTGGCGCTGCGAGCGGCCCTGGGCTCCCGCATCGAGGGAGGAGAGGTCGTCGGTGTTCCGGAGTTCTCCGTCGCCGACGGCAAGACCCGAAGCTTTGTGGCGGCCTTGGACAGTTTCGGGGCGGGGGTCAAGGTCTTGGTGGTGGCGGCGACTTTTGATGACAAGACCTATTTGGCGGCGCGGAACTTCAAGCCGGCGCTGCTGATGACGGCTGACGAAGTCAATGTGGAACAACTTCTCCGATTCGACCGCATCGTTCTGACCCAAGACGCCTTGCCCATTTTGGCCCGGAGGACCCGACTCAGCCGATGAACGATATCTTTCAGGTAATCCGCAGGATCCGGTTGAGCGAAAAGGCGGCCTTACTCACCGAACAGAACAACGAGTACGTCCTGGAGGTCGATCGGCGGGCCAATAAACTTCAGATCAAGGAGGCGGTGGAACGTATTTTGAGGAAGAAAGTGGTTTCGGTAAACACCTGCAACTACCGGGGCAAGAAGAAGCGCGAGCGGCGGGCCGATTTCGGACGCACCGCGCATTGGAAGAAGGCCATCGTGCGGCTCAAGAAGGGGGAATCGATCGATCTGGTCTGAGGACCGGACCGGTTGAAAGGCAGAGAGCGAGGAGGATCAACCCATGGCACTCAAACGATTCAATCCCACCACACCGTCGAACCGCTACAAAGTGTGGCCGGACTTCGACGAGATCACCAAGTCCAAGCCGGAAAAGAGTTTGCTCGAGCCCTGCCGGAAGTCGGGCGGCCGCAACAACATGGGGCGGATTACTTGTCGGCACGTGGGCGGCGGCCACAAGCGGCACTACCGCCTGGTCGACTTCAAACGGAGCCGGCGCGGCGACGAGGCGCGCGTGCTGGGAATCGAATACGATCCGCACCGCAGCGCGCGCATCGCTCTGATCGAGTACGGAGACGGGCAGCGCAATTATATCTTGGCTCCGCTAGGTCTCGAAGTAGGCGCTGCGGTCGTCGCAGGGGAGCAGGCCGCGCCCAAATTGGGCAACGCCCTGCCGCTGAAGCGCATTCCATTGGGAACTGCGATTCACAATATTGAGTTCGAGCCGGGCCGGGGCGGAAAGATTGCCCGCAGCGCCGGTCAGTCCGCCATTCTTTCGAACATCGAAGGCGGGCAAGCCCTGGTGCGGATGCCGTCGGGCGAGATCCGCAGGTTCAAGGAGGATTGTTACGCGACGGTCGGACAGGTCGGCAACGTCACCCACATGAACACTATCAGTGGGAAGGCCGGCCGGACACGATGGAAGGGAACCCGTCCCACGGTGCGCGGCATGTGTATGAATCCTGTGGATCACCCCAACGGGGGCGGCGAAGGCAAGAGCAAAAGCGGCGGCGGCCGCCAACATCTCAAGAGCCCCTGGGGTCACGTCAAAGGCCAAAAGACCCGGAAGAAAAACAAACCCAGCGAGCGTTTCATTGTGCAGCGGCGCAAGACCAAACGCCGCAAGTAAGCACCGCTTTCCGCAGGCCGAACTCTCACCGAACAGCTCATGCCCCGCTCTCTCAAGAAAGGACCTTTTGTTCACTACAAGCTTTTGGCCAAGGTGGACAAGCAAACCGAGGCAGGCTCGCGCAAGCCCATCAAGACCTGGTCGCGCCAGTCTCTGATCATCCCCGATTTCGTCGGGCACACCTTTCTCGTCCACAACGGCAAGGACTTCGTGAGCGTCTACGTCACCGAGAATATGGTGGGGCACAAGCTCGGCGAGTTTTCTCCGACCCGGAAGTTCGTGCAACACGGCGGACAAGGGAAAAAATAACGGCGCCGGCGCGATCCGGCGCTTCAGATTCTTCACGTTCCATGAACTCCTTAGCTTCCAACCGCAGTGTGCGCTGGCTTGTGTTTCTCGCAGCCGGGGTGGCCGTGGTGTGCGCCAGGGCCGAGGACAGCCCGCTGGAGGTTCGAGAACTGCGCACGGCTTTGGATGCGGCAGTCAAACGCAATAGGGAACTGGAGCGTGAGAATCAGATTTTGGCGGAGGGCAACCGGGTCTTGGGAGAGAGCTTGGCGGAGGCGAACCGGGAACTGGAGCAGTGCCGGAAGGATAGCCGGGAGGCCGTGATGCAGCTTGAGGCCCTCGG
This sequence comes from Verrucomicrobiales bacterium, assembly GCA_041749135.1. Lineage (GTDB taxonomy): Bacteria > Verrucomicrobiota > Verrucomicrobiia > Verrucomicrobiales > DEV007 > DATKCT01. The sequence continues at coordinate 29,150 of JBGTBW010000109.1, forward strand.
GGCCGAGGTGATCAACACGGAGGGCCACGGTTTGGAGAACCGTCTGATGAAGGCGGTCTCGGATTTGAGGCTGGCGGAAGAAGACAAGGAAAACATCGCCCGGGAGATTCTGCGTCTATCCGACGCGGTCGTGGCCTATCTGAGCACGGCTTCCAACGCGAGTGCGGACAAACGGCTGGAGGTCGAGAACGCCTTGCGGTCGGCAGAGGAGGCGCTGGGACTGAGCCATCGCGCTGGGCTCGCCGCCGAGGGTTTGAATGAGGCGCGAGTCATCAGTGTGAAGCCGGAGTATTCGCTCGTAGTCTGTAGCGTGGGAAGCCGACATGGGCTGCGTGTGGGCACACCCCTGCGGATTCAGCGGAAAGACCGCCTCGTGGGGAGGGCCCTTGTCGTCGATTCCCGGGAGGAAATCTGCGGTGCGGTGATTCAGGAATTGGTCGCTGCCGACGAAAGCATCGAAGTGGGGGATTCGATCTTCGTCGATCCCGAGATTCAACACTGAGCAAGAGCCATGGAAGTCAAGGCAGTTCATAATAACGCCCGGATCTCGCCCTTGAAGGCGCGAGACGTGGCCCGGAGGATTCAGGGACTTTCCGCCGCGGATGCCCTCAACATTCTGGATTACACCCCGCGCAAAGCCGCGGTTCTCTTGGGCAAGACCCTTCGATCGGCCTTGGCCAATGCGGAGAACAACCATCAACTTTCTCCTGACGATCTTTTGGTCAAGGAAGCCCGGATTGATAAGGGCCGGATCGTGCGACGGATCAAAGCGAGGGCGCGGGGCAGCGCCAGTCCCATCCGGCGGCGGATGAGTCATATTCTGGTGGTCGTCACCGATGGGGTGACCACGGCTCCTCCAGTAGATGCCGGGACAATTGGACTTCGGGATGAAACCGCAGGAGCGGCAGAGGATTAACGGAAAGCGGAAGCGATAGGATTCACACGATATTATGGGCCAGAAAATCAACCCCATCGGATTCCGCCTCGCGGTCAATAAAGACTGGCGCTCGAAGTGGTTTGCTCCGGAGCAGGACTTTACGTATTTCCTGCACAGCGATCTGAAGGTGCGGAAGTATATCCGCCAGCGGTTGTCCAATGCGGCGATCTCGAAAGTGATCATCGAGCGCGCCTGGAACAGCATCCGGGTCACTCTGCACAGCGCACGCCCGGGACTGGTGATTGGACGCAAGGGCGCCGAGATCGAACGGATGACATCGGACATATCGCGGATGTGCGGCGACCGGCAGGTCAAGATCGACATCTTTGAGATCAAACAGCCGGAGCTGGACGCCCAGTTGGTGGCCGAAAACGTCGCTTTGCAATTGGAACGGCGGATCTCATTCCGCCGGGCCATGAAGCGGGCCTTGCAGACAGCGCTTGATTTTGGCGCAGAGGGCATCAAGATACGCTGTGCTGGCCGCTTGGGCGGAGCCGATATTGCCCGGGCGGAGTGGTATCGCGAAGGGAAGGTGCCGCTGCAATCTCTGCGGGTTCCCATCGACTACGGCTTCGCCGAGGCGAAGACAGTCTACGGAGTGATCGGCGTGAAATGCTGGCTCAACCGGCGGGAAGACGGAGGGGAAACGCCTCCGCCCCGCGGCGATCGCGGACCGCGGAGGCCGGATCATCGCCCGCGCGGCCGGGCGTCCTGAGGAAGCGACGAGAAGAGGCTTGAGAGTTTTGAACCAAAAGAAAGGAGATCCACGACCATGGCGATGATGCCCCGCAAAGTGAAATACCGGAAGTCGCAGCGCGGCAGCCGGTCCGGCAACGCCCAACGCGGGACCACCTTGGGTTACGGAGACTATGGTCTCCAATCCCTCGGCCGGGCCTGGATCCCGAATAACCAAATCGAAGCCTGCCGGATCGCCATCAACCGCCATCTCAAACGCCGCGGCCGGGTCTGGATCCGCATTTTCCCCCACAAGCCCATCACCTCGCGGCCGCCGGAAACGCGGATGGGGAAGGGCAAGGGCGCTCCGGAAAAATGGGTCGCGGTGGTGCGTCCGGGCCACATGTTGTTTGAGATCGCCGGAGTGCCGGAAGCTGCGGCCCGTGAGGCCATGCGTCTGGCCGCCAATAAACTGGGCATTCGGGTGCGCTTCATTATGCGCCAAGCCGCCTAATCACCGCACCTTGTCCGCCTGCCGATGAAGACTTCAGAAATCAGAGAGTTCAGCACCGACGAACTGCACACACGCCGCCGGGATCTCAAGGAAGAGATGTTGATGTTGCGCTTTCAGCACGCCAGCAACCAACTGGAAAACACGGCGCGGATATACACAGTTCGCCGCACGCTGGCGCGAATTGAAACCGTCCTCGGCGAGCGCCGCCGCCAAGCTGTCGCCTCGTGAGGCGGTCTTCCTACCCCCCCGATTTTTTGGATCTATGAGCAACGAATCTGAATCTCCCGCTCCGGCTCCGGCTGCCGCTCCGGCTGCCGCTCCAGAGGTGCGCCGCGCGCTCCGCAAGACGCGGGTCGGGTTGGTCGTGTCCGACAAAATGAACAAGACCATCGTCGTCGCGGTGGTGCGGAGGGTTCCCCATCCGGTATTCGACAAGATCGTCAAGCGAAGCTCCAAATTCTATGCCCACGACGAAAAAGGCGAAGCCAAAGAGGGCGACAAAGTCCGCATTGTGGAGTGCCGTCCACTGAGCAAGACCAAGCGTTGGCGACTGGTGGAAGTGCTCGGTCATTGATGCGGCAGAGGCAGCTCGAACAACCCCCGCGAGGAAAAAGGTATGATCCAAATGGAATCCAAGGTCGATGTCGCCGACAACACCGGTGCGCGCGTGGCCAAAATGATCGGGGTGATCGGGAAACGGACCCGGACCGCTTCAGTGGGCGACATCATCACCGCTCACGTGCGGGAATCGACGCCGACCGCCAATGTGAAGAAGGGCGACGTGGTCCGCGCCGTGGTAGTGCGCACGGCGGCTCCCATCCGGCGCGCGGACGGTTCCGTCCTGCGCTTCGACCGCAACGCCATCGTCATCATCGACAAAGATCGCAACCCGCGTGGAACTCGCATTTTCGGCCCTGTGGCGCGCGAACTCCGGGAGCGTAATTTCATGAAGATCGTCAGTCTGGCCCCCGAAGTGTTATGAACCGGAAGAAGACTCATGTCCACAAGGGCGACACCGTCGTCGTCATCAGCGGAAACCATCGGGGCGCCAGTGGAAAGATCCTCCAGGTGATCCGGGCCAAGGATCAAGTGATCATCGAAGGCGTGCGGATGATCAAGAAGCATACGCGCAAGTCGGCGGATCGTCCGGAAGGCGCTATTATCGAAAGAGAAGGCCCTATCCACATCTCCAACGTCAAGCGGTTGGAGACCGAAGCGCCGTGATCGCGGACAAGGAGGAGACGCCAAGAGCATATTTATTCGACAGCCATGGAACCTGAACTGAGAAAGGATTACCGCGAGCGGATCATCGGGGAACTGATGAGCGAATTCGGTTACCGAAACGTGCATCAAGCGCCGCGATTGGAGAAGATTGTGTTGAACTGCAGCGTGGGGAGTTACGAGGAACGCGGCCCGGCTCTGGAGGGCGCGGTGCGGGAAATGGGGTTGATCACTGGTCAGCGGCCCATCGTCACCAAGTCAAAGAAGAGCATTTCCAACTTCAAGTTGCGCGAGAAAATGGAGATTGGCGCCAAGGTGACCCTGCGCGGCCGCTACATGTGGGAGTTTCTTCAGCGCCTGATCAAGGCGGCTATTCCCCGCATCCGGGATTTCCGGGGAGTGGCTCCGCGCAGCTTCGACGGCCGGGGCAATTACACGCTGGGCATCCAAGACCAGTCCATTTTTCCGGAGATCGAGCTGGATAAGGTCAAGCACACCATTGGCTTCGACATCAGCATTGTGACCACGGCGCGCACGGACGAGGAAGGCCGGGCCCTTCTCAAGAAACTCGGTATGCCCTTCCGCGAATCCGCCAAAGCCGCCTAAACGCCGTTATACTGGTTATGAGTGTTGTCACTGATCCCATCGCCGATTTTCTCAGCCGCCTGAAGACCGCCAGCCGGGCGGGCAAGGAATCCTTTACTGCTCCCTATTCACGCCTGAAAGCGGAAGTGGCGCGCATCCTTCAGGAGGAGGGCTACATTTGGTCCTACGAGGTCAGCACCGAGTCGAAGTTCCCGCAGATCGTGGTCAAGACCAAGTTTGTCGATACGGTGCCGGCGGTGACCGATCTCAAGCGTGTGAGCAAACCTGGACGCCGCCGTTTCGTGAGTGTGGACGAGATCCCGCGAGTCCTGGGAGGTCTGGGGATTTCCATCCTTTCGACCTCGCGCGGAGTGATGACGGGTCACCATGCCCGCAAGCAACAAGTTGGGGGTGAGTTGCTCGCCCTCGTGTGGTAATCAGGCAAGGAAGGAAAACACGACATGTCGCGCATTGGATTACAAGTGATTCCGCTTCCCGATAAGGTGACGGTGGCCCATGACGGCCGGCAGTTGACCGTCGAGGGACCGATGGGCCGGCTGGAATGGAGCCTCCCGCGGGGCATCGGAATGAGCGAGGACGGCGGAGCCTTGTCGCTGCAGCGCGAGGGCGATTCGCGGCAGTTGCGGGCTCTGCACGGCACCGCCCGCAGTCTTGTGGCCAACATGGTCCGCGGCGTCTCGGCCGGTTTCGTGAAAGACCTCGAAATTCAGGGAGTCGGTTTTCGCGCCGCGGTGAAGGGCGAGATGCTCGATCTGAGCATCGGAAAATCGCATCCTGTGGTTTATCCCATTCCGGCGGATTTGAAGGTCACGGTCACCGACAACACCAAGATCCGGGTGGAAGGCGTCGATAAGCAGCGGGTCGGACAGTTTGCAGCGGAAGTGCGTGCGGCTTATCCCCCGGAGCCCTACAAGGGCAAGGGCATCCGTTATGCGGGAGAATACGTCCGGCGCAAAGCCGGTAAGAGCGTCAAGAAATAGAGCCCCAGAGAACCAGGGACCCAGCCATGAGTGTGAGATCGCGAAAGGAAAGCCGGCGGAGGATTCATTCCCGGATCCGCAAGAAGATCCGGGGCAGCGCCGAACGGCCCCGTTTGGCCGTGTGCTTTTCCAACCAGCATTGTTATGCCCAGATCATCGACGATCTCTGCGGGCGCACCTTGGCGGCGGCTTCGACCGTCGAAGGAGCCTTGCGAGGCGAAGCGCGGGCCAACCGGGAGGGGGCCCGCCGCGTCGGAGTCCTCATTGCCGAACGGGCCAAAGCTGGAGGCGTTGAGAGCGTGGTGTTCGACCGGGGTGGTTTTCTCTATCATGGGAAGGTCGCGGCGCTGGCTGATGCCGCGCGAGAAGGAGGATTGAAGTTTTAACTGAATTGCCTGTGAGTAAGAGCGAAAATATTTCGGACGTTTCCATCCTGTCGCCGGACGCGCGAGCAGCGGAAATCGAGGAGAAGGTCGTTTACATCAACCGTTGCGCGAAAGTGGTGAAAGGGGGGCGCCGGTTCAGCTTCAGCGCTTTGGTCGTGGCGGGAGACCGGGCCGGCCGCGTCGGATACGGATTCGGGAAGGCCAAGGAAGTGGCCGAAGCCATTCGCAAAGCGAGCGAAGCTTCCCGGCGCCGGATGATTTCCGTGGCTCTTCGCGACCACACCATCCCTCATGAGGTCGAAGGGGCATTCGGCGGAGGGCGGGTATTGCTTCGTCCCGCCTCGCCCGGAACCGGGATCATTGCTGGGGGCAGCGTGCGCGCGGTCGTGGAAGCCGTGGGTATCCGCGACATTTTGGCGAAATCCTTGGGATCCAGCAACCACGCGAATGTGGTGAAAGCCACTTTGGAAGCATTGCAGAACTTGCGGCAACGGGACGAAATCCTGCGTTTGCGCGGCCGCAGAATCGCCAGTCGCGAAGCCATCTAGGCGATCCGCAAGGCAAGACCACCAATCGAGATGATGAGATTACACAATCTTCGACCAGCGCCCGGATCCCGTCACCGCCGGAAACGCCTTGGATGCGGCGAGAGTTCCGGGCACGGCAAGACCTCGGGCAAAGGGAACAAGGGGCAGAAAGCTCGCGCGGGAGCCTCGATCCGCCCCGGTTTTGAAGGCGGCCAGATGCCCATTCACCGGCGCATGCCCAAGCGCGGTTTTAACAACAAGACTTTTCGCGATCGCGTCGCCATCGTAAACCTCTGCGGGCTGGAGCGGAAGTTCGAGGCGGACACAGTGATCAACGAAGCCGCTCTTCGTGAGGCCGGCCTGATCAAGGGAGCCTGGGAAGCGGTGAAGATTCTGGGCAACGGAACATTGACCAAGGCCCTTACGGTCGAAGGTCTGCGCTGCAGCGCTTCGGCCCGGACCAAGATCGAGGAAGCGGGGGGTTCAGTGCGAGCCCCCGCCGGCACCGAGTGACGCCCCATCTGCACAGCGGGTGTTTTCGCCTCGCTCCCGCGAACGGAGGCAGAACGCCGCTTTTCTTTCCTTCCCAGCACGCAGCATGATTTCCGCCTTTACCAACACCCTGAAGATTCCCGAACTGCGGGAGCGGATACTTTTTACCCTGGCCATGGTCGTCGTCGTGCGCATCGGCACGGCCATTACGCTGCCGGGGGTGGACCCAACGGTGTTGCAGGAGTGGGTCAAGCGGCTGGCCGAGGAGGGAGATCAAGGCACCACGGCGGTGATGGCGTTGCTCAACGTGTTCAGCGGAGGAGCCCTCGAGAACTGCGCGATTTTTGCTCTCGGCATCATGCCTTACATCAGCGCCTCGATCATGATGCAGTTGATGACTGCAGTGGTCCCGCGCTTGAGCAAGCTCGCTCGCGAAGACGGCGGCCGTCAGAAGATCGGGCAGTACACGCGTTATGTGGCCATCACCTTGAGCGTGTTTCAGGGGTTCATGCTCGCGAAGTCTTTGGAGAACCCTGAGCAGAATGTCTTCCTTCAGGGTCTCAGCCGGGTGATCGAAGAAACGGGGCTCCAACTCGTGCCGAATCCCGGGCTGCCCTTCGAGCTGCTGGCTGTCCTCGTCATTACGGCGGGCACCATGTTGCTCATGTGGATTGGGGATCAGATCACCGAGCGCGGTGTGGGGAACGGGATCTCGCTGATCATCACCGTCAACATCATTTCCAGTTTGCCCGGAGCATTGGTCCAGGCCTGGACTACCTACATCGGCGGTCCTACGGGTGCGGACACGAAGAATCCGATGATTCTGGTGATGATGATCGCCCTTCTCCTTCTGGTGATCGCAGCCGTGATCGCCATCACCCAGGCGCAACGCCGGATCAACATCCAGTACGCCAAGCGTGTCGTCGGGCGAAAGGTCTACGGGGGCCAATCCACCTTTCTGCCGCTGAAGGTGAACTATTCGGGGGTCATGCCCATCATTTTCGCGCAGGCTATTCTGTTGTTTCCCTCGCAGATCATCGGTTTTGCGTTTCCGGGACAGGAGTGGGCCCAGCGCCTGACGACCGCGCTCAGCGTAGGATGGCCTTATGCCGTGCTCTCGGCCTTGTTGATCTTCTTCTTCAGTTATTTTTGGGTCGCCACCATGTTTCAACCCAATCAGATTGCCGACGATTTGAAGAAGAACGGCGGTTACATTCCGGGGGTGCGTCCTGGAAAACCCACTGCGGAATTCCTCGACTTCACCATGAGCCGGCTCACTTTTGCGGGAGCGATCTTTCTTACGATCGTCTTCCTGCTCCCTCTTCTCGTGAGCCGAGCGACGGGCGTGCCTCCGATTGCCGCACAGTTTTTTGGAGGGACAAGCATCCTCATTCTCGTGGGCGTGCTTCTGGACATGATGCGGCAGGTGGAGACGCACCTCTTGCAAAGGCACTACGACGGATTTCTGCGAAAGGGCAAGATCCGCGGGCGCTTCGACCGGCCCCGGGGAGGCGCCAGCCGCCCTGGCGCAGCGTCGGCGAGATCGGGCGGGCTGCTCTGGATTTACCTGACTTTGGCCTGCCTCATCGTCATTGGTATGGCTTATTATCTCTACACGACCACCGTCGGAGCCGCGAACTGATTGGATGCCTATCACGAGCGGAAGGAACGCGGAGAAGCGGCGGCGGGAGGCCGGCCCCTGGTCTCCGCAGGCCCGCGGCCGGAACCGAGACGGAGCAGAGCCGGAAGATGGGGCGGCATGAAGAAGCGCACCGCTCAGATTCCTATTCGCAGCGGCGCGCAATTGGATATGTTGCGCCGGGCCGGAGAGACGGCCAGCCGGATCTTGGGCGAAGTTGCCGCCAAGATTCAGCCGGGAGTCACCACTGGGGAAGTGGACGCGGAGGCAGCTCGCCTCATTGCCGAAGCCGGTTGCCGGAGCGCTTTCCTCGGTTACCGGAAGTTTCCCGGCAACATCTGCATTTCCGTCAATGAGGAAGTCGTGCACGGGATCGGCGGGCCGCGGGTGATACGTTATGGCGACATCGTCAAAATCGATGTGGGCGTCGTGCAGGACGGATGGGTTGGAGACAACGCTCTTACTGTTCCCGTAGGCATGATTGCGCCTGAAACGCAGCGGCTCCTCATGACCACGGAAGAAGCCCTGCATCTGGCGCTCTCCTACGCCCGGGAAGGGGAGTATCTTTCCAATCTCTGCGCCTCCGTCGAGACCCACGTCACCTCCAAGGGTTACAGCGTGGTCCGGGAATACGTCGGGCACGGCGTAGGGCGGAAGCTTCACGAAGAGCCTCAAATTCCCAATTACTGGGAGGGATCGGGCAAGGGACCTCGACTGCGCGAGGGGATGGTCCTGGCGGTCGAGCCCATGGTCAATCAAGGCGCTCCGCGCGTGCGCACGCTGGAAGACAAATGGACCGTCGTCACCTTGGACGGAAAACCGTCGGCCCATTTCGAGCACACCGTCGTCGTCCACAAGGGCGATCCGGAAATATTGACATGGCGGGAACGTTTACGATTTTGAACGATCCGGACCGTCGCTGCGGAAGTCGAGAAATGGCCGCCGCTTTTTTGTTTCCCAGCTTGCGGCTTCCGGGAAACGTGCTACGCATGAGCCCCTGCGTTCGACGTGAACCCCTTCGGACTGCATCGATGTCCCGCGGGGCGGGGCGTCGCCTTTTTTCAATCAACTGATATCTCGTATGGCCAGACTCTTGGGAGTGGATATTCCGAATGAGAAGCGCATCGAAGCTTCTCTGCCCTACATCTATGGCATCGGGCGCAAGACCAGTCGCCGGATTCTCGATCAGGCGGGGTTGGACCCGAGTTTGAGGACCGGGGAACTCACCGATGAGCAATTGAGCCGCCTCGCCGCCGTCATCTCCTCGAACAGCATTGCCATCGAGGGCGATCTGCGCCGGGATCAACAGGCTCACATGAAGCGGTTGGCGGGCATCAATTGCTACCGGGCTATTCGGCACCGCAAAGGCCTGCCCTGCCGCGGCCAGCGCACAAAAACCAATGGACGCACGCGGCGTGGACGCAGGCGCACCGTCGGGGTGGTGCGCAACCCGAACGCGAAGAAGGGAAAAGTCTGATCAAAAAGTCTGATCACTGAGGAGCACAATGGCCAACGAGGAAAACGAGAATCCCCAACCGGGCGCTGCTGAGCAGCCTGAAGATCAAGTTGCGGGAGATGCGGCCGAGACGGAAACGCCGGCCGCTGCGCCAGAATCTTCGGAAGAGGACCAGCCTGCAACGCCGGCCGCTGCGCCAGAACCTGCGGAAGAGGACCAGCCTACAACGCCGGCCGCTGCGGCAGGCGAGGACGTTGCGGAATCTCCGGCTCCTGTCGCGGCAGCGGAGACGCAGGAAGCGAAACCCAAGGCTCCGAGCGAGCCCACCCCTCCAGCGGCTGCTGAAGGCGGCGGCGTGAGCCAGCCCGGGGACAGCCCGGCGGTTCCGGCGGAGGAACCGGCTCGGAAGGCGGATTCCGGCGACCGCCGAAAGGATATTTTTCTCGAACTCGATCCCGCTCAAGCCGAGACGCCGAAGATCGTCAAGGCCAAGGGCAGCAAGAACATTCACAGCGGCATCGTCTTCGTCCAGGCTACCTTCAACAACACGATCGTGTCAGTGACCGACCGTCAGGGCAACCTTCTGGGCTGGTCCAGTGCGGGGAAGATGGGCTTCCGGGGCTCTCGCAAGAGCACGGCTTATGCCGCGCAGTTGGTGAGTCAGGACGCCTGCCGTCAGGCCATGGGACATGGGCTGCGCGAGGCTGAGGTGCGGGTAAAAGGTCCGGGTTCCGGCCGCGAATCCGCCGTGCGCGCCGTGCAAGCCATCGGCATCGAGATCACCGTGATTCGTGATGTGACTCCCATTCCCCACAACGGTTGCCGTCCGCCCAAAGCGCGGCGCGTCTGAGATCGGGGTCGTCCGCGCATCATCCGTTACCTATTCGAACAATTATGGCTAGATACCGAGGTCCCAAGCAAAGGATCAGCCGCCGCTACGGCGTTCCCATTTTCGGTCCCTCCAAGGCTTTGGAGCGGCGCAACTACGGCCCCGGCCAGCATGGATTGCGGAAGGGACGCCGGAAAAAGTCTGAGTACGCCTTGGCTTTGGCGGAGAAGCAGAAGCTTCGGTATCAGTATGGCGTATTGGAGAAGCAATTCCGCCGTTACTACGAAGAGGCCGCTCGCCGGCGCGGGATCACCGGGGAGACCTTGCTGCAGATGCTCGAGACCCGGCTCGACAACGTGCTCTATCGGATGGGATTCGCCTCGACTCGGCGGGCCGCCCGGCAGTTTGTCGGTCACGGGCACGTGCTCGTCAACGGGAGAAGGGTCGACATCCCCTCCTTTCGAGTGAAAGCAGGCGACAAGATCGTCGTTAGCGATTCGCAGAAATCGCAGTTGCTCGCCCAGCGCTTCACCGATGCCTCCCAAGCCCGCCCGATCCCGGACTGGCTTGTGGTGGACCGGGACAAGCTCAACGGTCAGGTGATGCGCGAACCGACGCGCGAAGAAGTGGATCCCATGGTCAACTTGCAGCTCGTGGTCGAGTTGTATTCGCGTTAGTCTATAGGGCTCACGGCCTGCGTGTCTATGCACGCTGTGATCGTCGTAAAGATCAGCAGCCCTCTGACCTTCTCCAGGGGCATTCCCGTGAGCCGCCCGGCGGCGCGACGGTAGAGATCCATCTGTTGCCGGTGGCGTCCGGCCAACAGTTCCAGCTCGCCGTTGTGGCAGCGATCCGTCTTGAAGTCGATCACGACGACTTCGCTTAGGGAGCCGTCTTCGTCGCGCAGGAGGTTGACCCGGTCGAAAGCGCCGCTGAGCCAGGTGTCCGCCAGGACGACCTCAAAGCGCTTTTCACGCCAGGCCGCCGCGCCTTGGTTCCGGCGCTCGAAGAGTGCGTGAATCTCGGGTCGCGCAAGGCAGCGGACCACTTGTTCGACGCCCTCGGGCGGGACGGCAGCGAGGACGGAATTTGCAAGAGAGGAGCCATCCCACCTTTCACCAGGCGCGAGCCACTCAATCTGTTCGAAGACGGTGTGGACCGCGGCTCCGAATTCCCGGGCCCGCATGATCTCTGGATCGAACAACTGCGCACCCGAAGGCCTCGAGTCCGGCTCTTCGGAGGGAGTTCGGCGGAAAAGCCGGACCGGGGCCGGTCCTGCCGAAACGGCGGGAGTTGTCGGAGGAAGGTCCGGACGCACAGTGGGAGGAGCCCCGGTTCGAAACCAGTCCGGCTGGCCGTTGGCGAAGACTACGGCAGCGCCGGAGTCTCCCGCGATGCCCAAAGCATCGGTTTCCGGGAGTGGTCCCGAGCCGAGGGAGTGGTCGAGGAGCCAGCGATAGTTGCGGGAAGTGTCGCTGGAGGGCGCGGCGATAAGATAAAGTCCAGAGCGAGCCCTGGTCATGGCCACATAAAGTTTGCAGAGGGCTTCGTAGGCCAATTCCGCGGCGCGTTCCTCGTGGTGGGAATGAAACTCGGGATCGCGGTCCGCCAGCGCCCTGGGTGGAAGGTCGCAGACCCATTGGACGGAACGATCGGGCCGGCGCCGCACAGCGGTTTCCGGCTTGATCTCGGTCAGTTTGTTCCCGTCGAGATCGGGGAGCAGCACCAAGTCAAATCCGAGGCCTTTGGCCTTATGAATGGTGAGCACCTGGACCGTGCCCGCAGCGGGGATGTCACGCACTTGATAGGATCCGGCGAACTCGAGGAAGGCGTCCATCGACCGGTTCCCCGTCTGGTCAAACAGGCGCGCGGCCTGGAAGAACTCTCCGGCCCGGCGGCGGCTGAAGTCGTCCAGCGATCCCAGGCTGGTCTCAAGCGCCTCGACGGCGCGGCGCAGGAAGGGCTCGAACCCCCAGGATTGCACCGGCCGCAAGACCAGCTTGGTTAGTCCTTCTAGCCCTCCAGACCGGTCCGCTCCAAACAGCGATCCGAGCGGAGTCATCCGGACGTGCTCCAGGGCCAACCCGTCGGAGGGATGCGCGGCGGCCCGGAGCAAAGCCAGGAGACCGCTGGTGAGAGGATTGTCCGAACCGATGGAGACGTCGGATTCACAAAGTATGGGAATGTCGCTGTGTTGCCGGACGTAATCCACGAACTCGTGTCCGGCCTTGTTTCGTTGCACGAGCACCGCGCAAGACAAGCCACGTTCCACAGGACGGACAGTCTTGAGAATGCCTAGCGCGACTCGAAAACAGTCGGTCTGATCGGCCTTGGCCCGCTCGTCTGCGGGGAGGGGATGCAGGAGGCAGGAAAAGCCCGGAGCTGCGGATAAGGCGGAGCGGTGTTCCTGCCATTCCCAACGGTCTACGGAGGAATGCGGAGCCACTTGGCGCAGGGTGGCGGGATCTCCGAAGACGCGGTTCACCGCTTCCAAGACGGGAAGCTGTGACCGGTAAGACTTTGCCAGGGTAATGCGTTCGAGAGCGGCCGGATCCTCCGAGGCGTAACGCTGGGCGATCTCGGAAAACAAACGGGAATCACCGCCGCGCCAGCCGTAAATGGCTTGTTTGGCGTCTCCCACCACAAAGAGACTTCGGCTCCGGGACGGGTCCTGGACGACCTCGTCGATGAGGTTCCGGATGGAACGCCATTGTAGGAAGTTCGTGTCCTGAAACTCATCGAGCAACCAATGGTCGAAACCGCCGTCGAGCCGATAGTCGATGCGGAGCCGGGCGGATTCGGCTTCGCACTGAGTGAGACCGGGCCGGGCCGCGCCAGGAAAGGCTCCGGAAAGGATGCCTTCGAGGTCAGCGAAGATGAGCTTGCCGCGTTGCCGGACGATGCGTCCGTAGTTCGCTTCGTATTTGTGCAACACTTTCCAGATGCCTTGGGTGCGGACGAGATGCAAGCGGTACTCCGCTCCCATGATCCGCGACACGACGTTGCAGAGAATGTCGCAGGCCTCGCAGTCAAGGGCGCGCCGGCCCCCTTGCAGATTGAGTTCGGCCTGGCCCCTTTCGACATCGGACCAGACGTCGAGAAGCCTTTCCAGAATGTAAGTTAGCGGACTGGGCAGCGGCGCTCCGGGAACGTGCTGACGTGCCGCGGCGGCGAAGTTCTCCCAGCGTTTTCGTTGCGAAGCAGTCCAGGGCGGCGTGGTGATGCATTCCAGCAAGGGATCCAACAGAGGCTCGACGGGGTCCACCGCATCTACCCAGCCATTCCCATCTGGCCAAATGGCCGCAGGGTTTCCCCAGAGCAAGTGATCCGGAGCATCCAGGTAGATGGCGTGCTGCCGATCGATGAAACGTTCCAAGCAGCGCATGAGTCCGCTCTCCTCAAGCCCTTGCGTGGCTTGACGAAAGGATGCGAGGAACTCCTTGCCGGCATCCAGATCCAGCGCGCCGCCGCCCAATATGGTCCGGTAGACACGCTCTTTTTCCGCGCGGATCAGGTGATCGTCGAGGATCTCAAACTCCCCTCCCAACCCGAGTTCGAAGGGGAAAGAGCGGACCACGGCAAGAAGGAAGCTGTCCAGTGTGCCCAAGGTCAGGCGGTGCATGTTGGCGACGAAGCGGCGGAGCAGCGGCAGGAAGTTGGCTGGCCCCCAACCGGCGAGGCCGATCTGCGCGGCGGTGTTCGCGGCGAAGGCGGGTTCCCGGCAGCAGCGCGCCATTTTCTCCAACAGGGAAGTGAAGAATTCTCCGGCTGCTTTGCGGGTAAAGGTCAGGGCGATGATTCGCGCCGGATCCACCCCGAGAGCGAGAAGCTTCAGGTAGCGATTTGTTAACTGATAGGTCTTCCCCGAGCCCGCCGAAGCCAGGATGAGGGTGTTGCGGGGACCATCCGGCGGCGTCATGCCAGGGAAAGGGGATGATGCTGAGGCGCAACCGCGTCTTCTGCCGAACCGAAGAACAGCGAATCGAAGTCATCGAAGAGAACCTTCGTTGCAGGAGGCCAGAAGAGTCCGGCCCGGATAGAGTCGATGACGCCCTCGGCGCAGCGGCGGGCGGCGGCAAGGGTTTCCTCATCCAATGCATCCCAGAGCGACACGGCGCTCTCGGAGACGGCGCGAGGAAGGTTGAAATAGCCGCAGGAAACCGGTTCCTCCAAGCCGAGATGCTCGCGCAGGGCTAGGCAGTAGAGGGGCAGTTGCAGATTGATCCATCCTCGCGGTTTTCCTCCTGAGTGAGAGAGCGCGCGCCACGGCGCTTCGGATCCGGAGGAACCGCTCTTGAGAGCTTGAATGTGCGCCGCTTCCGGCGAAGCCGCCCTGGTGGAAGTTTTGAAATCGAGAATGCGCGCGGCGCCCGTTTGCTCGTGACGTTCCAGCCGGTCGATCACGCCTCGAATCTCCATGTCGTGAATGCGCCAGGGTTTCTCGCCGTGAAGCTTCCATTCCACACGTTCCAGCACCCAGCCTTCGCGCCGCTGTTCTGCGAGCAGCTCTGCGGCATGGGAGAGGCGTTGGCGGGCGGCTTCAAGTTGGATCCTGACTGGCAGGGCCGGTTGGGATCCGTAGCGTTTCTTGACCCAGCCCTCCGCCCGGGCGCAGAGAAAGTCCCGGAGCGGTTGGGCTTCAGTGCAGTGCAAGAGCGTGGACTCGGAGCCGAGGCCTTCCAGGGCGTCATGACAAAGGATTCCGAACTCGCGCGCGTCCATTTCGCGTTTTCCAAGCGGGTATTCCTCCATCCCCAGGCCGTGACGCAGATAGTATCGAAACGGACAGGACAGGTAGTCGGCGAAGCCGGTGACCCGGATGGTTTGAAACAGGGGGTGCTCCGGCGGAAGGGCGGGCGGACTCAGCCTCCAAGCTCTGGTCCAGGCGATCGAGCCCCGCGAACCCGGTTCCGGCAAAGCTTGAAACAGGTGCGCGGCGCGATCGGCGAGTTCGTCATCCGGACATTGAAAAAAGAGGCGCGAGGGCTTTTGCGGATCTCCGGAGGAATTGAACTGGCTGAACGACAAGCGAACCGCGCCCTCATTCTTCCGGCTAGCCAAAATCCCTGCCAGCAGCAACGCGTCCCGGGCATGGCGATCCTCGTTGTGCCGGATTCCCAACAATCTGCGAGCGCGATCCGGCAGGTAAATGTGACCGGAGACGGTCTCCGGCACGCACTGGTCATGCAGGCCGGTCGCCACCAGGTGCGGCGCATCTTCCCATGGAAGCTCCAGCCATCCGGAAAGATCGAGATCGCCGTCGCGGCTCTCTCCGAAATGAGATTGGCGCGAGAACACCTGGAGGACCAGGGAGAACTGCTCAGCCGAAGTGAATCCCTCCAGGCAGCGCGGGTTGCTTCCGAGGATGTCCAAGAGCTGGGAGAGTTGTGAGGCAAAGCCGGCAAAGGCTTGATCGTCCGCGCAGCCGGGATCGAGACGGCGTTGGCGGCAGATCTCGACCAACACCGAGCGGAGCGCCTCCGGAAAAGCGGCGGAGCGCAGCCGGCGCCGCCAATCCGCGACCCGTTCCAGGGCGAAGCGGAGTTCCAGTTCCCGGCTCGGGTTCACAAAATGCTGAAGATCTGTGAGTGTTTCCGGAAGATGATCGTGGCGGACTCTGTCGAGATCCGTCAGCAGACGCGTGGGTAGGAAGAGTTCGCCCGTTTTCTCAAATTCCGCAGCGAGCGCGTCGAGCACATCGGGGATGCGCAGGAGACCGGCGACGGCATCCGCGGGGGCCGACCCGGCGAGGTCGCGCAGGACTTGGAGAAGATGATGGAAGGCGCTTCGGCGAAAGGGCTGTCCGGCCGGGTCGAAGGCGGGGATTCCTGATTCCGCTAGAAGCTCTTGGAGTTCCGGGGTGAGTGCGGGATCGGCGATTCCCACAGCGACAAGGCCTTTCCCATCGCCGATGAAGGTCCGGGCTTCGGCGAGTTCGGACGCCGGAGAGCCGTGGACCCGGATGGTTTTTCCGGCATCGCTCCAGGGCAGAGGATGATGGATCCAAAACTCAGGTAGAGGCCGGCCCCAGCCGTCGAAACCGCCGGCAAGTGATTCCGGCGCGAAAACGGCGACCCGGACCGGAACTTCCCGGCTTAAGCGCGCCAGAGCATCGACGGCGAGAGGCGGAAGATCGGGGGTGGCCACGACTTCGACACGCTCAATTCCAGAAGGGAGAAAGGAAGACGCGGCGGCCGCGACTCGCACCGCGGTGGGGCTGGCGTAACCAGAAGCGTCAATCTGCGCGCCAAACTCCGCGTCGAGCTGGGCTAGGTCTGCCCAGCGTTCCGGCTCGATGCCGTTTTGGCGCAGCATTTGTGCAGCATCGCGGATCTCGAGACCCGCCTCCGAGAGGAGCGCTTGCAGGTCGATGAGGGTTTCCGTGACCGCCGATGCCCAGGCGAAATCCTCTCGTGGCGGAGGGGAAGGAAACAACGCGCGATAGTTTTGCAAGGAAACGGAATGGAGGACCCGGATCCAAAGCGCCGCGAGTTCGACTGCGGACGGCGGCGGCGGGCTGGTTGGGCAGCGGATGTGAGAAAGCAGAAATTCCGGAGTCACAACTTGGGGAGCCAAGAGACCCGATCCCGCGGCAGCGGCGCGGGCAGCGAGCGTTTGGCGCAACCGCCGGCTGGCTTGGCGGCCGGGTACGATCACCAGGCGGGGAGAAAGATCGATGGGCGTCTCGGACCCGCAATCCTGCAGCAACCAATCCGCGGCGCTTTCGAGCAGCGGCTGATCCCAACCGAGGAAGGTCACGCTGGCGGTGTGGCAAACCATAGGGGGCCGTCCGCCGAGATTAGCGGTTTGACCTGCGCTTGCAAAAGAACAGATCTCGCGAGCGGATACGCCTGTCTCGGCCGCTCGCCACAGCCGGCGACCGGCGACCGGCGACCGGCGCCATCACGCCGGCCCTCTTGCCTGAGGTTCTTTTCCTGCCTTGTTGTTTCTGGCCCGCCGCCGCGACTTCGCGTAAGGGGATAGCCGTGTTGACCCGGATCCAACTCAGCGGGTTTCGGTGTTTCCCAGCGCTTTGCGTGGAATTGCCGCCGGGGCTCACCGTGCTCGCCGGCGCCAACGCCCAGGGGAAAACCTCCGTTCTCGAATCCATCTGTGTGTTGTTGCGGCTTCAATCGCCGCGCACGGCCCGGTTGGCTGATTTGGTGCAAACCGGAGCGGAAGGATTCAGCGTGAAGGGAACCTTCGATGGCCGGCGCCTTCAGGTGTCTTATGCCGATGGCCGGCGCCGCCAATCCTGCGATGGCCATCCCTTGCCGCGCGGATTGGATTACCTGGCCGAAGCGGGTCGCGTCGTCTGGATGGGGAGCGACGATCGCCAACTCGTCAGGGGTTCCGGCTCGCATCGGAGGCGTTACTTGGATTTCTTGGCGTCTCAATTGTATCCGGACTACCGCACGGCGCTGCTGCGCTACGAGCGGGTGTTGCGCGCGCGCAATGCTCTCTTGCGCCGCCACCCCCGGCCGGACTGGGCCGTGATCGCCGCCCACGATCCCATCCTGGTGCGGGAAGGAGAGCTGCTCGTGCGGCGACGGGAAGAATTGTGCACCCGCTTGGGCGGGCTCGTGGCCATTTCCCACAGCGCCATCGGCGGACACGCGGAGGGGTTTGTCATGCGTTACCGGCCGTCTGCGCCTCCCACAGCCTTCGGCGAATATCTGAATCGGGCTCGGGAGGCCGATTTCGTCCGGCGACAGACGACCGTAGGGCCGCACCGCGACGATGTGGAATTGGAAGTTGAGGGCAGACCGGCTGCGGTGTTTGCCTCGGAAGGTCAGCAACGAACGCTGGCCCTGGCTCTCAAGCTGGCCCAGGCCGCCTCGTTGAAGGAAGCCTCGGGAACGGATCCGCTGATCCTTCTGGATGACGTCTTCGGCGAGTTGGATCGTGAACGCAGGAAAGCGTTGTTCGCTGCTCTGCCGGCTGACGGGCAGCGGATTCTGACGACCACAGATCTCGAGTGGCTCCCGGATCACCACGAGCTAGAACCGGCGATCTATCGTGTCGCGAGCGGAAACTTGAAACGGCTCCCTGCTGGCTCCGAGTAGGGCGAGGCCGGGTGGATCAGGAATCCCACGGACTGGCAAAACGGGAAGGGACGGTGTTTGCCGAGCACGGCGGCCCGGCCCCGGTTTGGGCTTGGGGGGGGCTGGGGTCGATTCTGGAGGAGAATCCTTTTAGCTGCAATTTCTCACACTGTTTCGTCGCGAGGGGCCGCGCCGCCGCAGAAATAGTGTGGGAAATGCGGGTTCGTGGTTGCGCGACTGCGACACGGCGTCTAAGGGAGAAGGCTCCCGCAGCGCCGGGAGCATTGGGGGATCCGGCTCGGTAGCTCAGTCGGTAGAGCAGAGGACTGAAAATCCTTGTGTCGGCGGTTCGATTCCGTCCCGAGCCACTTGAACCACTCATTAACCATCAATGGTTTAGGCGGATTCCTGCCTGTAGGAGTGTCAGTATGGCTACACCCCTATGGCTACACCCTCAGACCGCTTTTTGACCCCAATGAAGTCGCCCGGCGCCACCAAACGACGCTACGTTCCGGTTGGTATTACCGGGCTCTACAAGCGCGAGCCGGGGGGTGTCTACCAGCTCCGGACCAAATTTGCCGGACGTACCAAATGGGTCAGCCTGAGGACCAAGAGTCTGCGGGTTGCCCGTGAGCGGATGGACCGCGAGCGCCCGGCCGCTCGGCGGAAAACTGCGCGAACCGTGAGCCGCCCTCAAGCCTTGTGCACGATGGGCGACCTTCAAGATCTCCGCCTGCAACAGATCGAGTTGGATCCCCGGACACGGTGGCGCACGAAGGCCTATTATCGGCTCGTTCATCGGGAGGTTGAAGCCACTTGGCCCGGCTTCCGCGGTCTCGCTCCCGACAAAAGTGAGCGCGCATTCCTGCTTGCACTGGGCCCGGGAGTTCACGCAGCGCTACTCGCCGCATCGCTACAACTCCGCGGTTGCCGAAGTGAAGCGCGTATTCGCGCTGGCGGTGGAATACGGGTTCGTGGCGGAGAATCCGGCCGGTGCACTGCGCCGGGCCCCAATTCGACAGAAACACTTGAGCCTGCCCACCAACGAAGAGTTTGCACGAGTTCTGGTGGAATTAGAGGCCGGTGTGCCGGTAAGCGGTCGCCGCTTGGCGGATCTTGTCCGGCTGCTGGCCTTCACCGGCCTACGGATCGGGGAAGCCCGCGAAGTGTGTTGGCGGGATGTGAACCTGGAGAAGGATGAGATTGTCGTGCGTGGCGGAGAGGACGGGACAAAGGGGGGGGAGGGCTTCCGTGTTGTGCCACTCATTCCGGAGGCGGCCGAACTTTTCGCCCGGCTACGCAGGGAACACCCCCACGATCGTCCGGACCATCGCGTTGCTCCAGCGATCACGGCGCGGCATGCCTTGCCGTCGGCTTGTGCACGAGCGGGCGTTGTGAAACTAACACATCACACACTACGTCAATTTCTTTGCCACGCGCTGTATAGAGGCGGGAGTCGATATCCCAACGGTCTCTCGGTGGCTCGGACACAAGGGCGGCGGGGCGCTGGCAATGCGCACCTATGGCCATCTCCGTGACGATCACAGCAAGGCCGTGGCGAAACGGGTGAAGTTCTTCTAAAAAACAAAGCCGCCATGAAGAAGCACACGCCAAGCTGGCCGGATTCTAAATTGAAGGCAGAGTGTGAAGCGGAAATAGCGACGCTTCGGGAGAATCCAAAGTATCCCGCCGAAGAATTGGTCTTGGAAGAAGCGGACTTGTGGGCCACCGCGCATTATGGTCCTGCAATTGCAGAGTTCTGCATCACGCCGTGCGTTGCGCGGCTGCTACTGATGCAAAAGGGTGAAACAAGGGGGTGCGGGACAAAAATCTTCGGGGATTGGCTTGGTTCAGGGTTTTTTGCTGGCGTAGTATATGTGTTGACATATACTACCTCGATGAAAACACCAACCGATCCCCGAGCCCTCCTTCAAGAAATCGCCGCCATCCACCGCATGGAGCGCGGCAAGCTCTCCATCATCCGCCAAGGCCCCGAGGGCCCTTACTACAACCTCCAGAGACGGGAGGAAGGACGCAACGTCACCGAATACGTCCCCCGTGATCAAGTGCCCATGCTCGAAGAGCACATCGCGGCCTACGGAGAATTCGAGCGTCTGGTGGGCGAGTATGAGCGATTGATCACCGAAGCCACCCGCCGGGAGCGCAAAGCCGGGCTCAAAAAAAAAACGCCCGATCCGAACATCGCCATCGCCCAAGAAGCCGAGATCCAAGCATTGATGGCAGCTTTCGGCAACGCTGCACCGACCGGAAACCGTGTGGCCGAACTGGAGGGGTTGGTGCGCACTGCCCTCTACAAACCGGCCAACGAATTGGTTGGCTGGTTGCTTCAGCAGGCCGCCGACCGGGTCGACGCCGACTATGAGCCCAAGCCGGGCGAGCATCGCAAGGGACGCCAAACCCTGGAGCTGCAAGGCATGTTCGGCTCCTTTCCCTTGGAGCGCACCTACTACTACCACCCAGGCAAGAAACGTGGTCACTTCCCAGCCGATGCTGCTCTCGGGCTGGAAGGATCTTACACCCCGGCCTTGGCGCGGCTTGTGTGCTTGGAAGGCGCTGATGAAGCCAGTTTCCGCAAGGCTTGCGAGCACCTGCGCGAGGTCGGCGGCATCGAGGTCAGCGAACGGCAGATCCAGCGAGTGGTGAGCCGGGTGGGAGAAGACGCGGCCCGCTGGCAGAGAAAGGAAAGCGCCCCTCAACCCTGCGACGCCCTGGTGCTCTACATGAGTGCCGACGCCACCGGCGTGCCCATGCGTCGCGAACTGCTTGCCGGTCGCAAGGGCAAAGCTCCGGGCGGCGCTGCCAAAACCCGCATGGCGCTGTTGGGATGCGTCTTCACTCAGCACAAGCAGGACGAGCAAGGCCGGCCCATCCGCGACCACGAGTCCACCACCTACCTCTCCGGCTTCGAGAGCCCCTCGGACTTCGGCATCGCCCTGCGGCGCGAGAGCATCCGGCGCGGCCTGTTCTCGGTCCCTCAGAGCGTCCTGCTCATCGATGGAGCTTCCGGACTCGAAAAGCTCGGACGCGATTACTTTCCTGACTCCGTCCAGATCGTCGATTTCTACCACGCCATGGAGCACCTCGAGGAACTCATCGAGATTCTTCTGGGCAAACTTGACGCATGGCGCATCAAGCGCCGCAGGCACCATTGGAAGAAGCTGCTGCTCGGCGATGGCCTGGAACGTATCATCGCGCGGGCACGGCTCGAAGCCGCCGCGTACGGCAAACTCCAAGAGGTCGAAACTGCTTTGGGCTACTTCCTCAACAACCGGGAGAGGATGCGCTATGGCACCTTCCGCAAGAAGGGATGGTTCATCGGCTCAGGGGTCATCGAGGCCGGCTGCCGCAGCGTGATCGGCCAGCGCTGCAAGCAATCGGGGATGTTCTGGTCGGAGCCCGGGGCTCGCAACATTCTCGCGCTGCGCTGCATCCACGCCAGCCACCGCCTTGATTCCTTCTGGAGAGATCGACACAACGCACACGCCGCTCTCAATGATCGCCTCCCATTCGCCGCTTAAACTCCCCCTCGAAGATTTTTGTCCCGCACCC
>JBGTBW010000110.1:0-55202 GCA_041749135.1 Verrucomicrobiales bacterium
AGCACCCCTGCCGGGGTGCTGGTGATGGATGGACCTTCTCCGGTGGTGTCGCTGCGCGCCACCACCGGCTACAAGCTCTGATCCCTTCGGGATCACTGCGTCTTCGGCCTCCCCTGCAGGCCAGAAATGTAAAAACTCCAGGCGGAAGACGCAAGTCTTCCGACGGCAACAAGCCCTCCTCTGGCTCTACATCGGAATTCTTGCGAATCCCGCTACGAAGACACCGCGAGAGCTTCTCCACGTAGCGGAAGACGCAAGTCTTCCGACGGCAACAAGCCTCCTCTAGCTCCAAGCCGCAGCTCCATCGGCTCCGCCCGGCCATACGCTCCCGTCCACCGCCGCGCTCCGCGTCCAACCCGCCGGAGTTCCGCCCCGGCGTCCCGCCGGTCTCCACTCCCGGCGGGCTTGCCGCTCCGCTCGCCCCTCTCCCTCGCTATTTCTTCGGCTGCGGCTCCGCCGCCGGACCGGGAACCAGACAGACCCGGAAGCCCAGGTCCCCGAAGCGGTAGACCGGCAAGTCCCAGTTCCGAACAGCGGAGCGGCAGCCGACCGCGTCGAAGAACCAGGAGCCGCCCCGGATCACCCGGTAGGGGCCGTCCTGGGGACCAACCGGATCCACAACGCTGCCTTCCACATACTCTCCATACCAATCCTCACACCATTCCCACACATTTCCATGCATGTCCTGCAAGCCGAACGCGTTCTCCTCTTTCTTGCCCGCCGGCCAGGTCTTTCCCGCGGACTTGCCCTTAAACCAACCCCCAAACACCGGCAATGTTTGCAACCATACCTCAAACCTCGAGGTCTTTGCCCCGGAATTGCCATAATACCAGCCCGCCCTTTGCAACGCCTTCTCCCCGTCCCCGGTGAAATAGGCCGTAGTTGTCCCAGCCCGGCAGGCGTATTCCCACTGCGCCTCGCCCGGCAGACGAAACTCCCACTCCAGACCAAGCCTCCCTTCCTGCCGCAGCCGCTCCGTCAAGGCAGCAGCGAAGGCCTTGGCTTCATCCCAAGTCACATTTTCCACAGGCAAACTCCCACCCTTGAACCGGCTCGGATTGCCTGACATCAACGCTCCCCATTGCGCCTGCGTCGTCTCCGTCTTCGCCATCCAGAACCCCCGGGTCAGGGTCACTTCATGCTGTAGCTCGTTCGCCCACCGTCCCGCTTCAGCCGCCGGACTTCCCATCAGAAAGGTTCCCGGAGGACACCAGCACAGCGCCAATTTCACACCGTGGCCCAGGTCGAACACCCTTTCCTCCACGGTTATCCCCGCAGTTGTCCCTTTTCCGCCGAACCAACCCCACTTCCACGCGCCGCCCAGCAGCAGGATCCCCAACACCGTTCCCACGACGGCCGCGGCGATCAGAACTCTCCGTTTCCTGCTTGTTCGAGCTCGCTGTGTCTCCATCCCGATCTTCTCCACGCCTCCTAACCGCAACAACGCCTGGGATCTCTCCACCGAAGCCTTGTCCTTGCGGCCATAGCTGTTGAGCAGGTCGCCCCGCTTCTCTTATTCTTGGCGCCTGTCATTCTCCTCCTCGCTCCAAATCATGGGGACGCCCGAAACGGCGGTCAAGACCGGTCTGCCCACCCCAACCGCCCCTTGCCGTCTCGCTTCTATTGAGGCGCCGTCCAAGGCTTTAGATAAAGGCGCAGGTAACCAGAATTCGTCTGAATTTCCCCCTCGACCGCCGCCAGCCCGAGCCGGTGAATAGTCCGGCCTAAACCGTCGCTCTCCAAGAGCTGAAATACAATCCGCATGCTCTCCGCTTCCTCCAAGGGAATCCAGGTCGCCAAATCGGCAGACCACTCCACCACCGCCCCCAAATCGTCGGCTCCGCTTCGCAATCCGTATCGATACTCCATCACCCGAGCTGCGGAATCATCAGCCGGACCATCATCGATAAGAACCGGCCAAACCGCAGCCGCGCCTCCCGCCAAATCCGCTCCGAGCGCGTACTCCTCGAACCAGGTCAAACCGTTGCCGTCCGGGTCTCCATCGGGATTCGACGCTCCCATCTCGGCAAACCAACGCGTAAAGTTCTCGGTATCATCGCTGCCCGGCGACCCGCCGCGCCAGACGCTGTCCCTCCAGTTTGAAGGATCGCTAGGGTCGCCGGTTCCGTGGGGAGCCCGGCGAGTGATCGAGTATCCGCCTCCATCAGCTCCCGGCGGCCAAGGCAGACCGTCTCCGTAGGCGAAATCGAAGATGGTCACTCCGAAGCGGTCCTCCAACATGAGCCGCTCGCCTCCGTTGCTCAGTTTCGGGCCTCCGTCTGGATCTGTAGCGTCCCCGTATTCTCCGGCCACCGGCAGTGCGGTCCCATAGACCTGCTCGAAAACGTCGCGGTTCCGCACCAGCAACACGAATTCGCCGGGCTCGATCGGGATCGAGGCCGACCCATCCGGAAATCGATAGGGCAGCCCTGCTGTAAAGCGCGCGCCGCCCAGGTCCACAGGTCGCGCTCCCACATTGCGCAGCTCCAGGAACTCCAATGCGTCCGGGTCGGAGGCGCCTCCCGGCAACTGGTCATCGGCAGGGTGATAAAAAATTTCTGTCAGGGCCAGGTTCTGCGCGGAGGCAGCTTCCACAATGCCCGTGTTGGTCACCCGGATCGTGTCCGAACTCTCCCCGGAAACCGGCTCACCGTCGAAGCCCAACGCGCGCAAGGTGATGAGGTTGGAGCCCGACTGCAGGGGAATTTCCGTCCTCCAAGCATCCAATCCTATCCAATGCACAGGCAGAATCTCCCCGGTTTCTTCCCATAGCAGACTCCGCAGATCGACCCATCCCTTGCCCTCCAAGCGGACAGAGGATTCATCCGTTTCAAAGTCGAAACCCAGATTCGTCGTGATCCGAAAGTTCACCGGAGGGATCTGGCGATTGATTTCGGAAAGGACAAAGTCCCGCCGCTGGTCGATATAACTGCGCATACGCGCTCCAAAATCCTGCTGCGTGACGGCGTTGAGATGGTCGATCCACGGTCCCAGGTAGTCGGTCCGGTAACTTTGCCGACAGATGTCGTGCATGTGGGAGTAGAGTAATCGGGTGTTTCCAGGGAGGGAAATCACCCGCGCCAGGTTGGTATTGCCGATGCCAGCCAAAGGCAGCGTCCGGGGCGTGTAGTAGAAGGCGTGATCGAGATCCCAGGGAAAAGCGAGGACACGGCCGTCCTCCGGTCGAGTATAAAGAAGCAGATTGTGTTCGAGCCCCAGGTTGTAGGTATCCGCCACGCCGATAAGAGATTCGAACGCGAACACTCGCATCCATTGATCGACGTCCATCGCCTCCTGGATGGCTGCTTGCAGAAGTCCGTCCGTGCGGCTGGAGAAAGCCTCCCCCAACCGGATGATCCCGCTGTAATCGTCCCGGTCGCGTTCATTGAGTGGAATGTAATTGTAGCGGTAAGCCTCCTTGTCCTCCCGCAGGCTCTGGATGTCCACGCCGAGCACGGCGCCGTAAGCCGCTTTGAGGCCTTCCGGATTCCCGTCGATGGTCCGGGTCGGGTAATAGACCAACTCAAACTTCATCAAGGCCCCGCCGCCCCCGTTCTCGTATTGGTCTTCCAAGTAGTTCGCGCCGAATCGCGACATGCGCAACTGCGCATAACTGGCTTCGCCGGCCCGTGGCGGTTCCAGAAAAACCACGTCGTCATAAGAAATGGGAATACCCCCGGCCGCACGCGCGATCTGATTGACCACGAGTTCGTTCGTTCCCGCACCCACGCCGACGTGAAAGAAACCGTTGCTGTTTCCATTGGCCATGACCACGGCCCGGTCCAGGGCGATGCTTTCGTGGATTCCACGATAGGCGTGCATGCGGCCGAAGTGCACGTTGAATCCGGCCCGGTTGCCCTGGCGGCCATAAGGGCTGCTCCGCAGCCTGATCCCCACGTCGTAATAGACCTCATCGTCGCCCGCCACCATGGTTCCGCCGATGCGCCCGTTGCTCACCGAATGCTCGGCCCGCCGCATGAATCGGTGCTCCTCTTCCAGCATGAGCAGCCGGATCACTCTCACATCGCGTTGGCCCGCGCGCTGATCCCCTACGCGGTAGAGGGCCCGAGAGGCCGCGCCACCGGCCGGATGATCCGCCGCTGCGCCCTGTCCGTCGCGCGCTCTAACAAAGAATTGCACCAAAGTCCCATCCGGCTGCCCAGGGATCTCACCGAAGAACCGCCCAGCCACTCCTGCCTGCGTCATCGGCGCTGTCGCCCACACCCCTCCCTCCGGCCGGAACCAGATCTCCGCCGCATCCACGCCCTGCGGATCTCCTGCCGCAATTTCAACCCGCACCGCCTCATTCGGTTCGGGAACGATGGGCCGCGCCCGCATCTCTGAGAACACTGGACCGATGTTGTCTTCCCGTGCGCCATTTGCAGCGCCTGGCGTACCCAAACGATCCGGAATCGGAAGCACATGCGTCTTGGCCAGCCGATTGAAATACAAACGCGTGTTCAACTGGGGCGATCCCCGCTGCCAGCGCGCACGCAGGGAGATCCGGTAGACGGCCGATTCATCGACCCGCTCCGAGTTGGCGTAAGTCGTCGAGGCGATGTTGTAAGAATGCTCCAAGCGGCTCGTCGCTGTTAGCCGAAGCACCTTGTTGCCCGCCGCGTCCGGATCGTTTTCCACGCGGCTGTTCGCATGAGTCCCGAGAATGCGCCATTTCGAGGCCGCTCCCGTGAAAATATCCACCCGGCTGAAGTCGCCATTTTGGATGAACTCGATCCCTCCCCCGCCCGGATTCTCTAACACACTGATATCATCCACCAGCACCTCGCCCGCGGACAGCAAACCCATGAAAAACTCGTGAAACTGATTTGGATTGTTGCTCCGCACCGGTTCGCGGGCCTGGCCTTCGTACTCAATATTCACCCATTCCGCTTTGGCCGACTCGTCGCTGGCCGCCCAAGCTTCCGGAAGGGCGTTGTCGGCAAAGGGATCACGCAGTTCCAGACTGCTGCCGCCGCCGTCCGCCCAGCGTGGCCAGCGCCCGTTGTCGAAATATTCCACACGGTCGACCTGGTTTCCACGAGCATCGCGAAGAAGAATGAGGTCGCTGCGGTTGCCAAGATTTCCGTCCAACGGTCCGGTCACGGCGATGTCCGGATACTTGAATTGCAAAGCCGCCACGTCGCCGGAGACGACCAGGTAACCTCCGGCATCCAACACCGTCCCGGGCGCAAACGCAAAGTCCACCCCGCCCCCTAACGACCAGCCCGTCAGGTCAACCGGCGCTTCGCCCCGGTTGAACAATTCGATCCATTCCTCCGCATTCTCCGCAAAGGGAATACTTGCCGCCGGATCTTCATACTGCGGCGGGAAGTGATACATGATCTCATGAATGACCACGTTCTCTTCGAGGGTGATGGCGTTTTCCTCACCCGGCGTCGGCGTATCGTGCACGAACCAATCATCCCCTCCAGTGTTGCTCCGGGAACGCCCCCTCCGCTGAAGATTGACGCCATCGAGAAAGTTCCCGCCGGCATCCGCCAGAACAACCCGGTGACCGGGATCCGGATCGTAATCCTCCCAGGGCCTTTGGACCCAAAACCGGGCTCCGGGGGCAATGGTGCCCGCGTCAGCGATCCATTCCGCCGGCGTCCCAGCAAGCAACAACAAACGCAGCCCTTCCAAATCGACCGGGCTATCGCCGCGATTCCACAGCTCCAAACCGAAAACTCCCGCCTCCTCATCGCTTCCGGAGACTTCCGCCAACACCACGTCGCCCCGTGCACCCGGAGGAGGGACCACAAGAAAATTCGCCGAACCAGGGGTCCCGCCCGCAGCGCTGCTCCAGGTCCAACTCTCCGGCCGGTGCGTCGGAAAATCCGGCCCCCTCTTGCTGAGCGTCGCTCCGGATCCGTCCGGGACCACCGGCCAAGGATCGGTGTCGCCATAGCTCAACTCGTCCATGACCCGGTCATTGAGATCGCGCAGACGAATGGTTTCTCCGGCATTGTCCAATCGGCCGCTGAAAGGTCCAAGAGAGCCCGCCGGCAAACCGGCTTCCCCTTCGCCCGCCACGACCAAAAACCCCTTCGGTTCAATTACCGTCCCTGACGGAAATACGAAATCGATCCCGCCCGACAAACGCCATCCCGATAACTCGATGCGGATCGAGAACTGATTGTGCAGCTCAATCCACTCTGCCGGTCCGTCCGGCGGATGATACTGAAGCTCGTTGAAGGTGACCACCGCGTCGGAGGCACACAGCGAACTGCCGCTTGCGCCAAAAAGCAGGAGGCATCCTCCGGTCCGGAGAAACCTCCGGCACATCCACTTCAGAATAAGGGTACTCGTCATGAAAGCATCAGCCTGGGGAAGGCGCCTTTAAACTCCCACTCCCCGGCTCGTTGGGCAAGGCTTGAAGGCATCAATCCTCGTCTCTTCCCGCCCGGCGACGGTCCCGCTTCCTCTCCGATCGCCGTTGCTTTCCCTCGCGCCGCTCCGCCAGGGAACGAACCGTGGGACGTGTGGGCCTCCGTTTGCGTGGAATAACCGTGGCGGAACGGATCAAGCCCGCCAAACGTTCCAAGGCGGCGCTGCGATTCTGTTCGCGGCTGCGATGATCCTGCGCCCGGATGAGCACCACTCCCTCCGGAGTGATCCTGTGGTCGCTCCGCCGCCGCAAACGCTCCTTGTAAAGGTCTGGAAGCGAGGAAGCTCCGATGTCAAAACGCAGTTGAACCGCCGTCGATACCTTGTTGACGTGCTGTCCGCCAGGCCCGCCTGCCCGGACGGACCGCAACTCGATCTCCTCCATGGGTATGGTCACCCTCTGGGATATGCGCACCATGCCGCCGCCACGATAGCCGAAGTTCTCCTCACCGCGACGCCTTTGCCTTCCTGCCGGAGTCGCCGCTCCCACTGGCCCCCCGGGCCGGCGCCAAGAGCTTCGGCTGGCACTTGGCAAACCCGCGCCGGGCTGCATCTTCTAAATCCTGTTTCGGCATGACCCAGCACGCCGCCACTTCGTGTTTCGACCAGGCCGACCGCTTGCGCGCCTTCGTTCTCGACCCGCTCAAGCGCCAATTCGTCGGCAAAGACGAAATCGTTGACCTGCTCGGGATCGCCCTCGTCGCCGCGGAACATCTCTTTATACTGGGCCCGCCCGGAACAGCAAAAAGCGCTATCGTTCACCGGCTGGGCGACCTCCTCCACGGAGAAACCTTCGCCTATCTCCTGACCCGCTTCACCGAACCCAACGAGATCTTCGGCCCCTTCGATATTCGCCGCCTCCGCGAAGGCGTGCTCGTTCCCAATACGGAAGGGATGCTCCCGGAAGCCTGCCTGGCTTT
The DNA here is from genome assembly GCA_041749135.1 of Verrucomicrobiales bacterium. Lineage (GTDB taxonomy): Bacteria > Verrucomicrobiota > Verrucomicrobiia > Verrucomicrobiales > DEV007 > DATKCT01. The sequence continues at coordinate 7,308 of JBGTBW010000110.1, forward strand.
TCTCGATGAACTCTTCCACGCCAACAGCGCCGTGCTCAACAGCTTGCTCAGCGCACTCAATGAGCGGGTGCTCCGGCGCGGACGCGAACTCCGCCGTTTGCCCCTCATCACCGCCGTAGGCGCCAGCAATCAGTTGCCCGGCGAGGAGGCCCTTTGCGCGCTCTTCGACCGGTTCCTGCTGCGCGTTCGCAGCGAGCAAGCCTCTGAAGATCAACTCGACGATGTGCTCAAAGCCGGCTGGGCGCTCGAAGACGCCGGGCCGCAACCGGAATCCCCCATCAGCACCGACGACGTGCGCTTGATCAATGCCCGAATTCCCGATGTCGATCTCAATCCCGTTCGGCCGGCCTATGCCAGCCTGATCCGGCGCATCCGCCGCACTGGCATCGCCTTCTCCGACCGGCGCGCCGTCAAAATGCAGCGCGTGCTGGCCGCCAGCGCCCTGCTCTGCCGCCGCCTCACCGCCACGCTTTCGGATCTTTGGGTTCTGCGCCATTGTTGGGACCGGGAGGATCAAATTGAGATCCTCGCCGCGCTCGTCGACGAAACGCTCGCCCAAGCGCCCTCCGATCCCGTTAACGATCATCCCGGAAGTCACGACGCCGCCACGGCCTCTCCGGAACTGTTGGCCGCCCATCTGGACGAACTGCGCCGTCATTTCGAAACGCTTCCCGCCCATGGAGCCGGAGCCTCCGCGCTCCGTGACCGGCTGGCCTTGCTCGCCAGCCGCTCCCAATGGATCGACAACCACGAACAACGCGACGCCTTACAGAATCGCATCGACGCCTTGTGGAAAGACCTGGAAACCCATCCGGCCTAACGCCGGCGCCCGGTTCGCAGTCCTGGGCGCTGCGGCTTGCCCCCGATACCGCGCCAACCCGCCTGGCTCCTCTCCGCTGCCTCACCGGCGTGTTGGCCGGGGAAGCGGACGGCCGGCTCTGGCTGCGCGGGTTCCTTGCAACAAGTTCCTTTCCCCGGCCCGTCCTGTGCCGCCTTCCCGCCGCAGATTGCTTCCTCCTCGATTCCGAAGGACGCCTCACTCCCCTCGGGGCACGGCTGCCCACCGCCCGGCTCCCTGAGACTTCTTGGTTCCCCTTGTGCGACTGGCTGATTCCCACATTGGAAAGCCCGGCATACCCTCCGGAACGGCCCGCTCCCCAGGCCCGGCTTCAGCTCGTCCCCAATCCCGGTCGACCTTCACCTCCCAATCTCCTCCGCGCCTCATTGGACTCCTGGCTTCGCTTCTGCGAAGTGGCCCCCACGATCCGCCTGAAGCCGCTTCGCTTCGCGGCGTCGGCTCGCCGCGAGGTCTTGGTCCTCGGCTCCCCCATCCCGGCGATCCCCGGCTCCGCCTTTCATTTGGACGGCCAGATCGCTCTTCCCTGCGGATGGATGACTCTACCCGGCGCGACTTCCGAAGCCCTTGCCCGCCGCTTTCGATTGCCGCCGGCTTCCTTCGCGCTGCTCCGGCCGGACGGTCTCTCGCTCATTCTCTCCATGGAACATTTCGTTCAAGCCAGTCGCAGCGCCGCGCGTCTTACTAACGAACATCTTACACTCTGCTCTTCAGTCAATCCGGAGCCTCCATGATCGCATGAGCGCCGCACCGTCCGAGCTTTCCCCCCAAGGCTATCTGCAAGAGCGCAGTCCCCGGTTTTGGAGATGGGAAAACGACGCCATTGTCTGGAGTTCGGGAACCACTCTCACTTTCCACGAAGAGTTGCTTTCTATCCTGCACCGGCTGCAGCCTATCGGTCTTCCTCCTTTTCCAGCCGTTCTCGCGTTCATCGCTTTGACCCGGTGTGGGACCTCCGCCCCTCGAAATCAGTCCAGCGACCTTGTGGACTTCTGTGAACAGGCCGCCGCCGGTTCGCCGCCCCCCCTGCTCGAACCCGGCCCAACTCAATACTCGCCATTTCGCGCCGTAAGCGAACGGCTTTTGTGGTTAGCCAAGGAACCTGGCTTCAACCCTTCGCTGCGAGCCCTGCTCGCCGAGATGGTTTTCGAAGACGCGCCAGGACGCCTATCCCCCGCCGGCTCCAAACAGGTGCTCGATCTGCTCCGCCGCGGATACCGGCCCCCGCCGCTGCCGCCCGGCTTCACCATTTCGCCTTTCCCTGGCGAGCGAACGACGAACCCCCTCGACGCCTTGCTTTACGTCGATCCCACAACGCTCACTGCGGACCGTCTCCGGCTCCGCGCCACCACCGGAATCGACGGTCTGGTGAGGACTCCAGAGGAAGGCGAAGATCCCGCCTCCCTACGCCAGCTTCTCGAAGGTCTGGAAGGGGATTCCGCCCTGAATAGTCTGGCCAAACTCGCCCGCGAGTTTGCCGCCGGCCTCCATCTTCCCCGAAAGCTCGAAGACTCCGGCCATTGCCCGTCGGGAGGCTTCAGCGACGTCGCCACCCATGGTGAACCACACCGGCTCCTGCTCACGGAGTTGACCTTCGACGACCTCGTTCTCGCCGCCCGCATCGCCCAGGGAGAAGCCCTCTACCTGCGGCGGGAGCGCCCGCCAGAGGCATCGGGCTCCGGCCGCTGGATTCTCCTGGACAACGGTTTGCGCCTCTGGGGCATACCCCGGCTCCGCGCTATGGCTGCCGCCCTGGCCGTGGTCGCCGCCACTCCACCGGCCACTCCCTGCCGCATCTATGCGCCTTCTCAAGAAAGCATCGAACCCCTAACGCTTTCTTACCGGACGGGCTTGATCCACGCCCTTTCTCTGCTCAATCCGCATCACACCCCAGAACCCTATCTCGAACAACTCGCCCAACGCACCACCGGCCGGACCGGAGACGCCGTGCTCATCACCCACCGCGCCACAGCGCCCCGATCCCTGCGGTCGCTGCCCGTGTTGGCGCGCTCCTCCCTGCGCTGTTATGTCCTGACCGTCGACCGCTCCCCGCTCTTGGAGTCGTTTCTTCTCGGTGCGCACGGCCGCGTTCTCCTCCAGCGGGTCGAGCGCAGCCTGGAACTCGTCTATGAGGCGGCTCTCGCCCATCCCGTCCTCGCCGGAGATCCCTCCACTCCCACTCCTTGAGCCGGATGTCCCACTCTTTTTCCATCGGGTTGCGCCACCTGCCCACAACCCTCTCTCGCACCCGGCCCGCCGGCTGGATGTTCCCTTCCATTCCGGCCTCCTCGCTCTCCCTTCCCAAAGCCCTCCTCGCCGTCCCCGATCCCGAAGCCTGGGAGCTATTCTGGATGCCCGCCGGCAACTCTTCTCCTCCGCGACCCTGTCTTTTTGCCATTCCTCCGTCCAACCGCATTCCAAACGGTATCCCCGGCGCTTTCCCCTATCATCGCCCTTACCCTGACCGAGACCTTTTTCTTCCCAACGGCAGTGCGCTCGACGCCGCCCTTGAAACCCAGGAATTGGATCGTCTCTTCCCCTGGCCGCTTGTGGTGTTCCATCCGCGGCATGGGCCGGTCGCCTTCGAGAAGCATCAGCGCCTGCGTTTTCTCGACCTCTTCTCCCTTCCTGAAACCTCCGACGGCGGTTTTCATCACGCTCACCCCGGTCTGCCGGAGCCCCCAGGTTTTGTCTCCGCGGAACCCGCCATCACGGAATTGACCGGCCTCAAGCATGTGTTCAGGATCCGGGGAGGCCGGAGCGGATCCCAGCCGCTCCGCAATCTTCCGCCGATCCCAGGTGAAAAGGCCGATCCCTGGTCGCAGCGTCTTCAATTCGCTGTGGGAGAAGCCCTGGCTCGGCCTTGGAGGAAAGGGGGAGACTACTCCGCTGAGGCCCGCTCGGCTCTGAGCTGGCTGCGCCGGCTGCGCCTCTGGGCCGGCCGGAATCTCTTGGACCTGCAACGAGATCGGGAGCAGGAGCGTGAGTTTGACCGGCTCCTCCATCTCCTGCGCCAGGATCCGGACGCCGCACTCCATTACACACCCCCCGTGGGAGGAAAACCCACGCCTCAGGCCGCGCGAAACTCCCGGCTTCAGGGCCAAGCCGGAGCCCCGATTCAGTCGCCGCGCCCGGGCTCTAGCCCCGGCCCGCAACTGCCGGCCCCGCCCATCCCCAAATGGGTTTTCGATTGGGAAAAGCACGCCGCCCTCATCTCGGCCTACCGTCAGGCGGCCAACCGCGAACTGCACCGAGGACGCCCTTTGCACGCCGCCTACATCTATGCCGAGTTGCTCCATGATTACCAGGCCGCTGCTTCCGTATTGCGTCAGGCTGGGCACTTCCGCGAAGCCGCTGCCCTCTATCAAAAGCATCTCGGCCGGCCCCGGGAAGCCGCCGAATGCCTGCTCCAAGGCGGTCTGCTGCTGGAAGCCGCCAGCCTTTTTGAACATCAGCACGACTATCTCGCCGCCGCGGATGCATGGACCCGGCTCGGAGACTCCCAGCGCACGCGCTTGGCTTTCCATCGCGCGGTGGACCGCTGCGTCCTCCAACATAACTACGTCGCGGCCGCCCATATCCTCGAATCACATCTCGACAGACGCAGCGACGCCATCGCCCTGTTGGCGCAGCGTTGGCCCAGTTCCCACGACGCCGAGGATTGCCTGCGCGAAGAGCTGCAAGTGCGCGCCAGGACCCTGGATTGGAATCTGCTGCGACAGCGCCTCGAGGAACTCTCGGAATGCTCTCCAGTCCAATCAGCCCCAGTCCTCATCCGCCTGCTGGCCGGATTCGCACGAAACTGCCTGGACCCGCGCACCCGCGACCACAGTCTCGATTGCGCCTGGGAACTGACCGCGCGCTCTCTCCGCCGGTCCCAGACCGCACTCCGCGAGCACGTCCTTCGCAGCATTTCACATCTGGCGCCGCAAGACCGGCTCCTCCAGCGGGACGCCGCACGTTATCTCGAACGCCACACCGATCCCCAGAGCACCCACAGGGTCCACCGCTCCGCCAAATTCCCATGCCTCGACCGCATAGACCTCCCGCGCCGGATTCATTGGAGGCGGTTCCTGCCGCGGGGCCGAACCGGGATCTGCGGTTTGGGTATTGGTCCCGAGGGCTCCCTGGCCTTTCTGAGATCCACCTGGACCGGGTCGCCTCAGTCCGTGGTGACCCCGGATCAGATTCCCGCAGCCATCACTCCCCGCTTCGCCTATGCCTGGGACACCAACCCGGAAACTCTCACTGTGCCCGCAGCGGGCGCTCTTTGGTCTGCCGCCTTGCCCGCCTCGCAGGACATCCCCCGCCCTCTCCACGGAGAGAACCCCGGCTGGATCGAGCGGGATGGCTTTCTGGGAATGACTCTCACTCCTCAAGGCGTCGCTTGGGTGCTCTCCCAGATTGATGACGAATGGGTCCTTTACTCATTCTCACCGCTCGGTGATCTCATCGCCAGCCACTCCGCCGGTCCGGTTGACCCGCGCCTGTCGATCCCTGCACCGGGACAGGGCGTCCCGATGGCTTATGCCCGGGGCCAGCTTTTCTTCTCGCTCGGCGACAAGCTCGGCCGGTTCTATCGCGATCAGGTCTCCTTTCAGGCCGCCCCGGGAATCATCCGCGACCTGAGTGTCTCGCAGACGGGAGCGCCGGTCCGGATCGCGGCATCTTTGGATCGGGGAGTCGCACTTTTCGGTTTCCGGGAAAACTGGGGCCCTCCTCATTGCCTGCCCCTGAATGAACCAGAACTGCGAACGGGGTTCACTCTGTCAGGCGCCGTGATCGCCGCCCTGCCTGGTCACATTGAGGTTTTCCATATCCATGGCGAAGAGATCCGATCCGCCGCTCACGCCAGCGTTTCGGAGGACCCTCCTCTGGCCGTCTTCGCCACCGATGAAGATTCCATGTTCGCCGTGGTCACGGCCGATCAAATTCAGCGGCGCCGTCTGTGACTCGCCTGCATATTTAAGGGCGGTCGGGCATGTCCGCCCTCCCTTTGGCTCGAAGGCAGCAAAGGAGGGCGGGTTTTCCAACCCGCCTTTCCCCTTGGATCGGCGGTCAGGCATGTCCGCCCTCCCTTCGAACTCGAGGGCGCCGCGACGGAGGGCGGGTTTTCCAACCCGCCTCTGGAGTCAACGCCGAGGAAAGCCGGAGACCCTTGGACTGCGGCGAGCATCGCCGCTCTCTCCCGGCGCGGAGCGCCGTCCCCGTAGCTGCTTTCGCAAGAATGCAGACCGCCCGTCAGGCCTTCGGAACTCTCACGAGTTCCGCTACAGTTCCTTCAGAGCCGATCTTCACTCCGGTTGCACTCGTGCCGCGTAATAGCCCTCTTCCAGACTGGTGCGCTCAGGGTCGGTGTCCTCGTAACTCGCCGCGTCGCCCGCGGCATCTACCGTGGCGATGACTTCCCAGCTTCCCGGCGTCACATCCGCCGAGAAAAGTATGTCGTAGGTTCTTCCCGCCTTGGAGGACCAGCTCAGCTCCACTCCGCCGGGTGTCCGTCCCGCGTCCAGCACGCGCAAGTAGTCGCCCGCGTCGTTCGGATCCGTGCCCGCCAACACCTCTTGTGCGTCGGTCGAGCCATCGCCGTCGCTATCGGGATCTTCCGGCATCGTCATACCGAGATCCAGCGGATTCGTGCCCCCCGCCAGCTCGGCCACCTCGCCTGGCGACAAGGCCCGGCTCCACAGAGACACATCATCCAACTGCCCGGTAAACCAGTGTGACGCCGCGGCTCGCCGGATGCCCCCCAGCGCAAACGCAGTCAACTGCCCCTCGGAAAAAGTCCGCGTGGTCCAAGCTGGACGCGCGTCCGGCACGCCATCAATGTAAAGCCGCCCGGCGCCGTTGTCATTGACCCAGGCCAGGTGCGTCCACTCGCCATCCAAGGCTAACCCCGTCGACCATTCGTGCGCCCCCGCCCCTGCGGCATCGCGAATGAACATGTCCACTGCATTCCCCGCTCCGTCATTCTGCGTTCCCATGTTGAACAAGGGGGTGGCGTTCCCAGCGGTGTTGCCCTCGGCGAGAAAACGAAAATCCGTCTGACCCGTCCCCTCCGCGCGCACCCACAGAGAAACAGATTGGGAAGGATGCAGGTTGATCGGGAGATCCTCCCATACCCCCGCCACATACTCTAGCAAGGTCTGCGTCGCATTCTGAAAATCCACCGCGTTCCCTGCCACACCGGGCACGACAGCTCCGTCGGGCAGATTCACCGCCGTCAAAGGGAAGACGCCCAAGGCATCCGGCGAAATGCCGCCCGCGATTTCATCCAGCGGCCAGTAAGCGATCAGATCCGGGTCGTGTGTCACCCCTGCCGGATCCCCCGCGTCCAGCGGATCATAACCCAAAGCGATTTCCCGCGCGTCCCGCCAGCCGTCGCCATCGGTATCCGGGTTCAGCGGGTTGGTTCCCGCCAACTTCTCAGCCCCGTCGGGCAAGCGGTCGCCATCCGTGTCGGGATTCATCGGATCCGTTCCATCCAAAGCTTCCTGCGCGTCGGTGACGCCGTCCAAGTCTGTGTCCAAGTCGTCCGCCCCGGAGTCCAACTCGAGCGGACTCGTGCCGGCCGCTAACATTTCAATCTCGCTCAGGGTCAAGGCCCGTGACCACACCGACACGTCGTCGACCGCCCCTGTAAACCAATGACTCGGCGCGGCCCGGCGAATCCCACCGATCGAAGTGGAATCCAGCGATCCAGCCGCAAAGGCATTCACCGACCAGGTCGCCCTGGTGTCCGCGACTCCATCGATGTAGAGCCTGCCCGACCCACCGGTATTCACCCAAGCCAGGTGATGCCAGGCGCCGTCCAAAGGCGTCGCGTTCGACCACTCATGCAATCCGGGAGGCCGGATGAACATATCCACGGTATTGCCCATCCCGTTGTTCTGCGTGCCGATGTTGAACAAGGGGTTGTTGTCCCCGGTCGAATTGGCTTCCGCAAAAAACCTCAGGTCCGTCTGGCCTTCCCCCTGCGCTCGCACCCAAAGCGATACGGAATTCGCGGGATGAAGATTGATCGGAAGTTCTTCTCCGGCCTCCGCGATGTACTCCAACATCGAGGAGTTGGCCGCGTCGAACATCACCGCGCTCCCAGCGGCTCCGGCTACGATTGCCGAGCCATCCAGATTGACCGCCGTCAACGGATACAAACCCAGCGCGTCCGGGGACTCGCCGTCCTCGATGGTGTCCAGCGGCCAATAAGCCACCAGATTCGGGTCGGGCCCCTCGTCGCCCGGACTGTTCGGATCAAGCGGATCATAGCCCAGCGCTACTTCTTTGCCGTCCTTCCATCCGTCATTGTCCGTGTCCGGATTCAGCGGATCGGTCCCGGCGACCTTCTCTGCTCCGTCCGACAGCCCATCCCTGTCCGTGTCCGGATGGTGCGGGTCCGTGCCGTCCAGAAGTTCCTGCGCATCCGTCACGCCATCGCCATCGCTGTCCAAGGTCAGATCCTCGCCCAGCACCGAACCGGGGTCGGCATAAAGACTTTGGACGTCCTCCGCCGTGATGGCCTTGGCATAGATCTGCACGTCGTCGATCACGCCGTCGAAACTCAAGGCTCCGTAATAGGAACCGATCAACAGGGGATCGGCCCCGGTGTCGGCAATGCCGAGGGGATTGTCGAGACTCAACTCCTGAATCCCGTTCACATACACCGCCAAGTGGTCCGCTCCCGCGTCTGGCCCGTTGGCGTCGGCGTAACTCACCACAATGTGGTGCGGCTCTCCCACTGGGACCACGCCCGCGAGATCCTCTTGTCCGTCCGCTGTGAACCACGACAAACCATCCCCGGCAATCAACAAGGCGAACAAGGGCGACGCCTCCGCGACGCCCCGCGCAAACAAGGTCGAAGGAGCCGAATCCGCCGGGTCGTCCTGCATCCACAAGGACACACTGAAGCTCCTCAGCGGCGGAAGTCTGACTTGCCCATACCCGCCTCCAGCCGCGCCCGCTTCGTTAAACCGCACGGCCGTCCCAGTGGCCAGCGCCGGTTGCCCCAAGTCCACCGAACCTCCCCCCACTTCCGCGTACTGACCGTGCTTGAGCAAGGCCGAATCCAGCATGGTCAGGCCGTCGGTCTCATCCATGGCGTAGTGCCCGATCAACTGATTGGTCGAGGGCACCACCGTCGAGAGTTCAACCGTGACCACGGAATTGCTCTGATCGTTGCTAGAGATTTCCAGATAGGCCACGACCCCGCCTGTGCGCGCGCCGGGATCAAAACTCAGGTCGAGAACGCCCTGTTCTCCAGGACCCAACTGAACCGGACTGCTGTTGACGGCAAACAAAGCCGCGTCGGGTCCCGTCAAAGCCGTCCCCGTGATGTTCAACGTCTGGGTCGCCCCGATGTTGAAGACCGGAACCTGCCGGTTGTAGGGGCCTTGCCCGGGCACGATATCCTCGAAAATGCCCCGTGAAAGCACCGCCAGATTCGGATCGTCGGTATCCAACGGATCCGTCTCCAACAAACCCTCACGACTCACGAATATATCATCAAACCACGCAGAATCCTGCCCCAGATCGTCCGCCTTAGTCTGTATATAGAATAATGTCAGAGGGTTGATGTTCCCCCGGTCGCCCGCCACGTTCTCGAACAGCGTCGTCCGTCCCGGAGCACCCTCTCCCGACACGTGGATCGATATCCGGTCCTGCGCGTCGCCCGCCGTGTTCACAACATCAAACCACAGTTTATACCAGACGCCGCTCTGCACAGGGTAGTTGTCCGCATACACCGTCGCCCCCGTTCCCACCCCGATCTCGCCTTCCGCCTGCCCGTCCAGCCGATGGATGCGCACCACCGCGCCCAGGTCGCTGTCCGTATCCACATCGAATCCCTGTCCCCGGATCGCCTTGTTCGTCATCCCCACCAGATAATCCACACCGCCGTTGTCCTCCGACAACCGGAAGCGAAAATAACCGGTCCGCTCCTCGCCATCGCGAACCCGGTAGGTCCCCAGGTCGGTAAAGACCGTCTGCTGCGGCGGAATCGACTTGGTGCTGATGTAGTGATTGCCCGCGTCGCTGTGCACCAGAAATCCCGGGTCGTTCCCCGGGTTCACCCAGTAAGGATTGGCCACGTCTCGCAACACTCCTCCGTCCGGCCACAGATCGAAATCGTCGAACAAAACCCATCCCGGGCCGACGCCATCGCGCACGATGATCTCGACCTGGGCGGACACTTCTTCGCCGTTGCGCGTAGCCGTCATTGTGAACACAGTGTCCTCCTCGATCGTGACCGGTATGCTCCCGGCGCCGAGCACCGTCACATCGTCCACCGGACCAATTCCCTGATCGATGGAAAACATCGCGTCGCGGTTGCCTTCCCAGATCAGGATAGCCTCTTCCCCTCGCGCCACCTTCAACCGTTCCGCCCGGAAGGTACGGATCGCCAGCGGTTGAACTAGCTCCGGAGGTTCCGGCGTTCCCTCGGTGAAGAGTTGGCTAACCTCTGCTCCGGTCAAGGCCCGGCTCCAGATAGCCACGTCATCAATCAGCCCCGTCGACCAATGCGAGGGACCAGCCCGGCGGATCCCCCCGATCGTCGTGTTCTTCAACGCCTGCGTGCCTGTAAAGCGCTGCGTTGGCGAAACCGGCGGGTCCGTCGTGAATAACGTGGCGTCTGGAGCGCCATCCACATAAAGCAATGCATCCGTCCCGTCCTGGACCCACACCAAATGCCGCCACTGATCGTCAAGGGCCAAGCTCGCCGACTTCAGGTGATCCATCGCCGGCTGACCCGCCGACCGGATGAACAAATCCACCACGTCGGTAGCGCCGACGCTGTCCGTGCCGATATTGAACAACGGGTTGTTGTCCGTATCTGAGCCTTCCGAAAATAAACGCAAATCGGTCTGGCCTGTTCCTTTCACCTTCACCCACATGCTTAGGGTGAACGTGTCGTGCTTGTTCGCCGGAAGCTCGTCGGCCGGTGAGTGGGTCCGCTCCAGCAGGGTCTGCCGTGAAGCCACAAAAGCGATTGCGTTTCCAAACCGTCCGGGAGTCAAGTCGTTCTCCGTCAGATTCACCGCAGTCATATCGTAGCCGCGGGCAATATCCGGCGTCTTTCCGCCGAGAATCTCGTCCATGGGCCAATAGGCGACCATGCCTTCGTTCAATTCCTGAGCGCCGAGATACACCGGTGTGCCGGCCGAGAAAGTGGCCAGCGCGACGGGAAAAACGAGGCGACAAAGGTGCAAACAGGGAATCCTGATCATTTCGATTCGGGGGGTTGAAAGGGCCATGCGGCGGCGCGAGGCTCCGTCCGGGCAGGAACTCCCCGGACGAAGCCCGAGCGACAACGCCGCACGACTTCTTTATTTTGCGACGCCGCACCCAAATTCGACAAGTGCAAAAAGGCAAAAAAATCAACGCAACTTGCCGGGCTTGCCGCTTGCAGCCCGCCTCCCCGAATCCAGCCGCTGTTCCCCTCGCCGTAGCCTCGAAGACCGCCCTCCCGGACTTGGGTTGCAAACGCTGGTAATAGCCTGATTCTTCGCGATCGCGCCGCTTGAGGCGGGCCTTTGAACCAGAAACCGGCTCTCACGTCATGTGTCCTATTCCGCTGCCCCTGCTCTCCGCCGGCCTTGTCTTCCTAACATTCACCGGGACGCCTCCGGTCTGCCTAACGAACCTGCAGGAAGAGCCCGCTGCGCCGGCCTTTCCCAATCACTGGGGTCCACCGCCCGCCGTGCAAACCCGCGACCTCCGCGACCTCCCCGGCGGTTACGGCCGCGGCAGCAGCACCCTCGCAGGGTGGATCCAAGAGAATCTCGACCGGGACGCCGCCGCCAAGTCCGCGCCAGCTCCGGAGGATCGCGCCCACGGCGATGGTTCGGTCGCCGTTTCGGGAATTCTCCGGCCCTGGCATAAGGTCACCCTTTCTCTTCAGGGCCCGTTCGCACGCGAGCGCGACGCCGATCCCAATCCTTTCACGGGCTGCGCCTTCAACGTCCGCTTCACGCACTCCAGCGGCGAACCCACGTATATGGTCCCTGGCTACTTCGCCGCTGACGGCTCCGCCGCAAACACGTCCGCCGAAGCCGGCCGTATCTGGCGCGCCCACCTCAGTCCCGATAAGCCGGGACTCTGGAATTACAGCATCTCTTTCGTGCGCGGAGAACTCGCTGCCGTGGGCGGAGAGAAAGGCGAACCCTGGGCCCCTTACGATGGCCTCAGCGGACACTTCACCGTCGAACCGTCCCTCGACTCCGAACCAGCGCCATTCTCGCGCGGGCGCCTTCGCTACGTGGATAAACACCACCTCCAGTTCGCCGCTTCCGGCGGGTATTTCCTCAAGGCCGGGCCAGATGCCCCGGAAACCCTGCTCGCCTACGTCGATTTCGACGGAACCACAGCCCACTCGCCTGGAAAGGGTCCCCTCAAGACATGGGAACCTCATCTCCATGATTGGCGCATCGGGGATCCCTCCTGGCAAGACGGCAAAGGCAAAGGCCTCATCGGAGCCCTCAATTACCTCGCTTCGAAGGGCCTCAACGCCTTCAGCTTCCTAACCTACAACCCCGGCGGGGACGGCGACAATGTTTGGCCCTTCGTCGAAAGGAACGCCAAATTCCATTATGACTGCTCCAAGCTCGACCAGTGGGGCATCGTCTTCGATCACGCCGCTTCCCTCGGTCTCTATCTACATTTCAAGATGCAAGAAAATGAGATCGACGACGATCGCACTGGCGATGGCCGCCGCCGGACGCGCGTCCCCGAATCACTCGACGGCGGCTCGCTCGGGCCCGAACGGCGGCTCTACTGCCGCGAACTGATCGCCCGCTTCGCCCATGCCCTCGCCCTCAACTGGAACCTCGGAGAAGAGAACACCCAGTCCACCGAGGAACTCCGGGACATGGCCGGTTACCTGCACCAAACCGATCCCTACCGGCATCCCATCGTGGTTCACACCTATCCGGGGCAGCAGGATCAAGTCTACAATCCATTGCTCGGCGAGGGCTCCCTCCTCAGCGGCGTGTCGCTCCAGAACTCCTGGAGTCAGGCCCACCAGCGCACCCTCCACTGGGTTCGCGCCTCGGCCGGAGCCGGCCGGCCTTGGGTCGTCGCCAACGATGAACAAAACCCGGCCAGCCATGGAGTCCCGCCCGATCCTGGTTACCAGGGCCACGACGGCGTCGCCCGGCAGGGCGGGAACGACTACACCCTTCACGAGATCCGCAAATTCTGCCTCTGGGGAAACCTCATGGCCGGAGGAGCCGGCGTGGAGTACTATTTCGGGTACGAACTGCCCGAGAACGACCTCCTTTGCGAGGATTTCCGAAGCAGGGACCGCAGTTGGGACTATTGCCGCTACGCCCTTGCGTTCTTCCAAGACAATGGCCTCCCCTTCGCTTCCATGACTTGCCGGTACGACTTGGTTGGCAATCCGGAAAACGACAACTCCCGTTACTGTCTCGCCGCCCCCGGAGACCTCTATGCCGTCTACCTGCCCGGAGGCGGCGCCTGCGATCTCAATCTGGCTGATGCCGCAGACCGGGAGTTTGACGTCCGCTGGTTCGATCCGCGGGCGGGAGGCGAACTCCAAGAGGGATCCGTCGCCCGCATCCGCGGACCAGGTCAGGTCTCCCTCGGCGAACCCCCTTCCGATCCCGGGCAAGACTGGGCCATACTGGTTCGTTAGAAAGAGAATGTAGGCTAGCGCATTCCCTCAATGCCGCTGAGCGCTTCCGCCACCCGCGCAAAGGCCGCTTCCGACACCTCCGCAATGGGAACGCGCATCAGGGGTTCCCGGAATATCCGCTCCCGCGACCTCAGGTAGGCGGGATCGTAATGCTGCTCCAGGATGCCCGCGACGAACCCCTCCCAATCGGCGCGGGCGATGCGCTCTTCCCAGTCCCGAACCCGCTCTCCCCCAACCCGCTCGCGCAGAGCCCGGACACCGTCCAGAAGCAAGCCGGGATCCCGCGCAAAATGCCCATACTCGGAAACAAGAAAGCCCGTCCGAACCTCGCGCGAAACCTCGATCTCGATCAATTCGGCTTCGCGCAACCGGGCCCACAGCGGTGCAGGTATGTGGACCTCACCGATCCGGTTGCTTTCGGACTCGAAATACACCGGCCGGTCAGAGCGCATCCGTCGCAACACCTGCCAAAGCCGGTTCTCGAAACGCTTTTGGGAAGGCTGTTCTGCTCCCGGTTCTTTTCCCAGAATGGAACCGCGATGCCCCGCCAGACCTTCCAAGTCCACCACCTGATGTCCCTGCTCTCCCATCCAGCGCAGAAAAGACGTCTTTCCCGATCCGGTTAGCCCCGCCACGATCCGGAACTGCAGACCGCCCTCCCGGATGATCTTCTCGAAATCCTGCAACAGGTAAGCGCGATAGGCCTTGTAACCGCCCTCCAAAACTGCCGTTCGCCATCCCACTTCTCGCAGAATCGTTCCCAGACTGGAGGAACGTTGGCCCCCCCTCCAGCAATACACCAGCGGCCGGTAAACAGGAGGTTTCCCGGCAAAATGCCCTTCCAAATGCTGCGCCGCGTTCCGTGCGATCAATGCGGCGCCGGCCCTTCGGGCCTGAAACGGATGATTCCGGTAAAGCCGCCCGATAAGCTCGCGCTGCCCGTCGTCGAGAACCGGCAGAGAGAGCGCCCCTTCCACATGGTCGTCAGCATATTCCGCCGGACTTCGCACATCGATAATCTCGTCACAAGGGCAGGAATCCACCTGCTCCGGTCCGATGCGATCGAGTTCTTCCATGTCCTGGCAAAGCCGCATTTCTCACACTGCACACTGCTTCCTCGCGAGGAGCCAGCGAGCCCCATGCGGACAGCCGAGCCCAGCGAGACAGCCGGCCCGAACGGGCTGCCCGAAGGGACTGCCCGAAAAGGGCGGAGCGCAGCGACGGCAACGCCCGCGCAGCCGAAGGCGCAGGGCTGGGTGAGTACACCCTGTTCAAGCCTAAGGCAAGCGCAACGCAGTCCACATGGGGCATCCCCCGGAACACACCGCCTCGCTCAGGCCTCGTTCGATCCACTCTTTGCCTCCGCGATTACTTTTTGTTCCATGTCGCGCGGCATGTCTTCATAATGCGAGAAGGTTTCCATATGCTGACCTCGCCCGCCGGTCAGCGATCGCAAGTCGGTGGCATAAGCGTACATGACCCGCTGAGGCACTTCCGCCTTGACCACCTGATAGCGCCCTTCGGTCTCCGTGCCGAACACACGGCCGCCGCGCGAGGAAAGATCGCCCAACACGCTCCCCAGGGTGTCGTCTGGGACCCGGATCTCGATGCTCAAAATAGGCTCCAAAAGATGCGGTTCCGCGTTCAAAAATGCTTCGCGGAAGGCCTCCCGCCCGGCGATCTGAAAAGCGATGTCTTTGGAATCCACCGGATGCTGTTTCCCGTCGTAGAAATCCACCTTCACGTCGCAGACCTGGTAGCCGGCGAGGACTCCCTCGTGAGTCGATGCTCGCACTCCCTTTTCCACAGACGGCACGAATCCCCGATCGACATTGTTCCCCACCAAAGAATGTCCGAATTCCACACCGCTGTCGCGAGGAGCCGGCTCAATGCGCATCCATACTTCCGCAAACTGTCCCGCTCCCCCGGTCTGCTTTTTGTGGCGGTATTTCGACTCTGACTTGCGGCGAATCGTTTCGCGATAAGGAATGCGCGGCTTCACCAAGGCGATATCGACATTGGCGCGGCGCTTGAGGGTTTCCACCACGGACCTCAAGTGTTGCTCGCCCAGGCCGGAGAGAATGGTCTGCCGCAATTCCGGATCAACGCGAAAAACGAGCGCCGGGTCCTCTTCCCGCACCAGAGCCAGCCCTTCCGCGATCTTGTCCTCGTCGCCCTTGGACGCCGCCAGCAGGGCCGCGTGGATGCTCGGGTGAGGATACTCGATGGCCGGTAGAATGACCGGGAAACGCGCGCCGCACAGCGTGTCATTGGTATGCGTCCGCTTCATTTTCACCAACGCTCCGATCTCGCCTGAACGAAGATGGTCCGTCGTTTCCCGCTTCTTTCCGTTAGGCAAAAGAATCTGCCCAATCCTTTCGTCCGAATTGCGCACGACGTTGCGCAGAGTCGTCCCCGCCTTCAGCTCTCCAGAGTAAATCCTAAAGAACGAGAGCGCCCCGACGTGTTCCTCGACCAAGGTCTTGAAGATAAACAAGACCGGCTCCTGGCCCTCGACGTCCACTTCGACCGGCTCGCCCGATTCCGAAACTCCAGTCACCCGCTTCCGATCGACTGGCGAAGAGCCAAACTTGGCCAGAAAATCCAAAAGGCGCGTCACTCCGGTGTTCGATTCCGCCGCCGCGGCGAAGAGCGGGACAAAGGTCCCGCTTTGAATGGCCTCGTGGAGATTCTCTCGCAGCTCCTCCTCGGACAATCCACCCTGTTCAAAGAAAAGCTCCAGCAACTTTTCGTCGGATTCGGCGACATACTCCACCAAATGTTTGTGCATTTCTTCGACCCGCTCCTGCTCCCCCTCCCCGGCTTCCTTCTCTGCGAAACTCCCGCTTTGATCGTCCTTGTAAACGACCACCTCACTGCGCATGGCGTCGAGATACCGCCGGCAACCCTGCCCCTCGTCCAGAGGAACCGTCAAAGGAAACACCCTCTCCCCAAACGTCGCCCGCACCTGCTCCAGCACTCTCGCAAAATCCGAGTTCTCACGGTCCACCCCATTGATCACGAAAAACTTCGGAATTCCGAAGCGCGTGGCTTCGTTCCACATCTTCTCCGTCCCGAATCCCACTCCTTCCACCGCGTCGATGACGATTAGGGCGAAATCAGCCACCCGCAGCGCCCCCAAGGCGTCCCCGATGAAATCCGGATAACCCGGGCAATCAATAATGGTCAACTCCTTGTCCAGCCATTCGGCGCGCAGGAGCGAAGCGTGCATCGAGATCAAATGCGCACGTTCGTCTTCGTGGTAATCCGAAACGGTGTTGCCATCCGCAATCCTGCCCATTCGGTTGATGACGCCGCAGTTGGCCAGCATGGCCTCGCAGAGCGTGGTCTTTCCGGAGGCGGCATGGCCGACGACGGCAAGGTTGCGGATATCGGGAAGGGGGTGGTCTTTCATGACGGCTTCGCATCGTAGAAGGGCTGTCCGTGAGTTGAAAACCACGAAATTCACGAAACGGCTGCGAAATCAGGCAGATTCCGGTTCCCCGCCCGTCCGCCGCCTTTTCCTGAGCCGGACTTTTCATGGCATTTCGTCGCCAGGCGCCGCGCGCCGCATTCCGGCAATACCTCTGTCGCCAAGGGCGCGGACCCGGTTCCCATGCGAAAATGGGAAATTTCTCCTGCGCCCGCTGGGCTTGGCCCTACCTTTCCAAGGCATGAACAAGCCCGATGCCCGACTCAACCGCGTCGAGGTTGGCGCCCACTTCGTCCGCCGCCGCAACGCCCTCTTGGCCCGGGGAAACTTCTCCGGTCTCTACGAAGACTACTACCTCCACCTCCTCCAGCACGGACTCCAGATCGAACCCGGACCCGATCGCCTGCTCAAGGAGGCGCTGGCCGCCCTTACCCTCCACCTCGCCTCCCGGCCCTGGCGCGAAGTCTCCGCCTGGACCCTCCATTTCCGCCAACCACCCCTCAACCTCTTCGTCACCGGCAACAGCCTCGAAGGGAATGTGGTCGGACGCGTCTTCACCGAAGACATCCGGGAGATGCCCTACGACATCCTCCACGCCCAGGTGACCTCTCCCCCCCATCCCCTCCGCCAAAGCACCGTGCAACTCGACAGCAGCGGCATTCTCGAAGCGGTGGAAACCTACTACCTGCAAAGCGAACAACGTCCGGCGCGCCTCTTCCAGCTCGGCCCGGAGAACTATGCCATGGTCTCGGCCCAGCCCGGCTGCGACATGACTTGGTTCGCAGATCTCGATACGGAAAGCGTCCGGGCCATCCCAGACACCAATGAAGTGGCCCTCCTCGAACAACGCCGCTACGCCTACGACTGCGGTTGCACCATCGATCGCCTTTACCCGCTCCTGGCAGCGCTTTCCGGCGAGGTCATCGACGATCTCTTTGCCGGCGACGCCTCCGTAACCGTCCAATGCCCCCGCTGCGCCGCCCGCTTCGAGATACAGCGCCGGGATCTCGAGGACTTTCAGTCTCGCCGCTCATCTTCTTGAAGCTCCTTCGAAACTCTCCCAGGATTTCCGCCCCCGTTTCGAGCCCTCCGTCTTGGCGAACCCGCGCTGGCTGCGCTATGGATGCTCTTTCTCCCTAGAAACCCCCACCGCTATGTCTCGAAGCTTCCCCGCCAGCCCCGGACGCCGCCGCTTTCTCCAAACCGCCGCCGCCTCAGGGATTCCCACCTTCCTGCCCGCCCGCCTCTTTGGTCAGCAAGCCCCCAGCAAGCGCATCACCCTCGGCCTCATCGGCGTAGGCGACCACGGAACCCACCGAAATCTGAATATGTTTCTGCAGCAAAAGGATGCTCACATCCTTGCCGTCTGCGATGTCTTCCGCAGCAGACGAGAACAGGCGCGAGACATCGTCAATCGCTGGAACGAGAACCAGGACTGCGGCTGTTACCGCGATTTCCGCGAACTCCTCGCCCGCGAGGATATCGACGCTGTCATGATCTCCACGCCCGATCATTGGCATGTCCTCATGTCTCTCCTGGCCATCCGCGCCGGCAAAGACGTCATCTGCGAGAAGCCGACCCTGACCATCGAGGAAGGACGGATCCTTGCCGGCGCCGTGCAAAAACATCAGACCGTTTTTCAGACCTCGACCGAAGACCGGAGCTTGCCCGTTTACCACCGCATGGCCGAACTCGTCCGCAATGGACGCATCGGCAAACTTCAAACCATTCGCGTCCGTCTTCCCGCCGGCGACCGCTGGCCCAGCGAGGAGCCCGCGCCCGTCCCCGCCGATCTCGATTACGATCTCTGGCTCGGACCCGCCCCGGAGGCCCCCTATACTCCTCTGCGCACCGAACCCATGCGCTGGCGCCAGATCCGGGATTACTCCGGTGGACTCCTCACCGACTGGGGCGCTCACCAGATCGACACCGCCCAGTGGGCCAACGACACCGAACGCACCGGGCCTGTCCAAGTCCAAGGCAAAGGCACCATCAATGAGGGCAGCGCCTACAACACCTTCATCGACTATCAACTCCACTACCGCTACGCCAATGGAGTCGACCTCCTCGTCGAGTCCGGGGGCACGAGTCTCCGCTTCGAGGGCAGCGACGGATGGATCGGCAACGCCGGATGGGACGAGCCCCTTCAGGCCAGTTCTCCCGAAATCCTCGCCCCCCTTGGCCCCGGCGACCTCCGGCTTTTCACTTGTCCCGACGGCGAGCACCGGAATTTTCTCGACTGCGTCAAGACTCGCTCTCAACCCTACCTTCCCGCCGAGGAGGGACACCGGCTCTCCACCATTCTCCACCTGGGCAACATCGCCATGTTGACAGGTCGCAGCCTGCGTTGGGATCCGCAAACCGAAGACTTTCCGGACGACCCCGCTGCCGCCGCCATGAAGTCGCGGCCCATGCGCGCCCCCTGGACCCTGGCCGAGTCCTAGGTCTCTTCAGAGTTCTCGTCCCGTGCCGATTTGCTTTTCCTGACTCTGGCCGACCTGTGAGTGACCCTAGCAAGTATCACCCGCCCCTCTTCCAAGGCTGGATTTCCTACGCCCGCAGCGCCGGAGCCGCCGGGCCGATCCATCGCGCTTGCAACCGCTTCGTCCGAAATCAGCACCGGGGACCCGCACGCCTCAAACTCGCCGGCCGGCGCCTTATCTGGCCTTGGCGGGCTCTCCAGGCCGCCCGCGCTTGCTATCGCGACTACGGTGAAGGTTGCCGCCGTGATTTGGGCTTGTCGCCCCTGCGACAATGGAGCCAAATGACCCAGTTCGCCCTTCTCTATTCGGTCCCGCCTGAGTCCTACTATGTCCTTCGGCTTTACGAACGCCGCGGTCATCCGGCCGAATACCTCTACGATTTCGAAACCTATCCTCTATTCAACGCCCTCGCCTGTGATCGCACGTGGTTCGATGTGCAGAATTCCAAGAGCTGCTTCGCAGATTTCTGTCTCGAACACCAACTTCCCTGCATTCCCACCCTGGGGCTTCTCCGCGGCGGAGTCTGGTCGCCAACAGGCGACAGCCTGTTCCCCCCATCCTGCGCATTCGTGGCCAAACCAGATCGGGGAGCCCAAGGCCGGGGCATCGAAATCTTCGAGCCCATTCCCAAAGGCGGCGGCTACCGCGGATTCGATGGAAGCGCCTTCTCGCCTGCCGAATTGACGCAGCACCTGAAGGATCGATCCGCGCGAGGCGACCTCATTCTCCAACCGCGCATCGCCATGCATCCCGGCCTGGTCCCGCTCTCCAGCGGAGCGCTCGCCACCTTGCGCGTCATCACCCTGCGAGAACCCGATGGAAACCCCTCGGCCTGGTTTCCCCGCTTCAATCTGCCCATCGGAGGGCATGCCTCCGACAATATGCGTTCCGGCGGCGGCGGCATCGCCTCGGCTGTCGATCCGGCCAGCGCCCGGCTGGGACCGGCAACCGGCAAGGAAGCTCTTGGCGGCAGTCATGATCGCCATCCCGATACCGGCGCAGCCATCACCGGCTTCACGCTCCCCGGTCTCCACGACGCCATGGCTTTAGCTCGACGCGCCCAAGCCGCCATGACTGGCCTGCCCAGCATAGGCTGGGACATCGCCATCACTGCGGACGGCCCCCTCCTTGTCGAAGCCAACTCCGGCTGGGGCGTCTTGACTATTCAGCGCGTCCTGGGCCGCCCCATGGCTCGCGAAGAAGACTTCTGCCGCCGCTTGGCCGCTATCCTCGAACAAGACTTGGACTCCAGGTAAGGTAGCGTTCCCATCCACATTCGCCGGGGACTCGCAGATTTGCCTCGCTTCGCTCCCCCTTTGGACAGCCCTGCGGGCTGCCCATCTCCGGCTCCCCCTCCGGTTTCCGCATTCGGTTTCCGCATCCTGCCAACCAAATCCCTCAGAGAGTAGTGATCGCATTTGATGAATTCTCGTCCCACCTGGGACGAGAATTCAGACCTGACGGGCCAGGGGGCAGCCTTTCCGCGATGGGCTTCCCTTGTCCGGTGAGAATCTGGCGGGCTGAAATTGTTTTCGGCTCCTTCCGCTGCTTCCGCCTTCAGCGATCAGGCGCCATTTCTTGATGCCTTCCACACTTCCCCTGTTCTCGCCTCATTTGGCGATTCCCGGTTCAGCCACTTACGGGTCACCGCCGCGGAATCTGCTCCAACATCTCCGAGGGAAACCACCGGTAGAGCATCAGATACACAACCACCCCCGTCACCGATACGTAAAACCAGCTCGGCCATGTCCATCGCGCGAGTTTCCTGTGACGCTCAAACTTTCCCGCCGCCGCCGCCCAGACCGTCAACACGATCAATGGCAGATTCACTATGGCCAACACCACATGGGTCAGCAGAATAAAGAAATAAAGCCCGCGCACTGGCCCGCCATGGGTAAACCGGATCGAGGCATCCCCGGCATGATGTTGCAGTTGGAAATGATAGACCAAGTAACAAGTCAGGAACGCCGCGGACACGGCCAGGGCCGCGATCATGCACAGGGCGTGCGCCCTTTTCTTTCCCGCCCGGATCAAGAACCAACCAACTAGCAACAACACCGTCGCCGTCACGTTCAACGACGCGTTGACCGGCGGCAAGTCGAAGACCCACGGCGGGACCTGGCTCAAATCGACGGCCAGATGCGAAGTCATAGGCTGGGCTCGCGTTCCTCGGAGCCCGCGGGCATGGGTTCCGCCTTGAGCAAGGCGATGTCCTCCAACAACTGCTTCCGGTAAATGTCCCCGCTGCGCAGATTGAGCACGTCGTAGTATCCCCGGATCATCCCGCGCCGGTCCACCGCCACCAGCCGGGTGTCGTGCACCCAACGCCCTTGCTGCGCCACCGTCTCGGGATCGGTGTTCTCCGTTACCGGGAACCGGAAATACTTGGCCATGTAGTTGCGAATTTCCTTGGCGTCTCCAGTCACAAACCACCAGTTCTCTCCTCCGACCCCGCTCTTCGACGTCCATTCCCGCAACACCTCCGGCCGGTCGTGTTCCGGATCCACGCTCACCGATACAAAATGGAGGTCCGGGTCTCCGGCAAACTCCTTCTGCAAACTCGCCATTTCCTGAGTCAATCCCAAACAACCTCCCGGACAAGTGGTGAAAACGTAACCCACCACCCAGATCTTCCCGCGCAATTCCCCGAAACGCACCGTCCGTCCGCTCTGTTCCACCACTTCGAGATCCCGTTCCAGAGCCTGGATGTTTGGCAGCGTGCGCCCGGCCCCCTGCTCATACTTGCGGTACGCCTGAGGCACCAACAGGCCTCCCACCACGGCCAGCACGATGACCAAGCCTACGGTGGCCCAGATGCCGATGATTTTTCTTCGTTCTCCATCCATAATCAAAAGCCCTCGCGCCGGTTCCTATCGCCAGGCCGCCAGCAGAATCAGCAAACAAGCCGGCAAATACAATAGAGTGTAGAGAAAAACCGCCCTGGCGTCTTCCTTCCGCCTGGATCGCATAAAACGCAACGTCAAAAACACCATCCATCCCGTTAGACCGAGCCCGGCTGCGGCAAACCAGCCAGCAGCGAACCCCAGCACTGCCGGGACCAACATCAGCCCCGCCAAGAGCAGGCTGAAAAAAAGCATCAACCGCGCCGTGCGCGAGCCGTCAGCATCGCCGTTTGACCACATCACGAACCCGGCCCTCTCATACTCCTCCCGGTAGATCCAGTTGATCGCCAGAAAATGCGGCAATTGCCACAAGAATAACAAGGCAAAGAGAAACCCCGCCTCGATCCCAGTCAGGCTTCCGCCGCCGGCGGCCCAACCCACCAAGGGAGGAAGCGCTCCGGCTGCCGCCCCCACCAAAGTGTTCAAACTCGACACCCTTTTCAGCGGCGTGTAGACGAAAATGTAGATCCCAAGGGTCGCCGCCGTCAGCAGGGCCGCCGCCGGATTCACCTTAATCAGGAGGTGGACCAACCCGATGACCGCCAAAAACCAACCAATGGCAAACGCCAGCGTCGGGTTCACACGTCGCGCCGGAAGCGGCCGGTTCGAGGTTCTCCGCATCCGCCCATCCGCGTCCGCTTCCAGGATCTGATTGAATACCCCGGAGGCAAAGGCCGCCAGCGTGGTGCCCAGGAGCAAGTGCAACAAGATCCACCCGTCGAAACGGCCCGTCCGCACCGCCAGCAGATACCCCACCAAGGCCGTGATCACCACGAGCATGCTCAACCGCGCCTTGGTCAGTTCGACCAAATCCCCGCGCGAAATCCCGGCGCTTTCCGCCCTGTCCATCCATTGCGACTTCATCACCGTCTTCACCGGATTCAACCGGCCGCTTCCGGCACGCTTCTCCTCTCACGCTGTTCCGGTTCGCCGGAATCCGCCAGCAGCGGGCCTCGGGGAGCCGCCCGAATGCTCTGCACACACAAGACAAAAGCCGCAGCCAAAACGGCCAGCCCGTTCAAGACATGGAGGGTCGTCACCCACAGATTCTTCGAATCCGCAGAACCCATGAGCACCACGCCGATCCCCAAAAGCATCTGCACCACAATCAAGGCGAGCGTTGCCCACGCCGTCCTCAGAAAAGCCCGGTCGCCTCCGCTGCGCCGGAGAAACTCCACGCAGGCAACCGCTGCGGCCAAAACGGCAAAGGCCCACCAGCGGTGAAAGAAATGGAAAGCCACCTCAGGATATTCCAAGGAAGGCAACCACTCTCCGTTCATCGTCGGATAATCCGTCGCCACCAGACCCGTCCGATGCAGATGACGCGCCCCTGCTCCAAGAAAAAGCTGCGCTCCCACCGCTCCTAACAATAGCAAGGCTCTCGCGCGCAGGCCTCCTCGCCTTTCCGCGGGAAACAAACGCCCGCCCCCGGGCCAACCCGGAGCCGTGGCCATCACGATGAGCAGCAGCAAACAGAAAAAGACTTGAGCGAAGAAACCGTGAAAGATGGCGAATGCATCAGAAATCCGCACCACCCGCATTCCTCCCATGACGCCTTGGAAAATCACGGCGGCTAGAGCCGCAATGGTCAGCCCCACAACGAAGCGGCTGCTTTTGGAAAGCCACGCCCAAGCTACGAGGAGGATGATCAAAATCCCCATCCCAGCGCCGAGGATCCGGTGCCCATGTTCGAGGAACATGGGCCAGACCTGAAGCCACCCCTCCGGATTCACAGAACCATTGCTGAGAGGCCAGTCGGGAAACGCCATTCCCGCGTTCTCCGTCGTCACCACGGCTCCCCACTTGATCAGAATTACTCCCCACAGCGCCGCGAAGACTGCCAAGCGATGCAGTCCCTTCCGATGACTGTGAACTCTCATCACCTCTCTCTCCGGCGGCCCAGAACCGGTCCACCGAGGCAAGCGCCCCTCATTCGGGCGACGGGAGCGCCGCCGTCTTCGCCACGGTGACCTCCGCGTCCGGAGCCGCGGGTTTGGGAGTCCGTTCCTCCAACCATTTCGCCCAATCCTCCTCGGATATCACCTCGATGAACGCTTTCATTTGAGAA
This sequence comes from Verrucomicrobiales bacterium, assembly GCA_041749135.1. Lineage (GTDB taxonomy): Bacteria > Verrucomicrobiota > Verrucomicrobiia > Verrucomicrobiales > DEV007 > DATKCT01. The sequence goes on from JBGTBW010000110.1 coordinate 31,697, forward strand.
TGCCCGGCTCCACAAAGCTGACCGCAGATGATCTCCCACGGCCCGTCCACGCTTTTCTTCGTCGGGGTAAACCACATGGGAACCTCCTGCCCCGGAAAGGCGTCCTGCGCGATTCGCATGGGTACGATAGCGAGATTGTGAATCACGTCCTTCGAGGTCACATCGATGACACAGGGTCGATCCACGGGAATCGTCAGCGTTCCCGGAACCACAATATCATCCTTCGATCCTGGATCCTGCAAATCCAACGCTACCGGATGCGTCGCATAGAAATCAGGATCCACTCGCCCGAATTGCCCGTCCGGACCGGGATAATGAAAGAACCACCCAAATTGATAGCCCACGGCCCGCACATGCACCACGTCTGGCCCCGTGGGCCAGTCCTTTACCCTTTGTTTCCAGAACGGAAAGGCAAAGCCCAAGAGCAATACTGCCTCGACGATGACCACGCCCACTTCGAGGTGGGACGAGGCATGAGACTTCACTCCCAAATAGTCCGCCTTCGGATTCCTGCTGCGGTGAAAACGAAATAGGGCAATGACGATGAACGCCGACCATCCCACGAAGAGCACGGCCATGAACAAGTGAATAAACTCGTTCATGGCGTCTACCTGCGCTCCGTGTTCGGAGGCGTTTACGCCGATTTGTAGCCAGTCGATAATGCGCACAGGACCTAGAAGCAAAGGTTCGAATTCACGGCTCACCGCCAAGGCCCGACTTTCGGGCCCGGCGAACCAGGTAGATCATGAAGCTGAGGAAGCCCCCGAGCACGGGGATCAGGATTCCGAGCATAAAAAGGACGGCCCAACCCAGGGCCTCCGTGGTCTGGTGACCAGGGGCTCCGAAGCAAACGGGACATGCCAACAAGAAATTCATCGTCAAACAATAATGCTGCGGGCTTTGCGCAGAAACCAAATGCCGTAGATCAACAGCCCGGCGCAGCCGGCTCCGCTGACGTAGCCCATCCATGTTACCACCGGATCCCGGCCGCTTTCAGGAATCGAGAGGCACCACAGAGCAAACCCCAGCGTCAGCAGAACTGATACGGAGATGAATACGATGTGAAATCCTTTTAGAGACATGGCATCAGCGCATAATGGGATCCTTCAACGACCAGATGAACAACCACAGGAGTCCGGCCGCAAAGATGGCGGTGAAGAACAAGATCTTGTAGATCATCGGCTTCTCCGAATTGAGGTGCATGAAGATGAGGGCCACCAGCCCGGCTTTGAACGTGGCGATGAGCAACCCGATGGTGATGCTCGGCGTAATCTTCGCCACCACCACCGTGATTACGGTAAACACCAGCAGCGTGATGCCCACGCCCCAATAGAGGCGGATGTGCTTGCGAATTTCTTCGGGAGTCTCAGCCATGGCAACAAGTCTTCAGCACACTCAAATCGCAGATCACATTAAATAGAGTATCGGGAACAGAAATATCCAGACCAGGTCCACAAAGTGCCAGAACAAGCCTCCCACCTCGACGCGGTTGGCCAGGTGCTCGGGGTTCTTCCGGTAAAGTGACTTCCCGAAAATGAGAAAGAAGCTGAGCACCAGCGCCCCCCCCAATACGTGAAGCCCGTGCAAGCCCGTCAGCGTGAAATAAATGGCGTAATAGGTGTTCTTCTTCGGCGTGTAGCTGGAGAAGAACCGTATGTCTTGGTAGGGGATTTCCACCGTAGGATGGCCGCCGTGCCCCCCCCCCGCTCCACCCGCGTCCGCACCCCCACCCACACCGTGCTTCTCGTCCCCTTCGTGGGACCCTCCCTCATGAGCGTGAAGCTTGTCCAAATAAACCTTGTCGTACCCCTGGTAGGCCGGCTCTGGAAAGGTCTTCCCCGAATGCTTGCGCTCCCATGCCGATTTTTTTGATTCGAACTCGGCTCGCCCTTCCTCCCGGCGGCGAACAAAGGCCTCCTGCACCTCAGGGACGTAACGAAAAACACCCGCTTCCGCCGCATCCCGGTCCGCCCCACCATGCTCTGATCTGGAAAAGAACTCCTGCAGATCGATCTCATCCACGACAAGCTTGACCATGGCCGACTCGAGGAGACCCTCGAACACCGTGGCGTCTTTGAAGGTCAGTTCGTTGTCGCCCCAGGCCGTGATCTCCTTGCGAGGAACAGAGATCTCCGCCTCCGGCCGGAGTTCGAAGCGCATCGATGTCGTTCCGCCGAAATCTTCCAGATCGGGATAGCTCTTCTTGACCTCGTCCGCCAACGCCTTCGAATCTCGCCGGAAGGCCTCAGCGCGCTTGCGCAATTCTTGCGCGGATGCCCCCCCTTGCGCTTCTTCCGCCTCTCCCTCCAGTCGCGCAGCCTCCCCTCCCAGGTAGTCCGCCTTCGCCTGCATGCGGTTGGCCTGCCGGTAGCGCTCAAACCATGCCCGCTCCATTTTTACTTCACCCTTCTCGCTAAAAAAGCGCGCATCGTTCTCGATGAAACGCAGGAACCGGTGGTTCCCGTTGGTGAAGTCCACTGTGGCGTACTTCGCGCGAAAGCGGATATCCGCCGACGCGCCCTCTGCAAGGTGGCCCGCCAGCACCGAGCGGTCCTTCAACACGACCGTCTTGTGCTCGAACTTGGCGTGATACTCGAAGCCCTTGTTCACCAGAAAGATCAAGGCGCAGAGGATCACGGCGCTCATCCACTTGAGGTAGTTCCCGTACTGCCGCATCTTGAGCGACGCCCAGGCCATCACCACAAAGACGGAGGAGAGAATCAGGATAATCGTATTGATGAATCCCAGCGGAACATTGAGTTCGCCGTGCGGCCAGGGATAGTCCGCCCCCAGGCGCAAAAAAATATAACTGGAGAACAGCCCTCCGAAGAGCATGACCTCCGAGGCCAGGAACAACCAGATGCCGATTTTAGCGTTCCACAGTCCGGTATCGGAGCGTGCGGAAACTGTGTAGGGAATTTCCATGAATCCTGCTGAGATATCGTCGATTGATCGCCCTCGTCCTTCCCCGGTTAAACGGGAGCCGCGGATGGTCTGGCCGCCGCCAGTCCTTCTCCCACCACGGCAGCCTCGTCAGGCTGCCACTGGGGGGTGAAATCGCGGGGCGCTCCAGGCACGCTGTACTCATAGGGATCGCGGTAGACCACGGGCTCCGAAGCAAAATTCCCATGCGGCGGGGGAGTCGGCGTGCACCATTCCAGCGTCGTCGCCTGCCAAGGATTGTCGTCCTTTATCTTCCTGCCCCAAATGATTGAGCCGAAGAGGTTTAGCACAAAGGGGATCTGTCCCACGGCCAGAACGAAGGCCCCGAACGTCATCACGTGATTCAGGTCCCTCAAGGTGACTGCTTCGCCTCCGTTAAACAGATTCGACATCCACGAGCCCGCCTCGAGAAAAATCCGCTCGGAAGTGCCTTCGAAAAACTTCCCGCCGTCATACCAGCGCCGGTGAAAGCCCGCCATACCCTGATAGAACATGGGGAGAAAGATAAGGTTCATTGCCACCAGAGATGGCCAGAAATGCAAATGCCCGAGGAAGGCGCTCATCTGGCGTCCGGTCCAATTGGGGAACCAATAGTAAATGCCCGCAAAGAGCGCGAACATGCTGCCCGGAGCCACCACATAGTGGAAGTGGCCGATCACATAATAGGTATCGTGCAAATGCAGGTCCGTGAGATTGAAAGCCAGTGGAAGGCCCGTCAGTCCTCCGAAACCGAACATCGGCAAGAAGGCCGTGGCCCACAACATGGGCACGGTAAAGCGGATCGATCCGCCCCATAACGATATCATCAGGCAGGTCAGCAAAATCACCGACGGGATGGAAATCAAGACCGTTGTGGTTTGAAAAAACGTGCTGATAAACCAGCCCATGCCGGTGAGATACATGTGATGGGCCCACACGATGAAGCTGAGGAACCCCAAGACCAAGATGGCGTAGACCATGGCCCGGTAGCCCCAGATCGGTTTCCGGGTGTTGTTGGCCACAACCTCGGCGATGATCCCGATGCCCGGCAACAACAAGACGTAAACCTCCGGATGGCCCAGAAACCAGAATAGATGCTGGTAAAGCAGGGGGCTGCCGCCTCCGCTCACATCCATTAACTCCGTCTTCAAAAACGTCCCGGTGGGAACGAAGAAACTGGATCCGGCCAACCGGTCCATCAACTGCATGATCGCAGCCACCTCCAGCGGCGGAAAGGCCAGCAGCAACAGAAAAGCGGTCACCAATTGCGCCCACACGAAAAAGGGCAGACGCATCCAGGTCATCCCCGGGGCCCGAAGGTTGATGATGGTGGTGATGAAGTTCACCGCTCCCAGCAACGACGAACTGATCAAGAACACCATCGCCAGAAGCCATTGGGTCTGGCCCGTCCAGAAAATGCTCGGGTATTCCGTGTGGGCCATCGTCGCCAGTGGGGAGTAGTTCGTCCATCCCACCTGAGCGGCTCCCGATTCCAGAAAAAAGCTGGCGAACATCAGCACGCCCCCGGCCAGGTAAAACCAGTAACTGGCCATGTTCACCCGGGGAAAAGCCATGTCCGGAGCCCCGATTTGCAGGGGCGTCACGTAGTTCCCGAAGGCCCCGAAAGCCAGCGGCACGATCCCGAGAAAGACCATGATCGTCCCGTGCATGGCTCCAAACATGTTGTAGAGATCCGGCGTTACGGAACCATCCGGATTCAGCCAGCGATCTCCCAGGAAGGCCGCCAGAATGCCCGGCAGCGGCTCCCCCGGATTGGCGATGCTCCACCGCATCACCAGCATCAGGTAAAAGCCCACCGCCAGAAAGGCCAGCGCGGTGAACCCATACTGAATACCGATGACCTTATGATCCGTGCTGAAGATATACTTCTTCCAGAACGGAATCTCGTGCCCGTGGCCGGAATGCGCTCCGGCATCGCCATGCCCGGCTCCGTGATGCGCTGTCGCTGCTGTTGCCATGATATCGGATCGCTGTGAATCTCACCGGGTCTCCGCTTCGGAATACCCTACCTCAATTTCGCTCATAAGTCCCCTTCTCGTCAAAAACCCCCTGCCTCCCCTTCGTTCGCCGCTGCGCTCTCGGAAGCCGCCTCGCTCCCGCCCGGGAGCGGATTGCCCGTCGCCGGATCAACCGGAACCCCGGGCAGCGGCGTATTGAAACCTTCGAGATCACCGGCGACGTGGTTGTCCTCCTTGGCTCCATGCTTGTTCCGGGCGAAGGCGACCATTTCTTCAGTGACGATGCCGCCGGTTCCGTCGCTTATCAAAGCCTCGTTCCCCCAGGATCGCCGGATGAACGTCATGACCTGTGCGATCTCCCGGTCGGACAGTTGCGCCTTCCAAGCCTGCATGCCCTGGGTGTTGTACATCGAACCGGACACTTGAATCGGACCGACCAAGCCATTCAGAATGATCATGGCCAATTGCTCGGTTCCCTGCACGACCCACTCGGCGCCCGCCAATGGTGGATACTGTCCGGCTACACCCATCCCGTTGCCTTGATGGCAGCCCGCGCAGTTCGCATAGACTCGCTTGCCCGCTGCCAACCACTGCGGCAGCCATTCTCCTCCACTCCTCGGTTCATACGGGTTCGGCGGCTTGGCCTCCGGCTGATAACCCCGTACGGTGTACTGATCCATCCGAAACCCCCCGTTGTTCGCCCCGAGATAGCCTCCTCCCACGACCAGAAAAAAACTGCATAGGAGCAAGGCCCACAGAGACAAGGGCTCGCGCCCGGCCTCGGGGTCCGGCTTTTCCCGGGCGGCCGGCGCGTGCTCCCGCAGCACATTCACGCCTTCCTGATAATCGATGTCTTGATCTTCTCTCACGTCGGTTTCTCGCGGCGATAACTCAGGGCGCAGGGGGGGCTCCCGCAGGGGGGGCTCCCGCAGGAGGGGCTCCCCCAGGAGGGGCTCCCCCAGGGGCTCCCGCAGGGGCCGGAACCGCGCTGGGCAGTGGTTCCCCCCCGGCGGAGGATGCCGGCTCTCCGGAGCCCGGCCGAATGTAATCTTTGCGCAACGTACGAAGGTAGGAGACCAGGGCCTTGGCCTTGTCGCCCGGCACGACTTCATATCCCTCGGGCGGAGCATGCTTTGCTTCCAACTTCAAGGCCTCGTCCGATCCCTGCCCATCGCGCCGGCGCACTTCGTAGAGGTGCTGGAATGCCGGCATCACCGACCAAGAATGCACGCTGCGCGGATCGTAGAGTTGACGGTGCACCGTTGCCTCGTCCTTGATTCTCCACCCGTAATTGGCCAAGTCTGGCCCGATCCTCTGGACCCCAAGAAAGGCATAACGTTCGCCAAGATAATCCAGCGGCATCGTCTCTCGCACCTCCGTGGGCGGCTCTTCGCCCGACCAACCCGGACCCCGCCCCGTCCATCCCTCGCGCCATCGGTCTCTGCCCGCGTAGGTCGGCCGGATCACCTGCGTGTGACAATAGGCGCAGCCTTCCTGAGCGTAGACGCGGTATCCTTGAGCCACCAAGCCGGCCCGCCCCGGCGGGAAGTAGCTGTTCTCGGGCACAAAGGCCGACTCAAAATCCGCTTCCCCATACGGAATGGGTTCGAGATGGCGCATGGCCGCATGCGGACCCACCACCATCACCAGCCAGGGCAAGCCAAAGGCCAGGACCAGTCCAAGAGTGAAATATCGATGCGGCTTCATGCGTTCACTCCATGCGCGCTCAGTTCTTTCTCCATGTCATGCAGCATGGTGGCCTGACCGCTGCGGCGGCCGAGACGGAAAACCATCAGGAGGATGTGAAAGAAAAACATCAGGTTCGAAAGGAAGATAAACACCCAACCGAGCGATCTCCCCACCAGATAAGCCGCGGAAACCTCCACCGACCCGCGGAAACCCTCATAGGGCTTGGCCTGATCGATGCCCTGGGAAATCCCAGCCAGAATGAGCATCGCCACCACCGCTGTGGATCCGTAGGCCGAGAACCAAAAATGAAAGCGAATCCAACCGCCGGAGCGCCACTCGCATTGCACCAGACGCGGGACGATGAAATAAATCGCCCCAAAAAGAATCATGGTGAAAAACGAATAGAGGCCGATGAAATGCACTCCTGACTCCACGTGAGTGAACTGGGTCACACGTCCCAGGGAAAACAGGCACAGTAATGCGCTGCTCACAATCAACAGGTTGAAAGCGACCGCGCCAAAGGCGGCAAAACGCAGTGTTGGGCTGTAGTTTACCAGGCGATGGCTGCCCTTCATCGTGCGATGAAAATTGATGGCCACGGCGATCATTGGGATGAGGAGAAATATGGTCGCCGTCCCGCTCACAGCAGGAATCCAAGCCGGCAACGGTCCCCCCTTCAAACTCTGCGCGCCGCTCCAGCCGCCGAGGATCGCCAGCATCCAGAAACCGCCCAACGCGAGTTGGTAGCTGTAAATGGGCTTGCCCACGATCTTCGGGATCAAATAATAGGCGGTTCCCAAGCCCACCGGAGCGGCCCAGAGCAAGAGCACCGAGCCCACATACCAGGCGTTGACGGCCGCTCCCATCACTCCTGCCCCCGGAAATACGTGAAGGAGCAGATTGGCGGTAAGGTAGACCCAGGGAAACCACAGCGCCGAGGCCAGCAGATAATACTGGGAAATGAACACCTCTTCCGATCGGCGAGCCCGAAACAGCACCAGCAAGTGCCCCGCCATGATCGCGTAAGTCAGCAGCAGCACCGGCCAGAGAAAGGACGGAAAATCCAGCCACGGAAATGAGGTTCCTTCCCCGAGGAGAATCGCCGCGACCCCGATCGTGACGGCAATGTTCCAGATGTGGCCGGCTGTCAACAAGACCCCGATGCCGGTCAATGGCGCCCGGCACAGCCGCGCCATGATCCAGAGCGCCGCTCCCAAACCTGCCTGGAAGACCCAGCCGTAGAGAAAAGCATTGGAGGAGGCCGGATGAATCCGCCCGTAGGCGAGCCAGGCGGCATCGCCCAAAAAATCCGGATTGTGCAGCTTCATGGAAGCGACGAAGGCCAGCAGGGATGAGCCCAGCAGCCAGAGCAGCCCATTGGTGAAGAAAAACAAGACCGGCAATCGCACAGAACGGTCAATCTCCGCACGCGCCAGCGCTTCCGCATGCGTCTCCCGCAGGTCCGCGTTGTTGGCTTGGTTGGTCTCCATCAAAGATCTCCAGTTAGGCTTACGGCTCTCCAGGCTGTTCCCCGCCGTCCGCCGGAACGGATTCACCGGTCTCAGGAGGAGCCGGCTGCGCCGCCCCCGCCGCCGCTTCCACGGCTTCCACCGCCTGACGCTCCATCATTTCGTTGAAGGGAGCCGTTCCCGGGACCGGCCTGTCGGTGACGCTTTGCCGTCGATTCTGAATCGCCGGCAACAAGGCCCGCATAGCCGCCTCGACGGGGACGCGAGCGTTCTCCTGCTCCGCGTCCACCTCCCAGGAATCGGGTCCGGTCAGCGCCGCTTGCGCCGCCTCGACCTCCTGCCGGGCTTCCAGCCGCCGCTGCCGTTCCGAGAGCACAAAAGACTCGTTCGCCCCGCAGCCCTTCGCCGCCAGCAGCACCAAGACCGTCAACACGCCAAACAAGAGAAATCCGGCGATCGCCTTCCAATAACTGAAAAAGCGTTCGACGGCCGTATCTCCGGGAAGTGGTTCCATGTCTGTGAAAGAAGTCGTCGTCAGTTGATCAAGGCGGCCGATTCCAGCAGCCGGGGATCACGGGCGGGATAAATGCGGTGACGGACGAATGAGGTGAGCAGAACGAAGGCGGTGCAAGCTCCTACGGCGACAAAAGCAACCAAATCCAGCAGCAGCGTCCACAACTCGAAGGGAAAAGGCGCCGTCGCCGCCGTGCCCGCCGGCAACAACGACACACCCCGTTCCGGCATGATCATGTGGTAGACGTCCAAAGCGTGGGCAAAGAGCACCCACAACGCCATTGCCGTAAGGTATTTCGGCGTCCTCTTGACCCAGGCGGGCAGCAGCAGCACGAATGGGATGACGAACCGCGCGATCCACAAGAAGGTGCTGTAGACGTTCCAACCCTCCGTATTCCGGAGCAGAAAATACTGCGTCTCCTCCGTCATGTTCGCATACCAGATCAAGAAATACTGGCTGAAGGCGATGTACCCCCAGAACACGGTGAAGGAGAACATGAGCTTGCCCATCATGTGATAATGCTCCGACCCGATGAAGGAGAGATTCCCCAGCTTCCTGAGGAAAGTCACCAAAAGGACGGTCACCGCCATGGCCGCCAGCGCCGATCCGGCGAAGACGTAGACGCCCCACATCGTCGAGAACCAGGTGTAGTTAAGGGTCTTTGCAAGATCGACGGCGGCGAAAGTCGCGCAGACCGCGAAAAGCGGAAGTAGACCACAACTGATTCTTCGGGTGCGGAAGGTCCAGCACAGCGCCCCGTCTCCGTCCTGCCGCAGCGATTGCCGCCGCAACCAAAGAGCCGCTCCGCCCAGCAAGGCGAAATACAGAAGCAGCCGGATCGCAAAGAATGTCTTGTTCAGGAAACCGTACTTGTGCAGCAACAGATGCTTGTGCGGATCGTGGGCGGCGGCTTCGTGAATCGCCCTGGAAAGCCCCCCTTTCTCCACCGTGTCCGGGAACTGGCGGGCCACCTCCGTCTGTTCGCGAGCCCATTCCCAAAGGTTGTCCCGGACCGAGGGAACGAGAAGGGGTAATGCAAAAAGGAAAAGGAAGGGAATGAGGCAAGCCAGATTCTCCCAAACCCGGCGCACCACGATCCCCCATCCAGAATTCGAGGCGTGGTGCAGCAATACCCAGAACAATCCGCCCAAAGCCAGGGTGAAGAAGAAGAAAAACGCGTAGAGCCAAGAGTAGGCGAACTTCGCTGAAGTGGCGGACAACAGGAAAAGAACGGCCGAAAGGACGAGCCCCACCGCTCCCAGCCCGGCAAGAACCCGGCGAACCCCGGCAATCTTGCCCGGATCCACCCACTCGCCGTCAGGGGAAAAGAGATTCGCGGAGTGCGGTGCGCTCATGAGTCAATGATGCCAGGACGTTCCATCAAGAGGAGGGGGGGCTGGACTTCACGTTTTCCTGGCCCGCTTGCCAGGCCTTCCATTCTTCTTCCACCTCGGCGAGCGGTAGGGACCGGCTGCTTTGCAACACGCGCAGGTAGGCAACCACCGCCCACCTGTCGTGGAGGGTGAGATTCGCTCCATAGCTTCCCATGTTTCCCTTGCCATGGCTGATGGTGTTGAAAATGTCCCCATCAGGCGTCTGGGCCTCGTCCCGGAGGCGTAGCTGGTGCAAGTCGGCCACGCCGCTGAATCCGAGGCGGCTGGCCACGCCCATGCCGTTTCCCGATTCGCCATGACAGACCGCGCAATAAATATCGTACTGCCGGCGGCCTCGCTCCAGAAACTGGGCGTCGATGGTCAAGCCCTCCGGCATCCCGTTGCCCCAGTAATCCCCAATCCGCCCGGTGTTCAAATAGTCCGTCCCCAGGGCAAAACCGTGGGGCGACTGCCGCCCTCCTTCTCCCATTGCTTGAGCCGGCACGGCGAAACCCATGGGCTCGGTTCCCGCAACCGGCCGGCGCGAGCCCACTCCGTCGGCGAAGAACCGGCTCGTCGCCTGGTACTTCACCTTCTGCTGCTGATCCATGTCATTGAAGAACTCGAAGGGACGCCGGTCCGTCAGCTGCCCTCGATAGCCAATAAGGGCCGCCAGCATCACGCCGAGCAAAAGGAAGGCCAAAAGAAAGTAACGCATCGCCGCCTCAGTTAGACTTCGTCCTCCACCGCCTCGATGTTTCGTCCCCCGATCTCCTCCAAAAACCTCTTGGAGTCCGCCTTCGAAAAGACGGGGTCGCCCGCTTCCAGCGAAATGAAGAAAAGATCGTCCGAAAAACGGGTGAAATGCCGCGAATTGAACAAGGGATGATGCAGGCGCGGCAATCCCATGAGAGCAAACCCTCCAAAAAGCGCCGTGAAGGCCGAGAACAGAATCGTCAACTCGAACATTACCGGAAAGAAGGCGGGAGTCGTGTAAATGTTGGTCGGTTTGGCCTGAACGATGGTGGGATAGAGTTCGACCTGCGTGCAGTACTGGAGAAGGAAGGCCGTGAGCAGACCGGTGGCTCCGCCAAAGAACACGAAGAAGGGAAGGATCGAGCGCCGCAGTCCCATGGCATCGTCCATCCCATGGATGGGGAAGGGCGAATGGACATCCCATTTGGTGTAACCCGCATCCCGCATCCGGCGAGCCGCTTCAAAGACTGCGCCCGCGGTGGGAAACTCCGCCAGGTATCCGAACATGATCTTCACGAGGTGTCGGGTGCGATGGGTTAAGGGTGGGGATAGCCAGGCGTCGCGCTCAGTGCGCCGCGTCGCCGGTGTCCTTGGGGTCGTGGTGTGGGTTGGCCTGTGGCAGGACGCCTTTGACCTCGCTCATGGCGATGACCGGCAGAAAGCGCAGGAAAAGCAGAAACAGACCCAGGAACAAGCCGAAGGTTCCGGCAAAAGTCCATTTCTCCACCCAAGTGGCTTTGTAGAAGTCCCAAGCGCCGGGAAGGTGATCCTGCGCGATCGAAGTGATGATGATGACGAATCGCTCATACCACATCCCTGCGTTCACGCACATGGCCACGGCCATGACCATCCAGACGTTGTGACGGCACCAACTGAACCAGAACACCTGCGGCGAAATCACATTGCAGAAGAACATCGCGTAATAGTAGTAGCGGTAATGCCCCGAGGTCCGGTTTTCGAAGGCTGCCGCCTCATACTTGTTCCCACTGTACCAGGAGATGAACAGCTCCATGATATAAGCGTAGCCAACGATCGATCCCGTCAGCAGGATGATCTTGGCCATGTTGTCGATGTGCTTCGGCGTGATCAGATCGTGCAGCCCGTAGATTGCCCGCGCCGGAATCATCAAGGTCAGGACCATGGCAAAGCCTCCGAAGATGGCCCCGGCCACAAAGTAAGGCGGAAAGATTGTGGTGTGCCAGCCGGGCACCACGGAAGTGGCGAAGTCAAACGACACCACCGTGTGCACGGAGAGCACCAGCGGCGTGGAAAGCGCCGCTAAGAGCAAATAGGCCATTTCGTAGTGCCGCCAATGCCGGTTGCTCCCCCGCCAACCCAACGCGAAGATCCCATAGAGAACCTTGCGGATCCCCGCCCGGCAGCGGTCGCGAATCGTCGCCAAATCCGGCACCAGCCCGAGATACCAGAAGATCATGGACACGATGAAGTAGGTCGAGACGGCGAAAACATCCCAGAGCAAGGCGCTCTTGAAATTCTGCCAGATGGCGTTGGCGTTGGGAATCGGGGCGAGGAAATAGACCATCCAAAAGCGCCCCACGTGAAAAGCCGGGAAAATTCCCGCACACATCACCGCGAAGAGAGTCATGGCTTCGGCCGCCCGGTTGATGGAGGTGCGCCATTTCTGGCGGGTGAGAAACAAGATGGCCGAGATGAGAGTTCCGGCATGGCCGATGCCGATCCAAAACACGAAGTTGGTGATGGCCCAACCCCAACCCACCGGATGGTTGTTGCCCCAGACCCCCACTCCAGTCGATACGAGGTAGCAGAGGCAAAACGCCAACATCCCCATCAACGCCGCACACGGCAAAAACAACAGCCACCACAGAAGCGGTTGCCGGTTTTCCACGATCCCGCAAATGCGGTTCGTGATCCAGTTCATTGAACGCTGGCGGAGCACCAGCGACTCGCGAGGGAGCACCGGGATTCCTGTTTGTTCGGTCGTGGTTCCGTTGGCCATGATGCGAAACGCCGGTCCTCTCTCAATGCATGTGCTTGGTCATTCGGCCGACCTCACGGCCGCGCGGCATTTCCCCGTTCGGGTTCTTGATCCGAGCCAGGTAGGTGGTGCGGGGTCTGTTGCCCACGTACTTGAGCACCTCGTAATTGCGGGGCGAAGCCTTGAAGGCGTTGACCGCATCGGCCGGCTGCCTGAGGTTTCCAAAGGAAATGGCCTCTGCGGGACAGGCCTGTTGGCAAGCCGTCCGCACCGCATCGACCCCTACTTTCACATCCGCCGATCCGCGAGCCGCGACCTTCGCCGCGATCTTCGCTGTTTCCACCCGCTGCACACAGTAGGTGCATTTCTCCATGACCCCGCGCATCCGCACGGTCACGTTTGGGTTCTTCTGCAAACTCAATGACTCAGAGCGCAGTTTCTCGCCGAAAGGACCGGCGTAGAGGTTGCCGACTTCAAACGGCCCGACTTTGGTCCGGGACAAGGGATTGCGTTTGTTGTAGTCGAAGTAATTGAAGCGCCGCGCCTTGTAGGGACAGTTGTTGGCGCAATACCGCGTGCCGATGCACCGGTTGTAAGCCATGGCGTTCAACCCGTCGTCGGTGTGGACGGTGGCGTTCACCGGACATACCGTCTCGCAGGATGCGCTCTCGCATTGCTGGCAGGCAACCGGCTGGGTGATCATCTCGAGTTGATCCTCGTTCAGCAAGCCCACCCCTCGCTGCGGATTGGCCGAGCCCTTGGCCTCATCTTGCGCCTCCTCAATGGTCTGTTTCAGCTTCTTCCGTCCGGCCTTGTCCTCCGGCGCCGTATGCTCTGCTTCCTCCTTTTTTGCGGCGATGCCGGAGTCGGCAAAATAGCGGTCCATCCGGATCCAGGCCATTTCCCGGCCTATGAGCACCTGCTCGCGCCCCACGATAGGGATGTTGTTCTCGGCCTGACAAGCCACCATACAGGCGCGACAACCAATGCACGCGCTCAGGTCGATCGTCATCGCCCATTGGTGATTCCGGTCGAGTTCGTTGAACGGCGTGCCGTCTTTCGTCTCCGGCTTGTAAAGGGAGATGTTGTCGGGAATGTGGGAATCCATTCCCCGGTACTGTGAGAAATCAGGGTCCTCGTGGAATTCATCAAGCGCTCCGTCTCGCGCCAGGGCCCGCCCTTCCATGCTGTTGTGCTCCTGGGTCAACGCCAGCTCTTCCCAACGCGCCACGCGCACCTTCCCGTCGCGGTCCGGCGCACGATTGGCCTCGGGGTCATCAAGTTCCAGGAGCAAGTCCTCCTCGACTATTTTCGCCGCGGCGCCCCTTGCAAAATATGGCGACTCCGAAGTCCGCAATGGGTAAGCGTTGAACCCGGATCCGTATCCCACCTCCCCGCAAGCCGTCTGCCCGTAACCCAGCGACACCAAGACACAGTGGTCGGCCACTCCCGGAATGGCCTGCGCCGGAAAATAGCCGCTGCGCCCGTTGACCGCGATGCGGATGCGCTGCCCGTCGCGCTGCAAACCCAAGGCTTTGAAGGTAGCCACGCTCATGACCGCCGCGTTTCCCCAAGTCAGCGAGGTCACCATGTCCGGCGTTTCTTGCAGCCAACCGTTGTTCACGAATCTCCCGTCGTAGAGCTTCGAATCCCACTGAAATGCAATCTCGAGTGAATCCAGCCCCGCCGGCGGCTCGGGAAGCGTTCCGCCGAGCCGCACCGGGGCAACCGTTGCAGCGCCCAGCGCCGGATATCCCGATCGCGGAAGAAATCCGTCCCTCAACGCATAGTTCCAAGCCGTCCCGGCGCCCTCTGGGAATTCCACCCCCAGGACTTCAAAGGTTTTCCGCACCGCTCCCAGCGCCGGGGAGGGCGGCTCCACCGGCACGGCCGCAGGATCCGCCACAGCTCCTTCGCCGCCCGCCGGAGCCGATTCCTCCGGCCCCAAATAGCGCAACAGCAAGTCCAACTCCGAAAGCCCGCCATACAAAGGCAGGATCAAAGGCTGCGCCACGGCGTAGGTCCCTTCCCAAGAGCGCAGGTCTCCCCAGGCCTCCAGGTAATGCGCTGCCGGAACGTGCCAGGTCGCCGCGAGTGCGGAGAGATTGCGGTTCATTCCCAAATGCACAAACTCCACGCCCTCCAGCGCTTCTCGGAAACGGTAATTGTCCGGCGCATCGTAGAGCAAATCCGCAGGCGTCGTGCTGATTAGAGTCCGAATTCCCTTCTGGCCGTCCTCTCCGGCGTGCAGATCGCGCCACAAATCGTCCAATCCCAGAAAAGGGATCGACTCGTTCTCTGGAACTTCCAAAAGCAGCAGGGTCTGGCCGAAAGCGCCTAACTTCTCGTTGATCGCGGCCGCCAAGTGATGCAACTCCGCCGGCTGACGCGTCCCCGCCAGGACCAGTGATTCTCCCGGAAAGCGGCGCAAATCCGACAATGCCGTCTTCAACCACTCCACATTCAATCCGGCTTCCTCCACCTCTTCCACACCTTCTACCCCGAGTTCGCGGGCCAGAATCAGAGCGGCGCGCAACACCTGACTCGGAGGCATCCGCAGCCGGTGATCGGCCATCCCGCCCGTAACCGTGTAGGCCGCTTCGACAGCGTACAAACGGTTCATCTCGTCGGCGCCACGCGGCTTCCAGTCGAAGGTCTTGTGCCCGTCTTCACCGTCGTGGACACCGGCCAGTTTCTCGGCGCGCCGGCCGCTGGCGAAGCCGCGCACGGGATTGCCGCCCACCCGGTCCATTCCCAGGAAATCGCAGTCCAGGCTCAAGATCCGCTTGGCGCGATCCAAACGGGGAACCGCCGCGATTCGCTCCGAACCCAAAGCGGCCGCCCAGCCCGCCCGCACGGCATCGCGGTTGATCGCTTCATAACGGTAAAACTTCGCCTCGGGATATCGGATCTTCAGATCACGAAGAATCCGCGCCCTTGTGGGAGAACTGCTCTCTCCCACGAGGAAGGCGACGCCCGTTCCCGGACCGGCTTCCGCAGACCACTTCTCTAAATACCCATCAAAGGACGCGGAATCCGCCGGAATGCCCTCGTTGAGGAAAGCACGCGACCGGTCGGGGTCATAGAGATCCAATACGCTGGCTTGAGCGAAGTGATCCGTCCCCGTCGTGTGTTTTTCCTCACCCTCTTCTTCGAAGCGCTGTCCGGGATGCAGAGGGTTTCCCTCCACTTTCGTCGGCCGGCCTTCGTGTGAGGTCACCACCAAAGGCGTGCACCCGTCCAAACGCGGCATCGCCGTGGCATACAAAACCGGCTTCCCAGGGACGGTCCACTCCACATTATGGGCAAAAGGCACGATGTAGGCCTCGGGACGCCGGCAGGAAACCATTCCAAAACCCGCCAACGCCGTGGATGCGCCCATCAACCGCATGAAATTCCGGCGAGATACTTCATCTCCTCCAAACTCCGCCGCTCCCGCGGGAAACTCCCGCTCCAGCCATCCCCGGAATTCCGGCCTGTCCTCCAACTCCCCGAGGCTGCGCCAATAGCGTTTCCCGGTCGCCGGTGCTTGCGGATGATGCCAGATGCGTTTCATCGGTCTCTCGAAAACTCCCGCAGCTCAGCGATGACAGGCCGTGCAGTGTTCCGGAGGACGAACGCCCCAGGCCGACTGCAACTGCTGACCTACCTCCTCCTGCTTCATCTTCTCCCCAAAGGTTTTCTCCGCCAGCGTCAGCAAACTCTCAAGATCCTCGGCGCCCGACGGAGCCAACCCGTTCTCCCGCTCCAACGCCGCTATCAATGCCGGCGGCTCATGCCCATCGGCCATCAGCTCTCCATAAAATGCTTCCCGGTCGAGCGATGCAGGGTCGTACCTGAAATTCACCACCTCGCCCAGCGGCCGCAGGCTTTTCGACGGGTTCCGGTGACAGTCCAGACACCAACCCATGCTTTGCGGCTCGGCCTGGTGCACCACGTCCATTTTGTCGATTTGCCCATGGCAATCCTGACAACTGATGCCCCGGTTCAAGTGCACGGAGTGATTGAAGTAAACGTAGTCCGGGGCCTTGTGAACTCGCACCCACTCCACGGGTTTGCCCGTCGCATAAGCCTCGCGCACCGGGGCCAGTTTCGGGCTTTGCGCCTTCACCTGCCGGTGACAGTTCATACAGGCCTCCGCCGTCGGCACATTGGAATGGCTCGATGATTCCGCGAAACTGTGGCAGTGCCGGCAGTCCATCCCCAATTCGCCCACATGAATCCGGTGACTAAATGGAACGGGTTGCCCAGGTTGATAGCCCACCCGCGTGTATTTCGGCGTAAAAGTGATCCACACTGCCGCCGTCACACCCGTTCCCAGCAAGACCAAGCAAATCGCGATCTTGAGGGGCAGGGTATTGGTCCAGCGCGGGAACAACTGAGGCATGAAACGTAGTCCTATATGCGCTTGTGAAATTTTTCACAAGCGGAATTATCGATCTCTTAGCAAAATTCCCGGCGCTCCACCGCTGGCGGTTGCCCAATTCGGATGAGCCATCCCTTTTGAACCAGCCCTCCCCCGTTTGGCAACAGCAAAATGTCGACAATTGATTCCGGCAAATCGAGCACGTCCCTCAAGACCTCTCCATCCCCGCCCCAGTCGCAGCCGGAGCACGGTCCCCATGGCTTCTTCGGTAGCTCGCGGTCTCCCGGATCCGTCTTCGCCTCGTTCTCCGTGCCGATTCGGCCTTCGAGACGATGCCCAGCAGAACAAACCAAAGTGTGGCGTTCTTCAACTGAGCCATGACCCGCTCAAGGTTGCTGTGGACGTAGGTCAGCACCAGGACCAGGGCAATCGAAGCCAGAGCGTAGCTCATCCAGGACGAGCGCAGCTCCCATGCATTGCGCAGGGCAAGCCACACCGTCCAGACCAAAAACACCGCAAAGGCGGCTAATCCGGGATACCCCGTCTCGGCCAGAATCACCCAGTAGTAACTCTCCGCCAGCCCGTTGCGTTCGTAGCGTTCTTCCCGGAAGGAAAAACCCAATTCCCTTTCTCCCTCCTCCTGGACCGCGCTGTAGCGCATCACCGGCCGGCTTGCGGCGATCGTATAGTTGTTCCAGCCCACTCCGAAGAAACTGTCGTCCAACATGGTCCGCGCCTGCTCCACCAGAATGGTCCGCAGATTGTGCCCGCCCCGGATGTCTGTCTTCGCCTCGAACATCCCCGCAATCGTGTCGAACGACTTCGCGGCAACCGCAGCTCCAGCCGCCAGCGCCGCCAGCACCACCACGATCGTCTTCCAGGAAATGTGACGCACGATAAACACCCCCACGATGAGCATCGTGCCCCCCGCGATGATGGCGACTCCCCCCCGCGAAACGGTCAAGGCAATCACTGCCGTCGAAGCTCCATAGCCGGCAACCAGCCACAGAGCCGTCCGAATCCGCACTCCGGGAGCCAACCCCAGGGCCAGACAGGGCAGCCCCGCCATATAAGCCCACATGGCCAACTGATTCTGATGCTCAAAACCCGCGCGAATCTGGTAACGCCCGTCTAGATATCGCTGCTTTAGCGCCGCGATCAGCGCGAAAATCAATATACCGGCCATGACCCGGAAAAGAAACAACACGTCCTCCCGGTTCCTTATCCAGGCGTGGGTGGCCAGCAGCGGGAGGAGAAATTTGGGAAATTTCACAATTGCCGTCCAGATCCAGAAAGGCTGGATCCAGGCGCCCTGGTCTTCCAAACTGTTCAACCAGGCCGGCAACGTCAACGGGAGCGCCAAAATCAAGGTCAGCGCCCCGGCCGCGCAATAGACCAGCCAAGGCAAAGCCAGCGGCGGCAGGAGCACAGGACGTGTTCCCCGCTCCCTCCACACAGCGCAGAGCAAAGCGATGGCCGCCATGTCGATCGCGGAAAACTCGAACCCACGCGTGTGTCCCAGGTAACGCGCTTCCCCGAAGGGCGTCAGTGTAAACACGTCCGGATGCACCGCCGTCAACGCCAGCATAACGACGAAAAGCCCCTGTTGCATGACCCGCGATCGCGCCGCCAGCAGGCCCACCGCCGGCGCGGCCACGAGATAGCCAGCCAGGCTGATCGCGAGTTTGACCTGTTCCATCATGCTTGCGCCCCGGCGGCCCGTCTCATTACGGAAGCGATCTCTGAAAGATCACGGGGAACCGGCAGGTCCTCGGCGTTGCTCAACCAGGCCGCCGCGGAGTCCGGATGCTGCGGATCATACCCATGCATCCCCTTGACCCAGCCCTGATTCATGAAAGACGGCACAAAGAGGGCGCCCGCCGGCAGCAAGTAGAACAGTTCTCCGTAGCGGCCGTCGTCCCAAAGGCAATCCCAGGCTCGCAACTGCTCTTCCCTGACGACAAGTCCCTCAGGCTGCTCTTCCAGCCATTGCCTCGCCCTGCTCCGCACGCTTTCCGACTCAAACCAAAACCGCGCCATGGTCGAGTCCCACACCGCCACATAGTCTCTTCCGTATTTCCAGCCCAGTTCATTCCAGCGGAGCATCAAATCCGACCCCTTCCGCACCTCGCTCATGCCGTGATCGCTGAAGAGGCAAATCCGCACTTTCTCATAGTGCCGCCTCGACCTCCGTTCCAGGTCCCGGACCGCTTCGCCCAGATTCTCGATCACGGTTTGCGACTCCGCGGCATCCACTCCGTAACGGTGCATCGCCGCATCGGGCCCCGCCGTAAAGAGATAAACCAGCTCCACGGCTCCGCCGTCGATGGCGCTCGCCGCTTCCGCGAGGTTCTCCGCATCCCCTTTCCGCCAATCCGATCGCATCCACGGCCGGCCGCTCCGTTCCCAGGCGGCAAACACCGTCTCCTGCCCGCCCAGAATGCCTCCGGGTTCGTAAATGTCGCGTTTCTCCGTGTAGTCCAAATGGGGAAGGCAACGAAAGGGCACGCTGTAAAGTTGAAAATACCCTGTGTAACCCCGCCTGCCCCCGATCATACGGCTCAGCCGCCCGCGCAAGCGGTGGTGTCCCGCGATCCGTTCCGGCAGCCAGGCCCACCGGTCCCACCCGGAAAAAGGCCTCGCTTCGCCCGCCTTGATAAAGCAGGAAAAATGGCCGTGCTCGACCGGCTTCACCCCGGTCAGGATCGTCGGGTCGCAGGCTGAACTGTAACCAAAAACCGTGTCACAGCGCGACTGAAAGGGCAGCAGCTCGCGGAGGAAGGGCCGCTGGGACACGATCTCCCAGCCCAGCGCGTCAACGAACACAAACAAATCCAGCGACCTCATGCGGCTTCCGCGTCCCTTAACACACCCTCTTCAAGCCCGAGGCAAGCGGAACGAAGGCAGGATGGGATGCAGCGCGCCACAGCAGAAAGAGTGTGAGAAATGCGGGCTAGTTATCCCTGTTCAGCCGCACTCCCTCCGGCCAAGGGGCCCCCGCGTCAATCCACATCCGCAGCCGATGTACTTCCTCCTCGGACAGAGCCGGATACCGGTCCCGCTTAGACGGGGGCGGCATTTCCAAATCTTCCACCGCTCCCGTCGCCACGCGGGCGAGCAAGCTTCCACTACTGGCTCCGGGTCGCACGGCCGGAGTCCCGCTTTCTCCCCCTATCAAAACACCCTCCAGGGATTCCAAACTCAGACCCCCCTTCGGCGATTCGCCGCCGTGACAGCCGGTGCATGAGCGCTCCAACACAAGCCCGATATCCCGGGTGAAATCCACGGAGCCTGTTTCTCCCGCCGAGACCTTGGCCGCGGCCTCTTTGTCTTCGCCTTCCGGAGCCGCATCCACACTCGACTCCCAGGGTTGCGCGGTCGCCTCTTCGACCGGATCGATCGCCAGAAGCATCGCCATCGCCGCCCAAGCCGTGGCCGGAGCCGAGATCCACTGGTCTCGCCCGTGCGGAAATCCCGAGTCAAAATGCGGTTGAAACGGCCAGGTCCGCGACGCCACGAACCAAGAGCCATCCTCGAACTGCGTGCTCAGCAGGAAAGCCAGCCCCTTGCGATATGCTTCCTCATTAGCGGATACCCCACAGGCCGCACGCAGCGCCGTCAAGGTTTCGCCCGTGGCCCAGGCGTCGCTCTCCATCGTAGGCAATTGCGCCCATCCCCCGTCCTCCCGCTGAGCGGCCAGCATCGCCTCCGCTTCGCCCTGCAACTCTTTTGCGGAAACGCCCAGCCAGCTCAGGCTCAACGCCCGAAACGCCCGTTCTTGTAAGGTGTCCGGTCGCGCCTCCGCCAGCCAGGCCTTGGCCCGGGCCAACTCTCCGGCGTAGGCCTGCGGCCGGCCACGCGGGGGATAGAGCTGCAGACTCCGCGCCGCCAACGCCGTCGCCAGGATGTCCCCGATTCCCATCGGCGGGCGATCCACCTCTCCCGACTCCCAATGACCGTCCACTTCCTGGATGCGCGCCAAATACCAGGTCATGGCCTCGGTGATCTCGTCCGCCTCCACACCCAGAGCGCCGAATCCCAGAAAACCCCAGCCAAGAAACTGGGGCGGAACCGGGACAGGATTGTCCATTTGATAAACCCGAGCCAGTCGAGACCCTTCCGACCACGAGGCCTGCTGGGCTTCAATCATGCGAACCATCGCCGCGCCCTCCACCGCCAAACCCCGCTCCCGCCCCCAACCAAAAGCCACCGCCGGAAGATTCTGGTGGTGACAGGACACGCAGTTCTCGCGGTTGGCGAGAAACCCGTCCGACCCCCGCTGCAAGAGACTCAAGGAGCGCTCCACCGCCCCCCGCAGGACCGCCGGATCTCCTGCGCTCCGCCAATCCCTTTCCCGGCGCGGAACGTTCTTTCTCTTGGCCACACCCTCAATCACTCCTGCCGCCGCCAAACGGTCCGCCATTCCCGCGTGACCCCGGCGCCGTGCCCAGGTCTGCGCCGTTTCCCCCCGTGCGTTGACGGCCGTCAGCCGGGCCCCTCGCGACGCCAGCAGATCCAAGAGACTTTCGTCCTCGAACTCGCTATAAACCGACAACATCACAGGCGGGACCTGACCCCGCGGCGTCGGCATGTCCAAATCCGCTCCCGCCTTCAACAATTCCACCGCGATCGCCGGATGACCCGTAAGCAAAGCCGCGTTGAGAGCGTGACCAGTGAAACCGTCCGCCCAGTTAGGATCCGCTCCCAAGGCCAGAAGCCGGTCCGCTAGGTCTTTCCGCCCGAGAGAAGCCGCCGCCAGCAAGGCTCTAGAGCGATCTTCCCGGGAGCTTCCCTCCACCAGGGCTTCGAAGACCTCCCGGTTGCCTCCACGGACCGCTCGCGCCAGAAAACCCCGGCGATCAGATGCCTGGCCAGTTTTCCCCTCCGCATCCATCAACAAGCGCACCGATGCAGCCGCGTCGGGATGACGCACCGCCGCCGCCAGAGCCGTGTTTCCGAGTCTGCTGCGCATCAGGGGATCCGCCCCGCGCTCCAACAGCGAGCGAGTGATCTCCGGATGGCCCGCTCCCCAAATCAAGGCCGTGGCCCCATCGCCGTTTGCCGCGTTGGGATCGGCTCCACCCGCCAGGAGGATTTGCACAAGTTCCAAGTCACGCCATTTCGCCGACTCCATGAGCAAAGTCGTTCCGTCCGGAAGGCGCAAATCCGGGTTGGAACCTTCGCGAAGCAACGACTCGAGGAGAACGGCATCGCCCCTCTGCACCGCCTGAAAAGAAGCCGGAAGCCCCGCTCCGGCGCTTGCCGACAAGATGCCCGCCCACAGCAGGCAGGCGATCACCAGAGACCGAATGGGCGACCTAGCGCGCATTTCTCATATTGTTTCGTTGCGAGGCGCTGCGAACCCCCTTGCTGCCAAGGCCGCGCGCCGCCGAGGGCGCAGAGCTGGGTGAGTACACCCTCTTCAAGCCTGAGGCAAGCGCAACGTAGGCAGGATGAACGCAGGCAGGCTGGGGTGCAGCGCGCCACAGCAGAAAGGGTATGAGAAAATGTGGGCTAGGTCCAATGCCTTTAGGGATTGGGAGAGTAGACGGTTTCAGGAAAAGAACCTTTCCCGGCTCCAAGAACCGCGTAAACGCGGAACCCCAAACTGTTCCTAGCGCAGCCTTCCTCCCCCGTCCGGGGTTCCGCCCCCAGCGGGGACACGGCCCCTACCGTTTTCGTGATGCCCCGGCTTCAAAAAAAGCGGCGCCAGCTTGCTCCCCGCCCACAGCGTCTCACCACCCTTCCACTCCCGGCGGGAATAGGGCGCCCTACCGTTTCAGAACTCCTGATCTCGAGGAATTTGGATGAGCTTGGAAGGGTATGTGGCGCGGGCACTCCTGCCCGCGAACTCTTGAGGTTCCATCGGCGGACAGGAGTGTCCGCCCCACAAGTAGGGCGTCATCTGCCGAGTGGCGGTCTCGCTTCGGCTCAGCGATTTTCCTCCCTGTCCATGATCTCCCTCGATAGGTCAGGAGTTCTGAGTTTTCGTGATGCCCCGGCCTCAAAAAAAGCGGCGCCAGCTTCTTTCCCACCCACAGCGCCTCGCCACCCTTCCACCCCCCCGGCGGGGATACTGCCTCTGAAGGGCGTGTCGGTTTATTGGGTGATCCCGCGCGGGACTTGGTGGAAGGGTTGCTAGCGAGAGATGCATCTCCTTCATCCGTGTTCATCTGTGTCCATCCGTGGTTCCCAAGACCAGTCCCCAGGCGGGCTCTTGAGACTCCTTGACCCAGCAGGTCTGCATTCTTGCGAATGCAGTTGCGGGGAGGGCGCTCCGCGGCGGGAGAAAGCGGCGATGCTCGCCGCAGTCCCAGGGCCTCCTGGCTTTCCCTTCTCACCTCCATCTCCTGGTATCCGCCCGCCAGATCAGGAGTTCTGAGCCTACAAAAAACCCGCCCCGGTTTGGATCCGGAGCGGGTGTTTCTCTTGCGCCTTGTTCCAGGCACGGGGAAAAAAAGGATTCTGGCGACGTCCTACT
>JBGTBW010000111.1:0-19487 GCA_041749135.1 Verrucomicrobiales bacterium
GCCTCCGGAACTCTCACGAGTTCCGCTACGGTCCTGAAGCCAAGGAAAGCCGGAGGCCCTTGGACTGCGGCGAGCATCGCTGCTCTCTCCCGGCGCGGAGCGCCGTCCCCGTAGCTGCATTCGCAAGAATGCAGACTGCCCGCCAGGCCTCCGGAACTCTCACGAGTTCCGCTACAGTTCTGAGGCCAAGGATCGCCGGAGGCCCTTGGACTGCGGCCCGGATCGCCGCTCCTCTGGCCAGCATCTCTCACACTGTTTCGTCGCGAGGCGCCGGCGAGCCCCGTGCGGATAAGGCGCGCGCAGCCGAAGGCGCAGGGCTGGGTGACTACACCCTGTTCAAGCCTGAGGTAAGCGCAACGCTGTCCCCATGGGGCGCAGCGCGCCGCAGCAGAAAGAGTAGGAGAAATGCGGGCTAGCGCCAATGATTCCACCCAAGGCAAATCTTGCGCTCTCAGCCCGGCAAGCTCACTTTCCCCCGCCGAGGAACCCTTCCTCGCCCGCAGCGCCTATGGGCCGCCCCTCTTGATGAATCGCCTTATCCAGGGCCTCGGCCAACTCTCCCTAAGGTTTTTCGCCTACCAGGGACAACTCGTCGCTCTGGTGGGCGAGATTGGAACCGCTCTTGTGCGGGGCCGGATGCGCTGGTCTCAGCTCGGCCGCCAACTTGTCACCATCGGTTTCGGCTCCCAACTGGTGGTCATCATCACCGGAGCCTTCACCGGAGCCGTCCTCGCCGCCCAAGCCTATGTCATGTTCGATCAGGTCGGCCTCGATACCGCTGTGGGCATGACCGTGTCCCTGGCCCTCTGCCGCGAACTCGGCCCCGTCCTCACCGGCCTCATGCTCGCCGGCCGCGTCGGAGCAGCCATGACCGCGGAGATCGGCACCATGAGGGTCACCGAACAAGTCGATGCCCTCCGCGCCATGGCCGTCCATCCCGTCGATTACCTCGTCGTCCCCCGCGTGTTCGCCATGATCATCTCCGTGCCGCTTCTGATCGCCGAAGCCATCTCCTTCGGTTTGGCCGCCGCCTACGCCGTCGGGGTCGGCATCTACGGCATCAATCGCGCTCACTTCCTCACACACCTGCAAAGCAGCACCGAACTCGTCGACATCGGCATCGGCATGGTCAAAGGCTCCGTCTTCGGCCTGCTCATTGTCATCATCTGCTGCCACCAAGGGCTCACTGTTGAAAACGGAGCCGTCGGGGTCGGAAAAAACACGACCTCGGGCGTTGTCTTTGCCTCCCTGGCAATCCTCATCAGCAATTTCTTTCTCACCGTCCTCATGAACATCTTCTTCCCTCTGTCCCTTGCCTGATTCCGCCGCTTCGCCGCCCTACGTCGAAGTCCGCGGCTTGAAAAAGAGCTTCGGCCGCCAGCAAGTCTTGCACGGTGTCGATCTCGACGTTGCCGATGGGGAAACCGTGTGCGTCATCGGCGGAAGCGGAGCCGGAAAAACC
The DNA here is from genome assembly GCA_041749135.1 of Verrucomicrobiales bacterium. Lineage (GTDB taxonomy): Bacteria > Verrucomicrobiota > Verrucomicrobiia > Verrucomicrobiales > DEV007 > DATKCT01. The sequence continues at coordinate 1,463 of JBGTBW010000111.1, forward strand.
GTGCTGCTCAAGCATGTCCTCGGGCTCCTCCAGCCCGACGCCGGAGAAATCCGCATCGGCGGAGCCGACATCTCCCGTCTGCGCGAACGCCAGCTCGGGCCCGTGCGCCAGGCCATGGGCATCCTCTTCCAAAACGGAGCCCTCTTCGACTCCATGTCCGTGGCGCAGAACGTAGCCTTTCCACTCCGAGAATCCGGACTCCGCGATCCCAAGGAACTCGAACGCCGGGTCCGGGAAGCTCTCGAAGTGGTGAAACTCGAAGAACACCTCCAAAAGATGCCGGGGGCCCTCAGCGGAGGGATGCGCAAACGCGTCGCTCTCGCCCGCGCCATCGTGACCCGCCCGCGGTTGATTCTCTACGACGAACCCACCGCCGGCCTCGACCCCATCGTGTCCAACACCATTGACCGCCTTATCAAACGGCTCCAGACTAGCTTCGGGGCCACATCCCTCGTCATCACGCACAACATGCGCAGCGTCGCCATGGTGGCTGACCGCGTCGCCTTTATGCGCGACGGCAAAGTCTACTTCCACGGGTCCCAGGACGAATTCATGGCCAGCACCGATCCCGTCCTTCGCGATTTCATCGAAGGCCGCTCTCACGAACTCGAAGACCCTGACAACCAACTCTCCGGCAACGCTTCCCCATGATCGAATCCGAAAACAAACGCGTGGAGTGGTTTGTCGGCCTGTTCGTCTTCCTCGGCCTGCTCCTCCTCGGCTTCCTCGTAGTTGCCTTCGGCAAATTCGGAGACCGCTTCGCCGACAAATACACCATAACCGTCACCTTCCCAGAAGCCTCCGGCCTCATTCGCGGGGCCGCTGTCCGGCTCGGAGGAGCCCACATCGGCTCCGTCGCCGCGGCGCCTCGACTCAGCCCGGCTTATGACTCCGTGATCGTCGAACTCGGCATCCTCGACGAAATCCGCATCCCGGAAGGTTCGCGTTTCCTCGTCAGTCGCACCGGTTTGCTCGGCGATGCCTACGTCAACATCAATCCCCCATCTTCGCCTACCGGCCAGTTCCTCGATAAGGACGCCACCGTCAAAGGCGATGCCGGAGCCGGACTCATCGAATTGCAGGACACCGCCACCGAACTCTCCAACCGTGTCGCCGACGCCATCGCCGACATGCGCCGCACCCTGGACACCCTCAACACCACCTTCCAAAAGTTCGATCAACGCCTCCTCAGTGATCAAAACACGGAACGTTTCTCCTCCATCCTGGAAAACCTCGAATCCTCAACCAAATCCCTCGGCCAAACCGCCGACCACCTCGAGGACTTCCTCGACGATGGAAAAGTCACCTTGGAATCCGCCAGGGAAGCTTTCCAAAAAACGAGCGAGGTTGCCGATGGGCTCAAACCCGCCGCCGAAGAGTTAGGTCCCGCCATCGCCGAATTGCAGCCCGCCATCGCCGAACTCCGAGTGACCTTACAGTCCACCCGCTCTTTCCTCCAAAGCCTCGAGGGCGGCCGCGGCCTCCTTTCCACCTTCGTCCACGACGAAGACATGAGCGCCGACGCCGCCGCCTTCTTTTCGAATCTCCGGCAGCACGGAGTTCTTTTCTACCGCGACTCCAAGGATCCCAAGTCAGCTCCGGAGCGGGACCAGCGCACCCCGCGTGAGCCGCCCCATCGCCGTTAGCCCGCATTTCTCATCCCGTTTCGTCGGGAGGCGCTGCGAAGCCCTTACTGCCAAGGCCGCGCGCCGCCGAGGCCGCAGAGCTGGGTGAGTACACCCTGTTCAAGGCCGAGGCAAGCGGAACGAAGGCAGGATGGGGTGCAGCGCGCCACAGCAGAAAGGGTCAGAACTCCTGATCTCGAGGAATTTGGATGAGCCGGAAAACTATGTGGCGCGGGCACACCTGCCCACGAACTCTCTAGGCTCACTCGGCGGACAAGAGTGTCCGCCCCACAAATAGAGTGTCATTCACGGAGTGGCGGTCTCGCTTTGGCCCACTCTTATTCCCCTGTATCCATTATCTTCCTCGATAGATCAGGAGTTCTGAGGGTATGAGAAATGGGGGTTAAGATCCCCAATGGGGACGAGATCGCGACGGACCCGTTGCCAGAAGCGGGGCCCCGTGCCAAGATCGATCCATGCTCAGCGTCGATCCTGCCGCCGTGCCCGACTGTAGCGGCCATTTCGGACCCTACGGAGGCATGTTCGTCCCCGAAACCCTCATGTCGGCGTTGCAGGACCTCGCCGCCGATTACGAAAAGGCCCGCCACGATCCGGCTTTCCGCGAGGAACTCGACTCCCTTCTCCACGATTATGCCGGGCGGCCCACCCCGCTGTATTTCGCGGAACGCTGGAGCGGTCTTCTCGGCGGAGCCCGCATTTACTTGAAACGAGAAGACCTCCTCCACACTGGAGCCCACAAGATCAACAACGCCCTCGGCCAGATCCTCCTGGCCCGCCGCATGGGCAAGAACCGGATCATCGCGGAAACCGGTGCCGGTCAGCACGGCGTGGCCACCGCCACCGTCGCCGCCCGCTTCGGATTCGACTGCGTCGTCTACATGGGAGCCGTGGACATGGTGCGCCAGTCCCTCAACGTCGCCCGCATGCGCTTTCTCGGAGCTGAAGTGCGTCCCGTCACCGCCGGCCAGGCCACCCTCAAGGAAGCCATCAACGAAGCCATGCGCGACTGGGTCACCAACGTCCGCTCTACCCACTACATCCTCGGCTCCGCCCTCGGATCCCATCCCTATCCCATGATGGTCCGCGATTTCCACCGCGTCATCGGTCTGGAAGCCCGCCGTCAAATCCTCGAGAAGGAAGGCCGCCTGCCCGATGCCTTGGTGGCCTGCGTCGGCGGCGGCAGCAACGCCATTGGCCTTTTCCACCCCTTCCTCTCCGACGAACCGGTCCGCATGATCGGCGTCGAAGCCGGCGGCGAACGCATCGAAACCGGAAAACACGCCGCCCGTTTCCAGGGCGGACGCCTCGGCGTCCTGCAAGGAACCAAAACCTACCTCCTGGCGGATGACGACGGCCAGATCCAGTTGACCCACTCCGTTTCCGCGGGCCTCGACTACGCCGCCGTCGGTCCGGAACACGCTTTCTACCGCGACCTCGGCCGCATCGAGTTCACCTACGCCAGCGACGCCGAAGCTCTCGAAGCTTTCCAGGAACTCTCGCGCATCGAAGGCATCATCCCCGCCCTCGAAACCGCGCACGCCGTCGCTCACGTAAAGAAGCTCGCGCCGGAACTTGGCGCTGACAGAATCGTTATCGTCAACTGCTCGGGACGCGGAGACAAAGACGTTGCCCAAGCCGCCGAGCACATTTTCGGGGAGAAACTCATGTGAACATCCCCGGCGATGAACCCGGCCCCATGCGGGTCCAGGATTGTCTGCTCTACCTCTTCGGAAACGCGGACGCAGCCCGGCGCATCGCCCATTCCCAGACCGCTCTTCTCACCGGTCTCCTTCTGGTTTTCACCGCCGCGATCGCCCGGCGTTACGACGCCCTCTACCTGCCAGCTTCCTGGACTTGGTGGGCCGGACCCATCATCGTTTCGGTTCTCTCCTCGCTCCTGGTGTTCATCTTTGTCCGCCGGATTCTCCGTCTTCGCAAAGCCCCGTCTCGGTTAGGTCAATACGCGACGTTCCTTGGGCTCTTCTGGATGACCGCGCCCTGCGCCTGGCTCTACGCCCTCCCCTTCGAGGCACACCTTGACTCCCTCGCCGCCGCTCAAGCCAATCTCGCGCTCGTCGCCCTCGTCGCAGTTTGGCGCGTCGCCATTCTCACCAGGGCCATGCAAGCTATTACGGAAGCCCCGTTCTCTCTGTGCCTCATCGCCATCCTCTTTCCTGCCGCGTTGGAAGCGGCCGCCCTAGCCCTTTCAGCGCCGGTATCCAACACAACCTTGCCTCTTGCAGCCATGGGCGGAATCCGGCTCATCGACCCCAGCGAAGTTTTTCTGCATTCCGCCCACGTAGTGGTTTTCTACGTTTCCCTCATCCTTCTTATCGGGCTCCGGCTTTGCTATGTCCGTATACGGCGGAAAAGCAGCTTCGATTCCGCGCCTTTTCCGGTTCCGTCCCATGGCCCCGTGTTCTCTTCCCCCTTCTTTGTGGCGCTCGCGGCTTTGGGCGTCTGGATCGGCGTCAGCATCCCTTCGCAAACCCGCCAACGCGGGCTTCATCACGCCGAATCCCTCGCGGACCAGAGTGACTGGGCAGGTCTCAGCTCCTACCTCCAAACACTGGCGCCTCAGCAGCTCCCAACGCCTCTCCAATTGCCGCCCGACGTGTACAGTTGGTGGGGTCTCAACGGGTTGGGCAAACTCCTCGAAGCTTTGCCGGATTCCCCTCCAATCTGGATTGGAGAAACCTACCGGAAACACGCCTCCACAGCGTTTCAGCATCTCGAAACCCGATCGATCTCTGTCCACCGGATGGAGCCGATTGCTGCGCTCCTCACACACGGCCCCAAACTCCCGCGCTTTCCCCAACTACTCGATGACCGTGCTCCGGAACTCCAGGGCATCCTTTCGAAAGTCTGCGATCCGGCCCACACCTTCCAATACTACGGGGATCACTCAGAGCTATTGAATCTCTATCTCTTGGACGGCTCCACTGTGCCGATCCGCTATCCCATCCTTTGGGAACCCCGCCGCAAACTCATCCTTTATGGCATGGAGCAGGCCATGGGATCCTTGCCCAAGCGCGTGGGACTCCCGCCTTTCGATCCCGAAATCGTCGAGACCCTCGAACTCGAACGCTGTCGGCGCCTCACGTTACGCCTCACGTTTCGCCTCAACTTCGAGAACGACGACCGCAACACCGTCTACCTGTACCTCCCCCGCTCTCACGAGACGGATTCACCACCGCGGCGCCTGCCCGCAGTTCTCGCCCTCCATCCCACCCATCCTCTCGGCAAAGGCGTCGTCGATGGCCAAAGCGAGGAGCCCAATCGCGCCTATGGCCGCGAACTCGCCGATCGCGGCTACATCGTCCTGGCCCCCGATTATCCGTCCTTTGGAGACTCCAAAGACTACGACTTCAAAGCGGTCTCCTACGTCTCCGGGACCATGAAGGGCATCTTCAATCATATCCGCTGCGTCGATTACCTCGTCACGCGACCCGACGTCGATCCCGCACGCCTCGGCGTCATCGGCCATTCCCTCGGAGGCCACAACGCCATCTTCGCCGCCGCCTTCGACGAGCGCCTCCAGGTCGCCGTCTCGAGCTGCGGCTGGACGCCTTTTCACTATTACTACAACGGCAATCCCACCGGCTGGTCCAGCGACCGTTACATGCCGAGAATCCGCGACCGCTTCGCCCTCGATCCCAATCAAATCCCCTTCGACTTCTACGAATGCATCGCCGCTCTCGCCCCCCGGGCCTTCTTCTCCAATTCGCCGCTCCATGACGACAACTTCGACGTCCATGGCGTCCGCAAGGCCGAACCCGTCATCGCCAAAGTCTACGAACTCCACCACGCACGCGACCGCTTCCAGATCCGGCACCCCGACGCCGGACACGATTTCCCACCCGAAGTCCGCGAAGAGGCCTACCGTTTCATCGACTCCATCATCGGTCCTCCCGTAGAATAAGCGGAATGTCAGGAACGACGCAGCAGCGGCGGCATTCCGCTACGGAGTTCCCGGCCATTCCTTCCCCCTGCTCTCCAGTCCTCAAAAGCGGAAACGCTCTGTCAATCTTCGTCCGCTTCCTTTCTCCGGCGCTTTGGCGCAGCCTTGCCGGCCTTCCGCGCAGGGGCGCTCCGCTTTTTCTTGGCAGGACTCTTCTTCCAGGCCGCCTTCTTTCCCGCCCCCTCCTTCGCCGCTGCCCGCGGAGGAAATTCCCAGTTCACGAAGCGGGCCCCCTCGGGATCCATCACCAGAAATGCTTTGAAAGGCCGGCCCTTCTTTGAAATGAACTCTTCGATGAGCCCAGTGCGCCCTTCAGAAAAGAATTTCGCGGCCTGCTCGCGCGGAATCCGGTAACGGCACAGCGTCTTCGGCAACCGCACCTTCCGGTGCTTTTCGTTCCCGCGCAGAGCGGCATCCAAAACGTAAGCATTTTGGGCCTCGTAGATCTTTCCGGCTGGTTCCCCTCCCGGCGCATAGTCGCACACGTAGTTCTCATCGACCAAAGCCTCTTCCTCGTCCTCGCGCGCCTCCGCCCCCGTGGTAACAAAAGCGACCTTCAAGTCATCCTGAAGTTCCAACGCAGCAGAAAAACTTGTGCCCCGGCGGCTCCGGAATCCGTCCAGCGGCCCCACCAGTTTCGTAGAAAGCAATTCCTTGGCCTCGTGCGGCTGCAACTCGCGGCCGGCGATCACCTTCCACAACACAAACCCGCAATCGGGCTGCCCACAACGAAAGGTCCGGTCGTCTTGCCTCAAAGGAGAGACGCCACAGGACGGGCAGGACACTTGCAGATCGTCGTAGGTCCGCTCGCCCGCGTTCCGGGCATGTTCGCGGGCCTTGCGCACCACCTCGCCAGCGAGCCCGCGCACATCGCGCATGAAACTCTCCCGGTCGAACTGCCGGTGCTCCATTTGTTTCAGCCGGTACTCCCACATCCCGGTCATCTCGGGCGAGCACAACAATTCAACGCCCATGTCCCCCAAGGTGTCCACCAGGCGGATCCCCTGTTGGGTAGGAATGAGTTCCCGGTTTTCCCGGTTCACGTATTTGTCGGAGATGAGCCCTTCGATGATCGCCGCCCGGGTCGCCGGCGTCCCGAGGCCTTTCTCGCTCATGGCGCTGCGCAGTTCTTCGTCCTCGACGAGTTTCCCGGCCGTCTCCATGCCCGACAAAAGGGTGGCCTCGGTGTAGCGCGGCGGGGGCTTGGTTTGGCTTTCTTTGACCTCAATCTCCTCAACGGCCGCCGGCTCCCCTTCCCGCACCGGAACCAAAGAATCCGTCTCTTCTTCCGACGCGACGGCCGCCGTCCGTCCATAGACCTCTAACCAGCCGGCCGACACCAAAACTTTTCCATCCGTCCGAAAGGCGTCGTCCCCGATCCTCGTAATGCGCTGCGTCAGCTCGAACTCCGCGGCCGGAAAAAACACCGCCACGAAACGCCGGGCCACCATGTCGTAGATCTTGGCTTGAGCCTCATCCAGTCCCCGCGGATTCTGCCCCGTGGGAATGATGGCGAAGTGGTCGGAGACTTTGCTGTTGTCAAAAATGCGCCGGCTCGGCTTGTCCCACCCTTCCTGCAATACCCGGGCCGCGTGCCCTCCCAAACTTTCAGCAGCCCCACCCATACTTCCGCGAAACTCCGACAACACACGCCGCGCCGTCGCAAGATAGTCCTCCGGCAGATAACGCGAGTCGGTCCTCGGATAGGTGCAAGCCTTGTGGCGCTCGTAGAGGGCTTGGGCGATCTGCAAAGTCCGGCGTGCGCTAAACCCGAAGCGGTTGCTCGCCTCACGCTGCAGCGAGGTCAGATCGTAAAGCAACGGAGGAGCTTGGCGGCTCGGCTTCTTCTTCTCTTCGACCCGTCCGACGCGGCCACGGCAGCGCTCCGCGATCGCCCACGCCCGCTCCTTCTCCCAAATGCGCTCCGGCCGCAGATGAGGGTCCTCCGCATCCCGGTTGAAGCCCTCATCGAACCAGCGCCCGCGGTAAAGGCCCGCCTCGACCCCGAAATCGCCGAATACCTCAAAATAGGTGCGCGGCTCGAAGGCCTGAATCTGCTTCTCGCGATCGACCATGAGCGCGAGCGTCGGGGTCTGGACTCTCCCGACCGGGGTCCGGGCGAATCCACCGTTCCGGGACCGGTAAGCCGTGAGAGCCCTCGTTCCATTGATTCCCAATAGCCAATCGCTTTCGGAACGGCACAGGGCGGCGTCTTCCAATGGAGCCATTTCCTCCTCGTCGCGCATGTGCTCGAATGCCTCCTGAATGGCTTCCAAGGTCATCGACTGCATCCACAGGCGCTGGACGGGTTTTTCGACCCCGGAAATCTTGCGGACGTAGTGAAAAATGAGTTCGCCCTCGCGGCCGGCGTCGCAGGCGTTGATGATGGTCTCCACGTCCCGGCGCTTCATGAGCTTGATCAGGAGCTTGAGCCGTCCCTCGGTCTTCTCGATGGGGAGCAGCTCGAACTCCTGCGGAACAATGGGAAGATTCTCGAAAGTCCACTTGGCCTTGGGCATCCCCAACTCGACGAGATGACCGATGGCCGACGACACGATGTAGGCGTCGTTCTCGAAATACTCCTTCTTGTTCTCGAACTTCGACATCCCGGGCCTTCTGGAAAGGGCCCGCACGAGGTCGCCGGCGACGCTCGGTTTCTCAGCTATGACAAGGACTTTGGCCATCCGGCTTCGTGTCGCGGCGGTTGGCCCGCGACGAATGGCCTTACTCCTAGGAGGGAATCCCAAAGCATCAAACGCGTTTGAGGAATTTCTTCCCCGGCAATTGCCGGATGACCCGGCGCAATTCCAGGCGCATGAGAGCGGCGCTGACCGCCGGCGCCGCAAGTCCGCTTCGATCAGTCAACTCCTCGATCCCCCATTCCTCGTCCCCCAGCGCCTCCAGCAAGGTGCGCTCGTCCTCACTCAAGCCCGGTCCTCCCGGGTCTTCGGCTTTCCGGCTCTCCGCCGGAACCCGTTCACCGTCAGCGTCGCCGTTTCCTTCCCGGGTCGCGCCGTCCGGCGCCGCATTTTTCCGGACAAAGTCGAAAACCCCCATCTCGTCCAGGATGTCTTCCGCACCGAGAACGAGTTTTGCCCCCTGCTGAATAAGCCGGTTGGTCCCCTCCGAGGCCGGGCGGTCGATCTGACCCGGCACGGCGTACACATTACGCCCCTGTTCCATGGCCATATCCGCCGTAATCAACGCCCCGCTTCGCGCCGGAGCTTCAATCACCAGAATTCCGCTCGACCAGCCGCTGACGATCCGGTTGCGCATGGGAAAGGACTGCCGGTCCGGCGGATACCGCATCGGAAACTCCGACACCACCGCTCCGTTTCCCGGCCCGGCGATGCGCTCCGCCAACACTTGGTTCTCCGCCGGATAAAGCTTCGCCAATCCCGAGCCCAGCACCGCCACGGTGCGTCCCTTCGCTGCCAGTGCCCCCTCGTGAGCCGCCGTGTCGATCCCCCGGGCCAGGCCGCTGAGCACAGTCACACCCGCTGAGGCGAGTTGAAAGGAAAGCCGGCGCGCGCACTGAATCCCGTAATGCGTCGCTCTCCGCGACCCGACCACCCCCACCGCCACGCGGTCCGCCCGCTCCAGCTTCCCCCAGACGTAAAGGACCAGCGGCGGATCGTAAATCTGACGCAGCGGCTCCGGATAATCCTCATCCGCCATCGAAACCACCTCCACCCCACGGTCCCGGATCAGCCCAAGCTCCTCGTCCAGATCCAGCGTGTCGCGCCAGCTCGATATGACTCCCGCCAACTCGTGTCCGATCCCTTCCACCGCACGGAGCCGGTCCCTCGGAGCCGACAAAATCGCTCCCGGCGTTCCGAAAACCTCGAGCAACCGCCGGACCCGCACGGGGCCAATCCCGGGCAAGAGATTCAACGCGAGATAAGACTCCCGGTCCGTCATGCGCGATCTCCATCCGGCCCGATCCCGTCCCCTATGCCCCTTCGCCCCCGCGTCCTACCCCGGTTACAACGAAAAAACGCCCGCCGAAGCGGGCGCTTCCCGGTTCCGGCCGCCCTTTCCGGGCCGGATGCTTCAGGCCACAACCTCATTTTTCGAAGGCGTCTTTGGCGTCTGCCGGACGCGCTTCCTCGCTGCCTTTCCATCCCCCAAAATCCGCGCCCTCGGCAATCCATTTCTTGAGGATTTCCTTCTCCTCGGCCGTGAGACCATCTCCCATGGGCGGCATGAAATCGGTGTGGTCTTCCGGCAGCGTCACGCGCAGAAACATCGGGCTTTCCTCAGGTTTCCCCGGCACCACCACCGCACCCGTCTCTCCCCCCTTCACAAAGCCCCAGGCTGCGTCAAAGCGCAGTTCCGCCTTCGGCTTGCGGATGCGCCCGGTCTTCTCGTAGGGAGCCCGGTGGCACTCCACGCACTTCTCTTGGATGATGGGAAACACCACCTTCTCGAAACTCGCGTTTTCCTGAGCGGACACAGCAGAAACTGTCGCAAGTGCAGCGGCGGCGCTGACGATACTGACGATACGGATTCGATCCATGCGCGGGAGTATAAAAGCCGATTCCAGGCTGACAAGGGGGAATCCCCTCACTCGGATCGCAGCTTTTCTGGGCCCGATACACCCGGTATTTGGGACGGAGGGAGCGACCCGTCCCGGAGCCGGTTCGCCGTATACCAACATACTGACTGGCCCAGCGGAGCGCCCACAGCAGACCGCAAACCCTCGAGCTGAAACTCGTAGATGTAGCCGGCGCGCAACTCCTCCAGACCGACCTCGAGGAGGAATCCTTCCTCCAGAAGTCCCACCTTCTCCACCGCCACTGCCGTCACATCGTGCTGCGGCGATCCATACTCAGGATGATACTCGTAGTAATAGCGCTGAACCCCAGGCGTCCACCCGGGCGCCAGCCCGCCCGCAGGCCCGGTCAATCGAAAGCGAAATCCATCCGCGGTCAGTCCGGCTTCGAGAATCTCAAAGGGGCGCTCGCCGGTCCAACGAATCCGTTGCACGCCTTCTCCGCCCGCCCAGGCTAGGTGACTCTGACCGATCCATAAACTTCCGTCCGGAGCAAAGGCCATCCGGTTGATCCCCTGCCGCAGCCCGTTCCCATCCAGAAAGGGAATGCACGCGCCCTGCAAGCGCCCCGAGACCTCTTCGAGCATCACCCGCATAATGCGCGGCCGGTTCATTTCTCCCACAAAAAGCTGGCCGCCGAACGGCCCGAATTTTCCCCGGCTAGCGTCCACCACCGGCTGGGTCGGCGAACTCGCCGCAATCCCGTGCGGAAACACCACCGCCTCGCGCTCCCTCAAGGCGTCCAGCTCCTCAACAGGAATCTGCACGGGGTCCCGGTCCCAGTCCCGCCGCCACAGCAAACTCGCCGGGTGCCCGTAAAACCCATCCCGCCGCACCTCGTGCAGCTTGCTTGAGCCGACCCAATCCCCTTGATTGTCCGTCACAAACAACCTGCCTTCGAGGTCGAATCCGAGGCCGTTCGGCGACCGGAAACCGCAGGCCCACGGCGTCAAGGCGCCCGTCGCCGGGTCGACTCGAAGGACCCAGCCCCGGTAGGGCACTCGCGCAAACATGCGACCGGCCCGGTCGCGGTTCCGCGGCCAATCCTCATAAAACTCGTCTCTTGGCAAACCCGCCGGGTGAAACGCCCCCCGCACCTCCTCGAAGATGGATTCCACGTTCGAAGCCGTATTCAGCGAGATCCACAGATCTCCCCTGGCGTCCCGCACCGGTCCATAGTTGAATTCGTGATAGTTCCCCGTGATGCCGAATCCGTCTGACAATGTCTCGTATCGTTCAGCCGCTCCATCGCCGTCCCCGTCGATCAAGCGCGTCAGTTCGGGCCGTTGCAGGACGAGGACCTCGCTCTCGCTTCGCGCCAGGAGCCCGAGAGGCTCGTGCAGACCCTCGGCAAACCGCGTCCACGACCCCGAGGCTGGCTCGTGCCAGTAGACTTCTCCCCGGTGAAAACACAGCGCCACCCGGCCATCCGGAAGAAAGTCAAGACCGCCCACCTGAGCGTCCACACCCGCGGGACCCGGAATCGATTCCACCACATAAGCCGCGGAAACTTCCTCCGCCCGCCCCGCCCGCGAAACCCCAAGCAGAGCCGCGAGGAAAACAGCCGTCTCAATCCAACGTCTTCGCCGCATCGCTTGTCAGGCCTATCGTTCCGGAATCAACAGCACGCTGAAGGTCCCCGCGTCTTCCTCGGGCACGGATAGACCATCCTCGTGCCATTGTCCCGCCGAAGCCTCTCGCCGGAACCCTGCCGCTTCCGGCAATCCTAACCAAACGGGACCGCCGGCTCTCTCGACGGAAAACGTCCGCCGCAGACCGCCCGTTTCCAAATCACCCGCCAACGTCTCGCTGATGGCCGCTCCGTCGATCTCGTAATGAAATCGTGGTTCCCCTCCGATCAATTCATATCCGCGAAAACGGACTTCGGGTTCCTCATCACGCCGGGCGCCGGATTGGATTCGCGATCCGCCCGGAGCCTGCCAGATGACCTCCCCTAACAACTCTCCACGAGGTTGCCCCTTGCTGTTCCAATGTTTGCCACAGTCCAGAAATGCGCCGCTCCACAAATAGCGAAGCGAACATGTTCCGGCGTCCCAACATGCGTTGAGTTCCACCCCCCGGAGCGCCACCGCCACCGCGGCCGGCCCGGAGCCGGGGAGGAACATGCGTTGTACCCACGGCCGCCGCGAGATCACCCCTCCTTCCTCACGGCGCAACAGATCCGGAAGATCCGCATCCGCCGCCAATTCCGGCAGCTCTCTTCCCACATGGATCGCCCCATACATGATCTGACCGTGCCCGGGAAACGTGCAGACGTAGGGAAGAACGCCCGTCTCCTCCGGCATTCGCAGCACCAGGGTTTGCCGCTCGCCGGCCTGCAACAGACGCGATGCCGCGAGGATATGATCCGACTCCGGAACATAGGCTGCGTCCGGTCCTTGGGGACCCAAGGCCAGAGCGGCATCCACCACTTCCTGCCGCGCGGCGCGGCTATCCAACACGAGGAGGTTGTGAGCGAGATCCGTGGAATCCGCGTTGACCAATTCCAGTCTCAGCTCGACTCCAGCCTCCACCCGGAAACGTGGAGGGTCAAAACGCAATCCCTCCAGCATCCGAACGCGCACGGTGACCGGTTCGCCTGCTGCTGTGCTCCCGGCCAGAGCCGCCGCTGCAATGGCGCCACACAGCGGGATCCCGCACTTCCGCTGCCCAGTCACGGCGTTTCGGGGACCGGAGCCGGTTCCTCTGCCTCCAAGGGGTGCGCTTCGAGCAACTCCTTCACCGTCCACATGCCTACCTTGCCCCGGTTCTCCTCTTTGACACGCTTTACCATCTCCGGCGTGATCACGCTCGCAGCATTGCCCCAACTGTTGCGCACGTAAGTCAGCACCGCCGCCATATCTTCGTCGTTCACCAGCAGCCCCTGGGGCGGCATCACGTTGTTGTATTCCTGCCCGGCGATCTCGATGTTGCCCATCAGTCCTCCGTGCACGGCCTTGATCATCCGGTCGGGATCGCCCCCCATCCAAGGACTCTTCACCAGCGGCGGAAACGCTCCGGGCATTCCCAGACCGCTCGGCTGGTGACACGTGGCGCACAAGCCTGGCCGCATATACACTTCCTTGCCTTTGGCCATCAGTTCGGGATCCAGCCCGCTACTCCCTTCCGTCCCGGCGACGGATCCCTCTCCCTCGCCCGTTGCGCCTTCCCCCATATCCTTCAAGGCCTGCCGCGCCGCATCCCGGCTTTCCGGATCGCCCGACAACCGCGCCACCCGCCGCAGCAAAGCCAGTGCATCCTGGCGATGCTGCGGGCTCCGGTCTAACAACACCAAGGCGGCGCGTTGCACATCCAGGCCGTGCCGGAAAGACTCCGCCCCGCCCGGAGCCAATGACTCCAGCCGCGGATAGAGAAGCGCGAACAATTCCTCATCCCGGACCCACGCCAGGACCTCCAACAGAGGCAGAAGATTCCCCTCCTCCAACTCGGCAGCGAACCGCCCCGCCGGATCTTCGGCCGCACGGAACAAGGCCGCCCGCACAGGAGCTTCCAGTTCCGGGTCCAGGCTGGTAAGCAAGGCCCGCCGCAGAGCGTCCCGGCGCCCCGCCAGAATCTCCACCGGCAGTTGGACCAACAACTCAGCCAGAGGCCGCACGTCCCCACCCTCCGCGGAGCGCTGTTCCGCAATCCGCAGCAAAATGTCCACCTGGGAAACCCCGAATTCGTTCGCAGCCTGTTCCAATACCGCCGCCCCATTCAAAGCTTCGTTTCCCAGCCGTGCCTGGACCCATTCCACAGCAGGATGCCGCGGCTCAGACCCGGACGTCGCTCCGGAGCCAGCGCAGGCCAGACTCACGAAAATGGTGAGGACCAATCGGTGAAACAGGTCGGGCATAAATCGTTAAAAGGTAGCCGGAAAGGGCCAGCGCCAGTCGTCTCAGCACCGAACCGCTGAACCCGCATTTCTCATACCGTTTCGTCGCGAGGCGCTGCGAACCCCTTACGGCCAAGGCCGCGCGCAGCCGAGGGCGCAGAGCTGGGTGAGTACACCCTGTTCAAGCCCGAGGCAAGCGGAACGAAGGCAGGATGGGGGCAGCGCGCCACAGCAGAATGGGAATGAGAAATGTGGGTCAACCGGCTTCACCGGGCACGCGGCGTCAAGACCCGACTTAACAACGCACCCGGGGCAGGGCCTCAGGAGCCCAACCGCGGGCGCCCGCGAAACAGGTCCAACCGCTTTTCTTGATGCCGGGGCATCAAAAAAACGCTGCTCGCCCCAGGCGCCCTCAGCCTCAGAACTCCTGATCTGGCGGGCGGATACAAGGAGATGGAGGAAAGAAGGTGAGCCGGTGGCCCTTGGACTGCGGCGATCCTTCGCCGCTCTCTCTCAGCGCGGAGCGCCGTCGTGAGCGCTGGCGCTTTCACCCGGATTAGGGACTGAATCCGGCGCGAAAGCGGCGAAGGATCGCCGCAGTCCAAGGGCGGCGGCTTCCGCCTCCCCAGCCAGCCCGCTCCCGGCGCTTGAGCACCCGATGGGCGCGGTGTATGGCACACGCGATCCCGTCATGCCCCGCGACTACCTCTATTTCGACCTCGAAACCCAACGCTCCGCAGGCGACGTAGGAGGCTGGCATCGCAAATCGGAAATGCGCATGTCCGTCGGTGTGACCTTCAGCACCCGTCTCGGAGTTTACGAGATCTACACCGAGGACACCGTGGATCGTCTCATCGACCAGCTCCGGACCGCCGATCTCGTCATCGGCTACAACCACATCAATTTCGATTACCAGGTCCTCATGCGCTACACCATCCTCGACCTTCCAGCCCAGCTCCCCAGCCTCGATCTCTGCGCCGAACTCGAGCGCTCGGCCGGTCACCGCCCCAAACTCGACCACGTCGCCATGGCCACCCTCCAGACCGGAAAAACCGCGGAAGGTCTCCAAGCGATCCAATGGTGGAGAGAAGGCCGGCTGCTCGACCTCGCCCGCTACTGCTGCCACGACGTCAAGGTCACTCGCCTCGTTCACGAATACGGGGTCCGCCATTCCGAGGTGAAATTCTACGATGGAAACCGCCGCGTCCGCAGCACTCCCGTGAAATGGGAGGCCCCGTAATCCCACTCAGCCGCAAACGGGATTCGTTTCCGTTGCTTTGATCACGATCATCCGGCCGGCTGTCTTCGCCCCTTCGCACGGGGAGAAACTCGAATGCTTCAGGGAAAAATGATGGTCAACGGCCTGTTCCCAGCATATCGGTTCTCCCCGCGCCACAGCCGGTCTGCCGCGCTGTGAATCGCCCGAAGCCATGGGAAAAACTCTCTTCGACAAAGTTTGGGATGCACACGCCCTGCGCAGGTTGAGCAATGGTCAGACTCAACTGCTCATCGGCACGCATCTCATTCACGAAGTCACCAGCCCTCAAGCCTTCGGGATGCTCCGCGACCTCGGGCTTCGTGTCCGCTGCCCAGAGCGCACCTTCGCCACCGTCGATCACATCGTCCCCACCGATCAGTTCGAAGAACCCTTCTCCGATCCGCTCGCCGACGCCATGATCAAAGAACTCCGCCGCAACGCTGAGGAGTTCGGGATCACCTACTTCGACCTCAGCAGCGGCCGCCAAGGCATCGTCCACGTCGTCGGGCCCGAAGAGGGCATCACCCAGCCCGGAACCACCATCGCTTGCGGGGATTCCCACACCGCCACCCACGGAGCCTTCGGAGCCATCGCTTTCGGCATCGGCACCACCCAAGTGCGCGATGTGCTCGCCACTCAAACCATTGCTCTCGACCGTCTCCGGGTCCGCCGCATTCGCGTCGATGGTTTCCTCGGCCCCGGTGTCTACGCCAAAGACGTCATTCTCCACATCATCGCCCAGCTTGGGGCGAAAGGCGGTATCGGTTACGCCTACGAATACGGCGGCGAACTCTTCGATCGCTTCTCCATGGAGGAACGTATGACCGTCTGCAACATGTCCATCGAAGGGGGGGCCCGCTGCGGTTATGTGAACCCCGACGAAACCACTTTCGCCTATCTCCAAGGCCGGACATACTCCCCTCCCGATTCCGAGTGGGAAGCCGCCGTCGGCCGTTGGCGCTCCTTCGCCTCCGACCCGGACGCCGAATACCACGACCTCGTCGAGATTCGCGGAGAAGACATTGCGCCGAGCGTCACCTGGGGAATCAGCCCCGATCAAGGCCTGCCCATCACCGGCCGCATCCCGCGTCCCGAAGACGCCGCCACGCCCGCCGCCCGCGCCTCCATCGAGGAAGCGCTCGCCTACATGAAACTCGAAGCCGGAGCGCCCATTCAAGGAACTCCCATCGACGTGGCCTTCCTCGGCTCCTGCACCAACGGGCGCCTCTCCGACTTTCGGGAAGTGGCCCGTTACCTCCGCGGCCGGCGCGTTGCCCCAGGCGTCAAAGCCATCGCCGTTCCCGGTTCCCAAATCGTCGCCGCCCTCTGCCGGAAGGAAGGGCTCGACCGCGTTTTTGAGGAAGCCGGGTTCGAATGGCGCGGAGCCGGTTGCTCCATGTGCCTGGCCATGAACCCCGACAAACTTATCGGCGACCAGCTCTGCGCCAGCTCCAGCAACCGCAATTTCAAGGGACGGCAGGGCAGTCCCACCGGACGGACCATTCTCATGAGCCCGGTCATGGTCGCCGCCGCCGCCGTCGAAGGGCGCATCAGCGACGCCCGTGAAGTCTTCGACGTGGAGGACGCCGCCCTCGCTAGATAACCGTCTAACCGCCGCCCTACTCCCGCCGGCCTTCCCCTCGACCGTCCCCCAAAATCATGGCTCTCGCTCCCGTCACTCAAATCTGCGGCTCCACCGTGCCCGTCCCGGGCAACGATATCGACACCGATCGCATCATCCCGGCGCGTTTTATGAAATGCGTCACCTTCGACGGGCTCGGTGACTACCTCTTCTACGACGTCCGGAAAGGACCCGACGGATCCGACACGGTTCATCCACTCAACGACCCCAAACACCGCGAAGCCTCAATTCTGCTCACCGGAGCCAATTTCGGATGCGGAAGTTCCCGCGAACACGCACCTCAAGCCCTCTACCGCTACGGGATCCGCGCCATCATCGCGGAGAGCTTCGCCGAGATCTTTTTCGGCAACTGCACCACCCTCGGCATCCCCTGCGCCGCTGCCGCCGGTGAAGATTTGGCCGCCCTCCGCGACCTCGTCGCCCGCGAGCCGTCCACTACGATCACCGTCGATCTGGTCCAGTGCCGGGTCTTTTTCAACGGCGCCTCTTTCCCCGTCCACATCCCCGAGTCCGCGCGCGACGCTCTCGTCCAAGGCCGGTGGGACCCCATCGCGGAGTTGCTCGAGGGCGTCGAACAGGTGGACGCCCGCCTCGAGTCGCTCGGCTACGCGGCTGCATCCCCGGCCGGAGCATAAGTAAAGTAAAACAGGGCTGAAGAAAAAAGCCGGCCTGCGCTCGATGAAGGAGCGTATCCAATCGGCAGGAAAGCGGCGGTGAGGAAATGGCGGCCCTCAACCTGACGCGGCATGCCTTTGCTCCCAAATGGATCTATTCCCTATTCCCTCGCTCCAAGATGCGCCATTTGATTTTGCCCCCGTCCTTATCTCTGGCAAGACAGATGGTTGAAGCTCCAATCCCGATCAGCCGCGGCGATTTTCGCGCCTCTTACATCAGGGGAGGATGACTGCGTCCTTGCGCAGATCCCGCACTGTGCGCAGCTCGCCCCAGTCTGCTCCGCGCATCTCTCGCGCCGCCTTCTTGCGCCCAGCGCTGAACAACTCCCGCCGCGCCTTGAAAAACCCCTCCAGATACGCTGCCCTGCCCAGCGCCACCCCTTCGGTGAAATAGCGCACCCGGCAGCGCAGCGCCACCGCCAGCGGCAGTTTCCCTCCCGCTTTGAGCACCTTC
>JBGTBW010000112.1:0-7600 GCA_041749135.1 Verrucomicrobiales bacterium
TGCCGGGGTGCGGATCGAATTACGACTCACACCGGTGGTGTCGCTGCGCTTTACCACCGGCTACAAGCTGCGAAGCCTCCGGCTTCTCTCGCGGCTTTGCAACCTCGTTCCACTGAAGTTTGGGGCAACGTCCAGCCAGAAATGTCAAAACTCCAGTCGGAAGACTTGCGTCTTCCGCTACGTGGAGAAGATCTCGCGGAGTCTTCGTAGCGGGATTCGCGAGAATTCCGATGTCGAGCCAGAGGAGGCTTGTTACAGTCGGAAGACTTGCGTCTTCCGCTACGTGGAGAAGATCTCGCGGTGTCGTAGCGGGATTCGCACGAATTCCGATGTCGGGCGTCTTGCCCTATATCTTCGGGCTCCCACCTGCTTCGCGGCGGTAGGCCTCCGCCAGCAGGCTCACCGGCGCAGTTACGGTGATTTCTTTACCGCCGCCCGCGGCAGCCAGGCCTCGCCGGAGTTGCAGATCACAACCTGGATTGGAGGTGGCGACGCAATCCGCGCCGGTGGCTAACAAATGACAAACCTTATCCTCCATGAGTTGATCGGACTCGACCGGGTGAGTCAGGCTGTAAATGCCGGCGGAGCCGCAGCAGACAGTCGCGTCGGTTAACGGAACCACTTCCAATCCCGGGATGGACTTGAGTATCTCGCCGGGTTGCACACGCACACGCTGGCCATGGTGCAAATGACAGGAAGGATGATAGGCGACGCGCTTCGCTGGAAGCGCAGCGGTGGGAGGGCGAAAGGGCAGAGCGACGAGCCATTCGTGGATGTCGCGAATCTTGCAGTCCCACTCCCGGGCCCGCTCAGCGTAGCGAACATCGCCGGCCAGCAGATCGGCATAATGCCGGAGATGATTGCCGCAACCTCCCGCGTTGGTGATGACTGCATCGAGTTCGTCGAGGGGGAAGAGGTCGAGAAGGCGGCGGGCCAGTTCCTGGGCGCTGCGCGTCTCGCCATTGTGAGCGTGGAGTGACCCGCAACAGGGTTGCTCGGGCGGAGTCACCACCGTGCAACCGTTTTCCAGAAGGACATCGGCGGTGTCGCGGTTGATGCGGGAAAAAGCCAAGTCCTGAATGCAGCCGGTGAGCAGGCCGACTCGCCAGCGGGGCTGAGCGGGAACTTCCACCGGCCGGATCTGCTGGTGGGAAAAACGCTTCTCGACCGGCGGGATCATCCCGAGCAGGCGATGCCAGCGCGGGGAAAACAGGGAGACGGCTTCGCTGGAGTGAAGCACGCGATCCAAACGGAGAAAGTGAGTCCAATAGGTTAGGCGTCCAGCCAGGCGCAGCAAGCGGGGATGACGAAAGAGAACCCGCAACGAAATCCATCGATAGAAGCGGGTTGCGGGAGTGGAAAGCAAACCGCGGTCCTGAACTTCGGCGCGGGCCGCTTCGAAGATGGGAGCATACTGCACGTCTGCGGGACAGGCCGTTTGGCAGGCCAGACAGCCCAGGCAGAAGGAGAACTCCTCGGCGAAATCGGAATCGGGTTCGAGGCGGCGGTCGGCCACGGCCCGGGCCAGGGCGATGCGGCCGCGCGGGCTGTTGCGTTCCCGTTGCGTCATCCGCCAAGTGGGACAGGACGGCAGACACATGCCGCAATGCATGCATTGCTGCACCACTGCGTAATCGAGTTTTTCCAGAGCCGGGGCGGACACGAGGAAAGCGATGTTAAAATATCTTGCCCGGATTTAGGATTCCGTGAGGATCCAAGGCCAGCCGCACTTGGCGCAGAAGCCGCATTCCGGGATCGCCGAGCTGCCGGGGCAAATAGGGTTTCTTGGCCAGCCCGACTCCGTGCTCGCCGGTGATGGTTCCACCCAGCGCGATGGTTTGATCGACGATGTCGGAGAGGGCCTGTTCCACACGTTCCATTTCTTCCGCATCGGTCTCGTCGGTGAGGATGGTGGGATGCAAGTTGCCGTCGCCCATGTGGCCGAATGTGGCGATGAGCAGCCGGTGACGCACGGCGGTGTCGGCGATGAAGCGGACCATGGCAGCCAATTCGCTGCGGGGAACGGTGACGTCCTCGAGGATGGTGGTGGGCCGGACCCTGGCCAGGGCGGCGAAGGCGCTGCGCCGGGCTTGCGCCAGCCGGATCGCTTCCTCTTCGGTTTCGGCTTGGCGAACTTCAAGGGCTCCCCGTTGAAGGGCGATCGCCGCCATGGCCGCGGCCTCACGTTCCACCACTTCAGGCTCGCCATCGGTTTCCATGAGGAGCAGCGAACCGGCGTCGCGCGGGAAGCCGACGGCGGCGAAGGCTTCGACACATTCCATGGTGGTGCGATCGAGAAACTCCAGCGTGCAGGGAATGATTCGCGCTGCGATGATGTCGGAAACGGTAAGTGCGCCGCCTTCGATTTCAGGAAAGGTCGCCACCAACGTGCGCCGGGCGCGGGGGCGAGGCAGCAAGCGAAGCAGGATCGAGGTGATGATCCCCAGAGTGCCTTCGGAACCGATAAAGAGATCTTTGAGTGAATACCCGGCCGCGTCTTTGACACATTTGTTGCCGAGAAAAACGCGCTCGCCATCTGCGAGCACCACATCCAGGCCCATGACGTAGTCTCTGGTTACGCCGTATTTGAGCCCGCGCAGGCCGCCGGAGTTTTCCGCGACGTTGCCTCCGATGGTGGAGATGCGGATGGAACCCGGATCAGGCGGATAGAATAGACCGTGAAGGGCTGCTTCCTCGTCGATGGCGGCGGTGATGACGCCGGTCTCGACATGCATGGTGAGATTGCGGGGATCGGTTTCGAGGATTCGATTCAAGCGTTGCAGGCCGAGAACGAGAGATCCCGGGGAGGGAACGCTGCCGCCGCTCAAGCCCGTGCCAGAACCGCGGCAAACCACGGGGATGCGCTCCCGGGCGGCGATGCGGACGATGGCGGAGACTTCCTCCGCGCTGGCGGGAAAGACGACGCAGCCGGGGTCTTGACGCAAGGCGGCGGTTCCGTCGAAGGCATAGGGGATGAGGTCGATCTCCTTGCTGAGGACCTGGTCCGCTCCGGCGACGGCGGCGAGTTCCGTGTGCAGGGCTGAGCCGGGACTAAAGCGGGAGGAAGCCATGAGAACGGGCGAAATCGAGAGTGATGGAAGCCGGCTGGAGGCCATCAGAAGGGGAGCCGGAGGTCATGCTGAGTGCGGCGGCGGACACGCCCAACTCCAGACACTGGGGAATGGATTGGCCTTGAAGATAGGCCATGAGGTAGCCCGCGGCGAATGCATCTCCGGCTCCCGTGGCGCCGGCGATGCTCTCGACGGGCAAGCGCACCCGGCCCTGACGGAACAGGCCGTCCCGGGCATGAACGGCCACGGCTCCGTCGCCGAAGTGCAAAACGACGGCGTGTCCGGCGCCTAACTGAAGAAGATCTTCGGCGGCCGTTTCCATGGCCTGCACATCGGGCGGATCCTGGCTGCGGAGATCGCGTTCGAGGACTTTTCCGGCTTCGATCTCGTTGATGAAAAGGATGTCGATCCAGGGCAGACTGGAGGCGACGACCGCGGCGAACCGGGGATGATTGACGCTGACGAGATCGGCGCAGGTGATGAATCCGTGTTGGCGGGCCCGTTCAAAGACACGAGAGGCTCCGGTCCGCCCGTCTTCATCGAACTGGTCCAATGAATCGAGCAGCATCAGGTAGCCCAAGTAGAATAAGCGCGCCTGGCAGCCGGAAAAATCGAAATGCTCGGGGGCCAGCCGGGCGTTGGCTCCGCGGTGGTGGAAGAACGTGCGTTGCCCGCCGCAGCGGACGGTCATGGCGTCGGTGTAGGAGGTCGCCGCTTCGGAAGTTTGGCGCAAGCGGGAGGCGTCGATGTGCGCACGGGCGCAGTCCTCGAGAATCCAGTCTCCATCGGCGTCGTGACCGGTGAGGCCTTGGGCGGCAAGGGGAAAGGGCGCCTGAAGTTTGGCTAGGTCCTTGAGCAGGTTGTAGGGCCCGCCGCCGTTGCTCCGGGACTGTGATAGGATCGTCGCGAGCATTTCCGGCGCCGGGTACTCGTCGATGACCTTGACGTGATCGATGATGAAGTTGCCGGCGGCGAGGATGCCCTGGCGGGTCGGATCACTCATGAGGAAGGGTAACGGACTTCGACGACTTCTCCGGTCTCCTGCGAGCGCAAGGCTGCGTCGAAGAGACAATGACTGCGCAGGGCCTCCTCGGGCTGAACGCAGCCGAAACGCTCGCCGAGGCGGCCTTCACGTTCCAGAAGGTAGGCAGCCCACATTTGTTGGAGCACATCGGGGAAACCCGGTTCGAAGATGCCTCCGGTGATGGTCCGGAAAGGCGTGTCGAAACCGAGGTCCGTCTGTTCCCACACCTGCTCGCCGCGGCGGCGGAAGGTGTTCAGGGTTTTCGGGTGCTTCGTGCTGTAGCGGACGCCGCCGTCGGTTCCGTGGACGTTGATGAACCAGGTGTTCATCTCGCCGGGGGCCATGCGTTTCATTTCAAAACGAAGGGGAACCTCGTGGCCGTCCAAGGAACACCAGGTGTGGAGAAGGGCGTTGTCCCAGGTGTCGCAGGGCGCCGGTTTTCCATCCGGACCGGGGCGTTCCGGGTAACCACGCTGGAGTTGGGCGAAGACCCGGGAGGGATACCAGCCCATGCGGAAAGGCAGATGGACCGTGTGCATTCCGAGGTCGCCGAGGACTCCGATGGCTCCGCAGGTCTGCGACTGGCGTTTCCAGTTAGCGGGTTTGCCGGGGTCGAGATCACTGGAGTGATGGAAACCGCAGACGACTTCCAGGAGGCGGCCGGTGGGCTGTTCTCGGAGGTAGCGCAGCACCCGTTGGGCTCCTGGGTAGAAGGGAAACTCGGAACTGCAACGCACAAACCGTCCGGAGTCAGCCGCGGCTGAGGCGATTCTCTGCGCAGAAGGCAAATCGATTCCGAATGGTTTCTCCGCGAGGAGATCCCGTCCGGCGTCGAGCACATCCAGATAAACAGCCTCGTGGAGATGATGGGGAACCGCGGCGTAGACGACGTCGATTCCGGGATGCCGGAGCAGTTCGCGGTGGTCGCCGGTGAGGAGTTCGATGCCGGGAACCCGCTTGAACCATTGCAGGGCCGCGGGATTGGGATCGGCGACCGCTGTGAGCCGGGGCTCGATCTGCAAGTCGTCGAGGGCGCACCAACGCGCGAAGGCGGATGCGACCTCGCGGCCCATCAGTCCTCCGCCGATGACTCCCACGCCAATGCTGCTTGCGCTCATAACCGGTCGAAAAGGGGAGAGTAGCCTTGAGCCCGGGCCATCAGGCGGCTTCCTCGACGAGCGCGAGAGCAGCGTCGACGCTGAAGCCCTCGTGCACGACGGACATGAGCGCCTTGGTCATGGCTGCGGGCTGGGGATGCTGAATGATGTTGCGGCCATAGACGATCCCGGCGACGCCCTGCTCGATGAGGTTGAAAGTCCGCTGGAGGATCTCGCGGTCCGTGGTCCGTCCGCCGCCGCGCACGAGCACGGGGATGCCGCCGCAGGTTTCCACCACGCGATGGTAAAGGGAGACGTCGTCCGTGGGATCGGCCTTGATGATGTCGCCGCCCAATTCCACGGCTTGACGGACCAGCGAGATGATTTTGTTCTCGTCGCCATCGACCATATAGCCGCCGGCTTGTTCATTCGGCCGGAAGACGAGGGGTTCGATCATGAGCGGCATGGCGGCGCGATCGCATTGGGGTTTGATGCGCAGGATGTTTTCGACGCATTGGCGGCCCACCTCGGGATGGCCGGGGATGGAGAAGAGGTTCACCACCACGCAGACGGCATCAAGCCGGACGGCCTGCACCACGGGGTCTTCAATCATCTTGCTGTAGAGATCGGAAGGCAGGATGCGCCCATAGACGTTGGCGACGTCGGTGCGCAGCACGAGAACGGGCTTTCGCGGTCCCGGGATGGATTGCAGATGCCGGGCCTGTCCCACGGTGAGTTGGATGGCGTCCGGCGCGGCCTCGGCGACGATTCGCACGGCCGAGCGCATATCTTCGATACCCTGAAGAAACGGCGCTTCATTGAAGAATCCGTGGTCGATGGCGACGTCGAAGCACTTTCCATCCGCGGCGAAGAGTCGATTGAGGCGGGGGAACATGACCGCGGCAGAATATCGGGGCGGGCGGGGATGTCACGGGGGTTTTTCCCATCCTTCAGAACTCCTGATCTGGCGAGGTAAGAAATGCGGGCAGGGGAAAAAGGGTGAGCCGCAAAGCGGGTTTGATGGGGCCGCAGAGTCGACCAGTCAGAGGGGTTCGTGGCAGGACCGCTCTCTCACCAACTTGCCGCGCGGCTTCCTTGCGCGGGGGCGGCCCGGTGTGCAGGGCGCAGCCGCTCATTACGCCATGGAGTCCCGGCCCTCCTTTGTGTTGAACCGGAGCGCCGGCCCCAATCCAAGCCTGTGGAGCATTGCTTTGAACGGCATTTTGAATGGCATGCGGTCGGAAAATCCAGGTTGGCGGCTGTTTGGCGGCATCTTGTTGACGCGTAGGGGCGTCATCTGGCGGGCAAGCTCGACCCGGGCTTGCGCGCTTCGCCGCGTTGAACTTTGCGGCCGAAGGCAAATGCACGGAGGTGGAGAGGCAGGCTGAGACTGTGCATCAACGCCATCAATGAAGTCCCGTGGCGCCCGCACGGGCCTTCCCCTGCCCCCACGACCGTTTCGTGTCGCAGGTGCGACAGAAAACGCGCCGTTGCATTGGGCTCCGGGCCAGGCGGGGAATTCGATCCCCCAAGCTCCGCCGGGTACGTGTCGCGTTTCGTGTCGCAGGTGCGACAGAAAACGCGCCGTTGCGTTGGGCTCCGGGCCAGGCGGGGAATTCGATTCCCAGGGCTCCGCCGGGTCCGTGTCGCGTTTCGTGTCGCAGGTGCGACAGAAAACGCGCCGTTGCGTTGGGCTCCCGGCCAGGCGGGGAATTCGATTCCCAGGGCTCCGCCGGGTCCGTGTCGCGTTTCGTGTCGCAGGTGCGCCAGAAAACGCGCCATTGCGGGGTCCGGGTCAGGCGGAGCATTCGATTCCCAGGGCTCCGCCGGGTCCGTGTCGCGTTTCGTGTCGCACCTGCGACAAAAAACGCGCCGTTGCATTGGGCGCCGGGCCAGGCGGAGCATTCGATTCCCAGGGCTCCGCCGGGTCCGTGTCGCGTTTCGTGTCGCACCTGCGACAAAAAACGCGCCGTTGCGTTGGGCTCCGGGCCAGGCGGGGAATTCGATCCCCCCAAGCTCCGCCGGGTCCGTGTCGCGTTTCGTGTCGCACCTGCGACAGAAAACGCGCCGTTGCGGTGGGCTCCGGGCCAGGCAGGGAATTCGATCCCCCAAGCTCCGCCGGGTAGGTGTCGCGTTTCGTGTCGCAGGTGCGACAGAAAACGCGCCGTTGCGTGGGGCTCCGAGCCAGGCGGGGAATTCGATCCCCTAAGTTCAGAACTCCTGATCTCGAGGAATTTGGATGAGCCGGAAAACTATGTGGCGCGGGCACTCCTGCCCGCGAACTTTCTAGGCTCACTCGGCGGACAAGAGTGTCCGCCCCACAAATAGAGTGTCATTCACGGAGTGGCGGTCTCGCTTTGGCTCACACTTATTCCCCTGTATCCATTATCTTCCTCGATAGGTCAGGA
>JBGTBW010000113.1:0-24291 GCA_041749135.1 Verrucomicrobiales bacterium
CTATCCTGGAGGGGCGGGCTCCCGCACGCCCTGTCGCGCGATGGGTCTCCATCCCGGGACCTCCATCCCGCATCCCGCATCCTGCATCCTGCATCCCGCATCCTGGAGGGGGCGGGCTCCCGCACGCCCTGTCTCACCATGGGTCTCCATCCCAGGACCAGGCCGTCACGGAGGCCGGCCCTCCAGGTCTTGTCTGACAGATTTCTCACGCTATCCTGGAGGGGCGGGCTCCCGCACGCCCTGTCGCGCGATGGGTCTCCTTCCCGGGACCAGGCCGTCACGGAGGCCGGCCCTCCAAGTCTTGTCTGACAAATTGGTTACGCTATCCTGGAGGGGCGGGCTCCCGCACGCCCTGTCGCGCGATGGGTCTCCATCCCGGGACCTCCATCCCGCATCCCGCATCCTGCATCCTGCATCCCGCATCCTGGAGGGGCGGGCTCCCGCACGCCCTGTCTCACCATGGGTCTCCATCCCAGGACCAGGCCGTCACGGAGGCCGGCCCTCCCAGTCTTGTCTGACAAATTGGTCACCCTATCCTGGAGGGGCGGGCTCCCGCACGCCCTGTCATGCCATGGGTCTCCTTCCCGGGACCAGGCCGTCACGGAGGCCGGCCCTCCAGGTTCAGAACTCCTGATCTGGCAACCGGATACGAGGAGATGGAGGAATGAAGGGAAGCCGGAGGCCCTTGGACTGCGGCGAGCATCGCCGTGCGTGCGCAAGCTTGTAGAGTGCGCCAGTCCTCTGGGGTTTTGGATGGGGACGCGGAGTCTCTGGGAGGCCGAGGCGGGGTTGGGATTGGCGGGGTTCTGTGCGCGCCCGAAAGCGGCGATTCTCGCCGCAGTCCAAGGGCGGCGGACAAGCCGCCGCTAAAGAGGCCCCGTCGAGCATCGCCGCTCTCTCCCGGCGCGGAGCGCCGTCCCCGTAGCTGCATTCGCAAGAATGCAGACTCCCCCGCCAGGCCTTCGGAACTCTCACGAGTTCCGATACATCAGTGACCCCAAAGGTCTCCCATCGTTTTCCCGTTCCCTGATTGGCGGCTCATTCAATCTCCTCAAGATCAGGAGTTCTGAGCCTCAGCCTGTGGGATCGATTCTCTCTCCCTCAACCCGGATTGCGGTCGAGAAAGGTCAATTCGGCCACGCCGGATTTGTCCAGATCGCCCAAACCCTTCTCCACCATGCTGCGGTATTGAGCCAGCGTCGCCGCCGCCAGAGGCAAGCGAAGCCCGGCTTCCTCCGCCAAACTCAGCGCGATCCCCGAGTCTTTGGCCGCATGCGCCGAGGAGAACCAACACTCGTGCTCACGATTCTGCATGTCTTCGCCGTCGGTCTCCAAGACCCGGGAGTTGGCGCCGGTCTGCGAGAAAACTTCGCGCAGCATGTCCAGATCGATGCCCAAGGCCTTGCCTAATCCCAATCCTTCCGCCAGCGCCGCCGTATTGATGTTCATGACCATGTTCACCAAGGCCTTGACTTTCGCGGCTGATCCCGTCTCCCCGGTGTAACGCATGTTCACGCTCAAGTCCTCAAGGATGCCCTTGACCTCCTCGTAGGTCTGTTTGTCGCCGGCGACCATGAGATAGAGGGTCCCCTGGCGCGCCTGACTGATGCTCGAGGCCATGCAGCCCTCCAGAGATCGGGCCCCAGCCTTCAGCGCCGCCGCCTCCACATCGACATGCACTTTCGGCGAAATCGTCGCGCAGTTGACGAACACTTTGCCCTCCGCGCCTTGCAACAGATTGTCGCCTTCCCCGGCAAATACGGCATACATGGCCTCGTCGTCCGTCACCACGGTGAAGATGACATCCGCAGCCGCCGTCGCCTCCGCCAACTCCCGGCAAGGCTTCGCCCCCAACTCCTGCGCGACGGAGTCCGTCAACGCAGGCTGCTCGTCATAGACCGCTGACACGGTGTATCCAACGTCCTTCAAATGCCGGGCCATGTTCGATCCCATGCGTCCGATGCCTACAAATGCGATTCGCTTGTCTTTCATGAAATAAAGTGACTTGGCGTTCGCGTGCTTCTTGGCAGAATTGGCCGGGCTGGTCAATCCTTCGAAAAAGTTCAACATCCTCTTCCATGACCGCTCCACTCCCCACAGGACTCCTCCTCGATCCCCTTTTTTCAAAACACGACCCCGGCCCGGGGCATCCGGAATCCCCTCAGCGCTACGCCGCCATTACAGCCCATTTTCGGGAATCAGGCCTCACGGATCGCACAGTTCCGATCCCGCTGCGCAGCGCCGACGACGAAGACCTCGCCCTCTGCCATCACCCCGCTTACATCGAACTGGTCCGGCGCGAGATCAGCGCGGGCCGCAGCGATCTCAGCACCGGAGACACTTCCGTCTGCCCCGAAACCCTCGAAGTCGCGGTGGCCGCAGCGGGTTCCCTGCTTTCCGCCGTCGATCAGGTCATAGAGGGACGCCTGCGCAACGCCTTCTGCGCCGTCCGCCCTCCGGGCCATCACGCCACAGCGAACCGCGGGATGGGCTTCTGCGTGTTCAACAACGTCGCTCTGGCGGCCCGCTTCGCTAGGGAACGCCATGGTCTGGAGCGCGTCCTCATCGCCGATTGGGATGTCCACCACGGCAACGGAACCCAAGACATTTTCTACGAGGATCCCTCGGTTTTCTTCTTCAGCACCCACCAGTGGCCTCTCTATCCGGGCACAGGAGCCGCCGCCGAAACCGGGTCAGGCAAAGGCTTAGGAACCACCCTCAACCGCCCATTCCCGGCCGGCAGCGGATTCGAACAGATTGGAGAAGCCTTCCTCAAGGAACTTTTACCCCGCATGCAGGAGTTCCGGCCCCAGCTTGTCCTCCTCTCGGCGGGCTTCGATTCACGCGCCGGCGACCCGCTCGGCGGCTTCACCCTAACCGATGACGATTTCCGGGCCCTGACGCGCATCGTCCTCGAGATCGCCGCGGATCATGCCGATGGAAAACTGGTCTCGGTCCTGGAAGGCGGCTACAACGTCAAGGGTCTGGCCCTGGCCGCCGCCGCGCATGTCGAGGCGCTGCTCGACTGACATCGCCTCTGGCCTGCTGGAAAAGAATCGACCACATGACCGAATGGTTAGACAGTCTCCCTCGTCGTCCCGCACCTTCCCGAACCTTCCCGGTGAGATGCGAGGAACTGCGAGAGTCGTAAAGGCGATGTCCGGGGCCTTGGGTGCGTATGGCTGGGGTCCGTTGAGCATGCAGAGTTGACCCGAGTGCGCCGGACCAGCTATCTTTTCCTGATTCAACATCCACCGCCATGCCCATCCACGCCAGTTCTCGCATGAAACGCCGCACGTTCATTGGCTTCGGTCTCGCCGCAACCGCCGGCCACGCCGTCCGCGTCCGCGCCGCATCCCCTAACGGAAAATTGAGCGTCGCCGTCATCGGCGCGGGCGGACGCGGAACCGCAAACATGGGCGCCGTCGCAGCCGTGGAAGGAACCGTGATCCACACGTTGTGCGATGTGAACCCCGCCGCGCTCTCTGCCGCGCAGGCGCAGCACCCCGGAGCCAAGACCGCCGCCGACTGGCGCGAGGTCGTCGGCGACCCGGCGATAGACGCCGTGATCATCAGCACCGCCGACCACCATCACGCGCCCGCCGCGATCGCGGCGATGCGCGCCGGCAAGCACGTCTACTGCGAGAAACCGCTTGCTCACACCGTCCAGGAAGCGCGTTGGGTGCAGGATGAATACAAGAAGCGCCGGGGCCAGATCGCAACCCAGATGGGCACGCAAATCCACGCCACCCAGAACTACCGGCGCGCTGTGTCGCAGGTGCAGGACGGCGCGGTCGGTCAGGTGAAAGAGGCGCACGTCTGGTGCGGCCGCACCATCGACCCGGTGGACGTCGACCGGCTCCCGGAGCAACCCGTCCCCGAGGGCTTCAACTGGGATGTGTGGCTCGGGCCGGCCGCCGCGCGCCCCTACAACGGCGGTTACTGGCAGGGGGGCAATCTCAATTGGAACCGCCGTTGGGAGTTCGGCAACGGCGTGCTGGGCGACATGGGCAGCCACCTCATCGATCTCCCGTTCTGGGCGCTCAGCCTCGACCGCCCCATCTCAGTCAAAGCGGAGGGAACGCCCGCCAGCGCCCTGGCCGCGCCGCCGTCGCAGATCGTCACCTGGAGTCACCCCGCGAAGCCCGGGGTCTACCAAGCCGCCAACGCCCCCGGCCGCGCCGCCGTCGACGTCGTTTGGTACCACGGCCCCGGCGGAATGGCGACAATGGCCGAGCGCCTGCAGCCGCTGCTCGGCAACGCCACGGATATCGCCGGCTGGCACATCGGCGTGGCCTTCGTCGGCGAGTTCGGAGTCCTGGTCGCCGACTACGGCAAGATCGTGCTCAAACAGAACCAGGAGTTCAGAGGCCTCTGGCGTCTCGCCCAGGAGATCCCGGCCTCGCCTGGCCACTATGAGGAATGGCTCCAAGCCTGCCGCGGCGAAGGCGAAAGTCTGTGCAACTTCGATTACTCCGGAGCGCTGATCGAACACAACCTCCTCGGAAACGCAGCCCACCGCGCCGCCCTCGGCGAGACGCTCGAATGGGACGCCGCCGCGATGAAGTTCTCCGGCAACGACGCGGCCAACGCGCTGCTCGGAAAGGACTACCGTGAAGGTTGGGAGATGGGTTAGCCCGCACAGTAAATCAACAGACTGACCACGTTCTACCCGCCCGGCCCGTCGTCCGGACGTCCCCTCAGGCTTGCGCCAAGCCCGCTCCGAAAAGAACGCGTTGCCGCTTTCCCTTCCATCGCACCCAGCCGCCCGACCAGGAAACCGCCGCCGCCGCGTCCCTTCCCGACCAGCGCGCAATGAAATCCGAACGGTCCCGCGCCGCCGGGTGAGCAGGTGCATTCACCACCGCCAGTGCGACTTCTTCGTCCGTAAACATGGCCGGAGTGGCGCCCGCGGCCAGCAACTCCGAGTAAGGACCCTCTCCCAGTTCGTGATAGCGCAGATCAGCCATTTTTCGGGCCTCGAATGGAAGAGCCGGCGGCAAGCGCTCCAAAAGCGCCTGCTTGGTGACCCAGTCCAAATCCCCCTGCAACAGAGACGGATCCTGCTCGAGTGCGTCGAGCACTTCCTCCCACAAACGCAGGATCTCCCGCCTCTCAGGCGTCATGGTTCCGCTCGACTCCAAGTAGCTTTGGGCGCGCCGCCAATACCATCGCTGCAATTCCACCGCGGTGCAGGGCTCCGCGCCCTTGCCCCGGAGTGCATAACGCCCCGCCAACTGCGGATCATGAACGATCCTGCGCAACGCCGCCAACGGCGAGCGCAGCCGCGGGGCGTCCTGCAGAACGCCGGCCTCCGCCATTTCCAACACGATCAAGGTTGTTCCCAGCTTGAGATACTCGGCTAACTGACTGCGGTTGGCGTCCGACAGCCCGATCTGCAGCCTCTGCCTTTGGCGAAAGAGGCGGCGGAGGGGGTCGAAGTTGCCCACGAGCACTTGGACCGTGGCCACCAGAAACTCCTTGTGGAGATTGCCGAAATCAAAAAGCACCCTTTCCGAGGTCGCTCCGGTGCGCCGGGTCAGTCCCGTGGCCGCAGTCCCCTTCTCCGACAAAGCAAAGCGGCCATCCTTCAACAGCGTTCCTGCGCCGCTGACCGGAGTCCGGGTAACAAAAAAAGTCTCGGCTCCGATTCGGTAAGGATGAAAGGCCAAGACCCGTAAGCCTTGGGTCAAGGGAAGTAGCAGTGTGGGCGTCAGCGGATAAAGCAGATAATATAGGCCCACCCACAGCCGTTCGCTCGTCAGGAGCGATCCGATTCCCGGCCAGATCCGGCGCGCCCCGTTTAACCACGTCAGGAAACGCGGCAATCCCGTCCAGGTATGGAGCAGGCGCAGAACGTAACGGACGACCAACATGATCGCCGATACGGGGAGCAGGAGACCCACCACCATCCCCAAGCCAAGCACTACCAGAATCAAGGCGAAGGCGCTAAGAAGCAGCAAAGTCCCCGTCGCCAGAATCCGATAGGCCACGAGCCGCCAGCCGCACGCTAACTCCGCGTCGTAGTTTTCTTGAACTCCATAGATGTGTCCCTGGGCATCGCGGCAGTTCTTCAACAAACCGACCTGACCGGGGCGGCAACCCAAGCGACGTTCCACTTCCGGGATCGCCTCTGTGAGCAACCGCTCCTGAGCCCGCTGATAAAGGACAGTCTCCCGCGCGCTTCTGCACTCCGGCGTGCCCGCTTCCAATAGCCCCCGCTGGGAGGCCGTCGGGAAGGACTCATAGGCAAAACAACCGCCGTTGGCGGTGAAGATTTGTCCCTTCAAAGAGTAACGCTCGCCGTTCAAGGAGCCGCCGGCGCGCAGCCTGAGCACATCAATGAAGGACTTAAAGATCGTCCGGTTGCCCGGATGACCAAAACCCGGTTCCTCCCGGAACCGGATCGCGTACTCGGTCTCGAGACCAAGCGTTCTCAAGCCCGTCGTTCGCCTTTCCTACTCGCCGCCCGCCGGCACCGACGTGGCTGCCAGGTAGCGTTGCACCCGAGCGGGATCTTGAACCTCGCCGGCCAGCCGGTCCGCCGCGGATTGAAGAGCCTCCTCGCGCGGAAGCGGCGTTTCGATGCGCTCCGGCACGTCCCGGCGAACCGGATGCGGCGAAATCTGCTGCGTCGTGGTCATAACCTCTAATGTTCAATCACGAAACGGAAAGGTCAAGCTTTCCTTCGATATCCGTGTTTACAGCAAGGACACCCTCGGCTCCGGCCACCGTAAAGGAGGGCCGCGGGCGGGTCTTGGAACCTCGAATCTCAAGTTCGGCGCGGATGCTCGCGAGCGCGCCAGATCATCCCGCCCGCTCTTCCACCCACACGCCCTGAAGCCGGAACATCACCGCCGGCGAGGCGCCGCACACTGAGTGAGCGCAGCACAACGGCTCTCCTCGGGCGCTTCCTCCGCGACCATCAACGGTTCTGCACGGCGCGGGCCAAGACTTGCAAGTCGTTCCCGAGCAGACCGAGGGCTTCTCGCACAGCTCTTCGTCGCTCCCCTAACTCAGCTCTCCGCTTCTTGGCCGCCTCACGAATCCGCGCCAATCCTTCCGCAACGTTAGGCCCCATGGTCTGCAACTCGCGATCGTGCTGACCCAAGGTCTCTTCGAATGCTTCTTCACGCTGAAGCTGCCGCTCCATCGAGGTTTCCAACTCCGCGCCGGCCTGCTTCAGGGCAGCAGCCAATTCCTCAACCCACTCGCCTCCCATCACCGCCGTCGCCGGATCCATCGCGGCGGACCGGGCGGTTTCCACCTCCGGAACCACGACGAGGGCCCCTTCCGGCAGGCGCGCTCTCGGCGGAAGATGCGGATTGGCGGCCCGCAAGGCGCGCACAACCTCGCGCGCCACGGCCGAATCCGTATCGGATCCAATGTCAAACAAGCGGTGCGCCAAATCCGTTAGATTGGAGTCTCCTCGAGCAACCGTAACTCTCATAGCATGTGTTTGGGGTAATCTTTCGCTGCGTTCTAGACTGACATTACATTGAACTGGATCCACGGCGAAGGCAGGGGAGCCGTGCCAATGCGAATCTGTCCATGCACCACATTGCCCACCACCGCCATTCTCTTGACGTCGGTGGTCAACTGCACCAGCACATCCTCCGGGCCTCCCCGCCCCACGTGATTTCCGTGCAGCAGCAGCACCGCCGCCTCCGCAGTCACGACCGGAGCCTGCTCAATGAGGCGCCAGGAAACGAAGTTGTTCATGCACTGCAAGCTTTCCGCCCCGAAGACCTGGAGCGCTGGAGACATCCCAAATCCCTCGCAACGATTGCCGCTGATCCCCACCGTTTCCAGGACCAGCGGGCGAAACACTCCGCGATTGATCCCGATCAACAGCTCCACGGACCTGGCGCGCACCAGCATGGCTGCGCCCAACTCCAGAATCCGCTGTTCCCGGTCCGAGCCGATCCGGATGGCCCGCCAACGGGTGAAATCACGGCCGCCGGTGTCGTTGACCGAGGGTTCCCGGTAAACCGAGTTGCCGCTCAAGTCGGCGCTTTCGTAGGAGCCCAGGACAGCGATCGCATCCACCTCCGGCAGCCGGGCCACAGCCGGTCCGAGATTCACGACGCGGTTTCCCGCAATGCGAATGCGCCGGCATGAGATCGCCTGAATCGCCGCCAACCGTGAGGGCAGCTCCGCGCCGGAACCGGAATCCCGCACTTCGTTCTCCAGGATGCTGACCTCTTCGGCGCTTACGACGTGAATCGCAGCGAGAAACCGCCGGGCGCTCGCCTCCGCCCCAAGCGCCAGCACTCCTAACAAATGATTGTTCTCCACCACCAATTGTCCGGCCGAATGGCCCTCCACCAGCACCACGCCGCCGCCTCCCGTTTCGGAGATCTGGTTCTGCTTGATCATGGCCGACGCAATGTCCGTTGCCAGCCGCACTCCGTCGCCCGAGACCCGCTGGACCCGGTTCCCTATCACTTGAAGTCTTTCCAACGGCGCACCCAGAATCCCCTCCACAGCGGCGATCCCGTGACCCGGAGATCCCTCCGGAGCCGGGCCGATGTCGTTGTCGCAAACGCGCGTGTCGTGGGTTCCCGCCACGATTCCGTCGCCTGCGGCCCGCAACGTGTTCTCGGCAATGTCCAGCCGGGAGCCTCCAAACACGGATGGCAATACCGCTCCCGTCGCCACCAAGCCGCCGCTGCGCGCCCCGTTCACGAAATTCCTCCGCAGGGAGGTATCCCCGGCGTGGATACACAAGCCCTCCAGGCGGATGCCGAAGCGCTCGCAGAGGAGTTGGTTGCCCTCGCAGCACAGATTGAGGGTGAGCAACGCCCTGGGGCGGTCCACAACCCCGTCGGCGTCTGCGATCGCCACCGCATTGGCAATCCCCGCCGTGGCGAAAATCACGTTGTTTCGGATCCTGGCATGCACCAAAACGCCGCCCAAACCGATCGCCGCCTTGACCTGTTCCGGCCGTCCCGCCTGCAAGAAGTAACAATCCTCTATAGCCACATCCGCGCAGTTCTCCACCGCCACATCAGCGGCTCCCGCAGCCATGCGCGCCGTCAACACCGCAACACGTTCCAAGGCGACGCCGATCGAGCCGCGCATCACCATGGCCGGACCGGGGCCCCCATGCGCCAGGATCGTCCGCCACCCCTGACCGCGGATCCGGACCGATTGCGCTCCCTCCACCCGGACGAAGGGTCCGGACAGATTATAGACTCCTTCTCCAAGGCAAACCGTGCCGCCTCGCCCCGCCACGCTGTCAATGGCTTGTTGGATCGTCAGGGTTCCGCCATTGTGCGACTCCGCCGTCACACACACGCTGCAATCACAGCCCTCTCCCCCGAACTCCGGCGGCCAAAACTGCCGGCAATCGATCACTGAATCTGGAAACGTGACGACCGCCAACCGGCAGTAATGATGATGGATTCCCCGCGGAGGAGCCTCGGTCAGCGTCTCGATGGAAGCGTCCGCCGTCCTCGCCGCGAACACCCAGTAATCTCCCGCCCGGAACCGGCCGCCCGGCTGTGACGGGTCCAGTCCCAGCTCGATCTGGATGCCATCCTCCAAGAGCAAGGCGACCCCGGCGCCTGGAACGGGGATCACCCCTTTCCTCGACTCGTCCGCCTCCGGGACGTTGAGATCATGATGCACCGCCCCACCCGTGTCGCGGACCTGACCCTTTTGTTCCCATCTCCTCACGCGGGTGTGCCTCTCAGGAAGCGTCGCGCCTCCTCCTCCATTAGGAAAAACGCCCCCCGGAAGCGCCTCCTCCAGGACCAAGCTTCGCGTCGCATCGGCGACCGACGCGATCTTCCGCATGATCCCTGGCAAACCCGCCAACTCCCGGGCGTCGTCGGTGACCTCGATCCAATCCCCGGCGCTGAAACGCAGTTCCGCGTCGCGACCGGTCGAATCAACCGTAAGGGTGTCGCCCTGGATCCGTTGGACCGCAGCAGCGACGCTGGCGTTGTGACGAGCCCACTTGAAGGCGGCGGAACCCGAATCGTCCACCGAATGAACCTCGACCCGGTAGAGCCGGTTCTCCAAGCCCTTGTATCCCCCGGAGGGAGGCACAAGGCAGGGATTGGGATCCTCCGGGGCCTGAAATGTGCCGGTGGTCAGCCGTCCCGCGCTCGGCTGAACCAAGTCGTTCCAGGCCGGGATCTCCGTAGAGCAATTCGCCCCGTCGCCCACATTGGGCAAGACCCGGACCTGCCAAACCGTCTGCCAGCGCGTGGTGCTGTCCACTCCCACCGCACTCTCCAACAAGCCCGGCGCCTCCAACCAGGTGACATCGCGCCGCCAAACATGCAAGTAGACAAGGTGCGGCCCCCCTTCCGCGGGAGCCTCGGGTTGGATCAAGCTGAGATCAGGCAGGTAGGGCTGCTCAGCATAAGGGATCGCCGACGTCCCCCTTTCCTCCGCGAGCACTGGATCCCACTCAGCCGGAGGAGCCCCGTGGTTCTCCGCCAGGATGCCGTGCACATAGATCCGGCCCGGACCGATGCGCAGTTCGGTCCCGGAGATCTCGATCTGGAAAGCAGCAGGCGTCTCCCGCGGAACGACGCACCGTCCAATGACATCCACAGTTTCCGCCCGCAGACGCCGGTCGAGAATCTCCACCCACTCGTTCCAGTCGGCGTCGAGAAGCACCCGGCCCTGTTGCATGAGAACCGCGGCGAAATCGTCGGGCGGCTGAAAGCGTCTGCGGCTGATGTCTGTGCTCATGGTCTTAATTGTTCCGTCAGTGCAAGTCTTGCCGCTAGCCGGCATTTCTCATACCGTTTCGTCGCGAGGCGCTGCGAACCCCACAACTGCCAAGGCCGCGCGCCGTCGAGGACGCAGAGCTGGGTGAGTACACCCTGTTCCAGCCCGAGACAAGCGGTACGAAGGTAGGATGGAGTGCAGCGCGCCACAGCAGAAAGGATATGAGAAATGTGGGTTAGGTCACAGTGAACACTCCGGCCTCCAGACCGAAGCGAAGATATTCCTCCAGGCGAACTCTCAGGTTGATCAGCCGCTGAGGCTCATAGAGATCGTGAAAGGCTCCCATCGCCGCCTCGTCGTCCGCCCCTTCCCGGATCTGCCGTGGGCATCGGCGCCGAAGCTGCCCATAACCGGGATCTCCATAACGCAATGAGGTGAACGCCGGAGTCATCCATGATCGCACCTCCATGCTCAATGCCTCTATCTGCGCGATTGTGAGGGCCTGATTCTTGCTTTTCGCTTCCCGCTCCGCTTCAGCAATCCGCAGACGCTCTTCCCAATCCGGCTGACAGCGGTAACGGCGCGGCGTTCGCGCCTCCGCTGGGACATAGGAGAACCGTATACAACCGGTCTGCCGGCGGTCCGCAATCACACCGGCCGGCCAACCGTCTCCCGCGTCGGTCCGGGCCGACAGGATCGCATTGGAAACCAGTTCCATCTGCCGGACGTGAATCTTGCCGATGATGGTGGACTCATGGACGCGCAAGATTCCGCCTGGCGGATCCAGGCTCCCCGGAACCGGGGCTCCCAGGCCCGCCAGCGCCGTCTCCGTCTCCGCTGCCGCATCCACGATGCTGTCCTGAATCTCCAGCCGGCTCAGATCGTGCCAGCGAATGCCGCCCACAATACAGTGATCGACCTCGATGGCCACTCCACCGCTTTCCACGATCAGACTCGGCGCCCCTGGCTGCTGCGGAACGCCGTCGCCGTCCATCGTCAGTCCCGGAACCAAAGTGCAATGTCTCAGGCGCAGCCGGCGCAACACTCCCGTTACCCGAATCGGCCCACCCACGATCATCAACCCGTTCAGCGATACCTCAGCGTGGGCGTCGCCGCCGGAGATGACAAGCTCTCCGCCTTGCACCAGCGTTGGCCGTCGCCCATTGGCCGCGCGCAGTTCGAGTCGCTCGCCAGGTTGGACCGTCAGCGCCAGTGTTTCAAGATAACGGCCGCTGTCCTGGACCTGAACGGCCTCACCGGGAACCCTCGCATCCAAGGCGTCCTGAATCGATCCCGGCGCCGCGACCGGCTGAACCGGTTCGGCCGCCAGATCAAACGAAGCGGCTCGTTCGTATTCCCCTCCTCCCATGTCCGCGCTGAATCCGTAGTGAAACAGGACGGCAGGCGGACTGCTGGGCGGCTCCCCAAAGGCAATCCGCCCCAGCACCGGATCGATGGCCACCTTTCCAGCAGGAGGCGGCGTATGCGCCCATCCCCCGGCATGATCGGAAAGGTTGCAGATCATGACCGCGTCCTCCTCCACGCCATCGAGAAATGCGCTTTTGTCTTTCCCGTAGTAATCTGTCAGGAACTCGCTCAAGCGCCGGCGGCTCAACGGCTCTGGAACGTTCCGGTGCTCCGCCAGATGCGTGACGGACGCCTCGGTTTCCGGCCGGTTGAACAAGGGCGCGTCCCGCCCCGCCGGATGAAACCGGAATCTCTGACCGTCCACCTCCACTGCCGGTGATCCGCTCAACCGGTAGGCGCCCAGTCGCCACAGGAAGATCCCGATGTTCGAAATGCCGTGCCGCCCTTCCCCGGTTGCGATACGCCGTGTATCGGCGGAATGGGCCAGGACATCGAAGGGACCCTCCACATCCTCCATGCGTTCCCACCGCCGCAGATCGGGAGTCAACGTGCTGTGCAGCCGGACGTGATTCATGAACTGGCTTGTCGCCAGCAATTGAAAGAACTCGGTCACTTTGGCTGGCCACCCCGTCACATCCCGCGCAAGCTGCTCCAGCATCGCCGCCGTGCCCTTGCGCCGCCGGTAACCAATGGTGTTGGCCACTTCCGCACGTGGACTGCCCAACCCCGGCGTCAAGTGGTGCAACGACCGGTAACCAATGAGATCGCCGATGTAGGGCACGACCCATTCGGCGCAGGTCTCGATGAACAAATCGTCATAAAACTGTTCGACATCCTCCTCCAGGACCGCCGCTTGGCTGGCCAAAACTTCGAAGAACTCGCGCAACGGTCCACCCTGCTCGGCATCCCGAATCCGGTGAATCGCCGGCAACAGCGCGTAAAGTCTGTCCGCCATATCGCTCATGACGCCGCCTCAATGTGTTTTAGGCTCTCCGCATCGACGACAAGCAACTCCGCGCCGCTCTCCGAGGGCTCCGCACCGCCCCGCGGCAGTTCGGCAACCAAACGCGGAGCGGGATCGACCGGCCCCGTTCCATCGCTTCGCTGCAGGTGATCAATATCCACCGCCGCCACTCCGGCGTTGGCGTGGATGACGGCCACGATCTCGCTCAGACCCACCGGCTGGCCGAAATGCCGCTCCGAAAATGAGAATGCCGCCCGCAATGCCGCTTGCACGGCGGCAATGACTAACTTTTTCTCATAATCCGGGTGGATCAACACCGTGCCGGCCACTTCGAACCCGGCCTGACGGTAAGTCACAATGCGGACATCCACGAAAGGGTCGCCCACAGTCCGTAGAGAACCCAGGAGCCCTTGCGAAACGCCCCCACCGCTCGGGATGGCGGCTCCTTCTGGTCCGGCCACGGTCAGCAAGACTCCCTTCCGGCGCCCGTCCCAAGTCCATGTAGCCAGCGCCTTGGCGATGCCTGGGTAGGCTCTGGTATAATCCTCGTAGTCTTGCAGCGAAACCACACGCTCCAGCGTAAGCACCGACAGCGGAGCGTTCTCCCTCGCTGCGGACAGGGACTCCGGCTCGTCCGCACCCTCGGCGGGAAGCGGATTGGTCGCCTCCTTCACTCCCAAAGGCCGGGTCAACAACTGGCTGAGTTGTCCGCTCCGGACCAGGCCCTCCAACCCGCCGCCTTTCCGATAGCGAAACCGCACGTTCTGTTGACCGCTGGGAAGCCGCGCCCCGGTCACTCCATCGCCGAAGCGCACTTGAGTCTTCTCCTCGTCCACCGGCCGAGCGATATAGAGCCGTTCCTCAGGCAGCCGCCCGTAGAACGCCGGAGCCTCGCGCCAGAGAACGTCATCGACCCGGACTTCCAGCGTGGAACTCATCCCGAAAGACGTATCCGATCGCACATACGTCAACGGGCTCTGCCGCAGGGTGAAGTCCTGAAACACGCGCGATGCGTCGCCACTGCCCGCGAACTCTTCCACCGTCTCTCCATGCGTCGCCTCGACCACGTTGCCATAAACGGCGACGGTGGCGCGGTCATAAATGTTCTGCAATCCCTCGCCAGCCAAGCTGATCTCCGGAGGCGTTCCCACAGTGGACAGAACGGCCACCTGCTCGCTGACGGCCTCGTCGTCTTCCCAGGCCTGCGTCAATAGCAGTCTCGGCGCGGGAGCCGTGAGCGTTCCTTCCCAACCCTCTTCGTGCCGCAGTCTCCACGACACCGAACCCCGCGGCTGCACCGCCGGAGCCCGCAGGGCGATCAAGGAATCTCCCGGATGCAGTATGGCCGTGCGGGACCCGCCCTCCTCCGCCAGCAGCAAAGGCGGAGAAGCAGGGGATACCCGCACTCGACTTCGCTTTCCTGTCACCACCAAAGGCTTTCCTTCCCCTAACGCCGAAACAGGGTTTCCCAACGAGATCCGGGTTCCTTCGATAGGAGCCAGCGTGCCGCCTTCCAAGCTCACGCCCTTGCTCGGAGCGTCATCCGTCCGCGACGTGAGAGGGGGCGAAGCCACCGCCAATTCTTCGCTCTGCGCGTGCACCGTTGTTCCCGTCAGCGTAAAGAAACTCAGCGACTCGAACGTGTCCGGCTTGATCCGGGTGACCTTCCCGCTTAAGGAAAAGCTCGCCCGCGAAGGAAACGACACGGAGGAAGCCAGATAAAGCATGACTCCCCCCAAGTCGCCTATCAACACCACCCAGCTCCCCGCAATCACCCGGGAATAAACCGCATCGAGATCAATGGCTCCGCCTTGGATCGCGTAGTTCTTCCAACTTCTCCTGCCGTCTGACGCGGTATCGAAGAGAAGACTGGAGATTGCCGTGGAAGGAGCGCTGATGAGATTGGCATCGGGGGAGTTGTGTCCGAACAGCGCCGCCTTCTGACGAAGCGCGAAGACTTTGAGGTTCGCCTGCGGGATGCGGCCCGCTTCCAAGGCCTTGTTCAGTTCGATCGTGCTCCGGTTTTGCAGCGGATCCTCGGCGACGGCCTCGACGAGCCGGACGCTCCACTGCTGACTGGCGGTCGATCCCTTTCGTTCGTCACCCACCAGCAACACAGCGTCGCCTGGCCGGAGCTGGGTCGAAATGCCTTGGAGATGGAGCCGCTGCAAGCCAGCCTCGATCCGCACTGCTTCCGTCATCCGCGGCCGCATGAAGTTCCACTCGACTCGCGCGGTCAAATCCTCACTGGTTTCAAAAACCTGCGGCTTCTCATCCTGGCCCGGCACGCTCTGCACCTTCGACCCTGTCGAAATCAACACGGAGTCCGGCGCTCCCGGGGACGACTCCAAAGTGAACGCCAGCCAGGCATTGGCCGACACCCCCGGCTTCGGCATGTATCCAATGAGACGGGCCAATCCCAGGACGGAGGCGAAATCGACCGCCGTTCTCAGGTAGCCTTCATGGAACAGCCGCTCCTGATAGAATGTAAGCACGTCGGCCGTCATGGCCCAAGCGTCCACGACCGCGATCGAGAAATCATCGTTCGCGCGCGTGGTCAGCAGCCGCAGCTTCTGCCGCCCGCTTTCCGTTAGCGCAGCCAACATGGTCCTTCGGAAGCGGGCGTAATCGCCCGTCCGATAGTGAATCCGTTCAAGGCCTTCGCGGTTCCCGGCCGCCGCCGGGGTTTCCGCCCGAACGCCCGCGCAACAACCGCAGTTGCTCAATCCCTCTAACGCCGGATGCAGGGTCTCGCTCACTTTCCGCCTCCCAGATTAAGTTGAAACGAACCGTGTTCGGGGAAACTGGGATCGTTGTCGCAGCGGGCGATCTCCAGTCTGCTCAACTCCAGCTTGCCTGTCTGCAGCCCCTTCAGATCCGGCTCCCCTTGGCGCTGAAAGGTCGTCACGTGCACAGAAGCCACTCCTTCGACCGCTTGCGCGGCCGCATAGAGGGGACTCAGGTAGACCGCCTGACCGAAGGTAAAGTGATCAGGATGAAAGACGCCGCGTCTTCCCTCTGGCGAAAGGCCGGCGCCAAACACCTCTCGAAGCGCCTCCCGCACCTGGCTTCGAAAATAACCGGGCTTCACGCAAACGTGCATGACGATCTCCAAGGAAACATAACGCGGCGCGCCAGCCGCGAGATCGTGGCCAGCCATTCGATACCGCTCCAAGCCCGCGAGAATCCTCCCCAGAAATTCGCGCCGCTCCTCGGCGCCAGGGATCGGTCCACCCAGGGGATCGACGGTGACAAACACGGTGTGCCAACTCCCCGTCCAACGAAAGGTCGCGGCCGCCCGTTGCACCGCCGCGTCGCGTTCCGCCATTGCGCCATAATCGGACTCCGTGACAGCGCGTTCCTGGGTGCGAAAAGCCCAAGGAGCGCGCTCCCGGACCTCTTCCTTCGTTTCCGGATCGACTCCCCCTGACGCAGGCAAAGGATTGCGCACGCCGGTGACCGCCGGTTCCGCGGTAACAATATGCGACAGCGCCTCTGCGCCAATATTTCCTAAACGGCCATTCCCCGTGCGATACCGCTCCGCACGAAACACCGCTCCCGCTTCCGGTCGCCGGCCGTGCTTGTCGTCGCCAAAACGGATTCGCGCGCTGGAATCGTCTTCGGTCTCAACCACGAACTCCGTAGCCGCCCCATCGCTGTTCAAGAGATCGCGCCGCGCGCCCCAGGTCGCGATCTCCCCATCCGCGTCGAGACTTTTCAGAACGATTGCCGGCTCGGACTTGTCCGCGGAATACGCCAAAGCTTCCGCCGCCGGCAAAACAGCATCGTAAGGACACACCTGCGTGAGGGGCAACCGCGCCGGACCAGGCCGAAAGCGAGGAGGAATA
The DNA here is from genome assembly GCA_041749135.1 of Verrucomicrobiales bacterium. Classification (GTDB taxonomy): domain Bacteria; phylum Verrucomicrobiota; class Verrucomicrobiia; order Verrucomicrobiales; family DEV007; genus DATKCT01. The sequence goes on from JBGTBW010000113.1 coordinate 16,870, forward strand.
CGGAGCGGATCTTCCGGACGGCAGCGATCGCCTCCTAGCGGAAATCGAAACAGACTCGCTTCGGGCGCTGTACCCAATTCTTCGTCCCGAATGGTCTCGCCATGGTCCGCCAACACCAGATTGCCCCACACCTCCGTAACTCCCGTCACCGCCTGCTCGCCGTGCTCCGGACCGGTGATCGACGACACGCAGAATGGCAATGGCAAAGCGTCGGCGGAGCCCCAGACCACCTCGGTCACCTCTTCTCCGGTCAACGGATCGGCGAGGGGACTGCCGCCCTCCGTGGCCCGGACTTCGGTGAGGCGCACGGCGTGCCGCCGCGTTGGATCCGCATCCGCAGCATCGCCGGTCACTGGACCTTTGACCTCGGAGAAGATGACGACATTGCCCGGCTGCAAGTTGGGAAAGTGTCCATGCAGCGTTGCTCGCGTCGCTCCTTTAGGCAGACAGCAGCGCCCATCACCCCAAGTATAGAGCGGCATAGTGCCGTGCTCAAAGAACAACGTCCCTGCCTCCATGGTTTCAAAAACCAATGGTCCACGCCGCATCGCGTCGTCGAGCTCCAACGAATCGGGGGCGAGTTTTCCCGGCGCCGAAGTCACTCTGGAGAGGACTGCGGTTCCCAAGGGCACAGTCGCGCCCGATGTCCCCTCCAACACCTCCACCTGTAGCCACGTCCGTGCGTTGCAGCCGTCGTGCATCAGGTAATCCACCAGACGGGCGTGACGCCGCACCGAAACCCTGCGGCGCGCCGTCTCTAAATGCGCCTCGGTCGCCGTCGCATCCTGACGATAGCTCAGCCTGTCGGCGGCATAAGCCAGCAGCTCGACCAAGGTCACGCCCAGGTCAGCGGCGTTTCCCTCGCTCCAACCAGGAATGAGCTGCGATATCCGGTCCAGCATCAGCCGCCGGAAACTCCTATAATCCTTGGCCAGATAATCGATTGGCGGAAGACTCTCGCTGGGCAGCGGGCAACGCGGGCGAGGCGCACAATCAAAGTCGCTGGGGCACTCCACCTTGAACGAGAAATCCACCGCCGCGAACAACCGATCGAATCCCTCCGGAGGAACCGGATCCCCCGGTCCAGCGATCAACACGAGCCGGTAAAAAGAGTAGTCTCCCGTAGAATCCGTTCGCACCACCAGCGTCCGATCCGCCTCCGGCAATCCGGCAAAGAAATCGCGCTCGGCCTGCGGCGCTGCTGCGGCCGGTATGCCGCCGGCGGGAAAAGCCCAGACCACCGATACGGGAGCGATGCGTTCGCCGCCCTCGATGCTCACATTGTTCAAATCCAACAGAGGAGCTGGCTGGAAAAGGCGGACCAACAGCGTGTTTTGCCGAGCGATTCCGCCCGTTCCCTCCGGAGCGTCCGCATCCAGCACTTCGAGGAAATCCACCCCGTTGAGAAGATCCAGCCCTTCGCTCGCTCTCCGCTCGTTCTCTTCCCGCAGGAGCAGCCGGCGATTCTTGTCACAGCACAAGTAGATCATGGCGCTTCGCCTCCCCGGGTGAAAACCGCGATCTCGCGCCTGCGCGTCCGTAGCACGACATAGCGGACGGTGACCTTGAGCACGGCATCCTCACTACTCACATCGACGGCCTCGATCTGAATGAGATCACCGAGCCAGCGCTGCAGCGCCCCCTGCGTGAGAAACTGCGTCGTCGCCGCCAACTCATCGCTGTTGGGCGCAAACACCAACTGAAGCAGTCCGCATCCAAAATCCGGACGATTCACCCGCTCTCCCGGCACTGTGAACAACACTTGTTCGATCAAGTCGCGAATGTAGGCATCGCCTTCGGTCGTCCCTGTGCGGCCTCGCCCATCGAAATGGTATGGAAAGTCCAGTTCCATCAGGTAGCCACGACCCTGGGCTGGGTCGCCACAATGTTGAGGCCCGTTCCCGTCGGCGTAGCCACGGCCTGACTGCCCAGGATGACCACGGGCACGCCGCCCGCCTTGACTCGCAAGGCGGCCATCACCCACTGCGCGGCAACACAAGGCGGAGTCGACGTGCTGGCAAGACTGCAGCCCGCCACCGTGTAAACACAAGTCTGCGTAATCACGGGTTGTCCACTCACCAACACGCGCGGAAACGGCGACGCCGGCAGCGCGGTCCCGGCGTGCATGCACAACACCGTCGCGCCCAGATGCAAAATAGGCCCTGGCATAATCAGGTAATCGTGAGTGCTCCCGCGTTGATGTCCGTGACCGGACCAGTCATGTTGATGACGGCCCCTTTTCCATTTGAAATGATGATGCCGGTATCGCTGATGGAGATCATCGCGCCCGTGGTGGTCTTCAGGAGAATCCCGCCGGCTGGACCGGGTAAATCGCTGATCATGATCGTGTTCTGCAAGCCCGTCTGCAGCACGATGCTCGGACTTGCCGGATTGCCCGCCAAGGCCAAGGCCGGCACTTCCGCAGCCAAGCCGAACCAGCTTCCAGTCCAGATCGGATAATCCGGATCTCCCTGTTCGAACTCAACCCACACCCCGGCCCCGATCTGCGGCAGCGCCCAAACACCCATCTGCTTTCCGCTTGCCGGAAAGCACGGCATCGCCCAACTCGATGGGATCAAACCTGTGACATCGGGGACCTGCACCTGCAAGCGCCCGGTCTGCATCGGGTCAATGTTGTTGATCACCGTGCCTCTGTATTTGCCAAAGTATTTCTTTTCACTCATGCCGGAACCGTGGAGACTGTGGACAGAAGTCCGTTGCGAGCCAGTGAGAAGCTCTGTTTGTACTCGCCGCGTTTGATGTTGTGGGTAACGCTGCGCACATAGTGCAACCCGTCGAAGGCTTCGCCGGCGCCTCGCACGCCAACCAGTTGGCGCGCTTTCAACAGCCGTCCGTAGCGGGTCACGTCGAGTGATCCGTCCCCGAACACGGCATCGGCGTGCCGGGCGGCATACGAAACGCCGTGCAACGCTGCGTTCAATGGCGAGAGTTTCGCGGTGTAAGGGAGGGGGGTAATCTTTGGCGGCAAAGGCGGTATCACGCCCAACGGAGGATTCAGGGGACTAATGTCAGGCACGGGAATCGGGATGATCACCTTTGTCGCCGCGTTCTGCAGGTAGACGATGGGCAGCTCTTTCTTCTCCTTTTCAAAGCGGAAACTCATCGATTCCACGTTGGTGTGCGCGTCCATGTTCACATTGAGGGCGGGCTGCGCCGGTCCGATCCGGATCTCCGGACCCCAGTAGGCCACGCTCATGCCTGGAGCCGGACCGGGATCAAGATAGAACACGTAGCCCGCCTCCTCCGCCAGCCCCTGGATATAACCCAGATCCTTCCCTTGATGCACTGGGATGCGCTCAATGGGAATGGGAATATCTTCGAGGATGCTCGGAATGATCATCGGAACGACCCCGAATGCCGCATACTTCGACAGGACGAGTAGGACCCGAAGGGCCGGCGGCATGGCCGGATAGGGCAAGCCGCTGAAATCAATATAGTCCATCAAGGCCGTTAGATCGGTTCCCTTCACCATCAGTCGAGAGTTTCCTCCCCCAGCGCCCGGCTGCACCTCGTGATGGGTCATCACGCCGTCAATCAACACCTGCGGCGTGCCGTTGACCGTCGCGATGATCACGACGCGCATGATCGGAATGGCCGCTCCTCCCGACAGCAGAAACATCGTGTGGAGCGGCGATCGATGACTTAAAGTAAAGGTCAGTTCAAATCCGCTGGCGCTCTCTCCGGACGTGCTAATCACCTTGACCTCCGTGAGCGCATCCAAGACGGATTGAGGCACGGCCAGCGGAACGGCCGGTCCGATCATCAAGGTCACGTGGACTCCTTCAAGCATGCGCCGTACCCCCGGGAATGCCCTCCGGCAATGTGATCCGCAGCCGCCGCCCCACCTCTTCGAGTTCCGCGGGATCAATGGCTCCGTTGGCGTCGCACAATTGCCAAAACTGCTCGGGATCGCCCAGGTGCTTCGCCGTCACGTTGTCAAGGCGGTCTCCCTGCACCACCTCGTGTTCCGTCAGTAAAGCAAAGCGTTCCGGCGGCGGCACGACGCGCCGTTTCAAATACACAATCGTTCGACCATCCGGCGTTTCCAAAGAAGTCGTGCCCACCGCGTGGTAGCGGCTGGACGGAGGAAAGCGCAAGGTGCTCGATCCGCCAGGTTGAAGCAACGCTTCCAATGCTTTGCGGGGATCGTTCATAGATTCTCGATTCCAAGATTGGCCAACACGCCGGGCCTGTGCCTGCCCGCCAATTGTTCCTTCTGCTGCTGATAACTCAGATAAAGACTCCCGGCTTTGTGGTCGAAACCGACGTCGTCGATGCTCAACACCCGAAGACCCAAACTGACCTTGGCCCGGATCGGGTTCAGCGCCGGATCAAAAGCTTCCTCCGTAATGCTGAAATCCGTGATCCGCACCGGCAACACCCTGTTCTTGCTCCAGACAAAGACCGTCAGCGGAGCTTGCATCGGTATAATCTCCAATGTGCCGGCCCGGGCCAAAGCATTGTTCGCCTGCAACTGACCGCTCGAAGGATACACCATCGTCTCCAACGCCGCCAACGCAGGCAGGATTCCGTTCTCCACCACCGTCCGGTTTTCCGCGGGAAACTCCAATTGATCCGTCGCATCGATCTCCGCCTCCAGCTTGATCGTCTCCATCGGCGGCCCCTTGAGCCGCAATGCCTCCGATCGATCTCCCCCTTCCGCAGCAATGGATTGAATCTGCAACGTCCTCGCCAGAGAATCGGGATTGTATTGCAGGGTGACAAGGCGCAACACCGCGCCTGATGCCGGGTCGAGCAAAACGATACCCCCTTTCAACAATCGCGGAGAATTGGGAAAGGTGCTCATACGCGCTCGGGACGGCAGTGAATATTCTTAGAAGCCATCACATCTTCACAAGTCCTCCGGGCTCTGCTTCAACTCGGGTTCAAAACCCTGCGGGCGAATGGTGGGCCACAACGGCACAATCTCCGGCCGTTCGATTTCCGGACGCGGAACCGACGGCTGCGGCGCCGCTGGCTTCTGACCCGCACAGAGCGTCTGCAGGGCCGTGCGCATCTGCCCGAGAAAGGCTTTCTCTTTCACGTAGGCCTTGAGTTCAAATTGCAGGGCCTTCGTGGGCCCCACCGTCGCTGAGTTGACCGCCAACAGCTCGTAGCGGTCCGTCTCCCGGCGAAAGCCTTTCTCCCTCAGCTTCTCCAATCGTTTGGGATCGCCCTCCAGTTCCTTGAATGCCGCGAAAAAGCGGGCGCCGATGCGCTTGGCGATCTCATCGAAGTCGGACACGTGCTGCAGTTCATGCCGCAAGACGCTTTGCACAATGATGGGCCAGCACTGCTCCCGATGACCGAGAATGTCCATCCTCCGCCGGAAATCCTTGTCGGAAGGCCATTCGATGGCTCCGCTGCTGGACTCCGTGTGAGCCGCTGACGGCACATTCGCCGCCTCCGCCTTCCCCACCAGGGGCGCATAGATTCTGTCCCGGGCACATGCGTAAAGCTGAGGAATGAGCATCCCCGGTCGAAAACAGCTCCGGAAGGCCGCTTCTGACTTTGCCACACGATTCTCCGCGATGGATAGGGAGTCTTCACATCCGCAGAACTCCTTGGCGACGGGAAACCCATCGACGCTCATCGATCCTGCCCGGCGGGACCGGGGAGCCTGGGGTTTGTGCTCTGGCAACTTTCTGTTAGGCACGCTTCCGGCGAAGGGTTTCTCTTCCTTGGGCTGACGTCGAAGTTGGGATGAACCCGGGGAGCCCTGTTGCTGCGCCACATGAGTCAGCTCGTGCGCGAGCAACCTCCGCCCCTCCGGAGCGCCGGGCGCGTAGGCTCCGGAACCGAACACGATGTGATTCCCGAATGTATACGCCGAGGCTTGCACCGCTCGCGCTGATTCAGCGGCCCGCGCGCCGGTGTGAACGCTGACCTGACTGAAGTCGTGGCCCATACGGGATTCCATAAAGGACCGCGTGCTCCCATCCATTCGTTCCCCGGAAGAGCGCAGGACCTCCGCCACCGACGGAGGAGCGGTTTGTCCCCCTCTCGAAGAACCTTTGCGCTGGAGTTGAACGCCTTGGAGACGCCGCGGCGCGATGCCAGACAATGTCCGCGCCGCCCGGTTGAGGGCCGGCAAACCCACGGGAAGCTGCGTTCGCATGCCTTTCATCTCGACCTCGAAGACCTCTGGAATGTGTGTGTGTCAGACATCGCTTCGCTCAACAGGATGCGTCGGGAGTTTCCCCAGGAGCTGGCCAGGACCTGTTCGTAATGCAGCGGGCGAACTTGGCGTAGCCAGCCCTCTTGCCTTGGTTTCCAACCTCAGCCGCATAGCCGTAAAAGCCCCGCAGCAGGCTCTCGATGCGGTCGGGCTCGCTCGTGAGATTGCGCCAGGCTGGACAAATGTGAAAATCGGAAAACATCCCAAACCAGTACGTTTCGTGACCCGCATCACAGCGGCCGCCTCCCTTGGGTTCGCACTCGAACTCGACTTTCGACTTCAGCTCGCCGTTAGCCTTCCCATATACCTTCGCGGCCGCATTCAGTTCCGAACTTCCGGACCCGCCCAAATGCTGCGTCATCAGCGTGGACTGAGACTGAACCCAAGCGGCGTTTCGATTGTTTACAGCGCTCAGGGCGTTCCGGTTCCACCGTTGGCCCCGCGCGATGGCGATGTCCAGAAGCCGCTTCCATTCCGCCGGACAATCCTCGCCCGTGTCTGCCGGGCCGCCGCTCGCAGGAAGCATCCCCGTCGCCACCTCCCGCACGAGCATACCGTAGGACTCCGCATTGATTAAGGCCTCCGCGGCGCTGAGTAAGGGGTAGACCCGGTCGCTCATATATCCGCGATCGGTAATGTGATCTCCACCCGTGAGAGTGTGAGCGACCTCGTGCACGATCAATTGCGTCCGCCCCTTCTCGCTTCCTTTGAAGAAGCTCGGACAAAACACCATCTCGATCGCGTTGCCTCCGCTCACATAAGCGTCCGCGCTCCTGCAACTGCCGTCGCTCTTGTCCTGAATGCGAACCGTCAAGTTGCTCCAGTTGTCGAGCCGCCCATCGATGGCGGCAATGCGATCTCTGACATGGACTGCGGTCGCGGGGTCCGTCGCATGAAAGTGTCTTTGCAATGCGGCGCGCGCGCTCTTGATGGCTTCGCTCGATCCCCCTGGCGTCGCGACGAAAGCATTGAGTTTGACCAAGGCCGCCTTCACCCACTTCCCGGCGGCGAGCCTCCCCTTCTCGATCATCGCTCGCTTCTCCTTTGCGTTAGGCTCAAGCAGTTTGCCGATGCCCCAGCCAATGAGCATGCCGAGACCCGCGAATCCCGCCCCCACAAGACCGCCAAGCAGCGCTGCCGCCCATACCGGCAAGGTCTGCACCCGCGCGCCGGGCGGCCCGGTTATCCGCGCCGGATGACCCGCAACGGCCCGCGCCGCCGCC
>JBGTBW010000114.1:0-67409 GCA_041749135.1 Verrucomicrobiales bacterium
GCAGCGTATTCGAGGCACAAACTTGGTTGAATGGGACAACCCCTTCCGCTTCAGCACGAAGTATACGGACGACGAGAGCGGCCATCTCTACTACGGCTACCGCTATCTGGACCCGCGGCATGGACGCTGGCTCGGGCGGGATCCGATTGGAGAAGCAGGCGGATTGAACCTGTATGGGTTTGTGGGGAACGAAGGGGTGAACAATTGGGACGCCCTAGGTAATTACCCAGGGTCACGCGGTCATGGTTCAATATCAAGTCCCTCCGACTCCGTTGCATTGATGGAGAGAATTATCGCTGATGCCGACTCTCGAATAGAAAGTCAAATGCCGAACCGATGGTACACGTTCGGTGAAGAAAGAGCACGCGAGGCATGGCGGTCACGCCTTCGCCTTCGTGAGTTGATGAAACAGATTGGCACCGATGAGAACAATCGCTTCGTCTACACGTGCAAATACGGCTGGATAGATATGGGACACTTTTTTAATAATGCGTTTATCACGCTTGGCTATAACCGTTCGGTAGGAGAGAGTCTCTCTGAATTGAATGAGCGGTTACAGGAATTCTTCGGCTCGAATAGCGCATGGACCCCCGAAGATCTACCGAGCAATGAGCTGGGAAGACGGTTTGCCGAGAACCTAGAGCGCTTTGAACGCAATCACGGAACGGGCGTGAGTATATGGCGAGTCCCGTCTCGCCCATTTGACTTTGTCGCCGAGTGGAAGAACCTTTTGGTTAGTTCTGGTGCCGTAGCATGGAATCCAGTTGTCTATGGCAGGACCGTCGAAGAATGGCTTATACGTGAAACCGAACAATTCCAAGCGAATCCAGTGCAAGCTCGCACTCTCGAAGAGGCTCTGAATTATCACAGGTCGACGGAAGCGTATCGTTGCCTATGCGATGGCGATAGACCACGATTTGACGTCTTAATCTACCAGTGAAAAGAGTCATCGCGTGGGTTGTTGCTCTAATATCCTTCGCAGGAATGGTTGGAGTTTTTGGCGCCTTAGGAGCATTCATAGGGAACATTGTTGGCGAACGGTGGATTGGAAACCATGAGCCTCTAATAGAAACGGGAATTGGAGCCGTGGTTGGATTCGCGGTGGGACTTAGTTTGGGCCTTCTCGCGATTCGGTTGATTGTAATTCAGCGGTAAGGCTCGCCTAAGAGTGTTTTGTGAGCCTTGGTGAACGGAGTCAGTAGAATTGAACATTACGTTCAGATGGTCGCGATAGGGACGCGGGTTACCCCGCGCGCCCCGCACCGATCACGGCGAGCGGAACTACCGGACCGGGCTCTTACCTTGAGGTAAGCGTCCGAGCGAGCACCGTCCGATTCGGCTGGGCCCGGCGGCCGGGGCGGCTAGGCTCGGGACATGGTACGGACACGCTACACCGTTCAAGAGAAGGCCGGGCTGCTTGCGCACAGCAGCTTCCGTTTTGCCCAGCACGGCCGCAATGTCGCGCAGTCCGCGGCCTTCAAAATAGTGCATGAGCACGAGGCGCTGATCGTCGCGCGGCAAAGCATGGAGTGCGGCATCAAGATGCGGCAGGGCATCCTGCAGCGCAGATTCGGGTGCGCTTTCTTCGGCGGCGCGAAGGTGATCGGCGTAGGCATTCATGTGGCGTCGGCGGCTGGATTCGCGTCGGAGCGCGCTCGTGGACTCGCACCATGCGCAATGATGGAGCCAGCCCGCGACAGAGGGCTGCGAAGCGACGCGCGAGGCTTTCGCCGCCAGCCGCGCGAACACTGCCTGCGAGATGTCGCCCGCCAGCACCGGATCGCCCGTGCGACGCAGCGCCACGCCCTGCACCAGCCCCAAGTATTTCTCCACCAGTGCGCGGAACGAAGCCTGGCACCCCCCGTCGCTCCATGCGAGGAGCAACTCGGCATCGGTGATGGTTTCGGGCGATTCCATTTTCTATCATACCCGCACGCCGACCACGGGTGGGGACAGATTTTTGAACCCCCCCAACCCCGAGGCGACCGGACGAGGGGGCACCGCCAGGGGCGGGAAAGCAAGTTCCTGCCGCCATTCCCACGATTTCAACCTCGCAGAAGCGCCCCCGGCTCGATCAGGAGTCCTCCGCGTTCGTCGGATTGGCCCGTTCGCGAAAGCGCCGGAATTCGGGAGGGAGATTTTCCTGCCTTGTCGGCGCTCTAGAGGGGAACGCTTCCAGGGATTTTAGCCCCCCCCCGGGCCTACAGGGGAAACCGCGACTGCCCAGGGTCTTCCGGTGGGGTCGCCTGCTTGGCTGCGCGGATGCTGTGCTCGCAGGATGTCCGGCCCTTCTCTTCTCCCAAGTCGCCGGTGGCATGGGCGGAAACCGCAATGGATGCCCTGGCGATGGGTTGCCCGGGTGGGGCGCCCAAACGGGCCTTCAGCGTAACGTCTCGCCGCACGTCGCCCATTTCGGCAAGGTGAGCGGACATGGCGCCGCTCTCGGCTATCAGCGCCGGCAAGTGCTCGGCGATAATGGACTGCAGGTGCGCCACGAGGGCCTCCTGGCGGTCAGGGGCGGGAGTGGGTTTCATAGGTGTGGGGCAGTGTGGCGTTCATCGGGTCAGGATGGCGATTTAGCCTGGCAGGCTTCCGCGGCCTTCAGCACCTCGCGGTGGAACCAGTGCGCCCAGGTCTCGATTTGCAGCGCGGCGGCTTCCCGGGTTGCAGTCCAGACCACGGGGACGCCGTAACGCGCCTCAAACGCGTCCAGGCTCGCCAAGACGGCCTTCGGGAGCATCTGGGAGCGGTAGGAGTGCGCTTCGACCGCCGCACGGCTCCCGACAATGAGGAGACGCGCGAAGCGATAGCCGCGCAACCGGAGGAGTTCCCTTTCGAACCGTGCCCGCTCCCGGGAAAGGCACGTCACCAAGTCTTCGAGGCTCCCCTTGTATTCGATGGCGAACAGAGATTCAGCCCCGCGAAGGGAGTAGTCGCCACTGTAGAGCGTTCCCGGTTCGGTGGCGAAGTGCGCGAAGCTCAGCGGCGCTTGCTCGCGGGTGTCAACGACGAGCACGGGGTTGGGCGATGGCGCCTTCATGGGTGGGTGGGTGCCCCGGGAGCGGGCGCGGCGCCGTTCATGGGGAAAGGGTGTCCCGGGGGGTCGGTAAGGAATCGGTGGCCTTGTGATGATTTCCGCTTCCCGGGAAGCGTCCTGGGAAGCCTCGCGTTTCCGTGGCGGTGACGGCGGTGACGGCGGTGACGGGCGCTGACGGCGGCGTTGTCGATTGCGCGGATTTGTGCGTTGCGCGTGCACCCCCACAGCAGAAACCGTCAGAAACATACGAAAACCTCCCCCCGGACTGGGTTTCTGTAGGTTTCTGTAGGTTTTTGCTGTGGGGGTGCGCATACCGTGCATTTTTTCAGCGGGGAGGAGTTGGGCGGATGCGAACCGTAAATGACGGCCTCCCGCCCTTGGAGGGCGCGGCGGCGCCGGGGGGTGTGGCGTCGAAAATCTCAAAGGCGCTTGGGAATTCCGCGACGATAGCCCTGACCTCGGCTTCCTCGAAGCCGTGACGGCGCTTGAGTTGGCTGACGGTGCGCTGCCCATCATACCGCCGCAACAAATCGGAAAGCCGCTCCACCCGTTCCTCCTGCTTGCGAGTCCGGCCAGCCGCGAGGATGCCGAGTTGCTGCTCGGCGAACCACTTGGCGAGTTCAACCGCATCACGCGCCGTTTGACCGCTCACCGGTTCCCCCGTGCCGGCGGTGGCAGCGCACCGAATGACGAGGGCGAGCCTCCAGGCTTGCTCGCACCAACGCGCAGCAAACGGACCCACGTCGGACAGCCCTTTCCGCCGGCGGTCAATAATGGCGTTGAAGTAGGCTCGCAGTTCCTCTCTGGCTTCCCGCGAGACGGGAATCTCCAGCCCGTCAGCGTGTTCCTGTTCCGTCTCCGCCGGCTTCTTCTCCCGCAGCTTCAGCAACCGCCGGACCGTATCACGCCAGCCCGACTCTACCTCCACCGGGATGCCCGGCCGGTTCTCGTCATAGAGCAATTCGGCGCGCGAATGCACTGCCAGGGTCCGCGGCAGAAACCCGCCAGCAACTAAGGACCTTTCCCCAAGTAGGGAGTCGAGTTCATCGGGCGTGCACAACCACAGCCCAGCCATGCACGGCCGGCGCAGCAGCACCGGCGCAAGAAGGTTCTTCCGGTCATTCTTCACCGGGTCGCCGGTCCATGCATTCAGGTAAATGCTATCGTCAGTCCGCTTGAGTGCGTTGTAGCGGCCCAGCAAGATGTCCACCAAGCTCCCGGCATCGGATGACGTGGAGAATATCGTTTCCCCGTTCTCCCCGAGCAGGCAAGCCAGCTTCTCAACCGTCACGTCCGCACAAGTCAGCCGCGGCGCATGGGACTTTGCTTCGAGTTCCGCCAGCTCCCGCTTGATGTCCCGGACCAGCTCTTTCGCCTCGTGACGGTCCACCAGCCCGTCGACACCCCCCTTCTTGCTTCGCAACCCCTTCTTCAGGTTCTCGAGATTGGCGAGCAGCACCTCCTTTTCGGCTTCCAGTTCCGGCAAGGTATCCCTGCGATAGGTCTCCATCGCCTCGGCCTCAGCCTCCTCCAGGGGGGCCATCGCCAGCCGGTAGGTTTCCGACTTCCCACAACCAGACTCGCCCGAGACCAAGATGAAGACGTTTCCGCGCGTCACCCGCCCGGGACGGCTCTTCAGATAGGCAGCCTTCCCGATGGCGCCGCTCAGCACCCCGAGGACAACCGGCCCGCTCAGAGACAAGGGAACCCCGGCAGTTTCGCTGATTGCTTCGGCCATCCGGCGCGCAATGCCCGGCAGGCTCTCCACCGGGAACGGCTTCGGTTTGGCGTCTTCCTCTTCGGCTTCCGCTTCCGCCGGCGCGCCCCCTTCGGCATCGTTACCGCCGGAATCCGGTTCACCGCCGGGCTCCCCTCTCGTCTCCGCATCCGCCGCACCAAACAGCACGGCATCCGGGCATTCCTCAGCCTCTTGCACTGCGCTCGCCCCCGTGGTTTCTGAAACGCCCGGGTTGCCCTCCGTTTTCGGTGGGGGCATGGCGACAATATTCCCGTGGTCATCCACGCAACTCCTCATTCTGCGGCCTCGTATGCTCATGGTTTCGTTAGTGATTGGGATTCATCAAAGAAAATGATGCTTTGCTCCATTTTCCCGTCCCGCAGCCCATGGGGCATCCTAACCCATTGATTGCGGGTGAACGTGGCAGGGTCCGCCCCAAGGGCTACGGCCAGGCGTTGGAACTCGTATACGTCCTCAGCGCTCCAACCGGTTAGGTTGAAATGGCCGTGGAGACTGACGTTGCCGCTCCACACTACGCAGACCAGGGGCGCCCCTTCTTCCCGCAGCCGTGCGATGACAGCAAGACACAGGTCATAAGTCGGCCAATCTGCGGGCGTTAGGCGGTGGCAGTCTTCCGGGCTAAAGTCGGCTTCAACCACGGTGTAACCACGCTCGCTCGTGATGCACAACGCACGAGGGGAGACCCGGCCCTCCTTGGTCAAGCCTTCCTCGGCGAGCATCTCGAAAGGGACGATGAATTGAGCGCGATGCTCACGCCCTCGAAAGGCTTCCCGCGGCCGGTTCACTGCTTGCTCCTTATCCTTACCAAGGCACAACCGCGGATTGCCTGGAAAAAGCAGGTCTAGCGCCCTCTCTGCGCGGGAGTCCCCAGTTGGCGGCAACCCCGGGCAGCCATATTCCAGGATGGCCATTTGCGGCGGACGGTTGTGCACTGCGGCCGCTATCGCTTCGTCGTTTCTGGCTGGCCATTTGCGGTGACGCAGGGTTTCCCCGGTGGGGGTTATGATAGGCGGCGGAGTCCAAGCTGGCGGTGGGGAGCCTCCGCCCTTCTCGATAGCTTTCCAAATCTCGCGGTCTTCAATGCGGCGGTGTTCAACGATGCGGTCGAGGAAACATCGCATGCGGGCGAATACCTCAGCCGGGTCATGCGCGCGAAGCAACCCAGCGGCCAGGGGAACCAACCGCGGGTTCACGCCTCCGCCTTCGTTTGCGAAGTTGGCGAGAACGGCCTCGGTGTATCGTTCCGGGTCTCTGATAGGGTTCTCGGGGTCAATCATCAGTTGCCCTCCGGTTACTCCCTCGCCGTGAGGGAGTTGCTTGGCAATCTTCTCGGCGGTTCCTCCTGCGGAAACTAGCTCACAGTGAGCCAGTTTCTCAACGCCCTCCTCCGTTAGGCAACAGTTGCCTTGTGGGTAACTGTTCTTAGCACCTTCCTCCGTTAGGGAACAGCGCACGCAAAGCCACTGATTCTTGCGCCAGCGGCCGCTCTGCTCGGGGGACGGCAAGGTCCGCCGGCAGAGGAAGCACACAAATTGGCCTGGGGGCAGAAACTCGGGGTTGCGCGACGGTGGGAGAGGGCTAGGATGCATCGTTATCTCGTCGGTTTGCCTTGGGTCGCGCTTCTTGCTGGGGCTGCGACCTTTGGCATTTCTGGGGTCAGGCGGTGGGCCGGGGTGAGGGGGGCCCCTCGGTTCCCAGTGAGTCCAGGTATGAATCTAGGCTCAGGCGGTCGATGAGACGCGCGCCAAAGCGTTTCCCCTCCTGCTTGTTGGAAACGCTCCGGATTTTCCCGGCGGCCATGAGCGCGTAGAGGGTCGACCGGCTCAAGGATGAGTAGGCAGCGGCGTCAAGCGGACGCAGAAACCGCGGCTGAATCCGCGGCGTTAGGGTTGGTGAGACTGGCATAGGATTGCCATCGTCCCCCCTATGCCCAAGCTAGACAAAGCCTTTCAACCCCGAGGGGCAACAAACCCCGGACAAACTGCACCCCTAGTTTGTCTGGCGTGTATGCTAGTCGCGGTCCTTTGGCAGCGGCGGCGGGGGAAGCCAGACTTCGGCGACCTTCTCCGGGCTTCCCAGCGTCGCGCAACCTTCCGGGAGTTTCACCGGTTGCCTTCCTGGCGACTCAAGCTCATGCACAATACGCATGACCAGTTCGCTTTGCTGGGCGCGCAGCAATCTCAGCCGGGCATCTGTCACGTCCAGCGGCTCCGGCGGCCACGCGTAGGGGAAGCGCTTCTTAAGGGTTTCCCGTTCGCGGTCCGGCTTCAGCGTGGTCAAGCGGCTCGTCACGGCGGGGCTTTTGAAAAGCTGTCCAAGCGCCGCCCTGTCTCCATCGCGGGTGAACTTTTTTCCGGCCGCGTGCTTTTCTCCGGCCGCGCCGCCCCTTCGGAGGAACTCAAAGAACGGCTCCCGCAGCGTTGCGCGAATTCCGGAGAAACCCCCAGCCAAGTGCGCTCTCAGCTTCCTTTTGGCGCGCTTGTCCAGGTCTTCGTCGCTCGGCGCCTTGGGGAGAGAGCCGCCACGAAGCCAAGCCGCGCAGCCGTGGCGATAGCGCAAATTCAATTCCGTCGCGGCCACGAGATAGGCGAGGCCCCAACCCATGCCGCGCGTTTTTTCGATAAGAGAGACTACCCTTCCCAAGGTTCCGGAATCGTCCTCAAGGATGGCGCGCAGCACGTTGTTTTCTTTGCCGGCGGGGGGCAGCCATCGCTTGAGGAGCACTTTGGCGCAGGTCAACTCATGGCCAAGCTTGCGGTCGTCCTCGGCGGCGGCGGAAACATAAGCAAACGGCGGGACTTTAGCCCAAGGCCTTTGATTCCGCAGCCCCGGCTTCCGAGCCTTCTTCGGCCCTGAGCGCGCCACCTTCTTCTTCCGCGGCGCGCTCATTGCGACGGGTCCCCGAGCCTCCCCACCGCGTCAGCCAGGGCAGCAGCACCAAACCTGGCATACTTGCGGTGTACCACGTCGGACGCGTGCCCAGCCAGGGCCCGGCAGATTTCGGGCGCGACGCCTTGTTCGTGAAGGGCCGTGACAAAGGTGGCTCGCAAGTCATGGAATTTCAGCCCGCGATCGGTCCTCGGAGCCCGCAGTCCCCTGCCGCTCGGCTTACGGCCAACCGGTTCCCTCAGACCGGCGGCTGTCAGGATCTCGCCGAACTCACGACTCAACATTCCGCAGCGGCCATGCCGTGCTAGAATGTCTGCGGCCCGGGGATGCAGGGGCGCCCCGGGGTCATCGGATCCACCAAGGGTTCCAAGGTGTTCTTTCAGGCTCGGCGCCAAGGGAACGGTCAACGGCTCCGATGTCTTGCGCACAACTAGCCGCACTGCACCGGCCTCCATGTCGATATTCTGCCACGTAAGGCCGGCGATGTCGGATAGGCGGAGCCCGGACAGGGCGCCAAACAGGATCATGCTCGCCCACTCGGGGGTCGCCACACTCATCACGGCCCGGATGTCGCCGGGTCCAAAGGTCCGGCCGGTGCGACGGCGTTCCCGGACTGCCGGGACGTTCTCTGACGGATCGTCACCGATCAGCCCGTCGCGCTTCGCAGCCCTGAAGATCATCCGGACTACGCGCAACCCGTTGTTGGCCGTCGCCGCGCTGGTCTCGGCTGACCTCTGGTCACGGTAGGTGACCAGTTCCGCCCGGGTGATGGCCTCGAGGGACCCGGAGCCCCGTTCCCCAAGCCAGGAAAGGAAGGTCCGAACCTGGTCCTCATAGGCAGTGAAGCTCCGAGGCGCGATCTCTGAGCGGCGGCCCTCCAGCCAGCGGTGCGAGTAATCTGATACGGTGACGGCCGGGAGGGTGTCCCCTGCCAGCTCCAGGTGGAGCGAAGTCAGGACCCGGCGAACCTGGGCGACGGTGCGGTGAGTCCGTCCGGCCCGCTCAAACTCCTCTGCTATCCGCTGAGCGCGCTTCCGGTTTGTCTCCTTGGTAGAGCGTTGACGCTTCCGGCCGGAGTGGTCGAGAAAGCAGGCGTAAAAATAAGGGGACCGTGGTTTTTTCCGCAGGCTGGCCATCTAAGGGGCAACCATAGTGGCAACTTCCGATGCTGTCCAGAGCTATTCCGTGCAATGTCACTGTCAGTCAGTCTTCCCCGTAGGAGCTTGGTTTTCAGTCACTTACGGATGGCGTCGAATAGCCTTGGAAATCCCCTGAGCCGAAGGTCGGATTTGAACCGACGACCCACGCATTACGAATGCGTTGCTCTACCCCTGAGCTACTCCGGCTTGAGGGGCATAGCTAAAGATGAGGAGCCGCCGGGCGCAAGCGCGAAATTGAGGGTGGCAGTGCGCCGGGAACGGCTATGATAGCGCCAACGTGCAAGAAAGCCGGGCCATGGATTACGCGGGGTTGATCGAGCGGCGAAGGCTCCAGTTCGAGGAACTGGAGCATCGGATGGCTGCGCCCGGGTTCTACGATGATCCGGCCACCGCGGGCGCGGCGATGCGGGATCACAAACGGCTGGGACGCCTGCTGGGGCTGTGGAACCGGCTGGATTGGCTCAACCGCCAGGCGGCGGAACATCGGGCGTTGCTGCACTCGGAAAACGACCAGGAATTGCTGGAACTGGCCCGGGAGGAACTTCCCGAACTGGAACGGGAGGCGGAGGCGACGGAACGAGAGGTGCAGTATGCCCTGCTGCCCGCCGATAGCACGGAAGAGCGCGACGCCATTTTGGAGATCCGGGCGGGCACCGGCGGCGATGAAGCATCGTTGTTCGCTGCAGAATTGTTTCGCCTCTACTCCCGCTTCGCCGAAGTGCAGGGCTGGAAAATGGAAGTTCTCGAAACCAGTCCTTCCGAAGTCGGCGGATTCAAGGAGGTGGTCTTCCGGGTGTCCGGGGACGAAGTCTTCCGGCATTTGAAATACGAGAGCGGGGTGCACCGGGTGCAGCGGGTCCCGCAGACGGAAACTCAGGGGCGGATTCACACCTCAACAGCGACGGTGGCGGTGATGCCCGAGGCCGAGGAAGTGGATGTGGAACTGCGGCCGGAGGAGCTGCGGATCGAGGTTTGCCGGTCCGGGGGTCCCGGAGGGCAGCACGTCAACACGACGGATTCGGCGGTGCAGGTGTTGCATCTGCCGACGGGCTTGATGGTGCGGTGTCAGGACGGGCGCAGCCAGCATAAGAACCGGGAGCGGGCCCTGACCATCCTCCGCGCCAAACTCCTCGAGAGACGGAAACGGGAAGAGGCGGAGCGCTATTCCGAACACCGCCGGAATCTCATCGGCAGCGGCGGCCGGGAAGAGAAGATCCGGACCTACAATTTCCCCCAAAACCGGCTGACCGATCACCGGATCGGGCTGACTCTCTATCATCTCGACACGGTGATGGACGGGCAATTGGAGGAGGTCTTGGCCGGGCTGCGGGCCGCGGAAATGGAGGAACGGATGCGGGAGGCGGAAATGGTGTCGTGAAACGGGGCGGGGTTTGGGGTCAGCCGTGAAGAGTGTGTTGGAAACGCTGGAGGCAGGAACAGCCTACCTGGAACGGCGAGGGGTGGAGAGCGCGCGGTTGAACATGCAGTTGCTGGCGGCTCACGTGCTGGGGTGTTCGCGGCTGGATTTGTATTTGGAGTTTGACCGGCCCTTGGGCGAACTGGAATTGGGCGAGTTGAGAGAGTTGTTGCGGCGGCGGGGGCGCCGGGAACCGTTGCAGCACGTGTTGGGAAAGGTGGAGTTCTGCGGGAGGGAGTTCCGCTGCGATGGGCGGGCGCTGGTTCCGCGGCCGGAAACCGAGGAGCTGGCAGCGTATCTGCTAGCGCAGGGGCACTGGGTTCCCGACGGCGGCGCCGCGGTGGATGTGGGGACAGGGAGCGGAGTGATCGGGTTGACGCTGGCGCTGGCCTGGCGGGGACGGGGCGTGCGGGTCATTTGCAGCGACGTGTCGGCGGAGGCGCTGGCGCTGGCGCGGGAGAACCGGGACCAGTTGGCGTTGGATGAAGCGGAGGCGAGTCTGGTGCAAGGCGACCTGTTGGAAAAAGTGGCGGGGCCGGCAGACCTCATCGTGGCCAATCTTCCCTATGTGGCCAGTGGGGAGATCGAGGAACTGGAGGCGGAGGTCCGGCACGATCCCCGGATGGCCTTGGATGGCGGAGGAGACGGGACGGAGTTGATTCTGCGGCTGTTGCCCGGGGCCGCGGGTTGTTTGCGGCAGGGTGGAAGGCTGGCCTTGGAGGTGGGAGCGGGACAGGCTCCGGCAATTGCGGAAGCGATGCGCGCTCAGGGCTGGAGAGAGGTGGAATTGCGCCGGGACCTTGGTGGGATCGAGCGCTTTGTCCTGGGAGTGGCGGAGCGAGGGATGGCTTAACCCGGCTGTCTCACACTCTTTCTGCTGCGGAAAACCAGATGCGGACGGCTGGGTTGTGCGGATGGTGAAGCGCCGATGGAGAAGCTGCGCGTATTTGGAGGGAATCCCCTCGAAGGGACGGTGGTGGTGAGCGGGTCGAAAAACGCTTCGCTGCCCATTTTGGCGGCGACTTTGTTGACCCGGGATCGCTGCGTGATCCGCAGAGTGCCGGACGTGAGCGACGCCAATTACATGGTGCAGATTCTCAATCGTTTGGGCGCTGGGGTGGAGCGGGCCAGCGGGACGGTGACGGTGGAGGCCGTGGAGGTTTCGCCGGCCGCTCCTTACGATCTTGTTAGGAAGATGCGGGCTTCAGTCTGTGTGATGGGACCGCTGTTGGCCCGGTTGGGACGGGCGCAGGTGTCTTTGCCGGGCGGATGTGTGATCGGCGACAGGCCGGTGGATCTCCATTTGCGGGGCCTGGAAGGCCTTGGAGCGACGGTGCAGGTCGAAGGCGGATACGTGAACTTGCACGCGCCGGATGGTCTGGAGGGCCGGGAGCTGAATCTGCGGGGGCGATTTGGATCCACGGTTCTGGGCACGGCCAACATCATGATGGCGGCGGTGTTGGCGCGCGGCACGACCCTGATTGAGGGAGCGGCGACGGAGCCGGAAGTGGTGGATCTGGCTCGGTTCCTACGGGCCATGGGGGCGCAGATCGAGGGGGAGGGCACGCAGTTGATCGTCGTGGAAGGGGTCCGCGAGCTGCACGGGGCCGAGCACGAAGTGATTCCCGATCGTATCGAGGCGGGTACATTTCTTGTTGCGGGAGCGATGGCGGGGAAACGGGTGACGTTGCGGCGGGCGGAACCATCTCATTTAGAGGCGGTGATCGAGACGCTCCGGGCGGCAGGACATGTGGTGGAGGTGGACGGTGGGGATGTCACGGTGCGGGGAGGCGGCCAACCGCGCGACGTGCGGATCATTACGGAACCGTATCCGGGTTTTCCCACGGATATGCAGGCGCAACTCACCGCGTTGCTGGCGGTGACGCCGGGCGTCAGTGCGGTAGAGGACAAGGTTTTCCCGGACCGGTTCATGCATGTGGCCGAATTGAACCGGATGGGGGCGCGGATCGAACGTGAGAACAACAGAGCAGTGATTGAAGGGGTGGAGCGGCTGAGCGCGGCTCCGGTGATGGCCAGCGATTTGCGGGCTTCGGCGGCCTTGGTCCTGGCCGGGTTGTTGGCCGAAGGCGTGACGGAGATTCACCGGGTGTATCACATCGATCGCGGTTACGAACACATCGACGGGAAGCTCGTAGCCTTGGGGGCGCGGATCGAACGGGTCCCGGCCTGAGGGCCCCCTGCTGAACAGGGTCTTCTCAGGCAGCCCGGCGCTCTCCGGCTGGTGCGGGGCCTTATCCGAAGCGGGCTGCGGCCGGCGTCTTTCGGCTATGAGGAGCCGCCGGGGACGCACGCGCGGGGCACCCGGCGAGAGGGGACGAGAAATGCGGGCTTGAGACAGGAGTTTCTACAGTGGCTCTAAGTGCGTTGACTGTTGGGCATAAGGGCAGCACGTTGTCATGCGGATAATCGGCGGGATGGAATCCAAATCCAAGCAGGAAAGAACTCAGACTTCTTTGGGTGCGGACAAGATCCGGAGTGGATCCGTGCGTCCAGCGCGCGACTCGCGAAAGGCGCGAGACCTGGAATTGTCCGGGCAAGGCGGCACGGAAAGGCTTCGTGATGGAGTGAAGGAGCCGGGACCCGAGCCAGCGGCGACTGAAGGAAAGAACGGAGGTGGGCCTACAGGAAAAGTGATGAGAAAGGTTTCGGGCCGGGGACGGCGCAACACACTTCCTCAGAAAAAGAGTGAAGTTCTTCCGCAAAGGACGAGCGACGACATGCGGCGGAACCGTGAGGGGTCTGGGGAAACACTTCAGAACCAGTTGTCGCATCAACTCGTGTCGCTGTTGCAAGGACTTCAGGCGGTACAACAGGGAGGGCCGCCTGCGCCAAGGCGGGAGACGGCCCCTCTCCCTTCCAAGAAAATCCCGCCTCCCCTCGGCCAGGCAGCCGGCGTGGTCCCTTCGCAGGCGGCGCGGCGCCAGGAACGTATGGGGGGAGGACCGTTCTTGGACGAAGAAGCGCTGCGTGAGAAGCGGTTGATCCCGTTCAAGGACCAGGAAAACGCTCCGCTTCCCGAGTTGGTGGCGATGGAACCTATGGAGACGGATTCCGACGTCGCCCAGCATTGGGGGGAAGGAGCGGTGATTCGTTCGGGCCGGCTGCGCTGGTTGGGGCGTTTGGTCTATCTGGGATTGGTCTTGGCGGCTGTGTATTTTGTTCTGGATTTTCTGATGTTCCGGGAGCGGATAGAGAGCGAACCGAGCGCTCGCGAGGCTGTCGCCGGGGAGGATCCTGAGGCTTACGCCTGCCGGCAGGTGTTGGCGCGCTACTTATTGACCGACAGCAATTCGTTGAAGGCTCCCTATTTGCGGGAAGGAATTCATTTGCTTCCGGTGATGGCGGATTTTGCCAAGAGGGCTCCCTCGCTACCGACAGTGATCGACACGTTTTCGGTAACGCGGAAGGAAACTCGGGAAGGCAAACGGTTCATCTTCGCGGAGGGGACCTTCCGGGACGGGACATCGATTTCGACGGTCTTCGAGCACCGGGGATCGGAGTTTCTTTTGGATTGGAGAAGCCTGGTGGGCTATTCGGAGGCGAGTTTGCGCAAATTCGCCGGGGAGAAAACATTGACCGAGACGAACCCGCCCCTGTTTCGGTTGGTGGTTCGTGAGGGGGGGCAGGATGAGATGGCGCTGCCGGGGACGGCGGAACGTTTTCGTTCATTCCTGCTGTATTCCGCAGTGGAGGATTTTGAGTGTGAAGCGGTGGCCAGGAAGAACTCGCGGGAGAGCCGCGGTTTGAACGATGCTTTACACGGCGAAGGCGATGGGAAGGTGATGGTCCGGCTTCGGGTGGTGGATGCTGAGGAGGGGGAGAGGCTCGTGGTGGTGGAAGAATTTGTAGGGCCGGGCTGGCTTCGGCCCTAATCCACGGTTTTCAGACTCTTTCTGCTGCGGCGCGCTGCGCCCCAGGGGGACTGCGGCGATAGGTCAGGTCGCTGCCTTTGCGCGGGATCCAGAGTCTCACGGGGCCGCTCATCGCCTTACCCACGACGGCGCTCCGCGCCGAGGGAGAGCGGCGATGCTCGCAGTCCTAGGGCCTCCGGCTTCCCTTGGCGTCAGAACTGTAGCGGAACTCGTGAGAGTTCCGAAGGCCTGGCGGGCAGTCTGCATTCTTGGGAATGCAGCTACGGGGACGGCGCTCCGCGCCGGGAGAGAGCGGCGATGCTCGCCGCAGTCCAAGGGCCTCCGGCTTCCCCGATGGCCTGGTCCCGGGATGGAGACCCATGGTGAGACAGGGCGTGCGGGAGCCCGCCCCTCCAGGATAGGGTGACCAATCTGGCAGACAAGACTTGGAGGGCCGGCCTCCGTGACGGCCTGGTCCCGGGATGGAGACCCATGGTGAGACAGTCCATCCGTGGTTCCCAAGACCAGTCCCCAGGCGGGCTCTTGAGACTCCTTGACCCAGCAGTCTGCATTCTTGCGAATGCAGTTACGGGGACGGCGCTCCGCGCCGGGAGAGAGCGGCGATGCTCGCCGCAGTCTAAGGGCCTCTGGCTCAATGAGCCGAAGCATCGCGGATGAGATGGCGGCAGGATGCCGCCAATCCAAGCTCCGCCCTTCAAGGGGCGCTGACGAAGTCTTTGGGGTGCGCGGCTCTGCCGCGCTTTGGGCGGCAGCCTGAGCTCTGGCCTGAGAATCTCCCATCGAGTTCGGGAGATTTTGTGCTGGAATCGGGGCTGAAGTGAGGTTGAAAGGCGCGTGAGCGAGGACGTAAAAGCGCCGCGCAGCCACACACTCCAAAGCGCTTTGCACAGAGAATTTCCTCGCCTTTACCTGAGGGATCCCCTGGGAGCGCCGGGTTTCACTCGGCCATTCTCGATCGGACCATCCCGGCTTATTCGCCGGATTGCGGCTCAGCCTCATTCCTCAAGGCCAGGAATTCTGAGGCTTTGCGGGACCCCCGTTCTTCTGATGCCAGAAAGGCGAAGCGGTCAGCCGTCGTGGCCGGCCAAGTAACGTTCGGCGTCGAGGGCGGCGGCACATCCGGTTCCGGCCGCGGTGACGGCTTGGCGGTAGACGTGGTCGGCGACGTCTCCAGCGGCAAAAACCCCGGGCACATTGGTGTGTGTCCCGTTCTTGGGGACGATGTAACCGTTCTCGTCGAGGTCGATCAGGCCTTGCAGAAAGGATGTGTTGGGGACATGCCCGATGGCCACAAACACACAAGAGACTTCGAGTTCCCGTTCGGAGCCGTCGTGGACATGGCGCAGGCGGACGGCGCGCATTTCACCATCATCGGTGGTCAGGTACTGGGAAACGACCGTGTCCCATATCGGTTCGATCTTTGGGTGGGCCAGCGTGCGCTCAGCCATGATTTTGGAGGCGCGGAGTTCCTTCCGGCGATGGATCAAGTAGACGCGGGAAGCGAAGCGGGTGAGGAAAAGGGCTTCCTCGCAGGCGGAATCCCCGCCGCCGATGACGCAAACGGGGACCTCGCGGTAAAACGCACCGTCGCAAGTGGCGCAGGAGGTCAAACCGTGGCCGATGAGGGTTTGTTCGTTGGGGAGACCGAGATGCCGGGGCGACGCGCCCGTGCTGATGATGACCGCGCGGGCAGGAAAGGATTTGTCGCTGCTTTTGACAAGGAAAGTCCCGTCAGCCGCGGCTTCGAGGGACGTGGCTTCGACGTATTCGAGCCGGGTCCCGAACCGTTCCGCCTGCTGCTGCATCCGGGTCATGAGTTCCGGACCGAGAATGCCTTCTGGGAATCCGGGATAGTTCTCCACGTGGGTCGTGGTGGTGAGTTGCCCGCCCGGCTGGGTCCCGGCGAGAACGAGCGGATTCAAATTGGCGCGGGCGGCGTAGATGGCGGCGGTCCAGCCGGCGCAGCCTGTGCCGACGATGATGAGGTTCTCCATGGGCAAGGACGATGCACGGAAGAACAGAACGGGCAAGATCCAGATGCGCCGGCAGATCCCGGATGCGCCGCAGCCTCGCCACGAACAGTGACGGTGGACAGAGAGGCGCCTGGTTGGTAGAACTGGACTGATGAAAAGGAGCTTGTGCGGGTTGATGGCCGTGGCATCGGCAGTCGTTCTGACGTCCTGTGGCGGCGGCGGAGGGTCGTCCAAACTTCGGATCGCCGTGGTGCCGAAAGGGACGACGCACGAGTTTTGGGAGGCCATTCACGCTGGGGCAGTCAAGGCGGAGCGGGAATTGAACGAGGAGGGCGTAGCCGTCGAGATCGTGTGGCGCGGACCGTTGAAGGAGGACGACCGCGATCAGCAGATCCAGGTCGTGGAGAATTTCAGCGCCGGAAACGCCGACGGGATCGTCCTGGCTCCCTTGGACGACACGGCCTTGGTGGGACCCGTGGAAACGGCCATGGATTCCGGCGTTCCCGTGGTCATCATCGACTCCGGTTTGAACACCGCTCGCTACGTGAGTTTCATCGCCACGGACAACCATCGCGGGGGAGTGCTGGCCGGGGAGAAGCTGGCCGAACTGCTGGAAGGCCGTGGCCGGGTCATTCTCGTGCGCTACCAAGTGGGATCGGCGAGCACGACGAGAAGAGAGGAGGGATTTCTGGAGGCGATCGCCAAGTTCCCAGACATCGCAGTGATCTCATCGGACCAATACGCAGGCGCGACGCGCGAGTCCGCCTATCAGACCTGCGAGAATCTCTTGAGACGATTTGGGCAGGAGGTAGGCGGCGTGTTCTGCCCGAACGAGACCGTGACGGTGACCATGGTGAAGGCGTTGAGAGACATCGGGCGCGCCGGCGGGGCCGTGCAGGTGATCGGGTTCGACACCGGCCGGCAGTCGATCGATGATCTTCGGCGGGGAGACTTGCAGGGTCTCGTCGTGCAGAATCCGCTTCGGATGGGGTATGACGGGGTGCGCACCGTAGTGGCGCATTTGCGAGGTGAGACGGTGGAAAAGCGGATCGACACCGGAGTGATGCTGGCCACTCCGGCAGAGCTGGACCAACCCGAGTTGCAGGAATTGTTGGACCCGCCGATCGACCGGTATTTGAACCCCGGCGACAATCCGTGAGCGAACCGGGAGGCGGCGATCCAGGATCCTGTCAGGTAGACCGGCGAGAAGCGGAGCCGTGTCTGGAGGTTGCTGTGGTTTCCAAGAGCTTCGGATCGACGGCGGCGCTGAAGGACGTGTCGTTTTCCTTGGAGCGCGGCGAGGTTCTGGCCTTGATCGGAGAGAACGGCGCCGGGAAAAGCACGCTCATGAAGATTTTGAGCGGAGCCGTAAGGCCCGATTTCGGGTCGATGCGTTTGCAGGGCAAACCCTTTGTGCCCGGGTCGCCGCTTCATGCGCGGCGCGCGGGTGTTTCCATGATTTACCAAGAGCTGACCTTGGCTCCTGATCTCAGCGTCGAGGAGAACGTCCTCCTAGGCAGGGAATCGGCGTGGGCAGGCTGGATCCGGCCCGCCGAGCAACGGAGGCGAACTTGTCAGGCGTTGGCGCAGCTTGAGGCGTCCGGGATTGATTCGCGGGGCCGGGCGGGGGATCTCACTTTGGCCCGGCAACAACTCGTCGAGATCGCCCGGGCCTTGGCGGGGGATCCCGCGGTGCTCATTCTCGACGAGCCGACGAGCAGCCTTTCCGCTGAAGACAGCCAAAGGCTATTCGACGTGATCCGACAGTTGCGAGCCCGCGGCGTAGCCGTGATCTACATCAGCCACTTTTTGGAAGAGTGCGAACAAGTTGCAGACCGTTACCTGGTCCTTCGAGACGGATTGGTCGTGGGAGAGGGCGCGATGGGGAGTGCGAAGCGGAGCGAGATCGTGCATTTGATGGTGGGGCGCGAAGTGAAGGAGATCTTTCCGCCCCGGAGGCGCGCTTGCGGGCGAAAGATTCTGCGAGTGGAAGGGTTGCGTGGAAGGCGGAGTCCGCGCGATGCAACGTTTGAGCTGTCGGAGGGGGAGATTCTGGGTGTGGCGGGACTGGTCGGATCGGGACGAAGCGAAACGGCTCGGGTCATTTTTGGATTGGATGGGTTGAGGTCGGGCGAGGTTGTCCTGCTGGATGAGAAGGTTCGGCGGCCTTCGCCAAGGAAAAGTCTGCATCGGGGAATGGGAATGGTGAGCGAGGACCGGAAGGGCGAAGGGCTTTTTCTCAATCGCAGTGTGGCGGATAATCTGACGATGACCCGCTTCGGGCCGGTGGCGCGGTGGGGATGGATTGGGCGAGGCCGTCAAGACCGGGCGGTGGAGGATTGGATCGGCAAACTGGGGATTCGGACTCAAGGTCCAGATCAGGAAACGGGGGAACTTTCCGGAGGCAATCAGCAGAAGGTCGCGGTGGGGCGCCTCTTGTGGCACGAGGCGCGGATCTTGATCCTCGACGAACCGGCGCGGGGCATCGATGTGGGCAGCAAAGCGCAGATCTATGCTTGGATGGCGAAATTGGCCGAGAGCGGAAAGGCGATCCTTTTCATCAGCTCGTATCTCCCGGAGCTTTTGGGTGTTTGCGACAGGATTGCGGTGATGAGCAAGGGGCGGATTCGGGCTGTGCGTCCGGTGGAAGACTGGACCGAGCATGCGATCATGCTCGAAGCGATCGGCGAGCCCGCCGGGACGCTGGAGGCGGACGACTAACGAGGGGGATGAAGGCAGGGGAACGGCGATGGGGCGAAGGCCCGGGGCGGATGTTGCAAGCGCTGGGTCCGGTCCTGGGCTTGGCGGTGGTGCTGGGGTTGTTTGCGCTTTTCCCGGAAACGCGCGCTTCCATGTTCACTCCGGCGAGCATGAAGTTGATCCTGACGCAGACGGTGATCGTGGCCATCGCGGCATTGGGGATGACGATGGTCATCGTCAGCGGAGGGATCGACTTGAGCGCCGGTTCCGTGGTGGCTTTGTGCGGGGTGGTCGCGGCCACGTTGGCGGCGCAGGGGCATAGCTTGGCGGCGGCGGCGGCCGGGGCCGTGGGAACGGGCGCGTTGCTGGGCTTGTTGAACGGGTCCGTGATTGCCGGGGCGCGGATGACGCCCTTCATCGTGACTCTGGGAAGTATGGGCATTGCCCGGGGAACAGCCAAATGGCTGGCGGACAACCGGACGGTGAACTATCCCCGCGATCATCCTATCAACGATCTCATGGCGCGGCGCAACCTCGATGCCGTGTGGGACCTTCCGCCCGGGGTGTGGATCGCTGCGGGATTGGCCATCGCCACCGGTTTGGTGATGAGCCGGTCGGTGTTCGGACGGCACGTTTTCGCGGTGGGTTCAAGCGAGGCGGCGGCGCGGCTCTGCGGCGTGCGGGTCCGCTGGACGAAGCTCTGCGTCTATGTCGCGGCGGGCAGTTGTGCGGGACTGGCGGGATTGATGCAGGCGTCCCGTTTGAATCAGGGCGATCCTTCGGTGGCTCTGGGTTTGGAGTTGGAGGTCATTGCGGCGGTGGTGATTGGCGGGGCGAGTCTGAGCGGCGGGGTTGGGAGCGTGGCCGGGGCGATGGTGGGAGCCTTGATTATGGCGGTTTTGCGCAGCGGATCGGGACAGATGGATTGGCCTAACTACGTTCAAGAGATCACCATTGGGGCGGTGATCATTCTGGCGGTGTGGCTCGACCGGCTGCGCAACCGGTCCCAGGTGCGAGGTGGCTAACCCTGGTTTCGCCGGGGACCCTTGGCGGGACAGGGCGTGCGGGAGCCCGCCCCTCCAGGATAGCGTGAGAAATCTGATAGAGCCCCACTTGGAGGGACGTCGTCCCCGGCGGCCTGGTCCTGGGATGAAGACCCTTGGCGCGACAGGGCGTGCGGGAGCCCGCCCCTCCAGGATAGCGCGACAAATCTGATAGAGCGGACCTATTTCCACCAACGCAGGAACGGGATCTGCTTGGGTCGCTGCAGGTGAATCACGACTTGTTCCCCCGGAAGGAGCGTGTTGTCTTCGTCCAGGATCTTTAAGTAAATCTTGCGTCCACGGATGATGCGATCGGGCAGGGGACTGGCCCGGTCGGGGACGCCCGAGACTTTGGGGGCGATGGAAATGATCTCGGCCCGGTAAACCTTGTTTCGGTCGGACATGGGAGAAACGTGGAGCGACTGACTGACCTCAAGGTCGCCGATGTTTTCGGCGGGAATGAACCCGAGGACCACATCGTGATCGTTGGAAACAATCTCCATGATGGAGATTCCCGGTTCCACGGTTTCTCCCTCTTGATAATGAATGACCGCGACCATGCCGTCCTTGTGCGAGGTCAGGACCATTCCCGCCTTTTCGAGTTCGAGAGGTTTGAGGGCGGCAGCTTGCAGATTCTTGATGGCCTCATTGAGGTCGCGCTGCAACTTTTCTGCATCTCTAATCAGCTCGTTGAGCTGCTTGATCCTGTTTGGGTAGGCGTCAATCCGAGCCTGGAGCGCAGCAATCTCGCTGTCCTTGGCCGCGACGACATCTTCGGTGGTCCCTCCCGACTTTCTCATGTTGTCGAGGATCGTGCGTTCGCGCTTCCGCTCGACAAGCTCGGCCTCCTCGGATTCTTTGTCTTGTTCCATCTCGGCCAGGTCCGTGCGCATCCCGGAGATTTGGAAGAAGATGCGGCGTTCATGTTCGAGTTGCTCGGCGAGTAGGCCTTCACGCTCCGCCGCGATTTCCAAATCCAACTGGGCATCCTCGAGATGCACGACCGGCTGCCCGGCGGTCACGATTTCCCCGGGCTTAACCAGGATTCTGGTAATCAGCGCAGTATTGAGGGCGGCGACGTTTTGTTCGTAGGTAAAGACCCGGCCGTTCATCCGCTTGAACTGGATGCCGTGCATGTAGGCGTAGGCGGTGACGGCGCAGATGGCGATCCAGACGAGAAGCGGCCACGAGTCACGAATGGCGTGGCGGCGGCGCATCCGCCGGGTTTCAGCGAGGGAAGCGGGAACGTTGGGTTGGTCTGCGCTCACGCGGCGGAAAGGGGGGAGATCGGGCTGGGCGGGGTCTTGTGAGGGGGAGGTATTAAATTTCCACAGTGGTGCGCTGCATGACTAGGCTGACTTCGCTGGTGTCTTCGAGGCGGTTGACCGCGTCGACCAGGTCGGTCTTGTAGCTTGGGTCGATGAGCCGGACGCTGTAGGAGTATTCCTGGACTTCGCCTTGAATGGCTTCGCGCATGGCTACGAGTTCCACATTGGAGGTGTAACGGGCGAAGATGTTGTCGATTTCCTTCTCTGAGGCCGAGGCGGGAGGCATCAGGAAGCGCAGAATCCCCTCAAACTCGCGGCGGGAAGCGAAGGGGGACCAGGCCAGGAAGAAAGCGGCGAAGGCGAAAAAAACCGTGCCCATGAAGGCCACAACGAAGACTTGGGATCCAGAAGCGATGCCGATGGCGAGGCAGGCGAAGAGGAAAATGATGTCGCGAGGGTCGCGAATCGGCGTTCGGAAGCGGACAAAAGCCATAGCGCCGAGGATGCCGAGGCCGCGGGCGAAGTTGTTGCCGATGGAGATGATCATGATGGTGATGACGATACATGCCAGCACCATGGTGTGAAGGAAGGAGCGCGCGTAGGTGAAGCCTTGGTGGGTATAGCGGTAGACCGTGGCGATGACCATCCCCAGGATGAAACTGACGCAAAGCGAATAGAAGACCTCGACCGCCGTGAGGGACCGGTTGGGCCCGAGAACGTCGAGGAAGGGATCGGGAATCATGGCGGGTTCAGTAGGTCGTGTTCTCGGATTGAGCGCTGTAGGCGAACCCGCGGTAGAGAGATTCCATGCGCCAGGCCGTGGCGTATTTGCAGAAGCCGGTGGTTTGGAGATTGAAACGTTCCACGGCCTCGAGCATCCATTTGGGAGCGTCGCGCATGGCCTTGAGTTCGAAGATGTACCCGGCGAAAGGCCGGTTCAGAGCGGTCTGCGTGTCCATGGGACGCCAAAGTTTGCCGTCGTTCTCGACGGGAAGCTCCCAGCGGCGGGTGGGCCGGTAGCAGACGCGGCGGTCAAAGGTCACCCGCGCATAGTCGTCGTTGGCTCCGAAGTAGGACTCGCGGATGTAGCGGATGAGCATTTTTGGACGGGCGTTGAGAGTCCGGACGATGCGGCAGTACTCCATGAAATTGTTGTTGTCCCGCGGTGTGCTGAGCAGGGGAGCTTCGTAGGGATGGGTGACGATGTATCCGGGATAAGGTCCGCTGTAGTATTGACCCAAGGTCATTTTGGTCCGGCTCTTGATGATAACGTTGTTGACCTTGCGTTTCAGCTCGAAGAAGACCGGGTGCTCGGGGCGGGTGCCGTAGGTGCGGATCCTCAGTTTGAAGCGGGAGAAGGTTTTCCGCTCCTTGGCCAGCGCCAGGTCCATGGTCGGGGTGTCCAACTGAAGGGTGGTGACCATGTATTCCGGAAACTCGCCTTTGCCGTTGGGATCCGGAATGCAGAAGGGCTTGATGAAGGCGCGGATCTCCGGCACAAGCCGCGGGTGCACAATGTATTTCTGCTCGAAGCGTTCGATGATCTGATCCTTGACCGCTTTGCGGCTGGGACCTTGAGCTTCAAGACTCGTGCGACCCTGGGGGAGCGTGGACATGACGAGGGCAGGCCGAGGGGCTGGCGAGGCGGCTTTACCTATAGGGAGTTGGAGAAAGCGTCAATCAATCTTGTCACGCTACTGTAACCTCGTTGGCGGTTGTTGGGGGCTCGTATTTGACTTCTCTGGAGGATCGGCGATCCGGACCGCTGCGTCGAGAAGGAGAATGGGGAATCCGTCCCGGATGGGATAATAGATGCATCCATCGACGGTAGCGAGACCCACAGCAGGGTTGGGTTCCTCTCCGGGAAGTGCGGCAGACGCGCGCCGTGTTTCCTCCGGAGTGGCCAAGCGAAGCGAAGCGCCGGTTTGCGGGCAACGCAAGAGGTCGAGCAATCCGGAGATCTCTGGCGGCAAAATGGTCTCGCGAGGCGGCCCAGGCGGCTGAGCAGGCTCAGTTTTTGATCGAGCATCCATTTGCGGTCACGGGACACGATCCTGCTCAATCAGTATTGAAAGCCATCGCGACGAACGCGGAACATGGGCCGGCCTGAGGGATTCTGAAGGCAGCCATCGGTGATCTCGAGCAGATGGACTTGGTGGTCGCCGGCTTCCAGTGTTCCACGCAGGGTGGCGGCGAGAAAAGCCAGGGCTCCGCTCAGGCGCGGCAAATCAGCGGGTTCCGGTTCCACGGAGATTCCGGCGAAAGGGTCGGCGTTTTTGGGATTGGCGAAGGGGCGCATGAGGTCCTGGTTGTCTTCTCCGAGGACGTTGATGCCGATGCGCCCGGATTCATGCAAGGCCTGGGCGATGCGGCGGTCGGGCCGCAGGGCCAAGGTGAGCATGGGTGGAGCGAAGGAGGCTTGCTCGATGAAACTGCAGAGCATGCCCAAGGGTTCGCCATCCAGTTGACCGGTGACGATGTAAAGGCCGCTGGAAACTCTCCCTAAGGCAGGTCCTACGCGATGCCTGTCCATGGGTCCTATTGTGCCCGGCTTTGCCCGGCTCCGTCAATGACTGGACTCCTTCGGCGGCAAACAGTCACCGGGACCGGGTCAAGGGGGCGCCGGGTGCTCGCCTGTATGCTCCTCCCAGGCAATCATTCCTCCGCGCAGGTGGGAGACGTCCGGAAATCCCGCTTCGAGCAATTGGCGGACGGCTGCGGCGCTGCGGGTTCCGGAGCGGCAGTAAACGGCGACCGGCCGGTTTGCGGGGATTTCCCCGATCCGTGCCGAGAGTTCGCCCAAGGGGATGTGGATGGAGTCCGGGATGCAAGAGAGCATGCGTTCAAAGGGTTCTCGAACGTCCAGAAGGAGTGCGTTGCCTTTGGCGAGCGCGGCCTGAAGCTCTTCCGGGCTCCGCTCGGGCAGGCCAGTTGTGGGGGGCTCGGCAGCGACCATTCCACAGTGAGCCGCGGTGTCGGCGAGATCCAAGATGGCCGGGCGACGGCCGCACAAGGGGCAGTCTGGGTCGGACCGGAGCCGGAACTCTCGAAACTGCATCCGAAGAGTGTCGAGGTGAATCAAGCGGCCTACCAGAGGCTCTCCGATTCCGAGGATCCATTTGAGGGCTTCGGCGGCTTGCAGACAGCCGATGATCCCCGGCAGCACGCCCAGAACGCCGCCTTCGGCGCAGTTCGGGACGAGACCAGGGGCCGGCGGCTCGGGGAACAGGCAGCGGTAACAGGGTCCTCCGGCGTGGGGAGCGAAAACGCTGACTTGGCCTTCGAAACGGAAGATGGATCCGTAAACATTCGGTTTGTGGAGGAAAAAGGCCACGTCGTTGCTGAGGTAGCGGGTGGCGAAATTGTCCGTGCCATCGACCAAAACGTCGTAATCTGCGGCAATGTCGCGGGCATTGGCGGCGTCGAAGCGCCGGGCATAGGTGTCTACGGCGACATGGGGATTGATTTCCCGAAGGCGGTCCGAGGCGGAATCGGTTTTCAGCCGGCCCAGATCAGACTCGCCGTGGATGATCTGCCGTTGCAGATTGGAGACTTCCACAATATCCGGATCGGCGATGCCGATGCGCCCGACGCCGGCTGCGGCCAGGTAAAGGGCAAGGGGCGAGCCGAGACCACCGGCTCCAATGCAGAGGACGGAGCCATGGCGCAGGCGCTCTTGCCCTTCCAGACCTACCTCTGGAAGAGTAAAATGCCGCGCGTAACGGTGGAGTTCCGGCGCGCTGAAGGCGGAGTCCATAAGACGAAACGGAGCGGGATGGACCCACAGCCGGTGTGCCTCAGCATAGCACACCGCGCCGGGGAGTCGCGCTTCTCTCCCGCGTTGAAAGACAGCGGATCAATCCGCAATCAACTCTTTGAACGCCGGGCCGGGATTCTTGCGGGCTTCCTCGATCTCCTTGGCGTAGTCGAAGAGCGGTTCACCGGGTTTGAAGACCACCTCGGGGAGTTTCTCGCCACCGAATATCTCGTTGAGAAACTTTTCCGGCTCGAAAGGCATACCGCCGCCGGCGTTTTCCAGCGGGTTGATGCCCTTGCGCAGGCTCCCCATCAGCACTTCGTCATTGGTCATCATGCTGTCCATAGCCTGGACAATGCTCGTTCCGGAAATCTCCAGGGCGACCTCATGAGCAGATTGCTTCTTGTAAGTCTGGAAACTGACGATCTCGCCGGGCAGCTTGAGGGTCGACTTCGATTTCATCTCGCTGAGCAACGGGGCCATGAGGCTCTTGGCGAAGGTCCATTGGCTCTTGATCTGAGCAACCTGCTCTTTGACCTCTTCCTCCGAGAGATCTGACTCCACAGGCGCTGCGTCTTTGGCTTCCTTTTCAGGAAACGAGATGGCCAGCTTGACATTTCCGTCCTCAGTCTTGCTCAGTTTGGTGACTCCAGACATTTCATTATCTCCGATCTGGACCTTGTTGAGATCGGAGAAGTAGGCCGTGCCGCGGAAATGGAGTTTGCCGTCTGCACCGACTTCGTAGTGGACGTCGGACCAGGCGTCGATCCCATCGGAGTTCTCGATAAGTTGTTTGGCTTGGGTCTTGGCCATCTCTTTGGGATCGAGACCTTCGGCGAGACCCTGGAGGCTTTCGCCCAAGGCGGAGGCGGCGTTCATCATTTTCATGTGGTAGGAAACCTTGCCGGACCCGTCGGGATTGAGGGTCCAGGTTTCCTCGGTTTCCACGCATCCGGTCAGGGAGACAAGGGCCGCGGCTCCGGCCAGGGCGAAAAATCGTTTCATGGTCCGGTGATGCTAGGACGGTTTGACGCGAAAAACCAGCGGCAAATTTCGGATGAGAGATCCGGGTTAGCGTTTGGGGAGAGCGCTGCGCCCAGGTTCCAGATAGGCCTGCAACTGCGGCAGGAGCTGGCGCACGGTGGAACCGCCTTTTTGCACCAACTCGCTGATGCGGCCGTTGAGGAGTTCCCGCTCGCTGGGGGTGATGTCCTTGGCCGTAATCACGAACACCGGGGTCTGCGCAAACCGCGGATCGCGCCGAAAGTGGTCGAGGAACTCGAAGCCATCCATTTCGGGCATGATCAGATCCAGCAAAACCACGCCGGGTTCCTCCGACCGAAGGCTTTCGAGGGCGCGCCGTCCGTTCTCGGCCGTCGTCACTTCCCATCCTTGCTTGCGCAGCGCGCGCTGCAACTGGTCGCGAGCCGCCGGATCATCATCGACCACGAGGACCCGAGCGGGCCGGTGATGCGCCATCAATCGTTCCAGCACCGTCCCCAGTTTGTCCCGGTTCAGCGGCTTCGAGAGATAGTCGTAGACGCCCAAGGCCATTCCCATTTCGCGGCTGTCCGAAATTGTCGCCAGGACTACCGGAATGTCTGAGGTCGCCGGATCGCTTTTCAAGGAAGCCAGGACCGACCATCCATCCATTTCCGGCATCACTACGTCTGTGACGACGGCCAGCGGGCGGAAACGCCGGGCCAGTTCCAGGCCGTCGCGGCCGTTGCTGGCCGTGCGAACGGCAAAGCCTTCTTTGGTCAGGAACCGCCCGAGAAGCTCCAAGGTGGCGGGATCGTCGTCGATCACCACAATGACGGGACGGCCGTCGTCCGGCGCGGCTGGAGGAACGGAGCTGTCCGCGCCCACTGCCGGCGGGGAAGCTTGAGACTCAGGTTCCGGCGCCCGCGCGGGCAAACGCACTTCGAAAGTCGAACCGCGGCCGAGGTCGCTGGTTACCGACACGTCTCCACCCAGCATCTGACAAAAGGTGCGGCTGATGGCCAGACCGAGGCCGGTGCCGCCGTATTTCCGGGTGGTGGAAGCATCCGCTTGCGTGAAGGACTGGAAGAGCCTTTCCATCTGTTGTGGCGTCATCCCGATGCCCTCGTCGGAAACGGCAAAGCGGAGCCAGTCGAGGCCGTTTCGCCTTTCCCGGCTCACTTCCAGCCGGATCAGCCCGTTCTCGGTAAACTTGCCGGCGTTTCCGAGCAGGTTGAACAAGGTCTGGCGGATCTTGGTGAGATCACTGTACATGACGCCAGGCTCCGGCTGGATCTCGACTTCGAGCCGGTTGCCCTTTTGCTCGATCAACGGGCGGACGGTGGTTTGGACATCGCGGATCATCGCCGCCACATCGATTTCCTCGCAAAACAGCGTCATTTTGCCGGCTTCGATCTTCGAGAGGTCGAGGATCTCGTTGATGAGGGAAAGAAGATGCTTTCCGGCGCCGTGGATCTTCTCCAAATCCGGCACGAACTCCTCTTGTTTGAGGTCGCGGGCCTCCTCGATGAGCATCTCGCTGTAGCCGATGATGGCGTTCATCGGGGTGCGCAATTCGTGGCTCATATTGGCAAGGAACGCGCTCTTGGTCCGGTTGGCTGAATCAGCCGCTTCGCGGGCTCCGAGCGCTTCGGCTTCGTGAAGGCGGGCTTGGACGAGGGTCTCCGAAAGGCGTTGGGCAAAGCGGTAGGAAACCAAGAGGGCCAAAAGCGCCACCAGGGTCATCACGCCAAGGACTTTCCAGACCAACTGAACGGTGCGGGCCGTCAGATCGCGAGAGTGGGCTCCGGCGACGATGGTGAATCCCCAGGGTTCGAAACGATCCCATTTCAAGCGGTATCCGTCGAGCTGACGAGACTGGCCTTCCGAGCCGGAGGCGAAAGATTCCAGCAGTCTCTCATGAACTTCGGCGGGCAGGTGGCTCGACCGGAACAGGGGCCGTCCCCGGGTATCGAACAAAGCCACAAAACCACGATCGAGGATCTGAACTTGTTCGATCTGGCGCCGCAGAAGGCCCAGCGTTTCGATGGGGTATCCCGTATACCAAGCTCCAATGACGGCGCCCTGCGGCGAAAGCATCGGCTCGTAAGCGGTAAAGTAGGAATTGCCGAGGATGTCCGCCACACCGGTGAAAGCTTGGCCGCGGCGAACCGCTTCGATGGCCTTGCCCTGCGGATCCAAGATCGTGCCGACCGCCCGGGAACCGTCTTCGCGCAGCACATTGGTGGAAACGCGAACGAAATCTTCGCCGTCGCGCACGAAGAGGGTGGCGGTCCCGCCGAGGACCTCAGTGACTTGATCGACTAACTCCAACTCCCCGGCCACGAGAGTGTCGCCGAAGCGCAACGCCGGGACGTTCCCGGATCCAAGCGGAGCGCGTCCATCGACTTGTGGCGGTCCACGGCGCAGGGTTTCCTCGCGCAGCATCCGGGAGGCGGCTGTGGTCATGCTGCTGTAGGCCATGTCCGCGGCGAGGAGGTGATCGCGGACCGCCTGCACGGCAGAGTTTGTCGCGAGCAGGGCGGAGCGCTCTACTTCGTTGTGCAGGCCAAAGAAGGCCAGTCCGCCGGCGAAAGCGAGCAGGACGCACTCCAGCAAGAACCAGAGGATCAACTGCCGCCGCACCGGACGAGCCAGTTTTCCTGCGTCGGCTTCAGACATAGATTCGCTGCAACATTTCCGCTACGGCCGGATCGAGTTGTTCTCGCCGGCGGATCTCTTCGAAGCGTTTCAAGAGATCTTCCGGCCGGACGCGGGCGCGTTCCGGTCCTTGCCAATCGTGCAAGACCTGGCCGCGATGCATCATCACGATACGGTCGCCGAGATGGACCGCTTGCTGCATCGAGTGCGTCACCATCAGGGTGGTGAGTTTGTCGCGTTGAACGATGTTGTGAGTGAGCCGGATGACTTGGTCGGCGCTCTTGGGATCGAGGGCCGCGGTATGCTCATCCAGAAGGAGCAAGTCCGGCTTGAGCCAGGAGGCCATGAGCAGGGTCAGCGCCTGGCGTTGTCCGCCGGAGAGGGAGCCGATGGCGCTGTCCAGACGTTCCTCCAACCCCATGTTCAAAGAGCGAACCCGGTCGCGCAATTCGGCGTTCAGTTTTCGGGTCAGCACCCAGCCCAAGCCCCGCGGTTGACCGCGCCGCGCCGCGAGGGCGAGGTTTTCGGCAATGGACATGGTCGGCGCTGTGCCGCTGAAGGGGTTTTGAAAGACTCGGCCGATCAATCGGGCGCGGCGGTGCTCGGACCAGCGGGTGATGTTTTGACCGGCCAAGGTGATTTTGCCCGAGTCCACGGGAAAGACACCGGCGACGGCGTTGAGCAGGGTGGACTTTCCCGAGCCATTGCCGCCGATGATGATAAGGAAAGATCCGCCGTCGAGGCGAAGCGACACGTCGCTCAGGGCCCGGACCTCGTTGAGGGCGCCTGGATGAAACCTTTTGGTGATGCCGGAGATTTCGAGCATATCAAGCGGCGGCGGATTTGGCGGAGGGCTGGAGTTTGCGCAGCAACATGGGGGCGATGAGGGCGACGAAGACGAATGCGGCGGTGATGAGCTTGAGATCGTTGGGATTGAGACCCCAACGCAGAGCGATGGCCACCAGCAAGCGGAAGAGCACCGACCCGATGATCGCGCCGGCGATGAGGAGACCGATGCGCTGGCTGCCCACGAGGGCTTCGCCGATGATGACGCTGGCCAGGCCCCACACGACCATCCCGATCCCCATTTGGACGTCGGCGAATCCCTGATACTGGGCCAGGAGAGATCCGGCCAAGCCGATCAGCCCGTTGGACAGGGCCAGACCCAGGATGAGAACGCCATCGACTCCCACGCCCAGGGCGCGGATCATTTGGGGGTTGTCTCCGGTGGCCCGCATGGCGGCGCCGAGGTTGGTGCGGAAGAACAGGTAGAGGCCCAGGCCGAGCAGCGAGGCCAGGCCCAAGGCTCCTAACAAAATGGATGCGTCCCGCACGCTGACGACCCAGCCGAACACGTCGAGGTCGCGGGCCTTGCCGAAGAGGAGGCTTCCCAGCCCTTCCGCTTGGCTGGCCAAAGTGGATTCGTTGAGCAAGGGCACGTTGCTCCTCCCCATGACGTGCAGGTTCACCGAATAGAGCGCCGTCATGACCAGGATCCCGCTCAACAAGCCGTTGATCTTGAATTTTGTGTGGAGGATGCCGGTGACCGCACCGGCGACCGTGCCGGCGGCGAATCCGGCCAGGGTGGACAGCCAAGGCGGACAGGAGGCGACGAGCAATGCGGCGGTCACTGCGGCTCCCAGGGTGATCGAGCCGTCGGCAGTGATGTCAGGGAAATTGAAGACGCGAAAACTCAGGTAGACCCCCAACGCCAAGAGGGAGAGGATCAGACCAATGGTGCTTGCTCCGATCAGCAGAGTCATAGAGTATTTGTCACGAATTCGAAGGCGCGTCCGCCATCCGCAGCGGCCCAAACCAGCACGCTCCCCGCAACAAATCGGTCTGGCCCACGCCTTCGAAGGCGCGTTCGTCGGCCAGCAGATGGAGCACGGTTTGCGCAGACTCCGTGTGGAGCAGGCCCGTCGCCGTTTCCTGGAGCGAGAGGGAGCCCTTTGGCAGCGGGCGGTAAGGAAACACGGCGGCATGAAAGTGCCCTTGCGCCATTGTCCCGGGGCCGATCCGGCGGAGGAACGGCGCGTTTGAGGGCGAAGGTTCCCGCTCCACCACTCCCACGATGAGGGCGACATTGCGCTCGTCGGTCCGCTCCGTGGTGAACGAGACCCAGTCGCGCACCCCGGGAAAACTCCACGGCGATGTTCCCCCCGCCGTCACGGGCGATTGACGCAGAGATGCGCCAATCACGCAGGCGCTCTCGGCGAGAATCACCATCGCAGCGGAAGGCGTTTCCAATTGTCCCAGGACGGTCTCGACGAGATGACCCAGTCCAAGGACGCCCTGAGTGGCCCGAGACGCTTCGAAACGCAAGAGGTGGGCTAGCTTTCCGCGTGCGCTGAGTCCGTAGAGCAGGTTTCCTTCAGGCACGAAACGGTCCTGAGAGATCTGAAAATCCGGAAGGCTGCTCCCATCCGCCGGCAGCACGATCCCTGCGCCGGCGACCGCCAGAAACTCTCCGAATTGGGCGTTGTTCTCGGGCCTCTCATTGCCGAAGCCTCCCAACCCAAGGCTTAAGACATCGGGATCGAGCCGCACTCGGGTGCTGTCGGCGGCGCTCAAGCGGCCGGTGGAGAATCTGTCAGGATGACCGTAGCGGCGGCACTCGAGGACGGAGCCGGGATGCTGGTCGAAGAGTTCGAAAGCGAGGCCGTCCTTTTCCCAGCGCCGTGAACCGCTCTGCGACGCCGGCGTTCCGGGGGGGTCCGGCTCGACGACGAGGAACTCGGCGATGCCCGCGAGTTGCAGGACCGCCAAGACGCCTCCGGTGCAGTGCACCAAGCGGAGGGAGCCGTTCGCCGCCTTGAGCTGCTTGTAGTGATTCATGAGGATGCGGATGCCCGCTGAGCTGAGGTAGTCCACTTGGGAAAAACCGAGTACGATCCGGTGCTGACCGTTCCGGACTGCGGCTTCGATGGCGTTGCCGACGTGGTCGGCCCAGTGGGCGTCGAACCGGCCATTGAGATGCAAGGTCAACGCTCCCTCGCTCTGCTCCTGCGTGATTTCCATGGCTCCGGTGCAGGTTCAATCGACGGTTTCACCCTGGGCCAGGTATTCCGCAGGGAAGGTGATGCCGAGTTCCCGGGCCATGGCAAGGTCGAACCACAGGGACTTTTCCGAGATGTTCACGATGGGGATATTCGCCGGACTGGTTCCCGTGAGAACGCGAGCCGCCATTTGGCCTGCGGCATAACCGGGACGGTAGAAACCCAGTCCCAGGCAGGCTGCGGCGCCGCGTTTGGCGGATTCCGGATCGTCGGCGAAGAGGGGGATCCGGGCATCCCGCGCGGCCTTGATCACCGCATCGAAGCCCTGGATGACTGTATTGTCGCCTTGAATGTAGAAGGCATCGGCTTGCCGGCTGGCAAGGGCCTGGGCCGCCTGGACCACCTCCGCTGAGGACGCGACGGTGACTTCATCAAGTTCCAAGCCCGCCTTGGCGAAGACCTCCCGGGCCACTCCCACGACCTTCACGGAATTGGCTTCCGAAGCGTTGTAGATCGTCCCGACTTTCTTTGCCCCGGGAAGCGTCTTGCGGATCAAATCGACCATCTCCTCCACCGGCGGGAATGAGCCAATGCCCGTCACATTCGTCAGATGATCGGTGAAAGAGCGGCCGGCCCCGGCGGCGATGGGATCAGAGCAGTAGGTGAAAACGACCGGCTTGCGCTTGACCAGAGCACAGGCCCCCGTGATGAGCGGCGTGCTCAGCGGCACGATGAGGTCGACATCGGAGGAGTCGAAGTTTTGCAGCAGGGCAGGGATATTGGCGATCTCGGCCTGGGCATGAGCGCGCCGCACTTCCAGGTTGCGGCCTTCTTCAAAACCGAGATCGCGCAGTGCGTCTAAGATGCCGCGCATGCAGATGTCTCCGGCAGCTTCCGGCGCGAAATAAGCGAGGCCGATCCGGTAGCGGCGGCCCGGTTGAGCGCGGGCGGCAGGCGCAGCGGGGGCTTGCGGCTTTGGTAGGTTTCTTGAGGTCGCGGTGATCCAGCCGTCGGCTTGCTGGCGAAGCTCATCGGGGACGGTCCAACGGTCCTTCAAACCTGCGAGCACGGTGTCATTGTAGAGGAAGAGCTTGGGCACGAAGTTCTCGACCGGGATGTCCGCGGGATTTCCGCCGTCCAAGACATCCGCCGCCAAGCGTCCGACAGCGCGGCCGACCTCCAGGTAATTGGCTCCGAGATCAAAGAGGGCGCCGCGCTCGATGCTCGGCGGCATGACCGTGAAAACCGGTATCCGCGCGCGTTTCCCTGCGTCGATGATCAGATCTGAGGCCAGGGAGATGGTGACGTCGCCGCTGATCCAGAGTGCTTCGACTCCCCGGGCCACCAGAGAGTTGGCGGCTTCGAGTACGGCGGTGCTGTTTTCGGCATTGGCCTCTACGAGCTGGATCCCAAGCTCCTTGCAAACCGTCCGGGCGATCAAGGTCTGCGCACGTGAATTGGCTTCCGCCGGATTCCAGACCAGACCGACGGATTGCAACTCCGGCCGCATGGCGCGGGCCGTGCGAAACGAATCCTCGACGGGTTGCATGCTGCCGTATCCGGTGAGGTAGGGCGGATGGACGGCGGGATTGGCGGCGTCGATGCCCACGCCGGCGCCGAAGGGATCGCTGACCAATCCGAAGACGTGAGGCGTCCGGCGGCCGCTCTTGTTGGCATTGGCGACGGTTTGGAGAGAGGTGGTGCTGAGACTGATGATGAGATCGTAGGAACCTCCGGTAACCTCTTTAGCGATGGTGTTGGCGGCTCCGATGTCGGCCTCGGCATTAAAGCGCCTGATGCGGACGCGGCCGCCGTCCACAAAGCCCCGGCCGGCCAGCTCTTCGAGAACTCCGTTGAGTGCTTCCTCCAATGCCGGAAGGGAAGCGTGCAACACCACGGCGACACGAATGGCCGGTGCGTCAGGGTCGCCAGCGGAAAAGCGTGTGTTTGAGGGATTGCGCGAACCGCGATCGGCGTAGAGCAGCACGCTTGCGGCGAGGAGCAGGAGCGCGAAGGCGAGGGTCAAGCGTTTGACGACTTCCAACATGGTGAAATGGGGAT
Organism: Verrucomicrobiales bacterium; assembly: GCA_041749135.1. Taxonomy (GTDB): domain Bacteria; phylum Verrucomicrobiota; class Verrucomicrobiia; order Verrucomicrobiales; family DEV007; genus DATKCT01. The sequence goes on from JBGTBW010000114.1 coordinate 33,599, forward strand.
GGCGAGGCCCGATGGTCTGTTGAGCAGGGCGCGCGGCGGCAGCTTATTCTTGGTGGTTTCGCCCGCCTGCCTGGGGCCGAGCGCGGTGGCATTCGGCGCTGTCCCGGAGCGGCAGCGAAGTGATGGAGATGGCATTCATGAGCTTCCTCCGATCGCGTTTTCGTTGTGGTTGGATCGTTCTGTATCGGTTGGTTTCGCCTCTGGCCAGCTCTGAAGTGAGCCTTCAACTCCTTTCGCTTCCATTTGAGGGTCGTCGCGGCTGGTCCGGATAAAAGGACTCAATCCGGCGATGTCCAGGGCGATCGCAACAACGGGCGAGGGGTTCCAGAGCAGGATATCGACGCCTTGGGCGGCAGCGGTTTTTATGGCCCGCAGAAGTAACCCGATACCTAGAGAACCCGCGAAACCGGTTTCGGAGAGATCCACCCGCACTCGCCGATGACGTCCTTGGCAGTAGGCCAGCAGGCCGTCTTCCACTTCCATCACACCCTGGACATCCAGATTCCCGGAAAGCAGGAGGAGACAGGTGCGGTTTTCGAGTTCCCGGTATTCGAGCTGCATGGGACGGTTCCTTGGGTGGGTGGGATTGATGAAGGGCTCTTACTGCCGGCGGTTCAAGGCGGCCCGGCGATGGCTTTGTGGATGGCAAGCCGGTTGCGATCGCCTAACCGCTCGTATTGGATGCGGTCGGAAAGGCCGCGGAGGAGGTGGATCCCGAGACCCCCCACCGGCCGGTCTTCGATGGGCGACCCGGTGTCGGGCGGAGGCGCATTCAACGGATTGAAGGGATGGCCGTCATCCGTGACGGTGAGCACCATCTCTTCACCGGACAAACTCAGTTCGATTTCAATGACGTGCTCGGCCGCGTCGTCGTAACCGTATTTGATGCAATTGGTAGCCTGTTCTTCGATGGCGAGAACGGCCAGGTATTCGGCGGAGGCCGGCGCATTGCGGGTCTTCAGCCACCGCGAGACCTCGGCGGCGCCGCGGGTGATTTCCGCATAAGCGTTCCGGATCCGCAGGTGAAGCTTGTTTTCGGCGTCGCTCAAAACTGAATCCGCACGATAGAGAAGTCGTCGTCGAGCGGGCCGTTCCCGTGTCGATCTTGCAGCCAGGTGAGGAGCCGAGCCAGCCCGTCCGGGCGCGCGCCGTGTTCCTCGACGAAATGCTCGAAGGTCTCGAAGGCCATCATCTCGCCGTCTGGTTCGGTGATCTCGTAGCAGCCGTCGCAGAACACGAGTAAGGTCGCGCCGGGCGGGACCAGGCAGCTCTGCGATTGGTAATCGAAGTTTTCGAAACCGCCCACGATCATGCCCGGGGAACGAAGGCGTTCGCTGGTAGTGGCGCCGCCGGAAGCAGGCTTGAGGAGCAAGGCCGGCGGATGGCCGCCGCTGGCATGGCGTAAGATCCGCGTCGGCGCATGGTAGACGCCGTACCACAGCGTGAAATACATATTGTTCTGCCTTTCCATGGGGAAGGCTCCGTTCAAGGCGGTGAGGACGGCTCCCGGGTCGCGCCAGTCCGCTCCCGGCAGTGAGGCGGAGCGGATGACGTTGATGGCCGTAACCGACAACAAGGAGGCCCCAACGCCGTGGCCGCAGACGTCGAGCAGGTAGACGGCGAAATGGTCTGGGTCGATCCAATGGTATCCGAAGGCGTCGCCGCCCAGTTCCGTGGAGGGTTGATAGCGCCAATCGACGCCCAAGGGATGCTCGCAGGGAGGCGGAAGGATGGATTGGACGTAGTGGGCGGCTTCGGTCAGCTCCTGAGTCAAGCGAAGCTGGGTTTCTTCGATCGTTCGCAGATGCCGCTGTTCGAGATCACGCAGTGATTTCTTTTCCAGACAGGCGGCGATCCGGGCGCGCAGAAGGGTCGGATTGAAGGGTTTTGGGAGGTAATCTTCGGCTCCCGCTTCGATGCACTGGATGACGCTGTTCAGTTCGTCGAGAGCGGAAATCATGATTACGGGAATGTGCCGTGTTTCCGCTGCCGATTTCATTTGCAGCAGAACGGCCCGGCCATCCAACTCCGGCATGATGAGGTCGAGCAACACGAGATCGAAAGTTCCGCTGCCCGCCATCTGCAAGGCCTGACGGCCGTTCTCGGCGGTTTCCACGCTGAGCCCATGACGTTCGACGCGGCGGGCCAGGAGGTCCCGGTTGTTTTCGTCGTCATCGACGACGAGAACGCGTCCGTGCAGCGGGATGGGGGAGTCGCCATCCGGCGGGGTTTCCTCGCCGGCTCGCAACCGGGGAGGTCCGAGCAGGGCCGGAGACAAGGCCGGTGTGGCCGGGCCGGTGGCTCCGGGAACGCTCGCGCCGCCGAGACCATCCGCGATCAACGCTAACAAATGCCTGGCGGCGAGCTGGATTCTTCCGAGGTCGGCGGCGCAGGAGTCCTGACCACTGGCTTCTGCGTCCTCCTGGAGCATTTCGCTGTAGCCAAGGATTTGGTTGACCGGCGTGCGCAGGTCGTGACGCAGTTGAGCGTAGGGATCGCTCGCGCTCGAACTGTAGTGGGGTGGGTTCACGGATTGTTCGATCGTTCGAGCTGGCCGGCGATCTTCTCGAGCAAGCGCTGAAACTCCACGGGCTTGGTGTCGTAGTCGTCGCAGCCGGCCTCCAGGCATTCCTCCCTGTCTCCGGCCATGGCGTGTGCCGTCAGACCGATCACGGGAATGGAGCAGGTCTGAGGATCGGCTTTGAGAAGGCGGGTTGCGGTCCAGCCGTCCATGACCGGCAGGCTCATGTCCATGAGAATGAGGTCCGGTTTTTCCGATTGCGCAGTGGCCACTCCTTCCGCTCCGTCGGCGGCCAAAAGCACGTGGAATCCCCGGCGCTCCAAACGGCGCGAGAGCATGTCGCGATTCATTTCGTTGTCTTCGACGAGAAGGATCCGATGCATCATCGCGACAAGCTTGCCCTGCTTTTCCGCGGACTAGGCCGCATTTCTCATACTTTTTCTGCTGCGGCGCGCTGCGCCCCATGAGGACTGCGTTGCGCTTACCTCAGGCTTGAACAGGGTGTGCTCACCCAGCCCTGCGCCTTCGGCTGCGCGCGCCTGGTCCGCATGGGGCTCGCCTGCTCCACGCGACGAAACAGTATGAGAAATGCGGGTTGGCGTCAGGATTTCGAGTTGAGAGGTTCAAGTTCCGCCGGGAGAAAACGGCCGTCTTTGCGGATAAGCGCATCATCAAACCAAATCTCGCCTCCGCCGTACTCGGGGCGTTGGATGCAGACGAGGTCCCAGTGGACCTGGCTGCGGTTGCCATTGTCGGCTTCTTCGTAGGCCTGGCCCGGAGTGAAATGGAATGAGCCGCTGATCTTCTCGTCAAAAAGGATGTCCCGCATGGGTTCGAGGATCTCGTTGTTGAAGCCGAGGGCGAACTCGCCGACGTAACGTGCTCCCTCGTCGGAATCGAGGATGGTTTTAAGCCGTTCGGGTTGGTTGGACGAGGCATCGACGATGCGTCCCTTTTGAAACTCCAGCCTGACGCTGTCAAACCCCGTCCCTTGATAGATGGTGGGCGCGTTGAATTGGATGACGCCCTCGACGGAATCCTTCACCGGCGCGGTGAAGACTTCCCCGTCCGGGATGTTGTGGGATCCATTGCAGACGATGGCGGGGATGTCGCGAATGCTAAAGCGGAGGTCGGTGCCGGGGCCTTTGATGTGGACCTGGTTCGTTTCGTTCATGCGCTCGGCCAGGGCATTCATGGCGGGGGTGAGTCCGGCATAGTCGAGGAGGCAGACGCGAAAGAAGTAGGCTTCGAAGGCTTCGCTGCTCATGCCCGCTTGTTGGGCCATGGCGGGATTCGGCCAGCGGAGGACCACCCAGCGGGTGTGGCGCACCCGGTGGTCGAGGACGGGGCGCATGGCTTTCATGATCCGGTTGAGCAGGTCGGCGGATACGTCGGACAACTCGTTGATGTTGTGACTGCCGCGCACGGCGATGTAAGCCGACATGGTCTTCATTTCCTCGAGCCCCAGGGTCGAGGCGATCTCGAGCCGGGAGGGCTCGGCCTCCAAGCTCAGTTCGCGGGCAATGCGGGAGTCGTTGAGCTTCACGAAAGGAAGCGCTCCGGCCTGGCGAGCGGCGCGGACCAGAGCCACGGCGATCTCCACAGGGGCGTCGTAAAGGTCGATGAGCACCCGGTCTCCTGTCTCCAGCCGGGTGGAATGATTGACAAGTTGACTGGCCAGTTGTGGTATACGCGGATCCATCATGGCGGCATTATGGCGGAAAAGCGCCGCGTGAAAAGCGGAGTCGAGGGCGGCGAGTCGATTAGGAGCCCGGGCCGTTGCGATTGGGCGACAGCGCGGGCCTTTCGCGATCGCGTGACTGCGGCGGGCGGGAGCCTGGTTTTGACCAACGGCTGCTTCGACCTGCTGCACGCCGGGCACGTGCGTTATCTGGCCCAGGCGCGGGCGCTGGGCGATGGCCTGGTGGTGGCCGTCAACGGCGACGCCTCGGTGAAGGCGCTCAAAGGGCCGGAGCGGCCCGTGCAGACGGCGGAAGACCGGGCGGAAATCCTGGCCTCGCTCCGGACCGTCGATGCCGTCGTGATTTTCGAAGAGCTGCGGGCGGAGAAGATCATCGAGGCGCTGGCGCCTCAGCTCTATGTCAAAGGGGGAGACTACACCCCGGAAAGCCTGGAGGCCGGAGAGCGGGCGCTGTTGGAGCGGTTAGGAGTGGAAATCCGGGTGGTTGATTTGGTCGCCGGGAGATCCACCTCGGCGACCCTGGCGCGATTGCGCCGCGGGGGATCAGATTTCCACGAGCCCATCTTGCGGCTGGGGGTGCTGGGTTCCGGACGGGGAAGCACCTTGGAAGGATTGTTGGCGGGAATCGACGATGGCAGATTGCCGGCCGAGATCGTTCTGGCAGCGTCCGATGTAGCGGGGGCCAGGATTCTGCAGGTGGCGTCGAAGCGCGGGATCGCGGCGGTGCACGTCGATCCGGGGCCGCTCGGCAACCGGTTGGGGGAAGCGGCGCAAAAGGAGATCTGCGACCGGATGCGGGCCGCGGGAGTCGAGTTGGTGGTGTTGGCAGGCTTCATGCGGCGGGTGAAGGATCCCTTGCTGAGTTTTTTTGGCGGGCGTATTCTCAATGTGCATCCGTCTCTGTTGCCGAAGTACCCGGGGCGGGAAGCGTGGCGGCAAGCGTTGGAGGCGGGCGAAACCGTGGCGGGATGCACCGTCCACGTGGTGGACGCGGGCATCGACACGGGACCGGCCATAGCCCAGCGGGAGACGCCGGTGCTTCCCGGCGACACGCCAGAGAGCCTCCACGCGCGCATTCAGGAAGCCGAGCGATCCCTCTTGATCGAGGTCATCGCCGGGTATGCCGCCACCGGCCGGTTTGGCTAGTCCGCATTTCTGAAACGGTTTCGTCGCGAAGGGCCGGCGAGCCCCGTGCGGACCAGGCGCGCGCAGCCGAAGGCGCAGGGCTGGGTGATTACGCCTTGTGCAAGCCTGGGGCTAGAGCAACGCAGTCCCCACGGGGCGACCCCCAACAGCTCCCATCCCAGCCTTCCTCCCGTCCGGGCGCTTGCCCTTTTGGTTTTTCGGCGAGAACTTGATGGCTGATGAAAACTCGCGCGGTTGCTCTTACCTTCGTTGTGCTGATGCCGTCGCTGATCGTCCGGGCGGAAGAGGCGTCCTGGATCCTCGAACGCGAGGGGCAGGCGATCGTGGCGCGGACAGAATCGGGCACGGCGGCGGCGGAATACCAACTGGAGGCCCCGCCGGATGCGGGTCTGCCGGTGGAGAGCGGAGGTTTTTTTCATCCATTGACCACTCCGGGCGGCGCGGTCGTGACGGACTTGGCTCCGCCAGATCATCCCCATCATCGCGGGGTATTTCTGGCCTGGGTGGAGATGCATGGGAGCAAGGACGCGGATTTTTGGGGCTGGGGGGAACATGCCCCGGTGAGCGACCGGCGCATCGTGCACCGGGACGCCGAACTGCTGGAGGAAAAGGGAGCGGAGCTGCGTTTCCGGGTCCGCAACGCTTGGGAAGCGGAAGGCGAGGAGTTGGTGGAGGAAGTATTGACGGCGACCCTTCGGCCGGGGAGGGAAATCAACGTGTTGGATTTGGAGTATGCGATCACCCCGGCGGCAGATTTGATTTTGGCGCGCTGGGCATTCAGCGGGTTCTGTCTGCGCCTGCGGCGCGACGGCGATTTGACCTTGCTTTCGCCAACCGGAGTTGAGGAGCGGCTCAACCCGGTGCATATCGATCCCGATTCGGACTGGCCGGACGCGGCCTGGTATGCGGGAGAAATCAAACTGGCCGGCGGATCGAAGCTCGGCGCGGCGGTGATGAATCATCCGGGCAACCCCCCCACGCTCTGGCATAACCATCGCGATGTGCGGATGATCAATCCATGCATTGTGGCTCCGTCGGAGGTGCGGTTGAAAGGGGGAGAAAAACTGACCTTGCGTTACCGGGTGGCGACTTTCGACGGTCCGGCCCGGCCGGAACTTTTGAATCGCCTGGCCGCAGAATGGCGAGGGGAATAGATCGCTTTTTTGATAGGGAACGACCACACGTTCTGAGGACTACCAGACCTCCTTACCTTGCGGCATTCCCCAGTCGTATCCCCGGCCAACGCTGAAGGCGCACTCGATGCGATCAGGTCCTCGATCCGGTAACGTTCCCCTCAATCCTCGCCTCTGGGCAGGCGGGAAGGCCAGGCAGGGGGAGCGAACCGCCCAAGGAGTATCCAAAGAACGGTTCTTGCAATTAAGAGTCCTATGCTCTAATTTGCATTAATGAGATGGGCACGCTTCGCGGGCTGGATCTGCTCGAAGGGGTGTTTTTGATCCGCCGCCTGCCGCCCTTCTTCCGCAATATCCGCAAGCGCCTGGTCAAATCCCAGCGCATTTACCTCCGCGATACAGGCCTGCTCCATCACTTGCTCAGTATCACGACGCCGGAGGACCTCGACAATCATCCGGTTCGCGGCGCCAGTTGGGAGGGTTTTGCCTTGGAGGACATCATTCGCCGCGAACGCCTCACCCATCCCTTCACCCAGTTCTATTTTTGGCGCACCGCCACGGGTCAGGAAGCTGATCCCATCCTCGACCGGGGATCACGACGCATCGCCATTGAATTCAAAGCCAACAGCGCCACCAATCCGCATGATGCTCGCAGACTGGAAGCCATCCTCGACGACATCGGGGCCGGCGCCGGATGGCTCGTGGGCATCGGCGGCGAAACCACCTCGCTCACTACCCGTGTCCACTCGGTCGCGCTGGATCTCCAGCCCCATTGGCTGCCATGATAGACCGGCGATCCCAGCGGCTCATCTATTTGCCCGAATGTGCCAACATTCCGGAGGCCAAGAAGGGAGGAGAACCGCTCGCACTCCGCGCATTCAGTATGAGACTGCCGCCGGCCGCGTCATGGCCCGTGGAAACCGCCATGAGCCCATCGTCCATGGCCAAGGAGACGAGCGTGCCGCAGGCCTGGATTGCGGAGCGCCTCAACTTGAAGTCCGCCGCCAACGCGAACCAGCAGATCCCGCGACTCGCTCTGGCGCCGGAGCAGGAGCTGCCGAAGGAGGTGCGGGTATGGAAACTATCAAGAAATGTCGCATGACCCGTTTTCTGAGATAAGGGAACGTCCAAGAAATTCAAGAATCCTGCTCGTGCTCAGTCCGGTAACGGACGGTGCTCGTAATCGTAATCGAAGGCTGGAGGGAAGGAGTCGCTCATGGCAAGACTTTTTAGCCGCAAAGCAGGCATCGTCATCTTTGAGCGTGCAGAGATTTGCTTGACCGAGGCATTATTCTCCGCCCGTTCGGGGACTGCGGCCAGCGAGGATTAGTTTCTGATTTGACGCCGCTTCCAGAAGGGCATTGGAAAGTCTTTTGTTGTGTCTTTAAGACTAACATAAATCGTGCCGGCTACTCCAGCGGGGTCATGATGGTCTCGGCTTGATGGATTGGTGGAATTCGAGATGCTTCACTCATTGATTGGCTGCGAATTCCATCGCCGCCCGGTAACCGGACGCTTTCCACACTTCGAAAAAGTCGCTCAGCATGACTTCAGACGCTTCTCGAAGGTTGGAATCGGCCTTTGAGACCGTTTGCCAGAACGTCTTTGTCTGCGAGGTAAGTTCAGCAATTCTATCGCCGACGGTGTACTCTCCATCTCCGTAGAGAGTATCTTCCGGCACATTCCTTAATGCCGTGATTTCGCTCATGTGCATCGGAGCCTCTATCTGGAAGGTGTTGTATTCCGAGCTTTGTGCGTCTCCTTCCATTACGGATCTGAGCAACTGCGAGAGATGGATCTGTATGGTGGCGTGGTCAACCGGATCTTCAGGAGTCAACTCAGCCAATTTTTTTCCAATCTCGCGAAGGGCATCACTGGGTAATGCCGCCACAGGAGCGCCAGATTGGAAGGTGTGAGTGAGGACGCTCTCTGGCGACAAGCCAACGAATTCATAAGCTTCACGTATCGGCGCCGACCGCGCTTCAAGGAGGAGATCAAGATTCCCCATTTCCAGGGTTCTCTCAATCAGCGCGATTGCTTCCGAATAGCTGCCGCCGGAACTCAGGAGTGCTCTTGCCTCCAACAGGTATCCAAGCGCGTTGTCAGGCTGCTGGTCTTGCAGGCTGCGTGCGGCAGCAAGTCGTTGGGCTAAGGCGTCGGAGTGCAGAGCCACCATCAGTGCGGCGCTCGATTCAGTATCGACCAGTTCGGCCAATCTTTCCATAAAGACAGCGTGATCATCGGTGTGATCATAGGTGAGGTTTAGAATTTAGGGAAAGCCTTGCTCTTTTTTCTCTTCGACGGGGTTAAAGATCACCCGGTTTTTGAAGCAGGCTGGCGATGCGATGGAGGAGCCTGCCGGCGGCTCCGCCGTCGAGGATGCGGTGATCGAAGCTGAGGGTGAGCTGACCCTGGGTGACGGGGAGGAATTTTTGTTTGTCTTCGTTCCAGACCGGGGCCTTGAAGCCGGCTCCGACTCCGAGGACAAGATTCTGTTCGGGTAGGGGTATGGGGGTGGCCCAGACGATGCCGAAGGTGCCGTAGTTGGTGACGGTGGCGATTCCAGAGCCCACGGCATCGTGGGGCAGCCGGCGATTGCGGGCTTGCTGGACGAGACGGTTGTAGACTGAGACGAGTTGGGAGAGCGGTTTGCGGTCCACGTCGCGGATGACGGGGACGAGCACTCCGTCGTCGACTTCGACGGCGAAACCGATGTCGACGGCGTTGGGATGAACGATCTGACTGCCCACGAGGCGGCCGGCCATGGCGGTGTTTTCGCTGAGGGCCAGGGCTATGGCTCGAATGGCGTAGAGAGCGGGACCGGGTTTTTCCTGAGCGGTTCTGCGGTGAGCCAACAAGGAATCGAGCTGGACGGGGATTCCGACTGTGGCCAGCGGCCGGGTCCAACTGCGGCGCATGGAATCGGCTACGGCGATGCGCATGGGGGAAGCCGCGGTGGTGGGGTTTTTCTCCAGCTCGGCGATGAAGTTTTCGAAGTCCTCGATGGTGACGCGACCGCCGGATCCGCTGCCGGCGACGCCGGCCAAGTCGGCGGCGTTGAGGCCGAGTTCGAGCATGCGGGCCTTCATCCGCGGGGAGAGGTAGCTGGCTCCGGTGGCCATGACGGGCACGGGGAGTCCCTCGACGGTCGGTTTGACCTTGGGTTGGTTGGGGGGTTCGGCGGCTCTCGCCTGGGATGGAGGGGATGGCTCAGGCTTGCTGCCTGTGGCCGGAGGGAAATCGGCAATGGGCGGGGAAAAACCGGTCTTTGCTGCTTCCTCGTCGCTGGCCTCGAGATAGCCGAGCACGGATCCGACCGCATAGCTCACCTCCGGTTCTGCGGTGATCCTGGCGATGTTGCCGGCGCAAGGGGTGGTTACGGTCATGACCGCTTTGTCGGTCTCGACTTCAAAGATTTCTTGACCGGATTCAACGGACTCGCCGGGTTGGACCAGGATTTCGAGGATGACGGCTTCGGCGATGGATTCGCCGAGTTGCGGCATGCGGATGGGGACTTCGGGCATGGTTAGGATCTCGGCGCGAGCCTGGCGAAGCAATTAGGGCGAGGACCGCCCTGGGCGCAAGGGGGACGCGAGACGGTCAGAGGGACAGCAGTTCACGGAGCCGGTGGCTGATGCTTTCGGCGGTGGGCCGGTGAGTTCGCCAGAGGTTGGGATGGAAGGGGATGGGGGTGTCCTTGGCGTTGAGACGCAGGGGAGGGCAATCCAGGAGATTGAGACCTTCTCCGGCGACGCGGGAGACGACTTCTGCGGTGACTCCGCCCCAGGGAAAGGCTTCGCCGACGCAGAGGAGACGGCCGGTGCGGGCGACGGAGGCGAGAATGGTGTCGGTGTCGATGGGTTTGACGGAGCGGAGATCGACGACTTCGATTTCGTAGCCTTCGTCGTGGAGGGTGTCGGCGGCGCTGAGAGCTTCGTGGACCATGGCGCTGTAGGCCACGACGGTGGCGTGGAGGCCGGAGCGGGTGATCCTGGCTTTGCCCAGGGGAAGGTTGCTTTCTGGGAGGGCGTCGGTTTTGAGGTGGTAGTAAAGGAATTTGTGTTCGTAGAAAATGACCGGGTCGTCCAGCGCGACGGACTCGAGAAGCAGAGAGTAAGCGTCTTCCACGGTGGCGGGGGCAACGACGACGAGGCCTGGGTAATGGCTGTAGAGGGCCTCCATGGATTGGCTGTGGAACGGGCCGCTGCCCTCGGTGCCGCCTGACGGAAGGCGCACGGTGATAGGGCAGGAGACGCCGGTTCGCCAGTAGAGGGTGGCGGCTTGATTGAGAATCTGGTTCAAGCCCACCGAGGAGAAGTCGGCGAATTGCATCTCGACAATGGGCCGGAGTCCTTCAATGGCGGCCCCGATGGCCAGGCCCACCATGGCGTCTTCGCTGATGGGCGCGTCGAGGACGCGTCCGGGAAAGAGTTCGGCCAGTCCTTTGGTGGCCTTGAATGCGCCGCCGAAACTACCCACGTCCTGGCCGTAGACGAAGACTTTGGGGTTTTCTCGCAGGAGCCGTTCCTGCGCCGCGCGTATGGCGGCGATGTAAGGAATGCTCATGAATGGGGGAACTCACAGAGGTGTTGCGAACTGATGGCTTGCCAAGTTTCGCTCCTGGGGTCGGGCGCAGGTTCGCGCTGCGCCTGAAGGAAAACTTGTTCGGCCTCGGCCCGGGCCGCCTGAGTCCAGCCGTCCAACTCGCTTTCTCCGGCGAGTCCGGCAGCCAGGAGTTCCTCGCGGGCCACGGTGAGGCAGTCGCGGCCGAGAGGGGAAGCGCGGAGGACGGGATCGACATACGAAGCGTCGTCGTGTTCGCCGTGACCGGCGAGGCGGAGCAGGGCTCCGACGACGAGCTGAGGTCCTTCACCGGCGCGTGCGGCGTCCACAGCCCTCTGGAAGGTTTCCAAGGAATCCATGAGGGAGACCGCGTTCACCTCATGACCGGACATTCCGTAACCGACCGCGCGATCGGCGAGGTTGCGGCAGTGAAATTGCCGGGACTGGTGTGTGGAGTAGGCGTATTGATTGTTGGCGACGGCTACGACGAGGGGGAGCCGTTCCACCGCGGCGAGATTGAGGGCTTCGTGGAAGGCTCCGGTCGAGGTGCCGCCTTCGCCGATGCAGGTGGCTCCTACGCAGCCGGTGATTCCCTGAAAGCGCCGGGCAAAGAGCATCCCACAGACAACGGAGACGAGGCTGCCAAGATGGCTGATCATGGCGGGGATGCCTTCTTTGGGACGTCCGTGGTGGACGTTCCCGTCGCGGCCGCGCATGGGTCCCAGGGAGGATCCGACGTAGGTGCGAGAAAAATCCAGGACGGGTTGCCCGAAAGCCAGTCTTCCTGCGGTATCCCGGATCAGTGGGCCGTAGATGTCATTGGGCTGCAGAGTGATGCCGAGGGCGGCGCTGAAGGCTTCTTGGCCACGGCTCAGGTACACGCCGCCGACGATCTGTCCGCCGGCGCGATAGAGCCTGGCGACATGATCGTCGAGTGCGCGGGCCAGCAGCATGGCGCGATAGGCGGCGCGTGGCCGTTCGGGCTCGGGAGCCGGGGGCATGCTCTGCGTATCTATCACGAGGGGTTGGCGACGCAACCGTTTATGGGTTGGTGGATTGGCGAGGCGGTTGCAGAGGGCGCTCTCCCGGCTTTAGCTCTGCCGCGCCGATGGCTCAACGACATTGGATACAGGGCTCCCTGCTCGGGCTGCCCATCGGTTTGGCGGTGCTGGGGGTCCTTTGGATGTGGCATCTCATCGAGAATCCCGAGGAGCCGGTGGTTCGCCAACCCGTGCGGCGGTTGACGCTTCCTCCTGTCGAAGCAGCCGATGTGGAGCGCTACGTGCGGGCCCTTTCCGAAGACATCGGGCCGCGCTGCGCAACTTTGCCCGGCAGCATCCGGGTCACGGTGAACTATTTGGAGTCCACGCTGGGACCGCGCAACATCGGGTGTGCGGTGGAACGTCAGCCGTTTGGAGCGGAAGGAAGTGAGCCGGCAATATGGGAAAACGTGGTGGTGGAGATCCCGGGCAGGGAGCAGGCGGAGGGAATCATCGTTGTCGGCGCTCATTATGACACGGCTCCGGAAAGCCCGGGGGCCAACTGCGATGGAACGGGAGTGGCGGCAGTGCTTTGTCTGGCCCGGACCTGGGTGGGCGCCCTGCCGCAGCGCACTTTGCGGCTGGTCCTGTTTGGGAATGGGGCGGGCGGCGATCCGCAGCGATCGGGTGCGGCGGCTTACGCAGCGAGTTGCCGGCAGCGGGGAGACCGGATCGCCGGAGTTTTGCTTTTGAGCGGACTCGGCTCCGTTGTGGAGGATATCCATGTTCCATGGCCGGAGGACCTGAAGCCGTATCTTCCGGAAACGCCGGAGGTGCTTGTCTTCGGGGGAGAAAGCGGCGCGGGCGATTTGGTGAACCTGGCGGCAGGCGCCTTCGACGAGGCGGTGGGAATCGTTTCCCAGCGACTCGTTGCGGAGGAAGCTCCGGAATTGCTCGGGTCCGTGGAGCTGTCGGCCTGGACTTCTGCGGGGTATCCCGCTTTGGTGGCGACCGATTTGGCACGGTATCGGCCGGGTTTTTGCGGAACGGCACAAGATCTTCCCAGAGCTGTGGATTTTTCCCGGGTCACCGAGGTTATCCGTGGTCTGGACGCCGTCGTCAAACGGCTGGTGGACCCTTGATGGTTCGCGGGGATTTCCTCGCCGTTTGGGAGAGGAAGTGAGGCAACCCGCAGGTCCCGCGAGAACTCCCCCCGGCGTCTCGCACGTTGGAACCAAACGGGTTGCCCCTTCAACCCCTGGTCCGGGCCGAAACCCGGACGCGAGAAGACTACTTGCGCGCGGCGGGGCGAGCAAGCTAATTTGCCGGGCGCATCCGTTGGCCCGTTTGCGGGCGATTGTGGCCACTGGCCACCGGGCGCGGATAGAACGATGCGGCGCCGTAGTTTTTTGTTGGGGGGAATGGGACTGACTGCACGAAGCGCCGGGCAGACTCCCGGCGAGTGGAAGCAGGAATGGCCGCTTGGATACGACGGAAGGCTCCGGGCTCCGAAGATTCTCGAAGCGGAGCGGCAGGGGGAGTGGAGGCGGTATGTGGCCGGGCCTTGCGAAGTGTTGAGTGACCGGGTTTTGGAGAGGGAAGAATTGGAACCTTTGATGTTGGCTTTCACCAGCGTGGATCCGGCGGTGCGCTGCCTTCCCATCGGGCTCGCTGGAGACCGCAGGGCCGGCCAGCGCTTCCGGGCCCGGCTTTTTTCGGACGGCGATGCCTATGTCGCTGCGGGGGGCGCTCCCGGCACGGTGGGAGTTTACAACGGGCGTCAGGATGAAACCCTGATGTTGTCCTCCGTTTTGTTTGACGAGGGGAAAGGGGAAAAACCGGACGACGCCGACCGGTTCGACGTCTTTGTGCATGAGGCGACGCATCACGTGCTGCGGGGGTGGCGGGGCCGGCTTCCGGCATGGTTTTCGGAAGGGTTTTCCGAGTTCATGGCTGTGACCCACGTGCGGCCGGGCGTTTATGAGTTTACGGGAACTGAAGTTGAGGTCCCTCGGCATATCGGGCGTTTTCTTCTTCCCACAGGCGGAGTGTTTGTTTTGCCTTTGTTGGTTGGGGTCACGGATCTATCGGTGCTGGCCTGGATGCGCGCGAATCATCCGGACGAGCCCGACAACTATGCGAAGTACGCCGCGGCGTTGCTTTTGTTGGAGTGGTGGTTGCGGCGCCAACCGGGCGGCACGGCTGCCGTGCGGGAGTACCTGGCGGGCCTGCGCGGGCTTCGGCGCGGCGGCACGCACCCGGCGGAACCGTGGGGGGATGGGGACGATCTGGCGGCGATGCAGGAGAGGCTCGTCGCCTTTTGGCGGCGGAAGGGGTTGCGCATCCGGTTTGCGTCTGCGTGAGGCTCTTCGCAGGTGCTTCAGGTTCTTCGTTGCGATGAACCCCACTCGGAGTAAGGGGTCGAGAGAGTCCGCGGAGCCGCCGTGGGAACCAAAGACCGTGCTGCCCGGCGAAACGATCATCCATGTGCCGCGCCGCTTCACCCGGTCGTGGTGGGGCGGAACGGAAAGCGTGGTGCTGAATCTCTGCAGGAGTCAGCGGGAGGCGGGGTATCGGCCGGAGATCCACAGTTCCTTGGCGTTGAGTCAGGAGCGGCATGAGGAGATTGATGGGATTCCGGTGCGGCGTTACCCGTATGGCTATCCGTTCTGGGGCCTTCAACCCGGCGAAAAGGAAGCTTTTGATTTGAAGGGAGGGAACCTCGTGAGCGGGCGGCTCTTGGCGGGCATCCTGCGGGCCCGGCGTCCCGCTGTCTATCATGCCCACTGCATCAACCGGTTGGCTGGCGAAGTGAGGGTGGCGGCCCGGTTAAGGCGCAGGCCCTTTGTCGTCTCCTTGCACGGGAACGTTTTTGATGTGCCTCCCGGCGAGGCGGGTGCGCGAGAGGCCGAATTGTCCGCACGTTTCGAATGGGGCCGGGTCATTGGTTGGTTAGTGGGCAGCCGCAGGGTCCTGGAGAAGGCGGATGCGGTGCTTTGCGTCGGGCGTTCGGAATACGAGGCAGCGCGGGCGGCGCTGCCTCACGGGCGGGTTCATTTTCTTCCCAACGGCGTTCATCCCGAAGCCTTCGCTTCCGGCTCGCGGGAAGCCGGGCGCCGGGAGATCGGAGTCGATGGCGGGGCTTACCTGATCGGTTGCATCAGCCGGCTCGATCCGCAGAAGGGGCAAGACGTTTTGGCCGAGGCCTTCGTCCGCGTGGCGCGGGAAAGACCGGACTGGCATCTTTTGTTAGCCGGCCCGGAGACTTTCCGGGGCTTTGCGCGCCGTTTGCGGGAGACCGCAGCGGCCTCGGGCTGCGGGGAACGGATTCACCTGTGGCCGGCGGTAGAAGGGGAATCCCGGCGGCATGCCGATTTGTTGGCGGCTTGCGACGTGTTTGCCTTGCCTAGCCGTCACGAGCCCTTCGGCATGGTCATCCTGGAAGCGTGGGCGGCGGGCTTGCCGGTGATCGCGGCGCGCGTGGGCGGCCTGGCCAGCTTGGTTGAGGATGGCGTGGACGGGAGGTTGGTCGAGTCCGGCTCATGGGAAGACCTTGCCGGAGGCCTGATCGAGATCGCCGCGGATGCAGAGCGCCGCCGGCGCTGGGGCGAAGCGGGCCGGCGCAAGGTGCAGGACGAATACACCTGGGACCGGGTGTGGAGCCGGCTGAAGGAGATTTATGATCAGGCCAGTGTCCGTGCCGGCAGGAGACGAAGTGGCCAGCGACACGTTTGACGGTCAGGGCTACGGGGGGCGACGGCTCAGTCGATACGCGGTTTTCCGGCGCCGCCCGGGTTCTGATCCTCGAAGAACTTGCGTAGGCGCTCTCCGAATCCTTCGGGACCTCCTTCACCGAATTGCCGGAAGAAACCCTCGATATCCGGCAACTCGACCCCGGGCTCAGCCGTGGGGCCAGGGCTTGGTCTTCCGTCCGGCTGGGGCGGTTGGGCGCGCAGGGAAAGGCGGTCGACTTTCTCGCGCAGATGCGCCGGGATGGCGTTGCGCTCTTCGTCCGTATTGCACGGACCTTCGAAGATAATGTTTCCGTCGGGGTCTTTGAAAACGACATCCTTCTTCCCGTCGGCGACGGTGAGTTCCGTGCTGCCTTCTCCATCGCTCACGACGATCTTGCTGACGCTGGAGACCACAGGGCCCTCCGCGGGATCTTCGGGGGGAGGCTCTCCCCCGGGTGCTGTCGGCGGGTGATCGTGGTGATCCGGGGTGGATTCCGCTTTGGGGGCTTCCGCGCCGTCATGCGGCTTCGGTTTCCACCCCTTCCACTGTTCTTCGAACGCTTTCCGGAATTTCTCAGCCCAGCGCTCGACATCGGCGGCGCCCGGCTTAATCAGGTTTTCCTCAAGAAAGCGCTCGGCCCAGCGGCGGATTTCGTCGGGCATCTGGGGCGCCGCGCCGAGGCCGCCTGGGGGCTGCGGATGTTGGGGAGGCTGTGGGAAGTGAGGGGGATGGGGAAGACCGGGTGCGAAAGGTTCCGGGGCCGGTTCAGGTGCAGCGAGCTGTGGAGGGCGGGCGGTCAAGGTGATTTCTTGCGCCACTTCCTGGCCGCCGCGCATGAGGGTGAGGCGGGCGGTGTCTCCGGGTTGACGGCCCTGGACCAGGACTTGGAGTTGCTCGAGGGACACGAGGATCTGGTCTTCCCAACGAAGCAGGACGTCGAATTGAGTCAGACCGGCGGCGCTGGCGGGGCTGTCGGGCGCGACTTCGCTGACCAGCAGGCCGGTCCCTGGGGCGAGGGAAGGCAGGTGGGAGCGGAGGGCATCATCGAGAGGAGCAACGGAGACGCCGAGCCAGGTTCCTCCGGCGTGATGATGATGGTGATGATGTCCCGGCCCGTGGCCGGACTGATCCAGGCCGGACTGATCGGGAGGGGCCGCGTCTTGGCCTGGTGTGCCGTGATCTTCGTGCTGGGCGGTCCCAAACGGGAGCAGGGCCAAGCTCAGGGTCGCGCCGAGGAAGGCAGCCCGTCTGGGGTTCTTATCGAGGAGACGTCCAATTCTCAATTTCATGGGTGGGAGAATGTTAATGAATTCTGCAAACGGCAGTGTGTTGGGGAAGCGTCGAGGCATGCTGCATTTGTTTCAAGGGGCAGATTTGCGGACTTTGGCCGCGAGTGGGGAGATCGGGTGACAGGGCAACGGGTCATAGGGCAACAGGTCACGGCGCAATTCCGGCGGATTGCAGGAGGTCCTCGAAAGCGCTGTGGCGCGTGGCATGGTAACAGTGCGTCTGGAATCCAAGACGGCTGCCGGTGGCGATGTTGTCGGCCCGGTCGTCGATGTAAAGGCTTCCAGCCGGATCGAGTCCGCATTGGGATATAAGATGGTGAAAAATGGGCTCGTCTGGTTTCATCGATCGCGCCAGGTGCGAATAGACGCCTCCGCTGAAACACGCGAAGAAGGAAAAGCGATCGCGGAGGTAGGCCAGGTGGAGGTTGTTGGTGTTGGAGAGAACAAAGAGGGGGAAACCGCGGCTGTGGAGTCTTTGCAGGACGGCTTCCATGGGATGGTTGAGTTGGAAAATGTCGCGCCAGCAGGCCCGGAAGGTTTCGGGATCCCCGTCAAAGCGGAGCTGGCGCATGGAGGCGGAGACGAAGGCGGCGTCGTCGAGGTCGCCGGATTCATAAGAATGGCAAAGGGTCGAGTGTCCAATTGCGGCTGCGGCGTCGAATTGTGCGCCGGCCTTTTGCAGCCGGTCATAGAAGCGGGAGGAATCGAAGGCGACCATGACGTTGCCGAGGTCAAAGACAAAGGATTGGACCGCTGCGGGCATGGGAAAGGAGTGTAGCAGCCTCAGCACTCCTGATCTCGGGGAATTGTCATGAGCCGCCAATCAGGGAACGGGCAAGCAATGGGGGACCTTGAGGGTCCCTGGTGTAGCGGAACTCGTGGAAATTGCGAAGGCCTGGCGGGGAGTCTGCATTCTTGCGAATGAGGCTACGGGGACTGCGGCGATGCCTCGCCGCCTTGGCGAAAAGCGGCGCAAGGCCGCTGCAGTCCTCCGTCTGCTCGTGCAGGTTGGCTTTCAGCCGTCCCGGTTCGGGGGGGCCTGCAGGTTAGACAGACGCTCTTTGTATTCCGGCGGGATGAAATCGGACTGGAGGAGATGGGCGCGAGCGGCGTCGAAGTCGCGTTCGAGCCATTCCCGGGCCGCGCCGCCGATGGACCGCATCCGGAGGCGTTCGTCCTTGATGACGCTGGACCAGGCGACGGCCGCTTCGGGATCTTCGTTTCGGATGCCTTCGGCGAAGGCCCGGACCACCGGATCCCAGGTGGCGTCGAGAGGTTTCTCACTCAGCCATTGAGCGGTGTCGTTGGGTTCCCGCGAGGCCCAGCGTTCGACGAACTCGCCTAGGGCTTCCGTTCCGCGCTCTCCAGCCTCGATGCTGAGGATCCACTCGGCTGCCGCCTGCGGATTGTCGCCCGAGGAGCGGTAAGCGACATCCCGCAGGGTGTCGGCGCTGGCCAGGCCTTCCGCGGCATGTTTTTCGACCCAGGCCTTGGCGGCTTCGGGATCTTCGCGGGAAAGCAGTTGCGCGGCCTGTTCAAACGCAAATTGTTTGTAGGATTGGTTGTCTTCTCCCGCCGCAGCGTCGATCTGCTCGACCCAGGCCTTGAGGGCTTCTGGACCGCGCTGGCGTAGGATTTCGCCAGTGAGATGCTCGATCCCTTGGCCGCGGGCACGGCTCCGGCCGGCTTCCAGCGAGGCGGTCATGGCGCTGTCGAGATCGTTTTGAGCGAGGCCGGTCACATAGCCGAACTCAAGCCAAGCTTTGGTGTCGCTGCCTTCCATCCCGTCGAGATACAGTTTGGCTCCCGTGGGATCCTGGGCGGCCCATCCACGAATGGCTGAGCTGGCCCCCCACCGCACTTTGGAGCCGCCTTCTCCCAGAGCGTATTCCAGTGCAGCGGCTCCATCGACCTTGCCCCAAACCTGCATGAACGAGCGAAAATCCCTCTCGCTTTCATCTGAGCGCGGGGCGCTCTCGAACATGGCCAAAGCCTCGGGGATGGATTCTTTATCCAGGGAGGAAAGGATCCGGCTGATCGCGCTCATGCGCCGGATGGGATCGCGTTCCTCGAGGGCGGCGGGGAGCAAGGACAAGATCGCTTCCTTCGACAACTTGCCGGGCTCGAAGACGGAGTCGGACGCGGCTGGCGAGCCGGGGGCCGCGGACCCGGCTTCCCCGGGTCCATTGGGCGCAAAGAGACTGACCGCAGGCCGCGCTCCGGGCTGCGGGGCCGTATCCCCGGGCGCAATCTGACCGCTTTGGCCGCGGCCAAAGAAGAATAATGCCGCCGCGACGCCGGCCCAAAGCATTTGGATGCCGAGGAAGACGGCTAGAGGCATTCCCACACGTTTCATGGCTAAAAGATAGCACTGGGAAGGGCCGGGGTCCACCGGCCAGAGTTGGGGGGCCGGACTCGGGAGCCTTGCCTAGGAGGCCGGACTCCGATATGGGTGTTTCCATGGAGAAGCTATCCATCCCAAGACGGGCCCGGCTGGGCATCGCTGCTGGTCTTCTTCCCCTGGCGGCAGCGCTGCCGTCGCAGGCCGCCGAACCGGTCTTCCGGGCACAGACCATCGACGACAACATCGCCATTGGCTACGGCCTTGTGATCTGCGACATGGACGGCGACGGGGCCAGCGACATCCTTTTGGCGGATCAGAAGGAAATCGTGTGGTATGAGGCTCCGGACTGGAAGAAACACGTGATTGCGCGGAACCTGACGCTGCGCGACAACGTCTGCGTGGCGGCCCGGGACCTCGATGGCGACGGAAAGGCCGAGGTGGCGGTGGGGGGGAATTGGAACCCCGGCGAAACCAGCAACGAGGCGGATTCCGGATCGGTGCACTATTTGATCCGGCCCGAGGATCCCCGGAACCGGTGGGATTCCGTCCGTCTTCCGCACGAACCTACGGTTCACCGGATGCACTGGGTCCGGGATGGAGCGGGACAGTTTCAGTTAGCGGTGTTGCCGTTGCACGGACGTGGGAACCGGGACGGCGACGGTGAGAACCGGGCGCGCCTTTTCGCTTATTTGCCCTCTGCGAACCCCCGGGAGGCGGATCAATGGAAGCAGACCTTAATCGACGCTTCGATGCATATGACCCACAACTTCGATGTGTTGGAGCAAGCCGCGGGCGCCGAGCAAATGCTCGTCGGCGGCCGGGAAGGCGCTCTGCGAGTGACCATTCCCGCGGAGGGGGCTGCCCCCGGCGCGGAATGGCTGGTTCGCTCCGGCGATTCCGAGGGGGATTGTCGCGGCTTTGGAGAGATTCGCTATGCGCCTGGGTCTGGCGCGGAGGCCGAGGGCGTGGTTTTCGCCGGGATTGAACCCATGCACGGCGACCAACTTACGCTTTACGCACCGGGTGGAAAGCGCTCGGTGCTGCTGGCAACGATGAACCAGGGACATGCGTTGGCTTGGGGCGCGTTTTCGGGCCCGGGGCAGCGTGAACTCGTGGCGGGCTGGCGAAATCCGGATTCGGACGGGAAAGTGGGAATCAAGGTGTTTTATGGCGGCGACGCAGCGGGGGGAGATTGGAGCGAACGATGGGTGGATGAGAACGGCATGGCCTGCGAGGATCTTCGGGTCGCTGATTTGAACGGAGATGCGAAACCCGATATCGTGGCCTGTGGCCGGGCCACCAAGAACGTGGTGATCTATTGGAACGAGACGCCATGAAGCGCTTCGAGTTGGCGCGTTTCGACGAAGTGGAGCCAGTGCGTTGCCCCTGTGGGGAAGCCCGGCGGGCCTTTGCCGGCATCCCCGGAGCGGTGGCCTCGATGCACGTGGTGGAGATCTGGGAGGATTCCCGGACCCATTATCACAAAAGGACGACGGAATTGTACTACGTATTGGAAGGCGAAGGAAAGCTCGAGGCTGACGGCGAGGAAATCCCTTTGCGTCCAGGGACCGCCGTCCTGATCAAACCAGGCTGCCGGCACCGGGCCGTGGGACAGCTCCGTATTCTCAATGTGCCCGTTCCGGCATTCGATCCCGACGACGAGTGGTTGGACGACGGACCGTGAAGCCGTTCCGGTCGCAGCGGCCTTTGCCTTTGCGGGTCAGCGCGTGATCTCGGTGCCGACTCCCGAGCGGGTGAAGATTTCCAGCAGCACGGAATGAGGAATGCGCCCGTCGATGAGGTGCACTTTGCCCACCCCGGCTTCGAGGGCTTCGAGGGCGGACCGCACTTTCGGAATCATGCCGCCCGAGATGACCCCGTCGCCGATGGCCGTTTCGACCGCGTCCCGGTCGAGAGAGGGGATGAGGGTCGCCGGGTCGGAGGGGTCGCGCAGCACGCCGAGCACATCGCTGAGGTAAAGGATTTTCGCGGCTTGCAGGCGTGATCCGAGAGCGCTGGCGGCGAGATCGGCATTGATGTTCAGGGTGTCGCCGGTGCTGCGATCCCTTCCGATGGGGGAAAGAACCGGCACGATTTCTCCAGCGATGGCTCGTTCGATTTGGTCGAGCTGAAGATCGACGACGCGCCCGACATAACCGAGATCGACCGCTTGCCCCGTGGTTGGGTCTCTGCCGGGGAGCCGTTCGGCGATGAAAACCGAGTTGCCGGGCACTCCAAGGGCGCGCCCTCCGGCCGCCTCGATCCCGGCGACGAGTTGTGGGTTGATCGTTTCGCCGAGGGTTTGTTCCACGATGGCCACGGCGGCTGCGTCAGTTACCCGGAGGCCTCCGACGAAGCGTGCTTCCAAGCCGGCCTCGTGCATGGCTCGAGAGATGGCTTTTCCTCCTCCGTGCACAATCACGGGATTGATCCCAACCACTTCGAGAAACACGACGTCGCGCAGCAGACTGCCCACGAGGTCGGGATTCTCCATGGCGCTCCCGCCGACCTTGATGAGAAATGTGGCGCCGCGGAACTGTTGCAGGTAGGGCAAGGCCTCGATGAGGACCGCCGCTTTCCGGATGTGTGTTTCCATGGAGCTTGTGGAGTGCGGGCTCATAGGAAGAACGCGGAAGGGGAATCGACAAGTAAAATGGCTGTGCGGGGTCAATGGGAGCGACTTTCCGCTGTTAGGCAGCGCATGAAGCTTGCGCGCGGACTGGGATTGGATTGAAATGGGGCAGAGACGGGACTGCGCTCGGCCGGGATTGCAATCGGGCCGGTGTTCCCGTCCGCACCCAGCCAATGAATCCATCCGACACTCCCTTTCCTTCGCCCGGGGAACCGGGAGAATCGCCATCGCCAGACTTCCGGCACGATTTTCCTTCCGTTCCGTTCAAAGGGTTTGCCGGAGCCGCGGCGGGCCGGGAAATCGGGAACGAGCTTCGGCCGGAATCCAAACAGCGGGGATTTCGCGTGACGGGACTGGGGGAGCCCGATCCAAAAGGGGAATCGAAGGCGGAGCCGGTCTTCGCGTCCGCAGCATCGTCCGCGCAGGCTGGCGCCGGGGGGGGCTGGGAGCCGGAAGCGGGTGAAGATTCCTGCGTCAGGAGGAGTTTAACCGTGGAGAGCCTTGCCCAATCTGTGAGCGAAGGGACTCTTCAAGACACCTTGCCGTCTGCGGCGCCGCTGCCCACCGCGGTGGGTTCGGCCTCGGACGAAGCCGGTCTCTTGCGCCTTCCGGGAAATGGCTTCAGCCTCTGGACTTCGCGCAGGGGCGATTCGGAGCAATTCGCCTCGGCCTCGGCCGCGCTGCTTCATCTTCCCAGCGAGGCCTTCACGGTGTGGTTGCCGGACCGGCGACTGCTCGAAACGGCGGGGCTGGGGTTTGCCGTGTGGCTTCCTGGGCAGGCCTATTTGCAGTCGGTGGCCAACCTCGCCTCGGTGTTTCGGCCAGAGGAACCTGTGGCGCCTGGGGTGGAAGAGGGAGCCGGGGGGATTTCTCAAAGTGAAGTGGAACCGGTAGCCCTCGAAGAACAAGGCGGGGCCACGGAGCCAACGGAGACGGTATCGGTTTTCTCCGGAGCCGTCGTAGAACAAGTTGAAAGGGGAAAGGCGGAACCCGGAAGGCGTCAAAAAGGGGGAGGTTCCAATCTGCTGCGGTGGGCGGCCCTTTTCTTCGTCGTCGCTGCGGGGGTGACTTTCCTCACTTTGCGGGCCGAACTCCGGGACGTTCGAGGTGAGTTGACGCGTCAAGCGGGAGAGATCAGGCAGTTGAGCGGAGAAAGCAGTCAGCTTCAAACCCGCTTGCAGGAGCGAGCGGAACGTAATCGCCAGCTCTTGGGAGATGTCGACCGCTTGGAGAATCTCCTGGTGGAGACCCGGGGCAGTCTCGACGTCATGACCCGCGCCCGCGACGTTCTCACCGTGCAGTTCGAGGAGTTGGAAACTACGTTGCGAACGGCGGCCGCCAGGCACGAACAGGAGAGGACGGCGTTGCAGGGCCGGGTTGCGGACTTGGATTCGGCCAATTTGAGTTTGCACAGCGACATCGAAGAGCAGGGACGCATGCTCGCGGAAGTGCAGGCCTCACTCGTGGCCGCAGGTGAGGAGTTGAGGGAGAGAGACCAGCGCATCGAGGGCTTGGAAGCCGAGCGCGCCAGCCTGACATCGCGGGCGCAGGAGGACAGTCAACGGATGGCCGCAATGGAGCACGCTTTGGAGAGTGTGCGGAGCGCCATGGCCCGTGGAGAAGCAGTCTCCGCAGCGGAGTTTGCCGCTTTAGGCGCCGAGAGCGGAGCGCTGCGCCGGGCCTTGAACGGCGAAATCGATGCGGTTCTGGATTGGCGGGAACAGGACCGGACGTCAGGACTGCGGCTGGTGGCGCTCACCCGCGAGCGGGACGAACTGGCAGAACGGTTGGCCGCCGCGCCAGCCGACGGAGAATTTGCGGCTTTGCGCCGGCGTCTTGACGAAGTGGAGTCGGCCAACACCGTGCTGCGAGAGAGTCTGCACGACAGTCAAGTCACGTTGACGGGCCTGGAAGAAAGTCTCCGGGAAGCCGGACAGAAACTGCAAGAGGCAACTGCGGATCGTGAGAAATTGCGCAACGATAACAGCGCCCTGGTGGCGCAGGTCGATTCTCTCAATCGCGATTTGGATGCGGTGGAATCGCGGAACTCGGAAGAAAAGACCGTATTGCGTCGCAGGATCGTGGCGTTGAGCACGGAAAACCGCCGGCTAACTGACGCGGTGCGCGGGGAGACCGCCGTTCGGCCTGAAGCCGCGTCCCAAGACAAGAAGCCCGCCGAAGACCGGGAAGAACCGGAAGCGGTGAAGGATGAGGACGAGAGGGAAGAAGCGCCCGCGGTCCGGGATGCGGATGACCCCGGCTTCCCGGTCCAGGCCGTGCTTCGGGAAAACGAAGAATTGCGGGACACGGTGGCTGCTTTGGAGGGGACCGTCAGTGCGGTGCTCGCTGAAGGAGAGGAGCGGATCAACCTGGGCCGGAAAGAAACGGTGTTCCTACAACAAGAAAGGGCGCAGCTCAGTCAGATGCTTCGAGAGCGGACGAACCGGATGGCGGCTCTCCAAACTGAATTGGAAACGGCTCAGACCCACCTTGAGGAGGCGACCCGGGCCGTGGCGTTGGTCGATGATCTGCGCCACGAAGCAGGCCATTTGCGACGTCAGGTGGGCGAGCTACAAAGC
Organism: Verrucomicrobiales bacterium; assembly: GCA_041749135.1. Lineage (GTDB taxonomy): Bacteria > Verrucomicrobiota > Verrucomicrobiia > Verrucomicrobiales > DEV007 > DATKCT01. The sequence continues at coordinate 58,223 of JBGTBW010000114.1, forward strand.
GGAGTGCAGGAGCGTGAAGACCGGATCGCTTTTCTCGACGAGGAATATGCTTCTCTGCGTCGCACCGCTGTGGAGTTGCAAGAGCTTCTTTCCCGCGAGCACGAGGTCAACGAAGAACTCGCCGCATACGTCGGACGGCTCCGGGGAGAAGTGGAGGCCATGAAAGGCTCTGGCGAAGACGGATTTCGGGCGCTCTCAGACGACGCTTCCCGCTGACCGGCATCAGTGCAGCCCCAGGCCGGCGGCCTTCGCCTCCGCTCCGTACCGTCAGAGTCTCCCAGCCTCAGAACTCCTGATCTATCGAGGAAGATAATGGATACAGGGGAATAAGAGTGAGCCAAAGCGAGACCGCCACTCCGTGAATTACACTTTATTTGTGGGGCGATTTGTGGGGCGGACACTCTTGTCCGCCGAGTGAGCCTAGAAAGTTCGCGGGCAGGAGTGCCCGCGCCACATAGTTTTCCGGCTCATCCAAATTCCTCGAGATCAGGAGTTCTGAATCTGGGAACGGGAAAGAAATGGGAGACCGTGAGGATGACTGGTGTAGCGGAACTCGTGAGACTTCCGAAGTCCTGGCGGGCAGTCTGCATTCTTGCGAATGCAGCTACGGGGACTGCGGCGATCCTTCGCCGCTTTCGCGCCGGATTCAGACCTTAACCCGGGTGAAAGCGCCTGCGCACACGACGGCGCTCCGGGCCGAGAGAGAGCGGCGATGCTCGCCGCAGTCCAAGAGCCGCCGGCTCACCTTATTTCTTCCATCTCCTTGTTTCCGCCCGCCAGATCAGGAGTTCTGAGCCCTTTCTCGGTTCGCCGGTTCATCGTCATCCCCGAGATCAGGAGATCTGGCTCTGCGGTCTTCGCCTGCGCTGGGCGTTGAGGGCGTGATCCTTCGGAGGGGATGATCGGAGGGGATGCCCTGTCCTCGAAGTCATTCAATCCGCATCGACGAAACGGTAGGAGGCGAAGAACATTTCGTCGAAAGTCTGTTCGCCCCAACCGACGCTGCGATTGGGATCCGGGTTGTAGAGGTTCATCGGCGAATTGTCCCAGGCCGCCCGCACGACGAGCTTCGTCCCGGCGGGAAGACGTTTTGGCTCGGCGAGTTCGTAGTCGCGTTGCCAGTTGAAGTTGTAGTTAGGAACGGAAAGCAGAGTCTCCACCCGGCCATCGCCGTAGTGCGCCTCGTAGCGCATCCATTTTCCCCGGAAATGCATGTGCGGGTTCATGGCGTAGAGCAAGACGTCCCGTTTCATGGTGTTCTCCTTGCTTTGCTCATACTCCATGGCTCCGGGCGGGATGCGAAAACCCGGGTGAATGGCGGCGCCGGTGTGGTACTCTTTCTCGATGGGACCCTTTGCGGTGTAGAGCGCCAGTTGGGAGCAGTCCGTCTCCTCGCGGCCGGAGGCCGTATAATGCAATTGGAAGCGGAAATGGGCTCCACCCGGTATGAGTATGCCGGAGCCTTCGGGGCATTTGGACACACCCATGCCTGGGGCGTAACCCGCGATATGTCTCCGGTCCGTCCACTCGCCCTTTTCGTCCTTGAGGTAGATGCTGGCGATGACGTGGTGAAGGACGCTGGGATTGCCTGGCTTCACATCCACCGCGGAAATCCACGTGTCCTCCTGGAAAGGGCTTTCCACCATGACGTAACGGTAGTCGAGGATCCCCTCGGCCGGGATTTGTTGCTCGCCAATGTCAATGAGCGCGTCGGGCTCGCCGAGGGCCCAACGTTTTTGTGAGGGCTCTTGCCCAGCGAGGGGATCGGGTCCGTCGCCCCCGGGACATCCCGCGTCGATCCAATGCACCAAGGCGGCCTGCTCCTCCGCATTCAATGAACGGCCGTTGGAAAAGTCGCCGTGATGGGGATCGGCTTGCCATGGCGGCATCTGCCGGGTGAGAACCACCTCACGGATCATTTTCGACCAGCCCAGCACTTTTCCGTGATTGGCCATGGCGAACGGTCCAATTCCGCCGTCCACGTGACAACGGACGCAATGCTCCAAGAGGATGGGCGCGACCGTATCCGCGTAGCTGATTCCGGCGCTGCTCTCCGCAATGGCGATGAGACAACCTGGAGCATCTGAGTCCGCCGCCTCAACGGTTTCGCCGGCAAGGAAGGCATCGAGTGCGTCTCGCAGAAACTCCCTTTCGGCCTGCGGTTTCTCCGTTTGATATCCGAGCCGGTCGTCGATCGGGCCGCGGAAGACGATCTCCTTCGATTTCCCATCAATGAGAAAGGCCTCCGCGGTGCGCTGGACCCCCAGCATGCCGGCCACCAACTGGGCTTCGTCCATGAGAATGGGAAGCTCGATCTCGAAGCGCTCCGCTTCCTGGGCCACCTCGTCGCGTTCGTCCTGCGGGTTGGCGTTGAGCATGGCGAAGAGGATTCCTCGCGGCTGGTAGGCGGCGCGCAGCCGCTGCAATTCCGGAACGCGTTTTCGGACCAGCGGACACCCGTTGCCTTGCACGAATAGGACGATCCCTTGGACGCCCTCGGCGCGGCAGTAATAATCCAGTTCGTGGGACTTCCCGCGGTGATCGAGAAGGGCGAAATTGTCAATCGCGGAGGGCGAGGCGGCGGGCAGAACGCTGCCGGAGAGGAGCAGAGTTAGAAGGAGGCGGCGGAGGGGAGAGACCGGCATGTGAAAAACAAGGGTGAGGTCTGGAAAGCTGGGAAGTTTCAGAGTAGCCGGGTTGTCTGCGGGCGGCAACGGGGAGGTTTGCCCTTCGCTAAGGAATCGAAAAGCTCTAAGATTGAGGCCCGGAGTTCGTTGTCTTCCGTGAGTCCCGCTTTCGATCGCTATGCAACTTTTTCCCAATTTCCGGCTGAGCGCCCGGCGCGCGGCATCCTTTTCGGTCCTATCGACCTTAGTTCTGGCCCACCCATCCGCAGTGGCCGCTCTGGAGGACGACCGTCAACGCGCAGCGCAGCTCTTGCAGGACGGGAACTTTCAGGAAGCCTACGACCTCTTCCGAACCCTCCTGACGGGGCCGGAACATGGCGGCTCCGCAGCGGAAGACGACCTGCAACGGGCCTGGAACTGCCTCCAGCGCCTTGGGAACCTTGGCGACGTTGACGGGCTTCTCGAAGAGACTGTGGCTGCTCATCCGGCAGATTGGCGGGTGTTGCGCGGAGTGGCCCAAGTCTATCGCGAAGCGCCGCATTACGGGAAGGAAGTCGGAGGCAGCTTCCGCCGGGGACACGATGAGGCGGGGACGCGCTTTCTCTATAGCGATGCCCGGGATCGCACGCGGGCCTTGCAGCTATTGGATCGCGCGCGGGGCTTGGCTGACGGCGATCCAGCGTCTGAGGATGTCGCGAAACTGTTGCAGCGGATGGTGGAAACTCTGCGGGAAGGCCGGCCTTATTGGCGCCTTCAGGAAAAAACGGATCTCGACACGCTTCCGGATTACGCAGCGCAGCATGAACACGGCGGATGGGATGACACCGGCGCGCCGGTAAATGCCGCGGGCGACCCCGTGGTTTTCGAAGTCCCGGGTTCCTGGGAGAATGCGGAAAGCGATGGCGCCCGCCTCCGCTGGCTCTTGATGCAGATCGCCGAGATCCATCCGCCGCTCGCGGGGTGGGCAGAGTATGAACTCGCCGTTTCCCTTTTTTACAATGCGTTTGGGGTTCAGACCCTGGCCTCTTGGGGATATCTTCCGCGGCCGGAACCTGCCGAGGATGGCTCCGAGGATCGTTCGGGAATCCTCGCCCTCCACACTTTGGAGGAGAACGAAACAGTCTGCCGTCTCGCCACGGGTGTGAGGCGCTTCACGCTTCCGCCGGAGGCAGACTTTATTGCCCGGCTCCGTCTCATTGCCCGGGAACCCGCCTACGCTTCGCATGCGGAGGCCGCGCTGGAGAGACTTGCGGAGATTTTCGAGAATCGCAGGCAATACCGTAAAGCTGCGGAGATCTGGCGCGAGAGCATTCGCCGCTTTGGGCCGGGCCACGACAACCAGCGCAGCAAGCGTCTCGCTCAGATCATTGACAACTGGGGCCGGTTTGATGGGACACACAGCCTTGCTGCGGGGTCCGAACCCCGCTTGGGTTTTGTCTATCGCAACGCCCAGAAGGCATCCTTCCGCGCCTGGCGGATCGAGGTGGCGGCATTGCTCGATGATGTCAAAGCCTACCTGAAGTCGGCCCCGGCTCAGCTCGACTACGAGCAGATCCAGATCGATCAGATCGGTTATCGCTTGATTCAAGGCAAGGCCGACAAGTATCGGGGAGAGGAAGTCGCCTCGTGGGAAGTCCCGCTGGACCCGCGCCCCCATCATTGGGACCGGCGTATGGAAGTGGCGGCGCCGTGGAAGCAGGCGGGAGCCTACTGGGTCGAGGGGGTGATCGACGGAGGCAACACCACTTCCGTGGTTCTCTGGATCGAGGATACTGCGGTGGTCGAGAAGCGCCGGAACCGCGGCGGAACGCTTTACTTTGTCGCCGACGCCGTCCATGGCGGACCTCTTCCGGACATGACGCTGGAACTTTTCGGATTCAAACAGGAAGCGGTCCAACCGCGCAACAACCGCGGCCGTCCGCAATACCGGATTCTCACGCGTCAGTTCGCTGAGAAAACCAACGCCGACGGCATCGCCTCCGTGGATCGCCGCGACTTGGACCATGAGTATCAGTGGCTGACGATCGCGACAGGCCCGGAAGGTCGCCAGGGATTCCTGGGCTTTCATCCGGTGTGGCACGACGACAGCGAGGAAGCGAAGTTCCAGCAGGTCCGGCATTACAGCATAACCGACCGTCCGGTTTACCGCCCCGGACACACGGTCCGTTTCCACACTTGGGTAGGCGAAGCCCGCTACGACCTGGGCGATCGTTCGAATTTTGCCGGGCGCCAGGCGCGCGTAGAGATACATGATCCTATGGGCGAGAAGGTGTTCGAGAAGAGCTTTCGCAGCGACGCTTTTGGCGGATTTCACGACAATCTCTCCCTGCCCCAGGATGCGAAACTCGGAACCTACCAAATTCACACTTTCTGCCGGGATACTCACGGAGTATCCATGTTCCGGGTCGAGGAATACAAGAAGCCGGAGTTCGAAGTGAGCGTCGATGCTCCTTTGGATCCTGTGGCTTTGGGGGAAACGATCCAGGCCAGAATCACGGCCAAATACTATTATGGAGAGCCTGTCGCGGAGGCGCGGGTACGTTACACCGTGACGCGAACGGCGGAGAATGCTTCTTGGTTTCCACTTCGGCCATGGGACTGGCTTTACGGCAGCGGCTACTGGTGGTTCGCCTCGGATCAGAGTTGGTATCCGCGATGGGAACGCTGGGGCTCCCGGGCTCCGGAACCGGGGATAGGGTGGGGCTGGCCGCAGGCTCCACCTGAGTTGATCCTGCGCAATGAAGTTGCGATCGGGGCCGACGGCAGCGTCGAGGTCGAGATCGACACCGCCTTGGCCAAGGAACTGCATGGAGATCAAGATCATCGATACTCCATCGAGGTCGAGGTCGTGGACGCCTCCCGGCGCGCCATCACCACAAGCGGCTCCGTGCTCGTGTCTCGACGGCCGTTCCAGGTTTATGTCTGGACGGATCGCGGACACTACACGGCCGGGGACGAGATCGCCGTGTCCATGCAGGCGCGCAGATTGGATGGGAAAGCCGTGACCGGGCGGGCCGCGCTGAAGCTGTTGAGAGTGAGGTATGATGCGGAGGGCAAGCCTGCCGAAACTGTTGTGTCGGAAGAGGTGCTGGCAACGGATCAGGAAGGAGGCCTCACGCATCGTTTCCGGGCGGCGGAGAGCGGGCAGTACCGCGTCTCGGGAGTGGTGACGGACGCGGCCGGGCATGCCGAGGAGGGGGGGATGCTTTTCGTTGTGCGGGGAGAAGGATCCGATGGCGGCGACTTCCGGTTCGGCGATCTTGAGTTGGTCGTGGACAAGGCGGAGTATGCGGTGGGCGATACAGTCGAATTGGTCGTGAATACCGATCAGCCAAACGCGACGGTGCTGCTTTTCGTCAGACCGCAAAAGGGCGGCTATCCCGAGCCGAAGGTTCTGAGGATCGAGGGCAAGACAGGAGCCGTCGATCTCCAGGTCGGCGAGGGCGATATGCCTAACTTTTTTGTTGAAGGCCTGATCGTGCGGGAGGGACGAGTCGTCGCCGCATCGCGTCAGATTGTCGTTCCGCCCCGAAACCGAGTTTTGAATGTCGAGGTCCTGCCTTCGGCGCAAACTTATCGCCCGGGAGCGAAGGCCGCCATGGACCTGCGCCTAACGGACGCCGAAGGAAAACCGTTCACGGGGAGCACTGTTGTGACGGTTTACGATAGGGCTGTCGATTACATTTCCGCTGGATCCAACGTGGAACCTATCCGGGATGCCTTTTGGAAGTGGGTTCGCCAACACATGCCTTCGACGGTCCACAATTTGCAGCGCGGCTCCGAACCCTTGACGCGTCCCGGCGAAGAGCAGATGAACTTCATCGGAATCTTCGGAACAACTCTCGCGGATGATTTTGACAGCATTGCGGGCGTCAAGGCCCTGCGCGGTGGAGCAGGCGGCTCGAATATCCGCTCCCAAACGGCTATGGCTCTCGGAGCGCCCATGGCGGCGATGGAGGGCGACCGCGCGGAGATGCTCGCCATGGATGCGGGCGGAGATCCGTTTTCGGATGATGCGGCTCTCGTCGAGCCGGTTGTTCGCAAGGAGTTCGCCGATACGGCTTTTTGGGCTGCCGCCCTGCAAACGGACGCGGACGGCCGGGCGACGGTGACCTGGGATATGCCCGACGACTTGACCTCCTGGACGCTGCGAGTTTGGGCGATGGGAAGCGGAACCCGCGTTGGGGAGGGATCCGCTGAAGTGATCACCAGCAAAGACCTCCTGTTGCGCTTGCAGGCTCCGCGTTTCTTCACCGAAGGCGATCGCACTGTGCTGTCGGCTGTCGTCCATAACTATCTGTCCGAAGAGAAGGAGGTGCAGGTGCGGCTGGAATGGGACGGCGAAGCCCTTGAGGCCGCCGGCGGAGAGAGTCTGACGCGGACTGTGCGCATCCCTGCGGACGGAGAAGCGCGGGTTGATTGGACTGTCAATGCAGTCGCGGAAGGCGAGATCATGTTGCGGATGCTTGCGCTTTCCGATGAGGAATCGGACGCCGTGCAAAGGGAGTTTCCCGTCCAAGTGCATGGAATGCTTCGCACCGATGCTTGGAGCGGCGTGGTTCGCGACGGAGAAGAATCCAAAACGGTAACCGTTCAGATTCCTGTCGATCGGCGGCCGGAGGCCACGCGGCTCGAGCTGCGCTGGTCGCCCTCGATCGCCGCAGCGCTGGTCGATGCGCTGCCTTATCTGGCTGAGTATCCCTACGGCTGCACTGAGCAGACCCTCAACCGTTTCCTGCCCGCGGTGCTCACCGGCAAGGTGCTGGGAGACTTGGGGATCGACCTGCGGGATATTCGAGACAAGACGGCCAACCTGAATCCTCAGGAGATCGGCGAGGCCGGTGAGCGTGCGGCGCAATGGAAACGTTGGGAGCGCAACCCGGTTTTCAACGAGCGCTTGTTGGAGCGTATGGTCAAGGAGGGAGTGGCGGCGCTGACATCCATGCAGAACTCCGACGGCGGCTGGGGCTGGTTTTCCGGAGCCGGAGAACAGTCGTGGCCGCACAGCACGGCGACGGTGGTGCACGGGCTCCTCTTGGCCCGGGAGAACGGCGTCGCCATCGTTCCGGGCGTGATTGAGCGAGGTTTGGTTTGGTTGGAGACGCATCAGCGCGAGGAGCGGACGAAGTTGGGCAACGCGGCCACGGAAACCAAGCCCTGGAAGAAGTCCGCCGGCAACATCGACGCCCTGGTTTTTTCGGTGTTGGCCGAGGACGGCAAGCTCGATGCGGATATGGCCGGCTATCTCTATCGCGACCGCAATGATCTTGCCATATACAGCAAGGCCCTGCTGGGATTGGCCTTCGATCGCGCGGGCCGGGAAGAGCAGCGAGACATGCTCGTGCGCAATATCGAGCAGTTCTTGCACACGGACGACGAAAACCAGACCGCCTGGCTCAACCTTGGGAACGGCGGATATTGGTGGAATTGGTATGGCAGTGAGTTCGAGGCGCACGCCGTCTACCTGAAACTCTTGACGCGGCTCGATCCAAAGAGTCCTGTGGCTTCTGGGTTGGCCAAATACCTGCTGAACAACCGCAAACATGCCTCCTACTGGAGTTCCACGCGCGACACGGCTCTCTGCATCGAGGCTCTGGCCGGTTGGTTGCAACAGAGCGGGGAAGGGAATCCGGATCTGGAAGTGGAGATTCTCGTCGATGGCGAACCGTTGAAGAAGTCAAGGATTACTGCGGAGAATCTGTTTAGTTTCGACGGCACGATGGTTTTGGAAGGAGAGGCTTTGGCTGCGGGCGATCATGAGGTGACCTTTCGCCGTCGCGGATCGGGGCCGCTGTATTGGAATGCCTATCTGACGGTGTTCTCCAAGGAAGATTTTCTGAGGCGGGCGGGATTGGAAGTGAAGGTGGAGCGCCGCTACGTCAAGCTGATCCCGGAGGAGAGCGAGGGGGTAGCTGCTGGCCAACGCGGTCAGGTTGTCGACGAGAAGCGGTTGCGCTATCGGCGCGAGCTGCTGGAGGATGGGGCGGAAGTCGTCAGCGGCGATTTGGTTGAAGTGGAGTTGTTGGTGGACAGCAAAAACGACTACGAATATATCGTGATTGAGGACCGCAAGGCGGCGGGGTTCGAGGCGGTGGATTTGCGCAGCGGGTACAGTCAGGAGGGCTTGTTTTCCTACCGGGAGTATCGCGACGACCGGGCAGCGTTGTTTGTGCGGCAATTGCCTCGCGGGCGGCACAGTCTGAGCTACCGGTTGCGCGCCGAGGTTCCCGGTGTGTTTCACGCTTTGCCCGCCACGATCGCGGCGATGTATGCTCCCGAACTCAAGGGGAACGCGGATGAGATCACCCTTGAGATCGCGGACCGCAGTAAGAGTAGGTGACAGTGAACGCCGAGGTCGAGACCGGCCAATAAAATAAAGTGTCAGACACTATATTAAAAAGTTGACGGGAGGGTTGGGGGGCTCCAGGATGGGCTCATGAGAAAGCTGCGCCGGTTTTTGCTCGGCCCCAAGGGGCAGACCCATTGCTATCACGCCGTTTCCCGGTTCGCCGGCCGTCATATCGTCTTCGGCGAGGCCGAACGGGAGTTCTTCCGCATCC
>JBGTBW010000115.1:0-16436 GCA_041749135.1 Verrucomicrobiales bacterium
CGGAAAACTATGTGGCGCGGGCACTCCTGCCCGCGAACTTTCTAGGCTCACTCGGCGGACAAGAGTGTCCGCCCCACAAATCGCCCCACAAATAGAGTGTCATTCACGGAGTGGCGGTCTCGCTTTGGCTCACTCTTATTCCCCTGTATCCATTACCTTCCTCGATAGATCAGGAGTTCTGAGCTCGTAGAGTGCGCCAGTCCTCTGGGATTTTGGATGGGAACATGGAGTCTCTGGGAGGCCGAGGCGGGGTTGGGATTGGCGGGGTTCTGTGCGCGCCCGAAAGCGGCCAGCATCGCCGCTCTCTCCCGGCGCGGAGCGCCGTCCCCAAGCCCTGGCGCTTTCACCCTCCGAGAAAAGCGCGGCGCAGGCGCGCACTCCAATGACTCCGTCATCTATTAGCGGCTCATGAAACTCCCCTGAGATCACGAGTTCTGAAGCCCGGTGATAACGGTTCGCCATGATTCCATCCGTCCGTTCGCCCCTTTCCCCTGACCGTCCGGATTCAAAGGGATCGGGGCCGCTGCGGACGAGGGGCAATGGCCCAGCTCTCTCCCGGGCGAACCAGGAAAGGACCGTGATGCCGCACCATCACTTCAAAGGACTCGCCGCCGTCGTTCTCACAATGCAACGTGACCTCTAGGTAGGCTCCGTGAAACCCGACCCTGACCACTGAGCCGGTCAGGGCTCCTGAATTCTCAGGCTTCACCAGTTCCAAATCCTCCGGCCTCACCCAAATGCCGAATTCCGGCCCGTCCCCACCCCGGATTGCACCGCTCGCAAGCGCCGGCGGTCCCACCTGACAGCGGATCCGGGCTCCGCTGGGATGGGGCAGGCTGTTTACCGGGAGAAAATTGCAGGCGCCGAAAAAAGAAGCCACATAGGCGTTGGCCGGAGCGTAATACACTTCCGAAGGAACGCCGTCCTGTTGGACGCTGCCCTGTCTCAACACCACAATCCGATCGGCGATGGAAAGGGCGTCCCCGGTCTCGTGCGTGACAAACAGCGCCGTGGCTCCCCGCGCTTTCAAAATGGCGCGGGTCTCGTCGCGGACCGCTTGCCGGAGCCGGGCATCGAGACTGCTGAAGGGCTCATCCAACAGCAGGAGCCGGGGACTCGGCGCGAGGGCCCGGGCCAGAGCCACACGCTGGCGTTCTCCGCCGGCCAACTCGTGCGGGTAACGCTTTCTCAGTTGAGTAAGTCCGACCAACTCGAGCAAGGGAGAAACCACAGCCTCGCACTCCCCGCCCTCTAAATGGCGCAGCCCAAAAGCCACGTTTCTTTCCACGGTGAGATGGGGGAAAAGAGCCTGGTGCTGAAAGACGAGCCCGATCCCGCGTTCTTCGGGTGGACACAGTATGGCCGGTGAGGAAATGACCTGAGCATCAAGCCTGATGACTCCGGCGTCCGGGCGCTCGAGCCCGGCGATAAGCCGCAACAAGGTGGTTTTGCCGCTGCCGCTCGCGCCGACCAGTGAAAGCAAATCTCCTTCGGGAATCTCGAAGGACACGTCCTTGACCGCCGGCTCCTGGCCCCGGCGATAGGTCTTAGTTAGATTCTGGACCTGTAGCCGGATCATCTCGCGTGGGCATTCGGGCCGCGCCCTTCCTCTCCGCCGCAGGGTTCATCGCTTTTTCCCAGTGCCGCCCACGGCTCACGCCGGAGCAGTCGCGTCAGCGGAGCCAATCCTATCAAGCTGATGAGCACCATGAAGAGACCCGGCGCGGCAGCTTCGGGAACGCGCGATTCGCCGGTTAGCCGGTAAATCCGGGTGGCCAGAGTCTCGAAGTCGAAAGGCCGCAGCACCAAAGTCAGCGTCAGCTCTTTGAAAACATCGATGAAGGCCAGGGTCGCTCCGGCGGCCAAAGCGGGCCGGACCAGGGGGAGATCCACTTGAAGGAGCGCGCGCAAAGGCCTCGCCCCAAGCGTGCGGGCAGCCTCGTGCAAACTGGAGGATACCGTTTCGAACCCGGCCGCCGCAGGTTGGATTCCGACAGCGAGAAACCGGACAAAATAGGCATAGATGAGTCCGAACGCCGAAGCGCTGAGCGCCAAAACTCCCAAGCCGGGCTGGGCCGAGAGAGTGGAAACAATGGCTCCAACGCCCACCGCCACCAGCGCGCTCGGAAAGGCGTATCCAAACAAACCGATGCGCTGAGCCAGCAAGGGGGAACGCCCCGCGAAAGCCCGCCGGGAGCCCACCAATACCACGGCTCCCAGGGTGATGAGCAGCGCCGATCCGGCCGCGAGCAGCAAAGAATTGCCTGCCGCGGCGGCATGCTCCGCCCACTCGATGGGTTTCGGCGATTGCAGGGCCCAGCGCAACATCCGCCAGGCTGGGATAAGGAAACCCAACAGCAAAGGCAGCAGACACACCGTCCAGGCCCAGAGGATCCCGGCCGGCCTCAGGCGGCGCCGGGCCAGCGGCGTCTCCGCGGAATCGGATGCAAACCTCCGCCGGCCGCGTTGCCAGCGCTCCATACCGACAAAGAGCAGCGCCATTGCCATGAGGATCAGGGCCAAGCGCATCGCCGCGCCGGGATACCCCTCCGTCCAAGCGCGGAAGATGCCGGGGGTCAAGGGCTGCAACCCGAAGGCCGATACCACTCCATAGTCGTTGATGGTCTCCATCGCCACCAAACTGGCGCCGGCGGCAATGGCCGGCCGGGCCATGGGAGCCGCCACAGTCAAGAAGGTCCGCAGGTTTCCCGCGCCCAACATGCGCGCCGCTTCCAGCGAGCCGCAGGCCTCCCTGGCAAAAGCGCCTCGGCAGCTCAAAAAGACATAGGGAAACAATGTCGACGCCAGAATTCCCGTCGCGAAGACCCAGGGCGCAATCCTCTGCGAAAGCAAGAAGGCTTCGAGCCCAAAATGTTCACGAATCCAAAGATAAAACGGAATGAGACCCTGTAAGGCATCCAGGTAGGCCAACGCCGCGACAAATCCGGGCATGGCCAGAGGCAAGAGCAGAGCCCACTCAAAAATGCCGCGCCCCGGAAACTCATGGACGGAGACATGCCAGGCGGCGGGCACGCCGAAGAGGACAGCCAGGAAGGTGACGCTGAGAATGAGGACAACGGACTGCCAAAGGTAGCCGGGCAGGCGGTTCTCCACGATCTGCGCCCAAATATCTCCCGCCGGTTCGAGCGCTCGCCAGGCCACCACTAGCACCGGCAAAAGGACCGGTCCGGCAATGAACCAGACCACGAAACGGGCCGGACGCCAAGGGCGGCGGCGCGCTGTCCGGGTCGGCATAAAAGCGGCGGCGCGCAGCCGGACTCGGACCGTTTACGCCCCTGTGCTCGCGTTGCAGCTCTCCCCGGGTCCACGCGCCGCAGCGACGCAGCGCCTTATGCGACGGGCCATCCAGCCTTCGCCCGGCTCCACCTGCCGCCGTCTGCACCCTGCGCGATTTGACATGGCGATCACTTCCATCCCGCAGCGTCAAACAGGCGGACGGCTTTCTGCTGATCTTCACCCATCTTGGCAAAAGTCTCGGCGTCGAACTTGAACTCGCCCCATCGCGCGTGCGTCGGACACAGGCTCAAGTCCATCGAGACCGGATACTCATAACTGCCGTTGGCAATCAGCTTCTGCACCTCCGGTGTAACCAGAAACTCCAGATATGTTCTGGCGTTGTCCTTGTTCTGCGCATGTTTCGTAATCCCCGCTGCACTGACATTGACATGCACGCCCCGGCCCTCCTGGTTCGGAAACACAATGCTCATCTTCTCCGCTGCAGCGCGTTCCGCCGGATCAGGCGAGTTCAAGAGCAAACCAAAATAATAGGTGTTGGAAACACAGACGTCCGCCAGGCCCGCGGCGCAGGCTTTGATTTGGTCGCGATCGCCGCCCTGCGGGGGACGGGCCAGATTGCCGGCCACGCCCTTTGCCCATTGACCCGCTTTCTCTTCGCCGAGCGCCGTGACGAGGGAAGCCGCCAAGGATTGGTTGTAACTGCTCGACGAGGAGCGGATGAGCAGGCGGCCTTTCCACTCCGGCTTGGCCAAGTCCTCGTAGTCTTGAATCTCACCCGCCTTCACGCGGTCGCGGGCAACCAAAATGACGCGGGCGCGGATGGTGTAGGGATACCAGTAACCCTCGGGATCGCGAAGTTTCTCGGGGGTGGCTTTGGCGAGCCGTTCCGAAGAGAGCGGCTGCAAGAGGCCCTCCGCTTTGGCTCTTTGCATCCGGCCCGCATCGACGGTGACCAGGACATCGGCGGGGCTGTTCTCCCCCTCGGATTTGAGCCGCTCGATGAGCTGGTCCGCTTCGGCGTTGACGACCCGGACTTCGATCCCGGTCTTCTCGGTGAAGAGACGATTGACCTGTTGATCGATCTCGTAGTGGCGATGGGAATAGATGTTGAGCTGGTCTTCGGAGGAAGCCCAGCTCACCAGGAGGGCGAAGGCAAGAGCAGCAGCACCGGCGATCTTATTGCGAATGAGTCTCATTAAGGGACATCATCGGTCTTTCGCCCTCAGTCGCAAGTAAAAATCGATAGTAATTGATCGAGCGCGCGCGCAGGCCCTCCCCCTGTCCCCGGCGACGTGCCTCCGTCAAACCCGCATTTCTCAAGCTGTTTCGTCGCGACAGCCGCCAAGCCCTGATTTCAAAACTTCCAGTAACCGCCCGGCGACGAAAGAAAGGGCATTTGGTTTTCGTCGCCCCCTGAGTAATCCGTTTTCCCCACCGCCCCCCACATCCGCCTGCCCGTGGCTCGCTGAAACTTCTGGCTCATGCTTTCCCCAGTGTGACAACCCCAACTGCGAATGTGCGCCTGCGGATGAAATGCGCTGCCTTTTATCCGTGAGAGCATGTCCTCGTGCAGCCAGGCCTTGGAAGCCCCGAGAATCTCCGATCCATAGTCGAGCATGAAGCAGAACTTGTTGGAATGCCCAAAATACTCGAAGTTGACGATCTTGGTTCGCGACCGGGGTTTGCCGCTGTTGATGTAGCGGATCACGTCATCCCCCGAATTGATCCAAACCAGGTTCACGCCGTAGACCGTCCGAATGGATTCGATGTTGGCGATCATCCTGCCTCCTTCCTCACGCTGCCGCCGTTCGTAGGCGGGCCGGTAGACCAAGAGCGTGATGGGAATGTCCCTCCCATAACGCCCCTGCAGATCTTGCACGCGCAGCCGGGCCGGCCGCACAAAGTTGAGCCACCAGTTGTCGTGCCGGTCGCCGGGAAACCGGTATTTTTCGAGACTGCGCAACGAGATCCCGCCGACCAGGAGGATGCTCTCTCCTTCACGCATGGGATCGGCTCGCGCGTCCCTGGGAATCCAAGCCGCGACGACGGCAACCACAAAGCAGAGGAGAACCCGAAAACCCATCCCGCCAGCATAGCCACCCTTCACGCTGTGGCAAGACGATGCGCCTCTTCTGGCTCACCCCGCAACACCGGCAAACGGCGTCGCTCCCCCGCCCTCACCCGTCCGGCTAACCCGATGCCTTTAGGGATTGTAGAGTACGGGGTTCCGTCTTCAGCATGTCACAAATACGGTGCCGTTCGTATTTATGCTCATGCCCACTAGTCCTACCAGACCTGCACGGTCCAGCGATTCGTCGGACGCTCCGTCAACTCCAAGACCGCGACGCCTTCCGCGTCGTTCCAATGCCGTCCGGTCGGCAACAACCGCAAACGCAGCGGCTCCTCCCGTTCCGGCAAACGCAGATTCAGTTCGGCGCGAATCCCCACCTGGCTGTTGCCGTTGCCCAGCGTCCAGTCGTGCCGGTAAAACACTTCACGCCGGATCACCACCGTCAGCCGTTTGTCGCCGTTCGGCCGTCCTCCAAAGGAGCCCTGCAGCCCCGCTCCACGCGGCAAACGGGCGTAACCGTCGCCAAACACCGCCATCTCCAAAGCTCCCACCGAAAGCGGCCCCTCGCCCCCGTCCCCTTCAAAGACCAGGGTCCCTAGGTAGCCCGCCCCAATGCGATCCCCATAAGATCGGGCGTCCAAGCCCAGGCGCAATTCCATCACCGGTCCGTCCGGCTGCTCAGCGAGATCGACGCGGCGCAAATCGAAAAACAAGCGCAACTCCCGGGCATCGGCCTCAGCGGAGAAGGTGACGGCCGGTTCGATCAAACCATCCGATTCCGCGGAACCCAGCGCCTCGGGATCGTCCGGAAGCAGCCGCACTTTCTGACCCAACCCCAAGTTGCGCATCCCGGAAAAATCTCTCCTCCAAACCGCGGCCCCCGATCCACCGGTCAAAGTCAGTTCGCCGCCAATCCGGACGGTCTCTTCGCCCTCCGGAAAACTCAACAGCCACGCTCCCTCACGGCCGGCGGCCGGTGCGATGTTGAAGGGGTTGGACCACGGGGCGCTCACCGCCGCCATCTTCCAACCGGGTGAAGCGGGGCCTTCGCCGCTCAAGACCGTCCACTCCAACTGCCCCGGCACATTTCCGGCGAACGCCGGTTGCACCCGCGGCGGACCGGTTCCTCCCGGATTGATTAGTTCGCCCAGCGTCAGGTTCGGGCCGTCGGCCGCCAAATACGGGACGCGGCGCAGGACCTCCGGGGAAGGCGCGCCCTCCTGCCGGCCGGGAGCCTGCTCCCACACCACGGTGACCGGCCAACCTTCACCCGAAGCCGCCGGAAACCCATAGGCGGGCTGCCGCGGCTTCCAATCTCCCAACCAGCCCGGGAAGAGAAAGCCCCCCGGACCTTCCTCAGCGGCTGTCGTGACGCTCCACTGCCAGCGGCCGGCAGTCGCGCCGCGCCATTCCAGACGCAGTCCTTCCGTAGCCTTGAAACCGGCTCCCGTAGCCGTTTCAAAGAGAGCCCGCGCCAGTTGCTCGTGCCCCAAACGGGTCAAAGCGCCTTCCTCCGTCAAACGTTCAACCAGCCGCGAGCGCAAATCCTCCTCCACGTAGCCCAGGTCCTCCGGCGACCCGAACACCAGCCGGTCCGGGAGCAGAGCCGTATTCGTATCAAAGAGCACGCTTTCAGCCTCACCAGCGCCAGCGGCGGTCCCGAACCGCTCGCGCAGCTCCCGCACCAGGGGCCACACCTGGCCCAACACTTCTCCAAAACGCCCCTCGCCGGAACTCAGCGCCAAAGGTTCCAGCACCAGGCAGTCCATCCCACCAGTTCCAAGCTCTCCCACCGCCTTCACAATGGCCGTTCCAAAACGCTCGGCATCCACCCCTGCCGCAGCATCCGCCGGACCGGAAAAAAGCACCGCCAAACTGGGATCGTTGACCAAGGCATCGGTCGTGGCGCGCTGGTTGATATGGAAAACCGTGTTGCCCCGCGCTCCCAGCACCTCAAAGGTGAAATGAGGGCCCAGCAAAAATGGATACACGCCGTCTTCCAATCGATGTACGCCTTCCGCGTAATAAAAACGCGCCGCCAAGTGCCTCAGAAAAAGTTCCCCCGCCCCGGGACTCCCGTCCTCCAAGGATTCAAACACCGCAGTATCTCCCAAAAAGACCACGTGCACCGGCTGCCGTGCATCCAGTTTCTCTAACACCTTCGGAAAATATTGGCTCAGTGCTTCACGCTCAAAGGGTTCAAGGATCACTGATTGACCCGGCGCTGGCTTGGACATGGCCACCGCCAACAGGAGCAGGACCCACCGCATCCCAAGGACGCCGCATCGCAACGCTCGCACGCACCGGCCGCGCCGCCTGTTCCCATTCCTCAAGCTTCCAGCAGTCATGAAAAACTTGTCTCGCATCCCGAAATCGACGCCGGCCCATAGCCGGGCCATTCCCATCTATCCATGTATCCTTACCCAATGCGAACCGGCAAGAACATGCTCTGCGAAAAACCGGCCGGACTGACCGGCGGCCTGGGCATCATCCATTGCGTATCGTCCGATTTCAACGACAACCCAGAGTCTCTCGGCCACGGCGGGATCCCCGCCGCCGGTGAGCGGATCCACCCGGGCCGTGCAATGGCCCCATGACCACCCGAGAACCCGCTAACGCCGCACCCAAGCAAGCCGCCAACTCAAAGACCATGTCTTGCCGCATCGCCTCATTTCCCGTCCTGATCCTGACTGCTGGCATGGCCACGGCCATGGCCGGACCGGCCCCTGAAGTCTTCCGTCCCGATGTCCTCGACGCCATGGAGCGCCGCCTGGAAGAGGCCATCGCCGCCAAACACATCCCCGGCGGAGTCGTCTGGCTGGAGCACCGCGGTCAAACCTGGAGTCTCGTCCGCGGTTCCCGCAGCGTCGATCCCGAGGTCGCACCCGCCCAACTCGACACTATTTACGATGCCGCTTCCCTGACCAAGGCCGTCGCCACGGCGCCCTCTATCCTTTGCCTTCACGAGGACGGAAAGGTGGATCTCGAGGACGCCGCCGCCCGGTATCTGCCGCGGCTCGCCGAACATGGCAAAGGCGGGATCACCTTGCGACAGCTCCTCATCCATACCTCCGGCCTGGCTCCGGTCATCCCGCGCGACGAACCCTGGCAAGGCTCCAAAGCCGCTCTCGAAATCGCCTATCGAAGTCCTCATCTGACGGAACCCGGCGCAAAGTTTCGCTACAGCGACGTCAATTTCATTCTCCTCGGAGCCATTGTGGAAAGCGTAAGCGGGCTGTCGCTCGACGAGTTCTCCCGGAGCCGCATTTTTGAGCCGCTGGGAATGGCCGACAGCGGTTTTTGCCCCGCGCCCGAATCCCTTTCCCGCATCGCCCCGACGGCCCGGGAATCCACCGGCCTGGTTCATGGCCAGGTTCATGATCCCGTGGCTCGCCTCATGGATGGAGTCGCCGGACACGCGGGCTTGTTCACCACTGCCGCCGACTTGGCCCGCTTCTGCCGCATGATGCTCGGCCACAAGACCGGACCCGCTCCGGCTCCCCTCCGGCCTGAATCCATCGCCCTCATGTCCACGGTCCAATCTCCCGATTCCCTCGCCGACCGCCGCGCTCTCGGTTGGGACATCGATTCCTCCTTCTCTTCGCCCCGCGGACGCTACTTCGGCCCGCGCAGTTACGGGCACACCGGCTGGACAGGGACTTCCCTCTGGATCGATCCGGAAACGGACGCCTTCCTCATCATCCTCACCAACCGCAATCACCCCAGCGAGAAGGGCCGCACCGAGTCCCTGCGCATCGATCTGGCCAACCTCGCCGCCCAAGCCCTCATCGCTTTTCCGGAAGGATTCCGGCCGCCGGAACCCGTGCTCACCGGCATCGATGTCCTCGCCGGCGAAAACTTTGCGGCGTTGACAGGGAAAACCCTCGGCCTGATCACCAATCACACCGGAAAAGACCGCCGCGGCACATCCACGATCGATCTGCTCGCCGCCGCTCCCGGTGTGGAACTCGCCGCGCTCTTCAGCCCGGAACATGGACTGCGCGGACTCCGCGATGAAGCCGTACCCAACGAAACCGACGAAGCCACTGGCCTTCCCATCCACAGCCTCTACGGAGACCGGAATCGCCCGGCCGCCGAAGCCCTGACGGGTCTCGACGCCCTCGTTTTCGACATTCAGGACATCGGCTGCCGCTTTTACACTTACATCTCCACCATGGGCCTGGCCATGGAAGCCGCCGCTGAGCACGGTCTCGATTTCATCGTCCTCGACCGTCCCAACCCCATTGGCGGACTCGGCGTCGAGGGACCCCTTCGGGAGGGAGCCCAAAGCTTCACTGCGTTTCACGACATTCCATTGCGGCACGGCATGACTCCCGGAGAACTGGCCCGCATGTTTCGCGAGGAACGCGCTCTCGATCTCGACCTCACCGTAGTTCCCCTGCGCCACTGGCATCGCGCATTCTATCTGGACCAAACCGGCCTTCCCTGGGCAGATCCCTCCCCGAACATGCGCAGCCTCACCGCGGCTACCCTCTATCCCGGCATCGGTCTCCTCGAGTTCATGAATCTCTCCGTCGGCCGCGGCACACCCACTCCTTTCGAACTCGCAGGAGCCCCATACATCGACGGCGCTTCCTTATCCGGCGCCCTCAACCGTCTCGCGCTGCCCGGGATCCGCTTCTATCCCGCGGTCTTCACTCCGGAGGCGAGCAAGTTTGCTGGACAAAGCTGCCAGGGCATACGCATCGAACTCACCAACCGCGCGGCTTTCCGGCCTGTCTCCGCCGGCGTGGCCATCGGCGCCGAGTTGCATCGTCAAAACCGGGAGAAACTGGGTTTTCCAGAGTTTCAAAAGCTCCTGCAACATACCCCAACCTACGACGCTGTGGCGCGTCATCTCCCGGTCGCGGAGATCGAGGCCCTCTGGCAAGACGACGTCGAGGCCTTCCGCAAACGCCGCCAACCCTATTTGCTCTATGGCCACTAAAGTGGTCTTTCCCGGCTCGCGTTTCTCATAACATTTCGTCAGGAGCCGTCATAGACTTGGAGGGGGGGGCCCGCACGCCCTGGCGCGCGATGGGTCTCCATACCAGGACCAGGCCGTCAGGGAGGCCGGCCCTCCAGGTCTTGTCTGGCTATCCTGGAGGGACGGGCTCCCGCACGCCCTGTCCCGCCATGGGTCTGCATTCCGGAACCTCCATCCCGAATCCCGCATCCTGCATCCCGCATCCTGGAGGGGCGGGCTCCCGCACGCCCTGTCGCGCGATGGATCTTCATTCCAGGACCAGACCGTCAGGGACGCTGGGTTAACGCCCACTCCTCAAGGCCCCGGCATCTGCACGACCCGGTAAAACCCCTGCTCTTCACCAATCTGGGGTCCTGTCCACCGCGCAACCGTGTCCGTCGCGGGCGGAAAGGTCGCTACCATCCGGGCATCGAGCGCCGCCGCGGTGACCGCAGCGCTCGCCGAGGTCTGGTACCGGCTGCGCAGCACGCGGTAGGCAGCATAACTGATCGCCTCGTGCCGGGCTGCATCGGCATCCGCCGCTTCCGCCCGTTCGTGGTGCAGGTATCCGGCCGCGACATCATCGTAGGCCGCCCACGCGTCATACATCGCCCCCGCCAGGTGGAACAAGTTCCGCGCGTGGACTGGCGGGTTCGGCCGGTCGATCCGGATCGCCGCAAGAATCTCCTCGTTCCACTCGCGAGCGACGCTTTGTCCTGCGGCGGAAGGCGGGCCGCCGAAAAGCGTTGCCGTCAGGATCAGGAGGGCCAGGGCGAGCAACCGGCGCCGGACGGTTTCCGTGCTCCCAAGAGCCGCCCTCTGCGGTATTGGGCGGCCGCTCGATCCCCGCTACAGACAAGTAATGACCAGATGCATACGGATTCGATTCGGCAGACTAGGACCTCTGGGCCGCGAAAAGCCAGCAAGCCGCGCGACGCAGCAGTCCGGTGTCCGGGTTCAGGGCTTGCAGGCGATCCGCCAGGGATCAGCTTCTCCTCAAAGGCTCTGGCCTCCGCAAAAGAACTCCTGACCTTGCGAGAGCGCACGTGGAAGCCGAGTCCTCCGTCGCCTAGCGGCCATGAAGGAGAACGAGATTCAATGAGCCGAAACAAGGGGCGCTGACGAAGTCTTTGGAGTGCGCGGCTCTGCCGCGCTTTGGGCGGCAGCCTGACCTCTGGCCTGAGACTCTCCCATCGAGCCCGGGAGATTCTGTGCTGGAATCGGGGCTGAGGTGAGGTTGAACGGCGCGTGGAGCGAGGAAGTAAAAGCGCGGCACAGCCGCGCACTCCAAAGCGCTTCGCGCAGAGAATGTCCTAGCCATTACCGGAAGGCACTTGACAGCCTCGAGATACATATTCTGATATGATCGATGCGTACTACTATATTACTCGATGATGAACTCGCAGAACGTCTTCGCTGGGCCGCTCGTGCCAAGGGCCAGAGTTTAAGCGCCTTCCTGGCGGAAGCAGGCCGGGCCGCCCTGAGGACGGAGTCTTCCGCCTCCGATGCCGCACCCTTCGATCTGCTCACCTACGGCCAGGAAGGGCCCCATCCAAACATCGATCTCAATCGATCCAATGCTCTCATCGCCGCCGAGGACGCCGAAAACTTCGGGCAATGAAGCTCTGCGATGTCAATGTGCTGGTCTACGCACACCGCCCGGATTCGACCCCCGAACACGCGGCGTACGCAGCATGGCTTACTACCATGGCGACGGGCCCCGAAGCGTTCGCTCTCTCTGAGTCCGTGCTCAGCGCCTTCGTACGGATCGTCACGAATCCGCGCGTTTTTAAGGATCCCACGCCTCTCGATCTCGCCTTTCGCTTCTGCAACAACCTGAGAACCCGGCCTCAGGCCTGCATTCTCCATCCAGGACAGAGAAACTGGACGATCTTCCAGGACCTCTGCGAAGGCATCCCCGCTCGCGGCAAACTTGTGGCGGACGCGTGGCACGCAGCGCTCGCCATGGAGTTCGACTGCGATTGGTATTCAACCGATAGCGACTTCGCCCGCTTCACACGCCTCCGCTGGAAACACCCGCTCGCAGCCATGTGAATCAAAGCGTCCGCGTCGCCCAAGGCTCAGAACTCCTAACCTTGCGAGAGCGCACGTGGAAGCCGAGGAAATTCAAATTCAATGAGCCGAAGCATCGCGGATGAGATGGCGGCAGCATACCGCCAATCCGATCCAAGCTCAGCCCTTCAGGGGCTGACGAAGTCTTTGGAGTGCGCGGCTTGGCCGCGCTTTAGGCGGCAGCCTGACCTCTGGCCTGAGACTCTCCCATCGAGCCCGGGAGATTCTGTGCTGGAACCGGGGCTGAGGTGAGGTTGAAAGGCGCGTGAGCGAGGGAGGAAAAGCGCGGCGCAGCCGCGCACTCCAAAGCGCTTCGCGCAGAGAATGCATTAGGTTTGTCCCCTAGATTGACCCAGGAGGGATGCACTCCTGTGCGTCCTGGCCAATGAGGACGAGGACGGGGCAGGATGTATGCCCCGCTGCCCGCCTGGCGCGTGGTGGCTTCGAGGTTGGACTCCGTCGCGCTCACCGAGGGGGCGGACCCCAGATCGTCCGCACTCTCGAAATCGTCGTTGGGCGGCGGGGCTGCCTGCGCGAACGCGGGAAAAACGGCGCCTCCGTTCTTTCCTATTTTTACGAACCCCCGGGTTTGCCGAAGCAACACGCCAAAGCAGAGCTTTGAGAAAAAAATGGCGGAACCGAACTCAGAACCATTCACTCCGCATCTCTTGAGTCCGGTTGTCGGATCAATACAAATCGACTAAGTGTCAAACTCTCCCAATCCGCGTTATCCCCCCCAAGAATGGCTCCCAACACATCTGACAATTCATTATCCCCCTTCTTCTCCTCTATGAAAAGCAAGAATTCCGGTCTACCACGGCCGTGATATATCAAATCATAGCTGCTAAACTCGCCAAAACAAAGCAGACGATCATCCAGCCCTTTATCACGGATTCTAGCCACCACAGCCTCCAGGTCCAACTTGCTGTCTGAGAAGGATACACGTGCCACCACCGTCTTCTTGCTCACGAGATCGTCTACCTCATCTAAGCTCCCCAGTGTGAAGTCTGTGCACAGGCCGGGAAACTTCATTCCTCTTCCTTCTGCAATTCGCCGTTCCACCAACAACGAAAATAACTTCGCGTGCACATAACCCCACTCCTTCACCAACTCTCGTCCCGGCTTAGTGTCTAGTAAGAGATGCACTTCCCTACCTGAGACCCAGTATCCCAAAAGAGCCGGATTAGATCGAATCTCGCTTGGCCCTTTACCACCTACCAAGCTCTCCAATTGATCCGTCATCTCACCCCCTTCAAACTCTACGGCAATAGCAACTAAAGATGGTTCAGGCTCGGGTTCACCCATGCAATACAGTAAAGCGCACGGATGCGCAAACACAGTCACTACGAATCCAAACGCCTTCATTACGTGATTCATGTTTCCTATCTGTTTCCCTCTGCATACTGGTTTACCCCGAAACGCCCATCCAACTCCCACACAACATAATAATCAATTCTGGGGATCACAAACTCAAGATCTCCCGGGCTGGCTGGCGCCATAGGAGGATTCACAGACAGCACGTTCGTAAGATCGATTTGCGCAGCGGGATCGGTCTGTAGCACAATATCGACTATCAAAACAAAGTAAACCATCGTGTGGGTATGAAAAATGGAAAGAATTGCGTCTGCGTCGCCCCCAGCCTCGGCCAGGGCTGCTTGGGTCAGATCCACAATAGGCTCTGAATGCCCGATTCTCCCTGCCATGAGATCTTCAGCACTCGGCATGATTCCTCTTTGCCATACAAAGTCAAACCTCTCGGACGCAGGGATTCCGGGCTGCGGCCTGCAATACACTACTGCGCTGTACTCTACACCCGCAACCCCTATGGGAGCCCCGCCACGCCTACGCCTTGCAAGCGTCAGATCCAGTAATAAATAATCATCCTGTCCCAATCCTTGCTCCATCAACCTTCGCAAAGTCGCTAGCCCCCCAAATCCTAGAACGTCTAGCACGCTGTCCAATCGCCACCACAGCTGCCATCTCAGCTTCCTGTTGTGAAGCATAATTTCCCAAGAAATCCCAACCGTTCATCCCATCATTCCCCACAAACCCATACAGGTTCAAACCGCCCTCTTCTCCGATGGGATCCCTGTTTAGCCACCTCCCCGTCTCCGGGCTATAGAAGCGGAATCCGTAGTTGAGATAGCCGCTCTCGTCGTCGCAATACTTCGTGCTGAAGCGGAAGGGATTCACCGCGTGATGGGTTCCTTAAGTCCTCCTACTCCCCCTGCCCCCTGGAAGCCGCCGCTTAAGTCCAGCCCCCAGACATAACTGTGTCTATGACTTGTCGAGGATAAGTAATCAGTCATTCGTGCGAAGGCAGGTCATCTATAAATGGCGCCGTGCCATTCAAGTAGCCGATGTAATTGTCAACGAACTCGGCAAATGAATCGAATCTGACAACAATAGGCAAGTCTCCGCGATTCCTTGCTTCGTCTCCCCAACCAGCGTCGTGGCGCCATTGCGCGACACGCCCCTCTCTGTTGAGGAGGAGCAGATCACCGTTAGACACATAGTACAAGCATATGCTGCCGCGCCAAGAACCTATCCTGGGCAAATGTTGATCCGAAAGTGGCGCCAGGTCCATAACAATGCCAGATTCGTATGGAGAGCCCCATTCGAACAGATCATAAAAATGGCTGGCAAATGTATCTAAGCCCGGCGCATCAAAGCTCGCCAGGAAACGCTGTTCATCCTCGGACAGCTCCCGTGGCGGGCGGAGCATCAGCTTGTGAGCACGCGGAGATCCTGAAACTGTAAGCCATGCTCGGTCACCGCAAAACGAGAGGCAGGATGGACGGAGTGTAGCAAGGTAGTTGGTGAACCTTCGGACGACTGGCTGGTTCAATTTCACCCAATCATCTTTCAGTTGGTTTGCTACAGCTGATTCGTCTTTATTCAGGAACCGTATAGTCCAATCTGTAAGGAGCCTCTTATGCTCCGCGCGCAAGCCTGCTTCTGAGACTGGGAGCGGGTACTCAAAGATGACATCGAGGCCCTCCGAGGGTGGTTGGTGTACTATGAAATTCATAGTCTCGTTCGGTGGCTCCGAGCAGGCGCTGATCGCAAGGAAGGCAACGGCGGCGTATTTCATTGCGCGGCAAGAGCTGCAGGACCGGCAGCGAATAGTGCAATCTCTCCGAACGGAGTCGGCTCGAGAAACGCAAGCAACCAATCCTGCTAAAATGAGACCGCCAGTGGGGTTGGCATCACCCTGCAATGTATGCAATGTAATACCTTGAGTATGCATATCAAAGTATGGGTCTAATACTGGCGCGAACTGTGTTTTGGAAGGCCTTGACTGACGCCTGGCTCATCTTACGGCTTTCGTATAATCGCAACTGTGTATGCTGCCGCGCTAATTAGAATGATAACGCTAACTAACATTCCGGCGGCGACATGGCCGAAGGGTTCGTTGATTCCCCGAATCACCTCTCCGATAATGAATCCTAAATATGGCGCAAGGAGTGCCCACATAAGCGCACCAATCCATAGCAAGAGTAGCTTTTGCCATTTTTTCATCCCCGTCGTCCAATCTCTATTTGTATTCCAACTGAGGGTATTTGGGGCGATCGCCATTACATAAGCACTTATATGCAACACTTTCTTCTCGCCAAGCCTTTGCGGATTTTATTGTGTAAAACTGCGTCCCAGCGGCGTCCGTTCCTCCCTTACCAAAATACCTCGCCATGTCATAAGGAAGGAGGTCGAGAACGTCGATGATCGGCAAATTGACCCACCGAACTGCGCCCGCGTCCTTCATATACTTGCGCCACCCGTTTTGGACCTCGAATAAACCGGTAACCGGAGAATAACCCCATCCCTTCCATGGGCGATACGCGAAAGTGCCGAATGACACGTCGCTCACCAGGGCCATCACGTTCCCGTTGCCATCGTAGGCGGGGAAATGCACTCCGCTTATCGTCACGGACTCGCCGTTCAAATCCAGAATCGCCGCTAATCCTCCCACTCCGCCCGTAGCGCTCAGACTCCCCGCGAGATCGACTCCCCACACGTAAGCCTCCGTCTGCGCCCCGTCCAGCTTCGCCGCGCAGAGCCACCCATCCC
>JBGTBW010000116.1:0-54908 GCA_041749135.1 Verrucomicrobiales bacterium
GGCGGTGCTGCTCGGATTGGCGGCTTACGGCTGGCTGGTGGTGTCCCTAAAGCAGAGGGAGGAGCGGATCGGCCAGCGCGTGGCCGAGGCAGAAACGCGGGCGGCTCCGACGCGAGCGGCGGCCGCTGCGGTGCGGAGCACGGGGGAACGTTGGCGGGGGTTGCGGGACGTGATTGAGCCGAGGCGCTATCCGCTTTTGCATCTCGACCATGTGGCCCGGGTCATGCCAAAGGGCGGCGTGGTCTTGCGCGATTTCGAGAGTAAAGGGGCGGAAGTGACATTGCGAGGTCAAGCCCGGGCGGCGGGTGAGGCTTTCGAATTCGTTCGCCTGTTGAACGCGGACGAGGAAGCCCGCCTGTTTGGTTGGAGCATGCCGGAACCTCAGGTGGCCGAGGACGGAGGCGCCACCTTCGAGATCAAAGGAGCCATGCGTTAGGCCTAATACGTCATGAGAGGATGAGAGGACTGCGGAAAAGCGAAAAACGTTTGTTGTTGCTGTGTGCAGCGACCGGTTTCCTCGTGGTCAACGGGATTCTGTTCAAGGAGTACCAGGGCCGGGTGAAAGAAAAACAGGAGAAGCTCGCGGTCCTGGAATCGGAGATCGAAACCAATGAAGCAGTTTTGATGGAACGGGAGTTCTGGGAAAAGAGGGGAGCGTGGTTGACCGCGCATATGCCTCGCTTCGAGGACCGGGGATCGGCGCACTCGGGCCTGCTCGAAGAAATGCGATCGAGCGCATTGGCGCACGATCTGGACATCGACCAGATTGTGCTGGTCAAGCCGGAGGGCTCCGCGCATTTCGAGGAAGTGGCGGTGACCTTGCAGTTGGACGGGCCAGAGTATCAGCTTTACCGGTGGCTGGCTTCGCTGCAGTCGCCGGTGTTGTTTCAGGCGATCAAGTTTCTCAAGGTGTATCCCGATCAGCAAGATGCGCAGACGCCGGAGCCCTTGGGAGAATGCCGGGTGACAATCGCACGCTTGTATCAACGCTGAATAGTCAGGTCATGCACGAGAAGAACAGGGTGTGGCGCGAAGTTCTGCGGCTGTGTGTCTGCGGGTTTCTCTGCGGCACGGCAACGGCGGCCGATGAGGCTGCGGACCCGGATCTTCCGGGAAAACTGCCCGCCAACAGCTACGACTCCCTGTTTTCCTCGTCGCCTTTCCGGCGCTTGCTGACCTTGTCGGACGCCTTGGTGGTCACGGGCATCGCCAAGCTGCCGGAAGGCCCTGTGGCCACCATCCTCAACCGGAGCAATAATCAGACCGTGACGGTGGGCCGGGAACCCAACGCCTTGGGGTGGCGCATCGTCTCCGTGGAAGGGACGCGGATGGAAACCGTCCAGGTGCGCATCGAGGCGGACGGTCAGGAGGTCTTGGTGCGCTTCGATCCGCTTCAGATCGCTCCGGAAGAGATCCGGCGGCAGCGGCGGCGGAAGGCGGAACCCGGACGGCCGGCCGAGGAATGGAAACGGGAACCTTGGGTGGAGCGCCTGGATCCGGACCTCATCACCATTCTCGATCTGCTGCCCAAGATCCGGCAGACCGAGTTTCGGGCGACTTTTGCTGATTTTCTGACCGACAATCCCGACGCGGGTTCGGAGCGGCTCAACAGCTTCGCCCGCGACACCATCGCTCAAATCCGCGCCGAACCCGAGGGCGTGGAGTAAGGGCAAGCGCTGCATCCTATCATGGCATCAATTCGCTCCCCCTTTCCTCGCAGACGCACCCGGATCAGGGGCGCGATTGCGACTTCGTTCATGGTTTTGACGGCTTGCCCGCTCTGCGCTCAGGAGCCAGCCAATCCGTGGGAGGCCGACGGCGCCGTTTCCCTGAAGTTTCCGAACAATCCGGTATCCGACATCCTCGACGTGTATCAGCGCTTGTCGGGAAAGGTGGTGATCAAGGACAGCCGGGTCTTCGACGGCGAGTCCCTCAGTCTGGTGACGGAGCAGGATGTGACTCCTGAGGAAGCCTTGCGGCTCATGGAAGGAGCCTTACAGATCAACGGCTATATCCTGTCGGAAGGCGACGACGGGCGCAGCGTCCGGGTCATGCTCAAGGATGCGGACCAGGCTACGATGAGCGAAGGCATGACTATCCACCGTTCGCTTGGCGAGCTGCCGGGAGGCGGAACGCTGGTGGGCTATTTCATGGCCTTGAAGTTTCTCGATCCCACAGAGGCCGGCTCGATTTTCGCCAATCACATCGGGCTCAATCCTTTTGGACGGATCACCCCGGTGGCCAACCCGCCGGGTCTCATCATCACGGAAAGCAGCTCGATCATCCGGCGTCTGGAGCAATTGCGCACGGTCATCGACATCCCGCACGGCGAAGGCGAGCGGATCACGGATTTTTTTGATCTCGTGCATGCCGAGGCATCGATCGTGGCCCAGATCATTCAGGCGACGCTGGCCACCCGGGGACCGGGAGCGGCGGTGGGACGCAACACCTTGACGGATTCCAGTCCGCGGGCGACGGCGCGATCCGAGGAGGAGACGCCGCCGCAGGTAGTGCCGGACGACCGTCTGAACCGGATCATGGTGGTGGCGCGGCCCGACGAATTCACCTATATCTCCAGCCTGATCGATCAATTTGATCAGCCCATCCCCATCGGGGAGACTTTGGAGCGCCGCCTGCGCTATGTCTTTGTGGACGAGGTCTTGCCGGTGTTGGCGGATGTCTTGCAAGATACGGGGACGGGGACGACGCCGTTGCCGGGCGGGGGATCGATCACGACGCGGGAGCAGCCGCAAGCTTCCGTGCAAGCCTCGACCTTGACCGGGCGGACGCGACGGGGAGCACAGATGCGCGATGTTTCCGAGGCTGATCCCGGGGGACGGGCGGACCAACTTTTGGAGCCTTTGGAGAGCAACGCGCCCATATCGGTTCAGGTAGGCAAAACCCGCATTATCGCCGATCTGCAAGCCAACGCCATCATCGCGGTCGGGCCGCGGGACAGCTTGAACAAGCTCGACGACATCCTGGACCGGCTCGATCGCAAACCGCCGCAGGTCTATCTGGCCACGATCATCGGCCAGTTGGACTTGGGTGACGGGCTCGATCTCGGTGTGGAATGGCTGCAGCAGTTCGAGAAAACCGGAGACGGCGGTTATGCGAGCAGCTTTCTAACCAGGCCGGGTCTGTTGAATGCGGTGGGGGACATGCGCGAGAACATCCTCACCGAGACGGTCTCGCCGCTGAGCGGTCTGAATTTTTACGGACAGATCAGCGACAATGTCGAGGTGTTCATCCGTGCCTTGGAACGTTCGAACCGGTTCAAGATCTTGTCTCGTCCGGCGGTCTATGCGGCCAACAACAAAAAGGCGGTGATCACTTCGGGACAAGAGGTTCCCGTGCCGACGAGCAGCATCACCGACCTTTCGAACACGGACAATGTGCGGACGAACATCGATTTTCGCGACGTGGTTCTGAAGCTCGAAGTCATCCCCTTGATCAACGACAACGACGAGGTCACCCTGACTATCGCGCAAGTGAACGACACGGTGATCGGAATGACGGAGGTGGGCGGCGACCAGGTCCCCATCATTGGAACGGACCGCCTGACGACTACGGTGACCATACCCAACCGGATGACGGTGGTCTTGGGCGGGCTGATTACGGAGACGGAAGAGGAGGACTCGCAGGGGATCCCCTTTGTCAGCCGTATTCCTGTACTCGGGCATGCCTTCAAGACCAGCGGAACCCGGAAATCCCGCAAAGAGTTGCTCATCTTCATCCAGCCGGTGGTGGTGGAAAGCGAGCGGGAGCTGGGCGAGGCCAGTTATTACGAAGACCTGCGCACAGGCATCGGGGCTGATGCCTATCAGCGCTTTCCCGACCATCCGGATCCGCGGGAGGCCTGGCCTCCGGAAGATCCGGTCGCGACCGGACTTGGGGAGGAAAGCGCGGGTGAGACCGGCGGGGACAAGGCGGGAGGACTGTCCGGGGGCGGGAGTGGGCTTCCGCCTGGGGAATCCCTGGAACCGGTGGCCTCGCAGCGCCCGCTGCAAGGCGGCGGCGATTCGGAGGACCGGCGCAATCGCCGGGTCAAGAGGGCCATCCGGCCGGACCGGCATTGAGGCGGACCCGATCATGCCCGAATCGGGGGCGGGATGCCCTTTCGGGTTCCGAAAGTCATCGCTTGCCGCTGTCCGGGTCGCGCAGACGCCAGCGCGTATCCTACTCCGGCGCCAGATGAGTCCGCTCTACGCCGCCAGCAAGAAATCCTCGCCTTCACGAAACCCCTGCCGCTGGAGTTCGGCGCGAATGAGTTCGCGCGCACCGCGCACCCCCACAGCTCCGATGACAAATCCCTGGCCGGGCCGCGGAACCTGATCCGGGGCGATCACCGGCAGGCCATCGATCGTGTGCCCAATCTTGTTCGCGTCGATGTCGATGAAGCCGGCGAGGCGCACCCCGCCGTTGGCCAGCGCCGCAAAACGCTGCCGCGTCACCCGGCCCGCACCCCACAACCAGATCGACCGCTGCTTCGCCACACGCCGGTCGAGCCAGCGCGCCAGATAACGGCACTTCAACGCATAGAAAGCACGGTCGGAGTAGCGCTCGTCCGTGCGGGAGAGTCTGAGCGGCGGATCATTCCAACGCAATAACACCCGCGGCGCCTTTCCGATCTGCACTCCGGCATCGAGCAGGCGCAGCCAGAACTCATAGTCCTCCGGCCAGTCGCCTTCACGGTACGATCCGAACTGTCTCAGCACCTCACGTCGCACCATCGAACTCGGATTCGCCACCGGCGACTCGATGAAGCGGCATCGCGCCAGATCCTGCGGCTCGCGCAACGAGTTCAGCCACTCGACGTGCAGGGCATAGCCCCGCGCTCTTACGGGATCGCCGCCAAACTCGACCAGGGCGGTGACGCAACCAAGCTCAGGCCGGCTTTCCAACAGCGCCACCTGATCGCGAAGGCGATCCGGATGCATCTCGTCATCGGCATCCATCCGCGCGATGAATCGACCGCGCGCGAGCTTCCACCCGGCGTTGTGCGCGGCAACCACACCGCCGTGCGGGATACGTTCCAC
The DNA here is from genome assembly GCA_041749135.1 of Verrucomicrobiales bacterium. Classification (GTDB taxonomy): domain Bacteria; phylum Verrucomicrobiota; class Verrucomicrobiia; order Verrucomicrobiales; family DEV007; genus DATKCT01. The sequence continues at coordinate 5,040 of JBGTBW010000116.1, forward strand.
CCGAATCCGCTCGTCCCCGCTCTCTGCTGCGTGCGCAATTTCCGCAGTAGCGTCCGTCGAACCGTCATCGACGATGACGAGTTCCCAGTCCGGGAACGACTGGGCCCGCACGCTGTCAACCGCCGTCGCCAGGGAGGTCGCAGCGTTGTAGGCAGGAAGGATGACCGACACGGCTGGTTCCATCACAATTGCAAGAGTTGCTATACGTCGCGATTATTCTGCGCCGGTCCGTCGATGAAACCACCGCCGATTAACGCGAATGGAACATTCCCCCGGGATGGAGACCTATTGCGGGACAGGGCGTGCGGGAGTCCGCCCCTCCACCATACCCAGACAAATCCTTGTACGAAGGTTGGTAGAGGAACCATTCTCCCCCCCTTTGCGAGAGATGCCTCTTCTTCATCCGTGTTCATCTGTGTCCATCCGTGGTTTCCAGGACCAGTCCCCAGGCGGGCGCTTGAGACTTCTTGGGCCACCAGTCTGCATTCTTGCGAATGCAGCTACGGGGACGGCGCTCCGCGCCGGGAGAGAGCGGCGATGCTCGACGAGGCCTCTTAGCGGCGGCTTGTCCGCCGCCCTTGGACTGCGGCGAGCATCGCCGCTTTCGGCCGCGCACAGAACTCCGCCAATCCCAACCCCGCCTCGGCCTCCCAGAGACTCCGCGGCCCCATCCAAAACCCCAGAGGACTGGCGCACTCTACAAGCTTCCGCATGCACGGCGCTCCGCGCCTTATAGAGAGCGGCGATGCTCGCCGCAGTCCAAGGGCCTCCGGCTCATCCTCATCCCTTGGCCTCCTTGTATCCGCTCGCCAGATCAGGAGTTCTGAACCTGGAGGGCCGGCCTCCGTGACGGCCTGGTCCCGGGATGGAGACCTATTGCGGGACAGGGCGTGCGGGAGCCCGCCCCTCCACAATACCCAGACAAAATCCTTGTGCGAAGGTTGGTAGAGGAACCATTCTCCCCCCCTTTGCGATAAATGCTTCTTCCTCATCGGTGTTCATCTGTGTCCATCCATGGTTTCCAGGACCAGTCCTCAGGCGGGCTCTTGAGACTGCTTGAGTCAAAAGACTCTGGTCTCTCGCCAAGGCCGCCAAGCCCGCAAAGGGGTCCAGAATCTCGCCAGGCAAGAGTTTGACGAAGTCTTTGGAGTGCGCGGCTGTGCCGCGCTTTTTTCGAAGACGAAAGTTCTTCGTTCTTCGTTCTTGGTTCGTTAACGGCCGATTCATCAGCCCGGCTAAGGGCAGGGAAGCCGAGTACAAGAAACGAACGAGAACATTAAGAAAATCGAACGTTTCGAGGACATCGAAGCCTGCAGCTTGGGAGAGAACTCACGCGGCAGGTGTACGAGGCCACGAAACAAGCCGCGTTAGGAGCAGTTTGGGGTTCCGCGTTTACGCGGTTTTGAATGCGCAGAGCTTTTCCTCGTGGGGGATGCCTCAGGGCGGCAAGGCGTCCGCGACAATCTGCAGGCGGAAGTAGCGCTGGGGTTGGGTTGGATCCGGCGCTGCGTGGAGCCAGACTCGGAGACGTTCACTCGAGGCTGGGGTGGTTCCGCCGGCGGCGCCGGCGGGCAAAACGGCCCAGGTTTGGAGATCGGCCGAGGTCTCGAAGGTGATGGCGACTCCTTCGAGATCCTCTCGGCGCAGGTATTCGAGCCGGTATTGCGCCGGCGCGAGGATGTGAACCTCCAACTCGGGGCCGCCATCGGCAAGGAAAGGTTCGGATCCGGCGACGTACTCCATGAAATGATTCCAGCCGTCGAGATCCGGATCGGCTTGGAGATCGGTTATACCGTGCGTGGACATCCACTCGGAAATTCCCGCGGCCGCGGACGGCTCGGCCCGGCCCGGGCTGCCTCCCGGCTTGGCGCTGCTTTGCCAATCGTCAGGCCCTGAAGCGGGATCGCGGATGCTAACCAGGCTGAAGCCGTCGCCGTCCGCTTGGGCCGGCCAGGGGGGATCGTCGGAATAAATCACCTCGTGGAGGAGGACGCCGCCGGGCCCGGTTAAACGCAGACCTTCTCCGCTGTTGGACAGAGCGGTGTTGCTTGTGGCTCCGTAACTGCCGGCAACGGGCAAGCCCTGCCCATAATGTGCGGAGAAGGCTGCGGCATTGCGGACCAGCAATAGGTAGGCTCCGGATTCCAATTCCCTCATCTCGCTATCGCTGAAATCGAATTCGACGCCTTCCTCGACGCGGACTCCCTCAAGGGAAACCCGCTCGCTGGATAGGTTCCGGATCTCGAGGAACTCCAACTCATTCGCGTCGAACTCGGTCGAACTGTTCGCATCGTCGAGGTGGTACATGATCTCCGTGAAGGCCAGCGAACCCTGCGCCGCGGGGCGGGAGGTGTAGAATGTCGCTTCGGTGAGGGCGCTCCAGGCTCCGTTTTCGTGCAGAAGCCGGGCCCGAAGGCGGAGAGTGTCCGAGATGGCGAGCCCCGGACCGCTTCGATCATAGACCAGCGCTTCGGGATTCGGTTCGCCGTTTGGCAATCGAGGATCGCTGCCGTCCCCCGTGTAGAGAATATCGCCGGGCATGGGATTAAACAGTGTGCCCGCGGTCATCCGCAGACGGTAGGATTGCGCCTCCTCGATGTAACCGCCGTGCTGGCTGAAATCGGGGGCATCGACGGCAGGGTAAAGGCCGGCGGTTTGGAACTGGCGGAAGACGATGCCAGTCCTGGCAGGAAACCACGTATCCACCACGCGGTTGACTTCGGCTGTCCAATCGGCGCGTGTGTAGGGGATGGTCTCGTGTTGGTCTCCCCAGCGCGCGGATTCCGCGACGATGGGCAATTCGATCTGGGCGCGCCGTTCCTGCCAGCGGGCGATGGCGCGCGCTGGTGTGAGAATGCCGCCGTGAAAGAAGTGCTTTCGGACGTGATCGGCGAATTGGAGACGGTAAGCTGGGCTGGCGGCGAGTTGCTGATGCAACCATTGGGGATTGAAGTACTCGAACTGCTGACCCGAGGAAAAGGGGCCTAGGCGATTCTCATGCACGTCCAGCATGGAATGCTCCATGTCGTGACAGAAGAAGCGCCAGGCGTCGGGGGCAGTGCGATTGCGGATGGCGTAGAAGTTGTTGGCGCGCCCGCTTCCGGCGAGGGGGGCATCGAAGCTTCCGGTGTAATAGATAACGAGCATGTAGTCGATGAGGTTGCTCGCATCGAGATGACGTTCCAAGCTGGAGTCTTCGCTTCCGGCGAGGTCCAAGCCCTGGAGGGCAAAGAAGGCGGCGTCATCGAGAGGCCGGTTCACCAAACTATGTAACCGGGCGTAGGCGTCGAGGTCTCCATCCGTGGCGGCTATGGTGTAGGGGCCGGCTTCCACCTTAACGACATCGTAATCGCTGGAGCGGCCTCCGAAATACGTTTGGGCATAGTCGGCTTCCGAACGCTCCTGAGTCATGTAGAGCCCCCAATAAAGACCATTGATGTAGAGGTGGAGGTAGCGGCTGCGGGTGTAGGGCTGGCCCATGGCGGCTTGGGTATCCCGGGCAAAGACGTCGCGCAGGAAGGTATTGCGGCGGGCATCGTTGAAGGTGTCGTTGCTCCAAGCGTAGTTCTGAGCGGTCCGAAGATCCATCTTCTCGAACCGGTCCGCTCCTTCCGTATCGAACAGCGGATAGCGGAGACTGTCCACGCCATACTCCTGGCGGAAAAACAAACGGAACGAGTGTTTGGGATTGAAATCCCCGCGGGAGAACCCGCCGCGAATGCGCAGACCGGCATCGATTTGAAAGCCCGGGATCCCGTCGGTGCGCAGCCACTCCAAAGAGGCGGGACGTTCCCAGATCCGGCCGTCCTTCTCGGCATTGACGTAGATTCCGCGCAGGGGGTGAACCAGATTCGAGAGTCCGGTGACGATCGAAAGGCTGGGGATGCCGGTGAGTCCGGGCACGATGCTTTTGCCGTATTCAGGATGATCGACAATCTCGGGATCCATCCCGTAGTCGAACACTTGGCCGTTCACGCTGGATGCGGGCCAACCCGGAGGAGCTTGGCCATCGGGAGATTGGCGAATGACATCGTTGGGAAAAAGATAAGTGTGCGTTTCAACTGCGCTGGACTGATAGCCGGGGAGTTGGGCTATGGCGCGCAGAACCGTAACTCCGGAAATCCGGAGAGACGCTTGCGGCGATGCGTCCGCGTCAGGAGCCGTGACTCGCGTGCCGTTGAACAGACTCGGGAGGTCCCCATCGGTGGTGTAGACGATGGTGGATCCCGGCGTATCGCAGGTGAGCGTCAGATCGAATGGCTCCTCGAAAAACCCACGCGGGCTGCTGACGCGCGGATTCGAGACGAAGCCCAGGACGCCGGTGGGCGCGTTGGGCTGGCCTGGGGAAGGAGTGGGAAAGTATTGCCAGGCGCCGCCGGCCGCGAGACCATAACTGAATGACTCGCGTTGCGGCGGGTAGGGGGAATGGAAGGGCTGGGCCGGACCGCTAGCCCCGGGGCTGGTGAGCAAGAGGGATTCGCCGTCGCGGTTCAGGCGAAAGCCGGTGTGGAGCGCGCCCTGGAGCGGTTGGCGGTCCTTCCCCGAGGCAAAGACGATCAGGTAGCCGCCGGCAGGAAGGTTCCGGGACGAAAAAGTCCACTTCCTAGGATTGGAAGGGTTGTCCGTGAGGGACCATCCTTCCAACTCAATGGGGAGGGACCCCGCGTTGTGGAGTTCGATCCAATCGCTGGCTTCACCGTCTTCATCCAGGATTTCGCCGGTGTTTACCGCGGAGAATTCGTTAATCTGAAGCTGAGCAACAGCGCCTTCAGCGGCCAGGCAGGACGCCGCGGCCGCGCAGAGTAAAGCCCTTTGCGTGCCCCGCACGCGGGGCTCTCGCGCCGCCGTATGAAGCCCCCGGGGGTGCATGACATCCGGGGACTACAGAGTGGGAATGCGATCGAGATCGGGACAGAGGCCGGCGGGCACGCCGGGAAAGTGGTCGTCGAAGAACTCTGTCTTGCGACGCCGGGTTTCCTCGGAGATGCAGGAGTTGAGATCGAGGATGCAATCTTCGCAAGCGAAGAGCGGGCCTTGCAGCAAACGGTCTCCGATGAAGAAGCCGCAGAGCACGAATTGTTTCTTGGATTCGACGAGTTGAAACCGGTGATTCTCGCAGAATTCGCATCCGTAGTCCGGTTCACCGGGGTCGTTTTGGGGCTGCCGGGCTCGCTGCTCGTGGAAATCCAAGATCGATCGAACACTGTGCTCGGAGAAATCCTTCACCAGGTTTTGGTAACAGGGAGCGCAGATGGCGTATTCCAGGACGACCTCTTCTCCGTGGAACATCCGGCTGACCTGGTATCCTTCTGCGAAGTGGCGGAGAGATTCTCCGCAAACGGTGCAAATGCAGAAGGGGCGTCCCTCGTAGAGCGAGTGAAAATCGCTCGGCACGGCGGATTCGGGCGAGTGGTGGTGCTCGAAGTTCACGGGCTTAGTGTACACCGGTTGCGTGAAAAAAGCAGCAGCGTTCTGAAGGAGGGCCGGAGAGGGGGCATTTCACTTGAAAGGCATTAATCCGGCTTGAGTGGGTTCTCCAGCCACACGACGTTCTTGCTGAACTGCCCGGCGATGAGGAGATCGAGATCTCCGTCCCCCTCCAAATCCACTGCACGCAGGTCGTAGGCGGCTTGGCCGACAGCGATACGGTGGTTGGTAAAGGCGCCTTTTCCGTCGTTCTCGAACCACCAAGCTTCGCGAGAGCCATAGGCGCAGACGGCGCCGTCGATATCACCGTCGTTGTCGAGATCAGCAACAATGAGAGAATGGGGCTCCTGGATCTCGGCATGGATGACGTGTTCGGTCCAATGCGGCGCTTCAAACCAAATCACCCCCCGCCCATGTCCTCGGCTGGCCAGAAAATCACAGCGCCCGTCGCCGTTGAGGTCGACTGGGAAGATATTGGTGGCTCCCGTTTGATCGCGGGCAATGAGGTGTTTGCGCCAGGGTTCCGTGGGATCGGCTGGCGCTTCCCACCAGGCGAACCAATCTCCAGCATCGGAAGGCATGCCCTTTGCCCCGGTGCAAGCGTCGGCCCGTCCGTCTCCATTGACGTCGCCCAGGCCCAGGTAATGCGTGAGTCCCGGGGCATCGCCGCGAGCGAAAATGTGGGGCGTCCAGGTTTCTCCTTCGACAGCTTGGCGGGGGAGGCGGAACCAAGCCAAAGATTCGGGGTGAGGAGTGTCGACCGGTTGTGCGCTGTTGGCCAGGAGATCGGCTCGTCCGTCCCCATCGACGTCCCCTTGGAGCAGGCCGTGGATCCCGTTAAGTTCGCGGCAGACCACATGGAGGGGCCAGGGATCGGTCAGGGGTGAAGACGGACGTTCCAGCCACACCAGCAATCCGGGTTGGTAACGGGCGCCGATAAAATCGGGGTCGCCATCGCCATCGACGTCGAGGGCTTCTGCGTGGATGAAGTCGTGGCCTGGCGTGGCGTCGAGCACGATCTCTTGCCAATCCGGAGCGAGGAACAGGCGGGTCTTCTGATCGCTATTGGCAATGATGTCGATCCTGCCATCGCCGGAAAAATCGGCCGCGACGGCGGTGTTGGTGTGAAATCCCTCGTGGACGACATGTTTTTTCCAAAGGGAATCGGTTTCTTCCGCCGAAGACTCCAACAGCAACGGATTGAGGGGGAGGATGGGGAGAACGGCGCTGAGGAGACGCCGGAAGGCGGAGCACGTGATCATGGGGTCATCATTCAGGAAGCGCTCCGAGAAGTCAAGGAACTCGTTAGGAAGTCGCGGCTGGAACGAAGTGGGGAATCTGAGAAAGGAGCGCGTCCACGCAAGCGCGGGCGAAGGCGGGATCGTTGATCTTCGAATCGAGGGAAAAGACGGGAATATCAGGGCGCAGTTGGGCGCGGAGGTTGTCGAAGAGGGCGGCGTCGGCTTCGGGGTCGTGAAAGGGTTGACCTGGAGCGCTGATGACGCTGATGGCCTGCAAGGGGAGAAGCACGGCGACGGGGCCGGTCCAAGCGTTGACCTTGTTGGCCAGGATTGAACCGAGCTGGGAGCACTCGGCGGCATTGGTTCGCATCAGGGTCACCTGGGGATTGTGTCTGTAGAACGTGCGCCCGGCGTATCGCTCTGGGACTGTCTCAGGAGCGTGAAAATTGACCATGTCCAGACAACCGGGGACGACCACGGCGGGGATGCCCGCGCGGGCGGGAGGTCCAAGCCGGTCGGGACCGGCGGTGAGGACGCCGCCTGCGAGTTCGTCGGCGAGTTCGGTGGTGGTGATGTCGAGGATTCCGGCGGCGGGCATCGAGACGGCGAGGGCGTCGAGGGCGCGTCCGCCCGGCCCGACGGCGTGGAAGGTCACGGCCTCAAAGCCCTGTTCTTCCAAGAGGCGGCGTGCTTCAGCCACACAATCCGTGGTGTTGCCAAACATGCTGGTTAGCACGAGAGGACGGCTGCTGGAGCTTTCCACCGGCGTGTCGAGCATACCGCAGAGGGCTCCCGCCGCGCGGGCCAAGACAGAACGGGAAATGCGGTTGAGTCCGGCGATATCGACGACGGAAGGAACCATGACAATGTCGCTAATGTCGACGTAAGCGGCTACATTGCCTGAGGCCATGGTCGAAACCATGACCTTGGGCAGACCGTGAGGCAATGCGCGCATGGCGGCGGTGGCGATGGCCGTGCCGCCGCTTCCTCCCAGGGCCAGGACGGCGTCGATCAGGCCTTGACGGTGGAGTTGGGAGAGAAAGAGAGAGGCTGCGCCGGTCATGGCCGCGACGGCTTCCCCGCGGTCTCCTTTTTCGAGGGCGGCATGGAGATCGATGCCGGCGGACCGGGCGACTTCCTGCCGGGTAAAATCGGGGGCGATCGTGGGGGGTCCCAATGTTCCGGTATCGATGAGAAGGACGCGGTGACCCCGGTCCCGCAGGCGCTGGGCGACGAAGGCGTACTCGGCGCCTTTCGTGTCCAGAGTTCCTGGCAAAGCGACGACGGCCATAGTTGCGTTAGGCCGGCGAGGCCCGCTTGAGTTCGCAAAAGCGTCGCACTTCTTCGGTGAGCGCGGATTCCGTGGGAAGACGTTCCATGGAACTGGCTCCATAGAATCCGTCGACGTCCGGACAATGTTCCAGGATGTAAGCCGCGTCTTCCGGGCGGGCGATGGGCCCGCCGTGGCATAGGACCAGCACCTCAGGGCGTTCCGATCGGCAGGCATCGACAATGGCCTGCACGGCATCCCGGGATTCCTCGAGAGTTTTAGCGGTGACCGCGCCGATCGAACCGCTGGTGGTCAGCCCCATGTGAGCGACGACGATATCGGCCCCGGCCCGGGTCATGTCGCGGGCCTCGGCAGGATTGAAGACGTAGGGTGTGGTTAGGAGGTCGAGTTCGTGAGCGGCCGCGATGCACTCGACTTCCATCCGGTAACTCATCCCGGTCTCCTCCAGATTGGCCCGGAGAATGCCGTCGATCAGCCCGACCGTGGGGAAATTCTGAATCCCCGCGAAACCGAGTTCGCGGAGCTGCCGAAGGAAAGAGTCGCGCAGGAGAAAGGGGTCGGTGGCGCAGACGCCGGCGAGGACGGGAGTGTGGCGCACGGCAGTGAGCACTTCCTTGGCCATGTCCAGAACGATTTCGTTGGCGTTGCCGTAAGGCAACATCCCGGCCAGCGAACCTCGTCCCGCCATGCGAAAGCGTCCGGAATTGTAGATGACGATGAGATCGACTCCCCCGGCTTCTTCGCACTTCGCGGAAAGACCGGTTCCGGCTCCGGCTCCGATGATGGCATGACCTGAGGCGGACTTGGCGCGGAGCCGATCGAGGAGGGCGAGCCGTTGAGACATGATTCAAAAAAGGACGGGGGCCGAGAATGGCAAATCCGGAAGGGGAAAGTAAAGCGCGAGAAACGGGTGGGCGCGTGATGGGAATCCTTTCCGAAGACTTGGTTGAGGGTTCAGGGACCGCCAGCGGAGAGCGGGGGTTCAGAGGATCTCGGCAACGAAACGCTGAGGGTCGAAGATTTCAAACTGGTCAATCTTTTCCCCGGAGCCGATGAACCAGGGACGAATGCCAAGCTGCTCAGTGATGGCGACGGCCACGCCTCCTTTACCGCTGCCGTCGAGCTTGGTCACGATGAGACCGTCTATGCGGGAGAGGGCGGTCTGAAACTCCTTGGCTTGCGAGAGGGCGTTCCCGCCCGTGGTGGCGTCGACGACCAACAAGATGTCGTGAGGCGCGCCTGGATCCTTTTTCGCCAACGTCCGTTGGATCTTGGAGAGTTCCTGCATGAGATTGTGCCGGGTGTGAAGCCGTCCGGCCGTGTCGCAGAGGAGGAACTGAATGCCTTGGCGGAGCGCGGCATCGTAGGCGTTGAAGCACACCGCGGCGGGGTCCGATTGATAGGCCCCTTTGACGATGGGCGCCCCGATTCGATCCGCCCAGATCTCGAGTTGTTCAATCGCGGCGGCCCGGAAGGTGTCGGCCGCCGCCAGCATGACCGAGCAACCGTAGCCTTGGAGAAAGTGGCCAAGCTTGGCGACGGAAGTGGTCTTGCCGGTTCCGTTCACCCCGGCTACGAGAACAACCCGCGGCCGGTCCGCAAATGTTTCCAAGGAGGGATAATCCGTAGGGAAAACCTTGAGGATCTCAGCCCGGCACACGGCCACGACGTCCTCGGCGGTGACCGGTTTGGATTGGGAACGGAGGGCGTCGAGGATACGCGTGGACAAGCGCACGCCGAGGTCGCCGGAGATGAGGGCTTCCTCGAGTTCGTCCCAGTCGATCTGGTCTTTCTTGAAACGGGTGAGGATGCGATTGAAAAACCCGGCCATGTGTGGAGTGAAAAGGGGGCTTAGGCGTCAGCCGGGCGCTGGATGCGATCCAGCACTCCGTTGACGAACCGGGGAGACTCGTCTCCCCCGAGGCGCCGCGCGATCTCGATGGCTTCGTTGATGGCCACCGCGCGGGGGACGTCGTTGCAGAAGAGGATCTCGTAGACGGCAAGCCGGAGGATGTTTCGGTCGACGGCGCCGACGCGCTCGAGGCGGTAGTTTTCCAAAGCGTCGCGGATTGAAGCATCGATCACGGGGAGGTGTTCTATGGCTCCGCGCACGAGTTCTTCGGAAAAGGCGCGGACGGGAGGGGCGGCAGGCCGGAACTCCCAATAGAGAGCGAACTGGGCCGCATCGGGGGCGACGCCGGCGTTGAGATCGCGGCTGAAGAGAAACTGGATGGCGGCTTCGCGCGCTTCGCGGCGCTTACCCGGCTTCTTTGACATTCGGGTAGGTTTCCCTCAGCTTGATAAAGAGTTCGGTCATGGCCACAGCGGCGCGTCCTGCCTCGATACCGCGGTTGATCTTGTCGCCCGTGCAGCGTTCCACGGCCTGCGCTTCGGTTTCGACGAGAAGGACCTGGTTGATGACGGGGACGAGAGACTCGACGCTGACTTGCTGGAGCTTGTCGAATACGGACTGGGCGACAAGATCGGCGTGGTCGGTTTCGCCCCGGATGACGACCCCAAGGGCGACGATGACATCGGCCTGGGTGTGGGAAGCCACATAGGCCGCGCAAACCGGAATCTCAAAGGCTCCGGGCACCCGGTAGAGGGGAACGGACGCGTTGGGCATGAGGGCGAGGATCTCGTCGCGCGCGTTCTCGATGAGGGCCGTGACGAAGCGCTCATGGAACGTGCTGGCGATGATGGCCACCGTCTTCCGTGGTCCGATGAGACGGGGACGTGTTCGCAGGGTGCCAGCCATGGTCGCGATCCTGCATGGGGCCGAGCCTTCCTGCAACCTCTGATTGGGATGGCAGAGAAGTTCGCGGAAACCGGGTTTTCGAGGCTCAGAACTCCTGATCTCAGGGAATTGAGCCGCCAATCAGGGAACGGGAAAGGAATGGGAGACCTGAGGGTCCCTGATGTAGCGGAACTCGTGAGAGTTCCGAAGTCTTGGCGGGCAGTCTGCATTCTTGCGAATGCAGCTACGGGGACGGCGGCGATCCTTAGCCGCTTTCGCGCCGGATTCAGACCCGAACCCGGGTGAAAGCGCCTCCGCTCACGGCGGCGCTCCGCGCCGAGAAAGAGCGGCGATGCTCCTCTTCGCCGGCATCCCGGGCCGGCTTCGGCCCCGGAGGGACATGTTCTGAGCCTTCTCTCAGGGAACCGCTTGGACGGGGGGATGGAGGAGTTTGGGAGCTGCGCTTTTGCTCGGGTGGGGTTCGGGCCGCCGCGGATTTGCTGGACAGGGGCGGGCAGCCCGTCGAGATTCGAGACCATGAGCCGGGAGCGGCCTCGGATTCTCGTTTTTGGAGGAAGTCTGCGGCGCGAGTCGTGGAATCATAAACTCGCGGAGTTTGCCGCAGGGGCGTTGCGCGATGCCGGAGCGGAGGCGACGCTGATCCGGCTGACGGATTTCCCTTTTCCGATCTACGACGCTGACCTCGAAGAGAGGGAAGGACTGCCGGAACCGGCTCTCCGGCTTCGCCGCCTGTTTCTAGGTCACGACGCTTTATTCATCGCTTCACCGGAATACAACAGCTCGGTGAGCGGAGCCTTGAAAAACGCGATCGACTGGGTCTCGCGTCCGGTGGAAGGGGAGGAGCCTCTGGCCGCGTTTCGCGGAAAGGCGGCGGCTTTGGCGTCGGCGTCGCCCGGGGCGCTGGGAGGTCTGCGCGGCCTGGTTCATCTGCGCGCCATTTTGGGGAACGTCGGCGTCATCATGCTTCCGAAACAGCATTGCATAGCGGCCGCGCCGGAAGTCTTTGGGGAGACGGGCGAACTTGCAGCGGAAAAGGACCGGGAAGCCGTCAAGTCGGTGGCCAAAGAGCTGGTGGAGTTGACCCGGCGAGTTCTGGGCGCTTGATCGGCCAACCTACGGCTTCAGCCGCGGGGGCCTCATGATTCGCAGCCGGTCGCCGTGGGCTGCAAGCTGTAGCATGTTTTCTCCTATCATGATCGGACGCCATATCTTGCTTGGACTCCGGTGTGGGGCAGATCGATTGCCCAGAAGGTGGAACCTCTGGACAATTCAAGCGCCTGTCACCTTGCCATGACCATTCGAGGCGTGGACTAGACCGCTGATGAGGAGAGCGGGTATGACAACAACGACTCCCTCATCGTCAGAAATCACCACCCGATTTCCAGCCGGCGTTAAGTAAATATGGTCCAATGTGGAGACCGGATACTCGCGTCCGTCGGCCATGCGCACCGCAAAGGGAGTGAATGGCGTCGCCTCCAGATGCCTTCGAATATCGGCAATCATGACCGACAGATCCTACTTCAACCGCACTACTCACGCAAGTTCACGGTTATGCGTCCTCCACCGCTGCACCGGACCACGGACGGGGCCAAGCGATCAGCTCACCGTTCGCGGCCCCTCGGTGACGTTGGAATGGACAGTCTGCACGGCCGGGCCGGCATTCGGTGCAGCGCCTGATTGGGGTTGTGCCACGGCGATGGCTGGCGGGGAGATCTGAACCGGGAATGAACGCGAATCGTGGGCACGTCTCTGCCGGAACAATCGGCGGCTGCAGCTCATTGGCGTGCAGGCTCAACTCGGCCTGGCAGGCGTAATCCATGTGGATTGGATTTTGCGTCCATTAGCGTCAATTCGCGGTTCAACAAGGAAATCAATTTCATGCGCCGAAGCAAGTGAAATGTGAACGGCGTCAGGAGAAGCGGTCGACGGCACAATCCCCGAGCGAACCAGCAGGCGAGCCAATTCGGCTGAACGCTGGTAACGGGCAGCACCCTAATCCCGTCGTCATAGCTCACTCCCGGCGCGGAGCGTCGTTGAGTGCAGAGCCTTGTTCGTCCTGTTCGGGGAATCTTACTACCGCTCCGCCCGCCAATCCGACCGTTTCGATATGTCCGGTGAGGAGCTGCTTCTTCCCTTCATCCTGATAAAGCAAATGGGTGTGGGTGGACGTTGCTGGATGGGTCAGCTTGCCGACCGCATCCTTGGCGTGTATGCCTATGAGAGTGCCCGTCATGGATTCTGCTTCCCATTCATAGGGCCGGGTCTCTGGCTTCAACTCGATCTTCTGCATCCGCGCGTGAACGGGGCAAGCGCCGTTGATGACATGAAGGCGCACATGGATGAAAGACCCCTGAACCATGAAGACGAAAGGACGGCTTGTGTCGATGCCATTCTGCCCGGCCAGAGCCCGGATGGTCTCGTCGAAATGTGCGGGTTCAACCGGCTCCTCAATGGTCGCCTCCTTCCAGCCCGCGATATATCGCCCCGCCAGCAGGGTGGCCTTCGCTTCAGGGTCGTCGATGACTTGAGGATCTCCCTCTTTGGTCACCGAGGTCACGTGTGGCGTTGAGTCAATAATAGTGATTTCCCCACGAAGCCCTTCCATCGCGCCTATGCCGTGGAAATGTGGCTTTGCGATGATGTCCTTGAGTGAAACACGCGCCTGGTGTTGCTGCTTCGCGATGGTCTCGTGCATGCTCCCGAAAACGACCAGATCTGACGGATCGCGAGACTCCTGGGCGTGGCTATAAAGACCGGCGGTCATCATGAAAAGCGGAATTGCAGCGCGAAACATTGCCGGGAGTGCTGTCGGAATCATGGTCTTGCTTTGTCGAATCGTCCGTTATTGGCCTGAGGCGAAAGCGGCAGGCTTCTCTTCTGTGGAGGATACGATACACGATCACGCGATCGCCTGCGACCTCGAAAAGCGCCCTCCATTCACCTGCCCGCATCCGATGCTCCCACTCGTAGCGTATCGTCACCGCCTGCGCCCACCAATCACTCAAGCCATGCTTGTCCCGCAGAAACTTTGCTGTTTGCGTATGGCCCTTCCGAATTGCCACCCAGCGTTGAACGGAGAAGCGGGGCGGTGGTTCGCTCGACCGATTTTGTTGTGACTGGCGTTCATCTCCCCTTTTCAGGTTTCCACAATGGGGTGTTCGCAATCTGGTCGGCATACTCACCCGGCGGTGGCGCAGATGATTCCCTCAGTTGCAGCAGCAACTGGGGACCGATGATCCTCGTGGGTATGGGGCCGCCCGAGTTGCTCGCTACCGTGCCAGCCGGTGAGTCGAAGAAATACCCTTCCGCTTCTTCGCTGCTCGATCGTAGTCGAACCGGAATCAGGAATCGCCGCCATTTACCGGTGTGTGCGGGGAATGCTCCGTCGAGCACTGACAAGGAGTCAAGAGCGCCGTCCGCATGCCTCACAAGAAGTTTATGCCACGAGAATGCAAATGGACCGCCCAGAACTCTCCCTGCCCAGCCATTCCCCGTTCCGTCCAAAGAAGCTCCGAACCCGCACCTGCAAGAGCCTCAGCGCTGATGCCTCCAATGCCCTGCATGCCCGGCGACGGAGCGTCGGGGTCGAGTGGAACAGCAAGAGGAGGCGTTTTGGATGGGCCCAGCAAATCGTCCCAGGTCACTGCCACTGGACCGATTCCGATGAACTCGTTCCCGATGTAAACCTCAACGTTCGGACCAGCGTCGACTTCAAAGGCGCCGCGCATTCTCAATTCATTCCTAAGCGGGGGATCAAGCGCCACCTGCACCACAGCCCCCGCAAGGACACCCAATACGATGATCATGATAACTCCCAGGAGAATCCTTCTCCGAGTCAAGAACCCTCGTGCTTTCTGCTCCCGATCTGGGAGTTCGTGGCTCTTAGGGTCATTCGCAGACATGTGATTTTTGTAACGATTCCTTCTCTTGCGCTGCCCTTGCGGCACAAGTAATTATACAGGCGTGACCCTCATCCCGAAAGAGGTGATAGCCGGCGGGCGCCGCTGATGTGGGGGCTGGCCGGGCTTGTGTTGCCGGTGTTGTTCACGGTGATCGGGGCCTGAGAATCGGGTCCGGAGGCCGGGATAGGGATTGGGTGTGGCATTTCAGGATAGAGTCATGACGGAGAGGGTCCCAAAAGTCGCCGAATCTTCCGCATTTTTTGCTTGGCAGGGAAGTGAAATCTGACGGGTTTTATCGAGTAACATTCCGTTTCAGGTGAATATGCGACGGCACAAGGGGGGGCTGGGGGCACGGGCCACGCTTGGCGTCGAGTCTGGGGCCGTTCCTGGAGAAACTCCGGTCGAAGTGACAGAGCGGCGCTCAGTTGGAACGGGCTTCGCCGACTTGTAGCCGGTGACCGATTCCGGGGTCGGAAACGAGGTGACGACGTTGGGGTTGCCGCGCTCCAGACCCCAGAAGTAGTGCAAGTTGCCGTTCGAGAGGATGACGAAGCGGCAGTTCTGCGAGCGGGCGTATTTGCGGGCCTGCTCCTTGCCGGCGAGGGGATTCTTGTCCTCGGCCTTCGCTTCCAGAACGATCAGCGGGAAGCCGCGGGCGTCGAGCAGCAGGAAATCGACGAAACCGCGCTCGGCCCTCTCGAAATTCTCGCCGAGCGCGTCGAGGTCAGCGGGCTTTATGGCAACGGTTGGTTCAAGGCGGATATTCGCAGGGCCGTTGCTGCCGGCGAAGAAGCGCCAGCCGGCTGCTTCAAGCAGCTCGGCGTACAGGATGCACTCCTGCCAAGAGTTGAAGGGAATCGATTTCCGCGCTAAGCGAATCCAGAAAATACGCGCCAAGCCCCGGTTCCTGCATTTCGTAAAACCGAATCCCCCGCCGCAAGTTTCTTCGCGGAGGGCAAGATCCGGACTTTCATTGGAGGTCTCTTCGCAATTGCTCGCGGACTTTTGGCTAGTCTTCCCCGACGGTCTCGCGATGTCCCCACTCTTGTCGCCGGGTCTCGATTTCGACGTCGTGCCAAATCGGTGGCTCCGCCGTAATTGGATCGCCAGTCAATGAACGCCAGAGCCGCTCCATCAACGCAACGCGCTGGGCGCTGCTCAGCTCGGAGATGTCAACCTTTTCCGCTGTCATATCATTCAGTCTGCACGGTATTGATGGGAAGGTCAATCTGTGGGATCGAACGTCAGAGCTGTGGCGCGGCGGGGTTAAGCTCTCCAGAGCAAAGGGAACCAGCGGCGCTGTCCGCCGTTGCCGCCAGCGACTTGTTAGGCCATTTCGTAGGTTCGGGCGCCCACCTTTCCTCGCCCAGAAAGCCCATGACAAGGTCGCCGAGACTTAGGTCGAAAATGGCTCGGCATGCAGCCTCACCACCATCGTCTGCATGCGCATCGGAGACGAACTGAAGAATCCCGTTTCGAGGGGCTGACAAATCGACTTCGATCTTGCGCCACAGAACCTGAGCTAAGTTATAGCTAAGCTCAAAACTGTCGCCTGGAATCTTCCATGATTCGCCTGTCCAGAACTGTTGAATCGTCTTTTCGTTCCAGTGTGCCGTGTGCTTGTCGTAGATCTCCTGATCGAGGTGGAAGGTGCTCGAACCACAGATCACTTGCTCCATCCGCTCTCTTCGATGCAATCGGAGATCGCGCTCCAGTCGGGGCGGCAGAACCCCTGCTTGTCGTGGAACTGTTGAGAGATGTCGGGTAGCGATGCCATTTCCTATCGCCTTCGCAAAAAAAGAATGACGCGCCAGAGGACCCGGCGCTTGCAGTACTTCACATGCGCTCGGGCTTGGCGCCATGGACGAAAAAGTAATTTCTACGAATTCGCTCCTTACTGTCGCCCGGTCCCACCTGGTCAGAGGCGCGGGGAGTTGAGAGGGAGCAAGGGCGCCGACGGGTCAGCTCGGCTCATATCAATCATTCTCAGGCGGAATGGGTGGATTGTCCAAGGGTTAACCCACATTTCTTATACTCTTTCTGCTGTGGTGCGCTGCACCCCATCCTGCCTACTTTCCGTTTGCCTCGGGCTTGAACAGGGTGTTCTCACCCAGCTCTGCGCCTTCGGCTGCGCGCGCCTGGTCCGCACGGGCCTCGCCGGCCCCTCGCGACGAAACAGTATGAGAAATGCGGGTTACCAGGGGGAAAGCGCGGCTTCGGCGGGGGAAGTGAACACCGGGGGCGTTGACATTTCCCAAGGACTTTCTCATCTAAGACGCTGCGTATGAGTCTTTCCGGACCCGAGGAGGAGCGCGTGACAGCGGCGCTGGATGCCCTGTGCATCGAGACGCCGTCCTGGGGCTATGCGGACACGGGGACGCGATTCGGAAAGTTTTATCAGGACGCCGCGGCGATCTCCCTGAAGGACAAGCTGGCGGACGCAGGCCAGGTCCATGGCTGCACGGGGTGCTGTCCGCGGGTGGCGCTGCATGTGTTGTGGGATTTTGAAGCGGATCAGAATCCCGCAGAGGTCGCGGCAGCGGCAAGCCGGTATGGGGTCGAGATTGGTTCGATCAACCCGAATTTGTTCCAGGATCAGGCCTACAAAGGGGGATCGTTGGCGCATCCGGACCCCCGCGTGCGGGAACGGGCGTTGGAGCAGGTCTACGATTCGATCGGTCTGGCGGCGGCGGTGGGAAGCCAAGTGATCAGCCTCTGGCTGGCGGACGGCACGAATTACCCTGGTCAGGACAACATCCGAAGGCGCAAACGCCGTTTGGAGGAGGCGCTCCGCGCAATCCATGAGCGTTTGGAGCCAGGACAGCGATTATTGGTGGAGTACAAGCCGTTCGAACCTGCCTTTTATCAGACCGACATCGCGGACTGGGGAATGGCCTTGGCTTTGGCCCGCGCCGCCGGGCCCTCCGCCCGCGTGTTGGTGGATACGGGTCACCACTACCTGGCCCAGAATATTGAACAGATTGTGGCGTGGTTGCTCGATGAGGACATGCTGGGCGGGTTTCATTTCAACGATCGCCGCTATGCCGACGACGATCTCACCTTGGGGTCCATCGATCCCTATCAGGTGTTTCGGATCTTCCATGAGATCTTCGCTTTTGCCGCGGAGCGCGGCGGAATCTTGCCGCCGATCGACTACATGGTGGACCAGTCTCACAATCTGAAGGGCAAGATCGAAGCGATGATTCAGACGGTCACAGTGGCTCAGGAACTTTGGGCCAAGGCCTGCCTGGTGGATCACGTAAGGCTGGCTGGACATCAGGCCGCAGGCCGGATTATCGATGCTGAAATGGAACTGCAACGCGCGTTTCGCACAGACGTTCTGCCGGCATTGGCGGCCTGGCGGCAGGCGCGCGATCTTCCGGCCGATCCACTCGCCGCTTTTCGGGAGAGCGGCTACGAGGAAGCGGCGGCCCTGGACCGCCGGCAGAGGCGGGCTGAGGGCAATGATGTCCGTGCCTCTCGTTATGCCTGAGGGAAGGTGATATGTCGCGTTTCCGTCCAGACCAATTTCGCCACGTGCACTACCTGTGGAACGAGTCCGAGGCCGGACCTGCGGGAAGCCTCGAAGAGTTGGTTTACCGGTCCCGGCTGCTCGGAAGCGACCAACGCATTACCAACACAGGCGGGGGAAACACTTCTGCGAAGCTTCGGGAGATGGACCCGCTCAGTGGAACGGCGACGGACGTGCTCTGGGTCAAAGGATCGGGCGGAGACCTCCGAACTGCGGGACCGGGCCATTTCGCGGCTCTGTATTTGGATAAGTTGCACGGACTTCGGCGGCTGTGGGATGAGGCGGAGTTGCGAGGTCCCAAGACACCGGTGGAGGACTCCATGGTGGATTACTATCGGCACTGCGCATTCAATCTGAGCGCGCGGGCGCCATCGATCGACACGCCGTTGCATGGATTCATTCCGCACCGGCACGTCGATCACACCCATCCGAACGCGTTTATCGCCATTTCCGCGAGCAGCCGGGCTGCCGAGTTGACGCGGGAAGTCTACGGGGGAGAGATCGTTCATTTACCCTGGCAGCGTCCTGGATTCGATCTTGGTCTGGTCCTGGAAAGGGTTTGCCGGGAACATCCGGAAGCACGGGGAGTCAATCTCGGCCAGCACGGATTGATCAATTGGGCTGCGGACGGAAAGGAATGCTATGATTGCTCACTGGAAATGGTGGAACGTGCGGCGCGTTTCGTCGAAGAACATGACCGGGGCGAAGCGACGTTTGGGGGAGAGAGATTTGGGGCATTGAGCGCGGAACGGGTTCGGACTTTGACCTGCGAATTGCTGCCGTGGCTGCGCGGACAATTGAGCGGGCCGGGCCGGGTCCTGGCCACAGTGCATGCCTCGCCGGGGATGCTGCGCTTCGTCAACAGTTGCGACGCAGCCCGGTTGGCTGCTTTGGGGACATCTTGTCCGGATCATTTTCTTCGGACCAAGATCAAGCCGCTGTTCGTCGATTGGGATCCGCACGGAGAATCTTCGGACGCTTTGCGGATCAAAGTCCGGGATGGATTGGAATGTTATCGCGCGGATTACGCCGCATACTACGCGCGTTGCCGCAGGGCGGACTCGCCCGCCATGCGGGACCCCAATCCCACGGTGGTGCTCATTCCCGGGATCGGGATGATCGCTTGGGGCCGGAATAAAACCGAATCGCGGGTCACAGCGGAGTTTTATGACTGTGCGGTCGAAGTGATGCGGGGCGCGGAAGCGCTTGATCGTTATGTCGCGTTGCCAGAGCAGGAGGCGTTCGACATCGAGTATTGGCCCTTGGAAGAGGCCAAGCTCCGGCGAATGCCCCCGGAACCGGAATGGGGCCGGCGCGTAGTGGTGGTCGTGGGAGCGGGCAGCGGCATCGGCCGGCACACGGCGCGGAAGCTGGCGGAACGAGGAGCCCACGTGGTCTGTGCCGACCGGTCGGAGGAGGAGGCAGGGGCGGCGGCTGGGGAGATCGCGGCGGCGGCGGGTCCGCTCTTGGGCGTTGCGGGAACGGGTCTTGCGGCTTGCGGGAACGTCATCGGACGGAGTGGGGACGTGACGAGCCGGGCTGGCGTCCGGACCCTCTTTGAAGATGCTTGTTATGCCTTTGGAGGCATCGACCATGTCGTGATCACCGCGGGGATCTTTCCGCCGCCCAGCGCGGAAGGGCGCATTGCGGATTCCGAATGGGCGGCGGTTTTTGCTGTGAACGCCACGGGGATCTATGTGGTGGCCGGGGAGGCGGAGCGAATTTGGACGGCGCAAGGTCTTTCCGGCAGCCTCGTGGCGACGACGAGCGCCAACGCGGTGGTGGCCAAGAAGGGGAGTGTGGCTTACGACGCCAGCAAGGCCGCGGCCAATCATCTCGTGCGCGAATTGGCCGTCGAACTCGCTCCGCTCGTGCGGGTCAACGCCGTGGCTCCGGCAACGGTGGTGGCCGGAAGTTCCATGTTTCCGCGCGAACGGGTCCTGTCGTCCTTGGCGAAGTACGGCATCACCTGCGATCCGGAAGAGGAGACCGAAGTCTTGCGCGACCGCCTTGCGGGCTTCTATGCCGGCCGCACCCTGACGAAAAGCGCCATCACGCTCGAGGATCAAGCGACGGCCATCGTATTCTTACTTGGCGACGATTCGGGCCGGACCACCGGGCACATCCTGCCTGTGGACGGTGGATTGACCGAGGCCTTTCTTCGTTAGGTTTGCGCTAGGCCTTATTGCCAAGACCGGATGATGAAGCGAAGCACAGAAGATGGCTCAAGGATCGAGCAGGCCCTTCATGTGGCCGACGAGTATGAGCGCGAGCCCGTGCCGGCAAAGGCTTTGAAGGGTCCGGCGAAGTTTTGGGGCATGTATGCGGGAGAGCATACGGCGGGCACCGAGTTCATGATTGGACCGATGTTCTTGGCGGGAGGAGTGGGCGTGTTTGATTTGTTCGCGGGTCTCTTGCTGGGGAATCTGTTGGCCGTGCTGAGCTGGCGATTCGTCTGTGCGCCGGTGGCGACGAGTACCCGCCTGACGTTGTATGCTCAGTTGGAGAGGATCGCCGGACGGCGTGTGGTCTTGCTCTACAATCTGGCCAACGGAATTCTTTTTTGCTTCTTGGCGGGGGCCATGATCACGGTTTCCGCCACGGCGGTGGTTCCGGCGTTGCAAGGGGTGGGAATCCCTTTGGAGGTGAGGCAACCCTCGTTGCAGGACTTGATGCCGACGGGCCTGTCTTGGGTGGTGATCGTGTTGCTGGTGGGAGCGGTGATCGCGGTGGTGGCGGCGCGGGGCTACGATTCCGTAGCCCGGGTGGCGAACATGGCTGCGCCGTGGATGATCCTCATCTTCATCGCCTGTGCGCTGGTGACTTTGCCGAAACTGGATGCGCAATCGGCGGCGGAGATTTGGAAAGGGGGTGAGCCGCAGGCGGGATCGGTGAAACTGACTTTTTGGCACGTGCTGATCTTCGCCTGGTGTTGCAATGCGGCGATGCACCTGGGCATGTCCGACATGTCGGTGCTGCGCTATGCGCGCAAGGCCTCCTACGGATGGGCCTCCGCCGCAGGCATGTACCTCGGGCATTTTGTGGCCTGGATCTGCGCGTCGATTCTGTTTGCCCTGGAGATCCAACGGAATCCGGATTCTCCGGCCAATGCGCCGGGGCCAATGGTGGACAATGCCGTTGGATTCGCTGGACTTGTTTGCGTGATTGTAGCGGGCTGGACGACGGCGAATCCCACGATTTACCGCGCCGGCCTGGCTTTTCAGGGGATGTTTCCGCGAAGTTCACGCACTTGGATGACCCTGTTGGCGGGCGGCGTGGCGACCGTGGCGGGGATTTTTCCTGCCGTGCCCATGCGTCTCCTCGATTTCGTGGGGATTTATGGGACCATCTTGGCTCCTGTGGGCGCAATTGTATTTCTCAATCATTGGGCGGGAGGGCGCTGGGGATTGGTGCGTGATTACGCGGCGACAAAAGGGATCGCTGTGAACCCTGCGGTCTTGGCAGCCTGGTTGCTTCCCGTGGGGTTCTGCGTTGTCGATTTTGTCTGGACCCAGAGGGTCTGGTCGCCGTTTCTCGCGGCTCCGGCCTGGCTGGCGGCGGGATTGCTCTACCTGACCGGAAGCAAGTTGCTTCCACGAAATTCGATGCCGTGAGACCGGCCGAACACTCATGAAGGTGAAACATGCGGCGATTACGGTTTCGGGCCTGGCCCTGACGTGCTTGACCTTGCTGCCGCCGTTGCTTTTTGCGGTGGGCCGGATCCCGCAATCGACCCTGGAGTTCTTGATGCTGCTGGGAACGGTTTTGTGGTTTGCCAGCGTTCCGTGGTGGATGCGGAAAGAGGCTCCTTGACAATGGCGCACGGAGGGAACCGTGCGGCGCTATGTCATCGAGTAGGGAGTAAAGTCAATCTCGACAATTGACAAATCTTTTTCTTTGTGGTCCAGTGGCGGGCGTGGCGCGTCCATTGCGCATCCCGATTCCGGGAGGACGCTATCACCTGAGGGCTCGCGGAAATGAGCGTCGCGATATCTTTCGCGACGAGAGTGTGACCGCGAGCATTTCCTGGAGTTGCTCACACTCCTGAAACAATCACACCCTATTGGAAATCGTGTACAGTACCCCGGTCGACCATGAACCTCTCCCTCGGTTCAGTTGGTCCAGAGTCTAGCGTAACGGGCACGAAAGAACCGGCGCAGGTATCGACAATAGAGGTTGCGAGATTCGTGCCGTCCACGATGAGACCCATCAAGCTAGTTTCCTTTTACGGCCTTCGACATGGCTTCGACCCACTGAATCTCGAATCTTGCGCGGTCATACGCCTGTTTCGTTTCAAATCTAGTTGCAAGCGCCTCGGCAAACGATGGGTCCCGCATGGCCAACTTTGAGAAGAGGGATCCGATCGCGGACATACGAGGGAACCCGGTTAATCGATCGGGTGATCCTTCCGACAAGTAGGTGGTAAAGAGTTCTTCAAATGTCGAGTCGCTCGCGGAGGCTGGAATATTTTCCAACACACCGCTCAAGATAACCTGCTTCGAGAGACCAGGTTCCATGTTCTGGACAAGTTCTAGGGATTCGCCGAACGCCCTTTCCCCGCCGCCAGCCACCAGGTTCCGATAAAGCACGCCTCGGCGCGCTCCTGGAATACTCGCCACGTAAGATGCGGCCGCATCGAAGTCCTCTTCCGCCCACAGTTTGAGAAGGTCCAGCACTCCGGGCAAGTAGAGGTGCTGAGGATAATTTGCCCCCACGAACCTGAATGCGTCTTCTGCCTCGTCGTTGGAGAAAGTCGCCAGCATCTCGTCAATGACCCACAGTGCAGCCGGATCCTTTAGATCCCACTGTTCAATGAGATTCGCGATAGCGACGATCCGGCTCTCCACCGCCCGGTCGATGGGAGTAACCGGGACGGGACTCGGTCTAAAGGGTTCCCGAATGCCGTCGCGCTTGTGCTCGACGAACTCCACAATAGCTTTCTCCAACGGATACTTACGCAATGCGTCGGCGACACGCCTTCCCTCGGCGGTATTCCGCTGGTAAATCACAGCTTCGACTGCCGTCGTCAGCACTTCACGAAGTGAAGCGCCCTCAATGAGCAACGGGACATTTGCCGGGTTCCCCAGCAACCCGACTCTTTGCTCTTCGGGGCTGGTTCCGGCTTCATGCTTCGTGGATTGCGAACGGCCGTCTGGTAACCGAGGTGGTGTTTCCGTCAGCACGTGAACGACCGTGCCGGCGACTGCACCCGCGGCCATAGCAATGCAAATCCGGCGACAGGAGCGCACCGTCAGTCCTCCTTGATGTATCTCGCCCGCTTGGCCGCATCGCTCATTTGAGAAGCCCATTGGACGCGCAACTCTCCATCGAGTGCCGCTGCCTGGATGAGACTTCCGATAAGATCGTCCTTTCTAGCCCCGTTTGGGATTTGAGCAAGCCATGAAGATGCCGCTTCGACGTCGTGATCGATCAGAATTCTCAGTGTTTGATACAAGTCCCCCACGACGTCATATTCATTCCTCAAACGCTCGTGCAGCCTAATCGCCGCCTCGGCATCAAATCCGCCGATCCAGCCCAAAAGCGCATCGGCG
The DNA here is from genome assembly GCA_041749135.1 of Verrucomicrobiales bacterium. GTDB lineage: Bacteria > Verrucomicrobiota > Verrucomicrobiia > Verrucomicrobiales > DEV007 > DATKCT01. The sequence goes on from JBGTBW010000116.1 coordinate 28,743, forward strand.
GCAAACTCGCGATCTGTACCGAGTGGCTCACGAACAATGGTGTTGTCAAGCGATCGCAGCCAGCCCAGGTCGCCATTCGCGAGAAGGTCCAGCGGATACCTCTCAACCCACGTAGTGATAATCGTCTTTCGTCGACGTGCGCCATCGGTCGATTCGTCAATGTAGTCCGTGGGTCTCGTGCCCGTGAGATCGCTTCGCAGAAATTGCGCGTGTAAGTTCAACTCGAGTGCTCCGGGTTCCCCGGGATCGATAAGACGAAAACCGAACAGCTGAAGAAATGCCTCCCGAAGCGTGGCAGATGCCATCCATCTTAACACTCGATCCATCCCCGCCCGTTCCGAAAACACCTGTGATCGCAGTGCCTCTCTTTCGCCGGTGTCCGTCAAGTGGGATTCCATCTTTTCTAACAGTTCCCGTTGTACCTCCGGAGCCTCAGCCGACACAAGCACACTGGCATAGAGATCAAGCCGATCCTCCAGAGAAAGTCGCACGATGTCGTCCCAGAGACGGGGCTCTCCCATTCCCGCAAGGTGCACGGCAAATTTTGCGGCGAGATCGGAGTGCCGGCTCGAGGGAAGGTCCTGACCTCTCGATACCGCATCCTGATCTTCGCTCTCCTCCGATTGCCCGGCAATAGACTGCCCGAGCCAATAGAGAACCGCAGTCTGCGCCCATGGTGAGTCCAACTGCACAGCATTCTCCCCCAGGGAGGCAGGCGCACCATCGCCGCTACGGACCAAGCTACGCAAGATTTTCGCCTCATCTGCCTTTGAAGCAGCGACCCACTCCTGAAAAGCCTGTGCGCAGTCGTCGCCTAAGCGTTGCGCACCTTCCACCCTAACTCGTTCAATGCTCCTCGATTGGCCGGATCCCTGTGCCGCATCATAACGCGCCGCCATAGTACTGGCAAGGTTCAGGGAACACTTGGCAGCAAGAACTGAGGTCGAGAACGCGAGTAGAAGATTAAGGAAGTCCTTCTTTTTAAATTCCATCTGTTAATCCCAATAATTAAGCCTTAACATACAAGAAGTGCGTTGCCGCGAAGCGCAACGCCTCCCGAATGTCTTCAGCTTCCAAGTCGGGATAAGCGCGGAGGATTTCCTCGTCGGCCATTCCGTCGGCCACCATGCTTACAACCGTCGCAACAGGGATGCGCAGCCCGCGCATACACGGGGCCCCGCCCATTTGCGCCGGGTTCATGGTGACTCGCGTGAATTTCATACTGAATTTCTATTCTGTTTTGGCACGAAAAGCAATCGTGCCTGAGTCTGAATCTTCAATGAGAGGCCCCACCGGGCCAAGCCCGGTGGTCGCCTGATGCCGGAATCCTGAGTGCGTTCTTCTTGCCGAGGAAATGATCGGGGTGTAGTCGATCCGGCTGCGGCGAGGGCGCCGTCAGCACGACATGCGGACGTATTGGGCGAAACGGGTGGTGGGCGCGGCGGCGCTATTGGCTGGGTCGGCGGGTGGGTGGGGTGAAGATGAGGACAAGCCGAACCAGACGCTCCACACGGACCGAGAGCAAGCTCGCGGCCGGTGAGCTTCACATGAGGCGCTTCCTCGCGTCTCCTGTAACGAAAGCCAAACAAGCGACCAGTAGTTCCACGCCCCAACCCGATGCGAAAGTCACTGCGAGCATTTTCCCGATTTATCTTGGGCGCTTTTACCTGCCGCTTGCCAATGTTCTCGAACCACGGCTGGAGCCGGCGCACCATCAACGTTCCGGCCAGCGTGTCGAGGTAACGCCGAACGGTCGTGTCCGCCACGTTCAGCGAGCGGCCCACGTCGGACGCGTTGAACACCTGAGCGTGATAATGCACAAGCATATTCCAAAAGCGGCGCAACGCCATGGGCGCGATCTGGATGCCCAGCGCCGGGATGTCGCGCTCTAAGAATGTGCGGATGTAAAACTCCCGCCACTGCGCGCTGTCCGCGAGGTAGGACAGCGGAAATCCACCGCGCAGCCAAAGCGTTTCAGCTTCAGCCACGCCCACTTCGCTCAACGAGCGAACTCTTTCATGAAAATTCGGCGATGCACGCAGAATTTTCACGAGCACGAGTTAATAGCCTGATGGTGAACAACATGCCAACGTGAAAGGGACGCGAGAATGCCTCCCTCCAGCGCGCCCGCGACCTCGTGCCCCGCCGTCTCCCGCCCAATCGCATCGACACCCTCGATCCCGAAGTCCTCGCCCGCCGCTATATTCCCTCACTTGCAAGGTGAGCTGGCGATTCGTCTGTGCGCCGGTGGCGACGAGTACCCGCCTGACGTTGTATGCTCAGTTGGAGAGGTGAAACATGCGGCGATTGCGGTTTCGGGCCTGGCCCTGGCGTGCCTGACCCTGCTGCCGCCGTTGCTTTATGCGGTGGGCTGGATCCCGCAATCGACCCTGGAGTTCTTGATGCTGCTGGGAACGGTTTTGTGGTTTGCCAGCGTTCCGTGGTGGATGCGCAAAGAGGCTCCTTGACGATGGCGCACGGAGGAAACCGTGCGGCGCTATGGCGCACTCTTGAGCCGGACCCGGTAGAGAATTTGCGAGGTTCCGGCGGGGGGATGATCCTCGACCGTGGTCTCACTGGCGTCTTCGGCGGCGGGGACTTCCATGAGCATTTGCCAGCCTTCACCCGAGAGATCTTGAGCGCCCTCGAGATAGTAGGTGCTGCCCGGGGCGCTGGTCCATGTGATGGACACGGTCGAGCCATCGGGAGCTGCATGGGCGGAAAGGATGCGGAAATTCGAGCTGGGATCCAGCGGATCCGTGCCCAGCAGGACCTCCAACCCGTCATCGAAGCCGTCGCCGTCCGTGTCGGCCAGGGCCGGATCCGTGCCGAGCGCTTCTTCCTCGGCGTTGGACAGGCCATCGCCGTCGGCATCGTTCGGGTCGGTGAGCGACAGGGACACGGATAAGGATTGCGGGCTGTTGGCCGCTTCCGGACTGTCGACGGTGAGTTCGGCGAAGTACTCGCCTGGAGGAACGCCTTCGGTTACGAGGGAAAAGGTGTGGACATTGATCTCCAGGGGGGAGGCGGAGGAGCCCTGGTCAGGACTTGCGCTGAGCCAATCGGGCAGGCCGGTGATGGCGTAAGTCATGGGTTCGTCGCTTGCGGCGGCGTTGCGAATGGCAAAGCTCTGCGCCGCTGCCGGATCGGCGACATAGGAGAAGAACTGGAACGTCGTCTGACTCATCCCCAACAGGGGACTCCCGTCGGGAGAAAGCAGAAAGCCGCCAGGCGATCCGCCGGTTTCGGCGCTGGCTCGCCAGTTTTCACCGAGACTATAGTCGCCATGGGGATCAAGCACTTCGAGGGACTTGCCGGATAAGCTGGCTTCCTGGGGCCAGCCGGCTCCGCTGCTGTAAACGAAACTTTGGATGATTCTCCCGGAGGGGTCGAGCAGCTCGATGCTTTCACCGAGATCGCTGAGGTTTCCTCCTAACCATTCTGCGGCTACCGGAAGTGCATCTCCATAGGCCGCGCGGAGAGTAGCCGCGCTGCTGGCAACCACGGTAAACGCGCCGGGTTCAAGCTCGACATCGCCGAGTTCCAGGGTCTCAACGGGATTGCCGCCGCTGAGAATGGCTCCAGCGAGGGAGATCGTCTCGGGACCGGTGTTGGTGAACTCGATGAACTCATAGGAATTTCCATCCAGCGGACGGTAGAGGATTTCGGAGACGCGCAGGGAGCGTTGCAAGGGGGAAGCGCCGGAGGGATCCACCAACATGAGGTAGTCGAACGAGGCGCGCACGCTTTGGGCGAGGCTGGTGGAGACAAAAACGCCTCCGGTTAGGCCAAGGGAGGCGGGATTCAACTCCTGCGATGCGAGTTCTTGCCAGGGCCTGCTGGGATTGACCCGGTAATCGAAGCGCAGCACATTGCTGTCCCGGCGGATTCGGAGCGTCACATTTCCATCAGGAAAATCGATGGCGGCAAGGTCGGAGAAGTTGTTTCTGCCCGGATAGATGGCGGCAAGCGTATCTCCATCGCGGAGGCCGATAGCGTAACGCTGGGCGTCGCCTCCTTCCAAGATCTCCACGGTCAGACCGGCCATAAAGCTTCCCAGTTGGCGCCCTGTGAGGGTCAGCTCGGTCTGAAGCGACCAATCGCCGGCGGCGGGCATCGTGCGCTGGACGATGGGGCAACGCGAATTGCGGGTAGAGAGGCTGTTCGGAGCACGATCCTGGACGTTGATGGCGAGACTGCCGGGATCGTCATCGAGGGAATACCAGTTTGCTCCAGGATCCACTGCGAGCGGGACGGCGTTGATGGCCTCAAGGCCGGAAGCCAGTGTGGGCTCGTCAAAATCGTAGCGATCCCCGGGAGCGTAGACAGAGGCTTCGAGAATCGTGCTGGCTTGAGCGCCTGAGGCGTCCTCGGCGGAAACGGCGATAGCGTAGAGGCCGGGGCGGTCAAAAACGGCTGAGGTCCGCGATGGGCTGACAGGATAGAGGGTGAGATCCTCCAGCGGGGTTGCCTCCCAGTGAAAGAGGAGCGCCGCCCCTTCGGGGTCGTAGCTGGGTGAAGCGTCGAGTTCCAGTCGCTGGGTAAAAGGGAGGTCGAGGGGGGTGGGGCTGGAGCCGACAATGACCACGGGAGGGGCATTCTCCAGCTTGTTGACGGCGAATGTTGTGCTGAGGACAATATTTCCAGCGGCATCGACGCCTTCCACAACGAGTTGGGCTGTTCCTCGCGACAGCACGATCCCACTCAACTCCCAATGGTTTTCCGTCTGCCAGCGGAAGACGGCTTCGGGATGGCCAACCACCCGCACGAGATACACGGAGGACGGGCTTTCGCCCTCCAGGGTGAGAGTGTCTTCGGAAGTCGTTAGAGAAGAACCGTCGCCCGTGGTGATGGAGAGACCGGCATTGTAGGAGTCGCCGATTTGGGCGAGGGCGGCAGCGCGCCGGTTCGTGAACCAGCCTGTGTAACGGTTCCGGTTGACGGCGTAAACGCCGGAGGCGTTGTCTTCCGCGTCGAACCAAGCATTGAGGCGAGAGGAATCGGCAGTAAAGCTGTCGAGCAGGACGGTCAGGTAGTGCTGGTAAAGACGGCGGACGGAGGGTTGTTGGAAATAGAGACTTACACCGGCGAGATCGGGCAGGAAAGGGGCTCCGGCGGCGCTGAAAGCCAGCTCGCTGTCCCGGTGCAGGAACATAAAACGGCCGTCGGTGGACTTGCGGTAGAAATACTCGTTGTCTCCGCGATTGGCGGCGGCGGAATCCCAGTCGCCGGCATAACCACGCACCGCGGCGTGGAGAGCCATGAGGTCAGGATCGAGCATACGATGGATCTCATCCTCCGTGAAGCGGTCTCCCGAAATGGTTCGCATCATCGCGGTGAGGGCTCCGTAGTCGTATTCGGCGGTGCGGCTGCGCCGGGCCCATTCCGTGTGGTAGCGGGTGACTTCTCTGGCGTCTTTGTAGATCCAATCGGCATTGCGGCTGCTGGAGGTCCAATCGTCTTCGAACCACCATTCATCGTCCATTGCGTAGAGTTCGCCTTGGGCGCCGTTGACGAAGCGGCGTTCGAGAAACGCTTGATCCACCGGTTCGACGGCCTCACGGAGAGCGGGTTCGGCGCCGTTGATGATGACGCGAACGAACTCGTTGTCGCTGGCTGGGTGTCCGAGAAGGGAAAGCCAGTAGCGGCTGAGGCGGCTGTCGTAACGCAGGTCGTCGCTGGCGGCATTGTCATCATAGGCGTGTTCGATGCGGCCGCGAAAGGGGCGGTCCTCCGGAGTTCTCCATTCGGCGCGAGCCAAGGCGTTTCCCGCTGCCCGCACCTGCGGGTTTCCGCTTTTCCGGATTTCCGCTCCATAGAAAATCTTGTTCTCGTTAGAAATGAAAGTGGCGTTGAAATAGTGATCCGAGAGCCGGGGGTAACGGAATTGATGAGCGGCGGTTCCGCCGTTGGCTCCGAGAGCGTCGAGATCGCGGGCGGAAATCACGAAACGCAGGGCGTTCAAATCGGCGGGGGTTTCACCGGCGTCGACGACCCAAAGGGCAGGGCGTTCCGGGGCGGCTGCGGGGAGGTGCGAGGCCGCGCCATTTTCACCGGTGGCGACGACATAGAACTGAACGATCTGGCTATCGGCAGGGTATTCCGTCAGGGTGGCGGTGAAGATTCCGTCGCCTGCGTAGTCGTCCCCGTTGAGTCCGTCGTCGAGCATGGGCGTTTGGAGCCAGGGTGTGGCATCGCTGTTGCTGTCGGCCCGGTGCAGTACTTCGACTGAGGCGAGCGGGGAGTCCGGAGCGGAGAGGACTTGGGCGATGATTCGGACGGGCGCATCCGGGGCGGGAACGGCGGGGGAATGCTGGAGAGCGGCGATTTGCGGTTGAGGAAGTGGGATGAAACGGGAGTTCGGCGCGCCGGGCGTTCCCAGGTTTTCGGGAATAGGCACGGAGAAAGAGTTTCCGATGCTGTGATCCCAGGTTTGGGCGATGATGCGGGGCGTTCCGGAAACCCAGCGGGCCTGGAAGGTGAGTTCGTAAGTCTGGAAGGCGGCGATGCCGGTGATGTCGAATTCGGCCCGGTTGGCCCGGTTGTCTCCGGGTCCTTCGGCGACGAGGTGAAAGTTTTGGCGGTCGAAGAAACTCCCGGCGTGATTGCCCTGACAGAGCCATCCGTCCGCGCCGGATCCAGTGTTGGAGATCGTGGTGGCCCTGGCCAGGAAGTTGTTGCCGGCGCCGTTGAGGGTGAGGGACATATTGCGCAGGATGACATGCGAGGCGTCGGCGAGGTGAAAGTGCATCTCGCGGTAGTCGGTGTCCATGCCGATGACGTTGAGCCCTTGATAGACGCCGGAGATGGTGAAGCGGGTGAAACTAGACTTTTCGCTTTCATCGCTGGCGCGCCAGGCCCCAGGCAAGTCGTTGTCCATGGCTGGGTGAATGAGTTCCAGGCTGCTCCCGCCGCCCGCGGCCAGCGGAGGCCAGCTCCCTCCGGGGCGGTATTCGACTTGGTCCACGAGATTTCCCGCGGCATCGACCAGGCGAATGCGTCCGCCGCTGTCGCTAAGGCTTCCGTTGAACTCTCCGGCCACGTTGTCCGCAGAGAGGGAAGCGACGCTGGCGGCGACGACGAGGAAATCGCCGGGCTGCAGCGTGGTTCCCAGGTTGAAGGTGAAACCGACGCCCTCGGTGAATTCCCAGCCGGAGAGATCGACTGGTTCGCTGCCGCGGTTGGTGATCTCGATGTACTCGCCGCTCCTGGCGCCTGACGGCGGCTGGAACATGATCTCATTGATCACGACCCGGCGCTCGAGATTCGGGGTCTTCGGTTCGCCGGGCGTCCCTGGGCCGCCGGTATACCATTCTTCGCTGCCCGGAGGAAAAGCCTGGACGGAAACTCCCTCGGGCATGCGGTCGATAGCGCGAGCCTGGAGAACCTGACCGCCGCTGTTGATCAGGTAGAGAGTGATTGTGCTGGAAGAAAAGAAGGGGAAGTCGACGGCTTGCAAGTGGTATGCGCCGGGCGAAATCTCGCCGGCCAGAGCCACGCGGTCGGAGAGATCGGGGAGGCTGGATAGAAAGAGCCCTTCCAACGGGACGGCGTCTACAGGCCCCACATTGGTGAGTTCGATCCAATCCAGGCGGTTGTCCGCGCTGTGGTGAACTTCATTGAAACGCAATGTCGTTAGGGACACGTCGACGCTGGAATTGGGTTCTCCGGGGGTCGGTTCGAGGAAGCGATGCCAGAGAGCGGCGCCTTCGGGTTTGCGTCCAATGGATCGGCCGTCGAGCGTTGCCGTGGCGCTGATTCCGTCGAGGCCCCTTCCGTCGGGCCCCGTCAGGTAGATTTCGACAGCAGAGCCGGGATCCAATCCGGTCTCGGCATAGTTGATTACGGCGAAACCGAACGGCGGCGCCAAGGCGCTCGAAGTCAGCGGGAATTGGTCGAGATCCATGGGATCGTCGCTGAGGAAATGACCCTGGAGATCGATCTCCGTTTCGGTGGGATTGTAGAATTCAATGAAGCCGGCCGGTCCTGACAGCGGGAGCACCTCGTTGATCACGAGGTTGGGGGAGAGCGGAGGCGTGATGTTCAGCCGGATTCCGAATACGCAGTCCGAGCTGGTGGCGCTGGCTTGATGGACCTCGGCCGCCAAGACGTTGCGACCTGGCAGCAAGACGATGTCGTCTGGAGCGAGCGCTTCGGATTCTACCATCGCGTTGTCCACGTTCCGGCTGGCCGCAGTTTTCCAATCGAAATCAACTGGCATACCGACGGCTCCGATGAAGACCCCGTTGAGATAATAAGCGACGCCGTCGTCGACGATATGGTCAATGGATAGGGTCGCGCCCTCGGTTTCCTCGTCGTATTGGAACTCGGCGCGAAAATAATAGGTGAAATGTTCGTCCTCAGGGGCCGACTGCTGCAAGGGGGTTTGGATTCCCGGTTCGGGCAGATCGGAATCTTCGAATCCGAAGAGGCCCAGCCCCGAAGCCCAGCCGCTGTCGTCGTAATCGAGTTCGCGCCACGCCGTGCCCAAGTCCTCGTTGCTGTCGTAAAACTTCCATTCGGTCCCGTAGTCCAGAAAGCGAACCGAGCGGTCCAATTCGACTGCGGGATCGTCCATGGGTTCTTCCGCCGAGGAGACTTCTCCGGAGCCTGGACTCCCGCCCCGGCGTTTACTCACGCCCCAATTGCTGCGGTCGTCGCTGCTCTCGTCGGGATCGAGGAGGTTGAGGCTGTAGCCCGTTCCGTCCGCGGCGGCGGGCCATCGGCCGGCTCCCTTGTAGTGAACGCTATTCTGAATGACTCCATGGCGGTCTCGCAACGTGATCCGTTCTCCCCGGTCGTCGAGACTGCCGGTCCAAGGGCCCATGATCCGGGCGTTGGGTGGAATAATGTAGGCGGAGCGGAAGGTGGACTCGTCGGCTCCGGTGATGACAAGGCGCTCGAAGGCGTGGAGGAAGTGGCTCTGAGGAGCGCTGGCGGAAAAGCTGGGAAAGGAGAATTCCACCCCTCCCTCGAGGATCCATCCCTCGAGGTCGAGAGGCGTTGAGGTGAGGTTGGTGATCTCGACGAACTCGGGGAGGTCGCCCGAGGGCTGATGCATGATTTCGGTGAAGGCGACTTCCTCAGCCCGAAGCATGAGAGGAGAGGCGAGGCAGGAGAGGAGGGAGGAGAATGCGCAGATACCTGAAAACCTTTGAACAGCAATGAGATACGACATTGTTCTTGGGGGAAATGGGGAAGGAGAGCCGGGAAGAGGGCTCGACGGGAGGGATAAACCCCTCGGAAAGGCATGGGTTTCGGGGAAGGAGGTCCCTTTGCGAAGTAAGGGAAGTCAAACGACCCTGGTCTCACGTAGCGGAACTCGCCAAGAGTTCCGAGGTCTTTCCGGCCAGCCCATCGGAAGCGTTGCCGCTTCCGCTACGATGCCTTCAGGTCCACGTAGCGGAACTCGCCAAGAGTTCCGAGGTCTTTCCGGCCAGCCATCGGAAGCGTTGCCGCTTCCGCTACGATGCCTTCAGGTCCACGTAGCGGAACTCGCCAAGAGTTCCGAGGTCTTTCCGGCGAGCCCATCGGAAGCGTTGCCGCTTCCGCTACGATGCCTCCAGTTCCATGTAGCGGAACTCGCCAAGAGTTCCGAGGTCCCACCGGCAACGTCTGCGCCATATTTTGCCCCGCCACTGAGAACTGTAACCGGATCGCTGCCAGGCTGGGCGGAACATCCGGACCACTGAGGGTGATGTTCAACCCATCGATTCGTCCCGGCAGGCGATCGCTGCGGTAATTGAGTGTGTACGGCGTGCCCACAATGCTCACCGCCTCGCCCAGCACCTGATTCTCCGCCTCGATGACCGCGGGCCACCTGGAACCCTATTCGGGCGATGGAGCGATGGACTCCGGGTCCGGTGGGAGTCTATTGGTGGAAATACCGTCTCCATCCCCAGCGGCAAGGCCTCGGGGGGAAGGGCCGGCATCGCCGCCAGCTTCCTTCGGATCACCAGGATGGGATGAGTAAAGGATAATCGGTCCGGGTCGAGACTGGAACGCGATCATGCCAGGACAGCGTTAGCCATCCATTCGTAATCGGCGAGATTGCGCTTGGCCACCTCAATACGCGACGCACCATCTTGCAGATGCTGTCGCTGTTGCCGGCGATCGGCACGGTTGCCAGCACTCTCCTCCGTGCTTCAGGGCTCTTGGTTAGGGTTGATCACGGTGGCTTGTAGCGGATCGAAACCTTCCGGCAAGAGCGCACGATTGGCGGATTGAGACAGGTAGCCCTCGCCGGCGGAAAACTCGAAGGCGAAGCGCCGGCCGGCCGGCCCGGCAAACACGAGGCGGACTCCGGGTGGATGCTCCACCCACGGCGCCGCTTCGCCGCCAGTCCTCGTGGACAAGCTCCCGGCGTGAACGAGAAGGGGGCCGTTGTTCTGGGCTGTGGCTACCGAGAACCGGATGCCGGGACCGAAAAAGCGCCCGGCGGCCATTCCTTTTCCGTCGCCTGGCACGGAGAAACCGCTGATACCCGCGAGAACGTGACGGAATTCGCCCGAACCGTCTCCCACCAGAACCGCTCCAGGACTTCCGCGCCACAATCCCGTCTCGGGCTCGCGGGTATAGAGATTCTGCGCTAAGACGAGATCGAGGTGTCCGTCGCCATCGACGTCTGCCGCCACGCAGCCGAAGACCGGAGAGGCCTGGGCGAGAAGCGGCAGGGACTTCCAGCGCAGGGTCGAACGCTCTCCGGAGGACTCATTCAGAAGTATCCCCGAGCGAAGCTCGGCCGCCTCGAAGCGGTCAGCGTTTTCGAGACGGCGCTCCGTGTAAATGTCTGCGAGGTCCGCGGACGCGAAGGCACGGTAGGAAGAAAACTTCTCTGCGATGAACGGCATGACCGCGGACGAACAGCTCCGGCCGCGGATGGGAAGCAGACCCGCCTCGCCGAACTTAGCTTCCACCAACTCAGTCCCGCCGACGCCGTCCATGTCCCCTGAATAGAGCACAAGCAGCTTGGACGCGTCTGGCTTTCCATACTTCGTGTTGAGACCGGCGTTTCCCAGCATGTAATCGATATCGCCGTCCTCATCGAAGTCGCCTCGGCAGATGCTGTTCCACCAGCCCGTCATTTCCGACAGCCCGGCTTCCGCCGAGCGATCACTGAAGGTCCCGCGGAAGTTCTGCAGGAAAACCGGGCTGCCCCATTCTCGCACGACAAGCAAATCGGACCAGCCATCTCCATTCACGTCGGTGAAAATGCCGCCGGTTACGAGGCCGATGCCGCTGAGGGCAGGCGCTGCAGTGCTTTCCCGGAAACGGATGGCCCCGCCGGTTGACGTGTTCTCCCAAAGGTAGCTGTCGGCCGCGACAGGATATTGGCCAGGAATGCACCGGGTTCCGAGGAAGAGATCTAGATCACCATCGCCGTCGAAATCAGCGGCAGCGAGGGAGCTGGTGAAAGCGGCCGTATCCGGCAGGTCAGAGTCTGGCACGCGCTCAAAACTTCCGGAATCAGTCTGGCGGTAGAGCCGGTTTTTCTGTGGAGGCGTCCCGGGCTTGAACTCGTTGGAGCCCGAAGCCACGAACAGATCGAGGCGTCCGTCGGCATCCGCGTCGAACCAGAGGGCTCCCATGTCTTCACAGAGAGCATCGGCTTCCCAGGGGCCGGGGGTGATCCGATGGCCGGCCGAGGAGCTGAGCAGTAGGGAGCCCGCCTGTCGGGAAGCGCCCCCCATCCAGATGTCGTCGGTCCCATCGGCGTTCACGTCGGCGACGGCAACACCCGGGCCGAGCTGGGACAGCTTGCCGGGCAGGAGGGGCTGCGATGCGTAGTCTTCGAACGGAGTCTCGCGATGGGTAAGCAGTGCGGAGCGCGAGAGATCTAGGCTGAGGAGGCGCGGAGGACCTGGCTCCGGAGACGGGCGCTTCTCCGTTTGCGGCGCGGTATAAGTCACAGTGTAGAGATGGCCCGCAGGAAGATCCCTGTGGATCTGACGCGTTCCGTCAGGCCAGCGAATTGTCAGGTTGCGAAGCGTGCGGGCTTCTCCCAGTCCAAGCTGGATCCGGGGATCATTGGAGGAGAGAAAGCCGGTGTGAGGATTATTGTACCGGTAGAGAAGGAGACCGTGGTCTGTCTCCGCGATGATCTCAGCGCCGAGGGCATGGGAATTCTCCCCGGGCATTTGCAAAAGGAGCGCAATACGGTGGACGTCTGCCGCCGCCGCCCGGTTGTGGTGGATGGAGATCGTATCGTCCAGGTTGGCCACCACGAGATCCGGAAGGCCATCGTTGTCCAGATCGCCTGTTGCCGCCGCGTAGGACATCCCTTCGTCGTTGAGTCTCCAGGATTCGCTGCGATTGGAAAACTGGAGATCGCCTTCATTCCGGAAGGCGAGGTTCCTTTCTAGCATCGGGGGCGTATCCCGGTAGTGTTCCCATTCGGATTTGCCGGTCAGTTCGCGGGCTCCGAAGGGGATGTCCGCGTCGGAGAAATTGCGGGACATACCGTTGGAGAGAAAGACGTCTTCGCGGCCGTCTGCATCGAAGTCGGCAATCTGGACAGCCCAAGTCCAGTCGCTGGCTGCAAGGCCGGACAGATAAGCGGTTTCCATGAACATCCCCCCCTGGCTATTGACGAAAAGCATGTTGCGCATTGCCTGTCTCGGCCAGCCGCTCTCCATCAGCCAACGGTGCTGGGTCATGTCTCCCATGTTGATCTTGGCCTTGTAGTGGGTGGTGGCGGCCATGTCGGCGCTGAGAAGGTCCGGCCATCCGTCGTTGTTGAAATCCCCGGAGTCCGCTCCCATGGAGGACCAGGTGCAGTGCGGCAAGACCTCGGCGAGGCATTCGCGGAACGTGCCGTTGCCGTTGTTGTGATAGAGTCGGTCGGGATCCGTGAAGTCATTCCCGATGTAGAGGTCTGGGAGCCCATCCCTGTTATAATCCCACCAGGTAACCGAGAGGCCATGTCCGATCCCGGCAATTCCGGCGGCTTCCGTGACGTCGGTGAACACAGGATGACCGGCCTTCTTCCCGTCGTTGCGGAACAGGACATCCGGCTGTCCGTAGGAGTCCATCTGGAAGTTACTCGGACCGGCCTGCCTGAGGTGGTAGTAGCGTTGGAACTCTGGCAGAACGACTGGTTTTCCATCGACGATCCGGAATGGGGGCTTCTCCGGGCGGCCGCCCGGGCGGTAGAGCCGGTTTTGGAGCAGATAGAGGTCGAGATCGCCGTCGCCGTCGAAATCCGCAAAGGCAGCCATCTGGCTGGCTCCGCTGAACGCCAGACCGCAGGCCTCGGCCTCCTCGGTGAAACGGACGGTTCCCTCGGGCACGACTTGGTTGATGTAGAGCTGGTTGGGTGAGTCGTAGTTGCAGACGTAGATGTCGAGATCCGTGTCCCCGTCGATATCGACGAGAGCAGCCCCAGAAGCCCAGCGATCGCCGCCGTCGACACCAGCATCGACGTCTCGCTGGAAGTGAAGGGGAGTCGCCGCGTCCTGAATGTAGAGAGCGTTTGCTCCCGGGCCGCTCGTGAAAAAAAGATCGGGCCAGGAGTCGAGGTCGATGTCTCCGATGCACACCGCGCCGCAGGCGAAGCCGGAGTGGTAGAGGTAGTTTAAGGGATGATCCGGCAGGAGCGGGTTCCGGAAGTCCACGCCGCTCCGATCGGGAGACAACTTCTCGAAAGCCGTCGTGCCGTCCGGCGGCGCCGTGTTGAGCGGTACGGAAGTGATGCCGGCCCCAGAGCCGCAGGGGAAAAGGAAGCCAGATGCCGCCAAGAGGAAGGGAGCGCGGGTAAACCACATGGGAGGCAAAATACAAGGCTCAGGCGATGGAGGCAACAGCGCTGGGCGAGTGCAGGACCGCGAGCCCTGGGGTGCGGGGAACCCTGGCTCCCTGTTCCCACTAGCATTCCGAGCACGGGAGCCGCTGCGAGCAGCTCAGCACGAACACGCTCATGGACGTCCCTCTATTCCTCTCCGACCCGGTAGTAGCCCTCCTCGAGATTCACGCGGGACGCCTCGCTGTCCGTAAACGTCCCGCCAGTAACTCCCGTGGCGATGTCCGCGAACGGCTCGCTCATGTCGGGTGAATACTGCACCTTGTGCGAGGCTCCCTCGGCGGCGGCGGGCCAAGTCAGGACGACGGAGCTGTCTGGATTGCGCACGATGCTGTAAATCCAGAACGGCGCGGCCTCCGGCGGGCCTGGTTTGGCCGCCTCGATGGCCACCGGATTGAATCCGGCCGGCAGGGCGGCGTTGTCGCTCGCTCCGTAGTCACCGGGCGCGGCGCTCCGGTAAACTTCCGCTCCAGCGCCGCCGCCGCGTTCATACATCAGAAACTCCAAGGTGTGGATTCCCGCCGAGAGCTGCAGCGTGCCGAAGGTGTCGTTTCGCCCGCGAGGCGGCGCATACACCAGCACCTGCTCATTCGGTGTCCCGCCGTCGATGATCAGCTCGCCCCCATCGTCGGTGTTGAAGCCGATACCCCACATACCAGCTTCCGGGATCTCGAAGATCCCGATTGCATGCACGATAAAGTCATCCGTCACTCCGCCATAGAACAGGATATCTCCGGGCACCATAGCCAGGGTCGCCAGGTCGTCGGTAAAGTTGATCGTCTGGTCGAAGCTGACCGTCTCCGTGCCGGGAATCACTCCGTCGCGAAGGTTCCTCGCAGCATCGAGCGTATCGATGAGGCCGCCTGTGCTGGCGAGCGTGCGCACGATGAACGTCGCGGGAAAATCTTCGGAGTTCAATGGGTTCGACCCGTTGTCGACTTCCGCCTTGTCGGAAAATCCGTCGCCATCGGTGTCCGCCAGCAACGGATTGGTTAGGTGCGTATTGATCTCGCTGCCGTCGCTCAGACCATCATCGTCCGTGTCCGCGTCTCGCGGAAGCGTCCCGTGGACCAGGATCTCGTCGCCGTCGTCCAATCCGTCGTCGTCGGTATCCGCCTTCGCGCGATCGGTGCCGTATTCTCGCTCCTCATCGCAATCGGTGAGACCGTCTCCGTCGGTGTCCTGGGCCGGAGGATAAGGACACTCCGTCTCGCCACACTCCAGCGCGTCGTTCAGCGTGATCATGCCGTCGGCGGGCGGAGCCTGCTCGGGACTGAACCCAACGGTGTTCACCAGGTCGTCCGGCGTCAGATCCGTGTTTCCAAAGACTCCGTGCAGGGTAAAAAGCACGCTGCCGTCCGGGCCCATTCCCCGCAGGTCCCGGACCGTCAGCGTCTTGGCTAACAACAGGGTGAAGATATCCGACTGAATGTCCAGGTTCCCGCAGAATTGCGAATCCGCTTGGACATTCAGCCTTCCTCCCACCATCAGGAGGCCGCCTTCCCCCGTGCCCAACAGGGCATTTGTGGTATTAAGCGTCACGTCCGTGCCGATCATGGCGCTATCCCCTTTCAGCGTGCTCCCAGCTCCCCCAAGAATGAGATGACCGGATGGAGTATCCGCTGATCCGCCCACAATCGTAATCCCGTCCGACCCGGACAACCGGGAATTCAGAGTCAGGGTAGACGAGCCCACTTCCACCGTGGAATCCCCCAAGAATTCGATCGTGCCGCCGAGCGTGTTGGACGCCGTCGACTCGATCGTCGCGCCGCTCACCACCAAGTTCGCTGACGCCGCCCCCGTGTGATCCAGCACCAGTTTAGTCCCGATCAAGGTCAGGGAATCTCCGGCAAACGCGCCCGGTTGAGACGTCAATGTGTTCGCGATGCCCGCCAGGGCTACGTAGCTCTCTCCCGCGACAGGGGCAGTGCCGCCCCAGGTAGCCGGGCCCATCCACGGACCAGACTGGACCGCCTGAATCACATCCGGAGTCGAGCCCGCATCGTTCGGATCGGTATCGAAGAACGGATGCACCTCGATCGAATCGACCACACCGTCGTCGTCGCTATCGGAATCAGCCGGATCCGTCTGGTGAACAGTCACTTCGTCGAAGTCGCTGAGCGTATCTCCGTCGGTATCCTTGCGCCTCGGGCTACTTCCGTGAGTGAATACTTCCGGACCGTCTTCCAGTCCGTCTCCATCGGTGTCTTTCAGGGACGGATCAGACTTATTGGCCAGTTCATCGGAGTCGATCAACCCGTCGTCGTCAAAATCCTCGCTCCCGTCGCGGCTCAGATCCCCGAAAAACGCTTCCTCCCAGATGTCGGGTAACCCGTCTCCATCTGTATCGGGACTGCCCACGGGCGGATCGAGCAGGGCGTCGAGGACAAGCTGCACGGCGTTGACCGTCGAGTTGCCGCTCCCCCCCGAGTCCCAAAAGTTCAGGGTGACCACTCCTTCCACCGGCTCGATAGCGTCAATGCGGGCGAAGTTACCCACTCCCGGATTCGCAGGATCCGTCGTCGTCACCAAGGTGAACCCCGGATCGGGATTGTGCTGGTCGGCGTTGAACTGCCGCATGTAAATCCGCTGACCGGACTCGACTTGAAGGAAGCCGGCGTCCGGGAACTCGAGCGGCCGCGCGACCGAGTAGATGAACAGGGAATGTTTGCCCTCCGGCACACCTGTGAAAGTGATAGTCGCAGGAGCCGCCTCGTCCGCCCCGCCCTCGACCAGACCGTTCAAAATCTTAGCGTTCGTGTCGTCGGCGCCCGTTCCGGAGCCCCACGAAGCGGTGGTCACCCACTCCACGGTGATTCCCGTCGATTCGTTCCGGCTGTCCCGGAGATCTGACTGGGAGCCGGCCGGGGTTCCGTTGCCCGTTGGAGGAAGGTTGTTCCAGTAGGCCTGTGGTTGGAAACCTCCGATGTCGGTCGCGGCCGCCACGGTGGGCGCGCCGTTGGCTCCCTGTCCGGCGAAGTTGATGCCGACGCTTACAGGCTGATCCGCCGGGTCGAAGAGATAAGCCTGCGCGGGATCACTCGCATGGCAGCCCTTGATTTCCACCGTGTAGACGTCGCTCTCGTTTTCAGCGGACACCGGTCCGGTGGTGTAGCGCGTCTGAACAGCGCCGGGAATCGGTTCCCCATTTTTTAGCCACTGCACCGGCCACGGCCCGTTTACGCGAGTGAAGAACTCCGCTCCGGCCCCGGAGCCGAGCAACACCGGTGTGTCGACCGGATGCGTCAAGAAGTCGGCCTTGTCGCAGGGAGCCGACTCACTATAGGCCAGAAGCTCGATCTCAGCATATTGCGTGCTGTTTGCAGTCGTGCCTTGGACTTCGGAGACTGTGAAACGGTAATGAAGATAGGATGTGCGGTTGTCGAAGAAATAGAAGCGCTGCGTCTGAAACCGGGCCGTCCACGGTGGGACATTCGAGTTCTCATAGAGAACATCCCAGTTCCCGCTGGCCCAGCCGGGAGCCTCATCGTTGGATCCTTCGAGCCGGATCACTTTGGGATCTCGTTCCACAGCGTCATTCGCGGACTGGATGCTCAGTCCGACGATCCGGGTTGCTCCCACGGAGGGAGTTACCACGAAGCCCGAAGGGACGGGAGCGGCTCCCGTCGTATCAAAGTTTAGGTGTTTGGTAGGTTGATTGTCGATCGCGTTGGGGCCGGCCTCGGACCCGGGGCTGTTGGTCGAACTGGCGGTCAGCGGATCCCCGGGCTGAGTCACATCCACCGGAGCCGATCTGCCCAGCAGTTCCACCTCGGCGACCTGCATGCTGTTTGCAGTGGTTCCCTGCACCTCCAGGACCGTCCACCGGTAATGCAGGTAGGGGGCCTGTTCCTCGAAAATGAAGGTCTGCGTTTGAAACCGGTCGTTCCCCGGAAAGAGCGCCGTCCACGGCTCGATGGCGTTGTTTTCGTAAATTACCGACCAGTTTCCGGAATCCCACATGGGAGCCGCGTCATTGGAACCCTCCAGCCGCACCCATTTCGGATCCCGTTCCACCGCATCGTTCGCCGACTGAATGGTCATCCCCAAAAGCACCGTGCTCCCAATTCCGGGCGTGACGATGAGGCCTGAGGGGACGGGGGCCGCGCCTGTAGTGTCGAAGTTGAGGTACTTGGTGGGCTGCCCATCGATAGCGTTCGGACCCGTTTCAGATCCGGGGCTGTTGGTAGAACTGGAGGTCAGCGCATCCCCGGGTTGCGTCACATCGCCGGGCAACACCTCGCCGAGCAGCTCGATTTCCGCGTATTGCGTGCTGTTCGCTGTGGTTCCCTGCACCTCGAGAACCGTAAAGCGGTAGTGGGCGAACGGTTTGTCGTTGTCGAACAGGAAGGTCTGCGTCTGGAACCGGGCAGTCCAAGGCTGAACGGCGTTGTTCTCGTAAATCACCTCCCAGTCGCCAGTCGTCCATGTGGGAGCCGCGTCGTTGGAACCTTCCAGGCGAATCCACTTGGGATCCCGCTCGACGGCGTCGTTGGCGGATTGGATGTTGATTCCCGAAAGCAGAGTGACCCCCACCGACGGCGAAACGACCAGCCCTGAAGGCGTGGGGGTCGTGCCCGTCGTGTCGAAGTTGAGGTGCTTGGTGGGTTGATTGTCGATCGCGTTGGGGCCGGTCTCAGACCCAGGGCTGTTGGTCGAACTCGCGATCAGCGGATCCCCAGGCTGCGTCACATCGCTTTGGGCGAGGGCCAGCGACTGAAATGCAAGACCACCGAGGGCAACGGCGAAGAAGCCTACAAAGTTGCAGGGTTTCATAGCGGTGAGGGGATGAATCCGGGGCTTGGCCAAGAGCGCCAATGAGACAGCGCAAGGCACGCCCGGTCACCGGGTTGGCCTTCGACAGCCTCAACCAGCCTCTTCGGGCCTCTTTTGAGAGTTTTGGCGGGATGGGTCAAGAAAGAAAATGCGTTCGACGGCTCTCAATGCGTGACCAGGCGACTCCAGCGCCCCGTCACGCCGGCAGAGTCTCCAAATTGCGGGCCAGACACACCTCATCTGCCGCGACCACCGGGCTTGTCCCGGTGGAGCTGTGAACCGCTTCTGCCCGAATTGGTCCAGGAGGCCAGCGCGCATTGGCCCGGGAACATTGGCTGCGACAGGAATTCTACGAAGACATTTCTCCAGATACCAAATGTGAGTTTATCCAGGGGGAGGTCATCATGCATTGGCCGGCGCTGAACCGTCACTTGGCGGCGAGTCAGCACGCCTATGATCTTCTGGGCGCGTTCGTGCGTACACGACGGCTGGGATTGGGGCGGCACGAGAAGGCCATGACTATCTTACCCCGCAACGATTACGAGCCGGCCGTGATGTTTTTCGGCGCCCAACTAGTTGCTCGGGCAAGGGGAAACTCGAGCCGTGAGTTTCCCACGGTGCTTTCAGCGATCCCACCACTCAAGAGCGAGGACTTCGCGGCAAGACGGATTCCGGGCAGCGGTTCCCCGCTTCTCGGGTGTGCGCCTGAATCTGCGGCCACCGGATCACGAAGAGGTGCATTCTGCGAGCGCGATACCGGTTACGGGATCCAAGTCTGCTTCGCCGGCCCACTTCTTCAAAACCATCTTCTCCAACACGCCGCTGCATTGAGCGCAATCTAATCTGTGGGTGTCCGGCATTTGATTCCCCCCATGCGCGCCGTTCGCGCCATTCTTACTGTGGGTGTCTGCGATTCCGCCACTATACGCCCGCCGGCAATCCCTCGATCATCGTGTTCCGAGACCTGCGCACGGCGAGGTCTTCGTAGCTACGGTCTTGTCAGTATATTCCCGAAGCCTCGAGCGGGAATTCTTCTCCGGGAAAAACGTCGAGTGGAATCGCCTGGCCGCGTTTGAAGACCGTCTCAATCGCATACCGGCCGTTGGCGGGTTCGCTGTAGACAGCGATCTCAGAGCGCTGCAGGTCCACGATCCAAACCTGGGGGATTCCGTTGGCGGCGTAGAGAGGCAGTTTGGTTCGACGGTCGTAGACTATGGACGTGTCCGAAACTTCGATGAGAAGGAGGACCTCGCTTGCCTGGGGATGGGATCCGGCGTAGAAATCGTCGCGGGGTATGAGGAGCGCCAGATCGGGCTCGGGTTCGGAGTAGTCGCCGATGGCAAGAGGGTCCTGCACCGAAACAAGGGCGCGGCCGCCGGCAAGTCCGGCGAAGAACTGATTGAGGCGCTTCACGCAGGCGCTGTGAGAAGGTCCCACCGGCATCTTTTCAACAATTTCACCTTCAATGAGTTCGACGCGGTCATCCTCTGTCAGCACGCCCGAGACCACCATCTTGTGGTAGTCTGCCCGGGTGAAAAGATGAGGAGCAGCGATGGTCGGCATTGGGAAAAGCTAATGCTCCGGGGAAAATATCTCAACCGGGATTTCATCTGCCTCGCCTATCTCCACCAGGACAGCCTCCAAGCGGCGAGCATCGCCGCTCTCTCCCGGCGCGGAGCGCCGTCCCGTAGCTGCATTCTTCGCAAGAATGCAGACTGCCCGCCAGGACTTCGGAACTCTCACGAGTTCCGCTACACCGGTGACCCTCAAGGGTTCTCATTGCTTTCCCGTTCCCCGATTGGCGGCTCATGTCCGCATGGGGCTCGCCTGCCCCTCGCGACGAAACAGTATGAGAAATTCGGGCTAACCCAAATTGGTCATTCTCCTATCACTTTCTCCGCAGATCCGGGAAATCTACAGCCCCAGCCTATAGATGTCCCTCGGCGAGGATTCAGCAGCAAGATCTGGGTATCAGGCGTTCGCTCGTCAGCGAAGAACCAAGCAAGCGCCGCGGAGGCGTCGACTACGAAAGGCATCAGTGTTTTCGGCCGGTGTAGGGCCGCGCCGCGCCGAGGGGTGGCTCACTTTATCTGAGCAGAGGTGGGTCAATTTATCTGAGCGCTGTAGGCCTTGGGCGTTGTGGACGCAGTTGAGATTCTTTCCGCGCAGTTGCGGGCGGCGGCGTAGCATTGCTCGACAGTCAAGTCCTTGCCAAGGACGCCTTTGAGGTCGCTGGTGTGGACGGAGGTGATGAGTTGATTGCCGGAGCGGATGCAACAGCTAGGAATTCGCTTTTGACCCAACATCAACGATTTCTGGAATTCAAGGATACTAGCAAAAGCTGGACGTCGATGGCGATGCCCGTGTCGTTCTCGGAGGGTCGACCGGGTTGGATGAACTTCCTCAACTGTTCAATTCGCCGGAATCGCAGACACCCATTTTCCCAATCAGCTTCACCTCAGGCAATCCGCAGCAGATCCGACGATATGACGCCCTTGCCCGGAACGAACTGCCATCCTACTGGCGAAGATGGAGGCGGATGATTATGAAAGATGTTGACTGACCCCGTTTGTCTTCACGAACAGCGCGGTGTCGGTGTAAGTGGTCATCGGTCACCGCGGTCGTAATCCACCGCGGCGCGGGAATCTCCGTCAACCGGGCCAGCGGGGAAGAGCTTTCGCAGCCGTGCGAGTCGATCTACCGGAGAAAGCTTCTTCCGCCTGCGGGCGGGAGCCAGCGTGGCGAAAGGGATGCCCCGCTTTGTGATCAGCACGGCTTCGCCCTCATGAATCCACTTCGAGATAGTGGCAAAGTCGTTTCGAAGATCGGCGACAGTGGCGGTTTTCATTGTGATAGAAGTAGTATCATGGATTGATCCCTCCGGCAAGCCGCGCAGCGGAGTTCTTGTAGGTTTGCGACGGCTTCGCGGAACTGATCCGCACCGCCGAAGTGCCGGGTGATCTTGGAGACGCGGCCGAGGGCTGGGAAAGCGGCAGTGCTTACTGGAGGGGGTTGAACGCTTCTCGGATATAGTTTCGGCCCTCCAAGAAATACTCAAATCCTGGCCGCCATCCTATCTCCACCCCTTCCACCGTGTCTTTGCGGAGCTCAAGAAACTCAGCCTTAGTCAATGGTTCCCCATTGATAGGATATTCGCCTCTACCAAGAACTTCTTGCACGCGTCTTTCGCTCGTTTCCAGCGGGACGCTAACTAAGGCAACACCCTCCCCGTAGCAGCTTAGGACAAAACAGCAAACCTTCAGTTCCCGCAGGGCATCTCCCAAACTCCGCTCCGGGGGATGTGAGTGGGAAGGCGCCGGTTCCAGAATGGTCAGCAACGCATGCGCCTTGGCCGGCAGGGTGTCGGGACCGACTGGCGAAACCCTTCCGTTCTCAAGTTCCACTTCCAGCGTCTTGTAGCTCATCGGAGAAGCTTACCCGATGGCTCGTTTGCGGCAAGTGTTCTTCCGCAGGGCGCAGAGCGGATGGGGCCATCTGTTGCTTTTGTCCTCCACCTGCTGGTCATCGCGATCGCGCTCTTCGCGACCGTGTTCATATAAATAGGATTCGTAACTCAACGGCAGTGCACGGGTGGCAAAGCGTGTGAGTTTCCGACATTGTTTGTTGCCGGCGCCTCGGCCGTGCGAGCCGCAGCGCGCACGATCTCCCTTCTCTTTTCTATCGCCAGGGGCGGACTAATCCAGATAAGGTCGCTGTGACCCCATGAACGTCGAAAGAGATCCTTCTGCGGCGCGCTCGCCGATTGATGTCTTTATCAGCTACAAGCGTTCGGATGTAGAGCCGGTCCGACTGCTGGCGGAGGTCCTGCGCGCCAAGGGTCTCGAGGTGTGGCTGGATGAGAATCGCGTGGACGATTTCGCCAGTATCCAGCGCTCGATTGAAGATGGGCTCGCTCATTCGAAGGCGCTGGTCGCGTGGTATTCGACGCAATACCCGCAGTCGCGCGCCTGCCAGTGGGAGCTCACCCGCGCGTTCACCTCCGGGCAGCGCGAGCCGGATGCCCGCCGGCGCGTTCTGTTGATCAACCCGGAGCGGTCCAATGCTCACATTCATCCGGTCGAGCTGCGCGATGCGCTCTATCGCGGCGCTCCCGGGGATTTAACGGAACTGCAAGCGACGGCTGACGCGATCGTTCGGCACGTCGCGAAAATTACCGGCACGTTCCAGGAGATCCACGCGGGCGCGAAACCGCCGTGGTTCGGCGCGGCAAGCGGTGATGGATCGGCGCGCTTTGTGGGGCGGCTCGCTGAGCTTTGGCAGATTCACTCCGGCTTGTGGAGCTCCGACTTTCCCGCCATCAACGCGGCGGAAGCGCGCCCGCTCGTGCGCCTGCGCGGGATGGGCGGTTCGGGCAAGTCGTTGACCGCGGAGGTCTATGCGATCCGTTTTGGCGCGGCCTATCCGGGCGGCATCTTTTGGCTCCGCGCTTTCGGACACGACACCCAAGGCGTTCATACGCCTGAGGAGCGGACCGCACTGCGCGACAACCAGCTCATCACCATCGCGCAGGGTCTGGGCCTCCCGACCTCGGAACTGAAACCGGCGGAGCTGCGGCAGAAGCTGACGGAATCCCTGGCCCAGCGCGGACCTTACCTCTGGGTCGTAGACGATCTCGCCTCCGGCGTTTCCTTTGAGGAAGCGAAAGCCTGGCTGGCGCCGAGCGCGAACGGGCGCACCCTCATCACCACGCGCGCAACTTCGCTCGGCTGGGCAGGAGCGGAGGTGAAGATCGAAGAGCTGAGCGATG
The DNA here is from genome assembly GCA_041749135.1 of Verrucomicrobiales bacterium. Taxonomy (GTDB): domain Bacteria; phylum Verrucomicrobiota; class Verrucomicrobiia; order Verrucomicrobiales; family DEV007; genus DATKCT01. Next base: position 52,085 of record JBGTBW010000116.1, read on the forward strand.
AGGACGCGCTGACTTTGCTGACGCATGGCCGCAAGCCGCAAAACGCAGACGAGGAGACGGAAGCGCGGGAGATAGCCCGCGATTTGGGCAACCATGCGCTTGCGCTTGAGCTCGCCGCGGTCGCGATCCAGCGGCGCGGCTTTGCGAGCTTTCGCGCGTCGCTCGAGGAAACGTCACGCGATGCGCTCGATTTCGCCGCGCAGTTACTCGCGGCGCAAGGCGAGATCTTGCCGCACCGCGACAAGGCGAACCTTAACCTTTCCCTGACGTTGCTCCAGAGTGTGCGCGAGCTGAGCGACGAGGGCCGGGACTTGCTGGTTCTCGCAGCTCAGCTCGCGGCCGCGCCGATCGAACGGCAAGTCGTGGTCCAGACTCTCGTCCACACGGATGCGGTTGAGACATCGGCGGCAGAAGACCTGGCCGACCTCGCCATGACTGCTGTGCTCGGCCAATCGCTCGCCCGGGAACCTGCGCGGGGACGCCTGCTCGTCCACACTCTTGTCTCCCGCGCCGTCCGCTTCCAGCCCGGCAATGAAGAGCGGGCGAATAAACTGCGCACCGGTGCGGTCGCGGCGGTCGATCAGATCCTCGCTGCGATCGTTTATGACGGACCGCGGCGAGCAGACCTGAGCGAAGTGGCCGATCTTGTCACCCACGCCGAAACGCTGTTGACCGGGAAATTGGAGTCGGCGGCGTTTCTGGCCATGTCGGAAGCGCAATTGTTCGACACGCTGCACGGCTACGAACTGGCCCGAGGCAACTTCCGCGAGGCGCGTCGCATCACCGAGCGTTTGCTCGCGTTTAGCGCCGAAGAACTGGGGGAGGACCACTCGAACACATTCACCTATCACCGTTACCTCGGTGACGTGCTCCGGAAGGAGGGTCACCTGCAAAAGGCGCGGGCCGCGCAGGAGAACCTCGTCGCTCGCTGCCAGCATAAGTGGGGCGAGATGCATCAGGAGACGCTCACCGCCGTGAGCGACCTTGCCCTGACCTTTTATGATCTGGGGGAGTTCGGCCGCGCGCGCGATCTTCAGGAGACGGTGCTCGAACGCCGGCTCAAGGTGCTCGGCACGCAACATCCCCAGACCCGGCTCGCCCTGGAGAACCTGGCCGCGACGCTCGCCACGCTCGGCGACAACGCCGCGGCCCAGGAACTCCTCCGGCGTGCGGAAGGGATTCCTCCGGCAAACGGCGCGAAGTCTGCCGATCCGTTGAGCGCGGCTGCCGTCCGCGCGGAGACACTCCGTTCGCAAGGCGACTTGGCCGGCGCCCGCGCTTTGCAGGAAGAGATTCTCCGAAAGCGCACCGAAACGCTCGGCGACGAACATCCAGACACCCTTTACGCCTTGAACAATCTCGCCGTCACGCTCAACGCCCAAGGCGACGGATCAACCGCGCGAAAGATGATGCACCGCGTCCTCGAGTTGCGCAGCAAGGTCCTGGGGCCGGAGCACCCGCTCACGTTGGCGACGGTGCGCAACGTCGGTGCGATCTGCCTGCAAGCCGGGGATTATGCTCAAGCGAAAGAGAACCTCGAATCCGGGCTGACAAAATCTCTGCACGCCCTCGGCCGCGAACATGTCGAGACCTGGGCCCTGGCCTATCATTTGATTATAACGCTCGTCCGCATGAACGATTCTTCCGGCCGGATCCGCGATCTGATGAAGAACGAGCTGGCCCCGCTGATTGAAACCAATCCCGATTCCCTCCCCGCCGACCTCCGCGAAATCCGCGAGCGCCTTCTCCCCATCCTCATGTCGGCGAACGCGGACCCCCTTCCGCAACCCAAACCGTGGTGGCGACGCCTGTTCTAGCGCGAACATAGCTGCTGCATCAGTCTTTGCGGAGCTTCCAAACGATGGACGCTTTTCCGTCCGGCTTTATGGTCGTGGTGAGCTGATAGAGACGGCCGAAGCTGTGGACCTCCTCGAACTTGACTTCTTCGATGGTCCGGGGCCGGAGCTTCTGGTAGTGCTCGTGCCTTTGCAGGATGAGCAGGTCGGGTTTGGCCCAGCTGGTCGGGGTGCGCTACGAGCACGTCGTCCTCCGTCAGAAAGCCGATGGCGTCCATTTACTTCGCCAGCCGCGCCAGATCATCGCTGAACTTCTGATTGATCATTTCGAGGGACGCCTGCAGTCGACGCAGTCTGCTTTTCTTCAGGAACGGCTGACGCCGCCCCCCCAAAGGATAAAGGGAAAGGGCGAAGAGACAAGGATCAAAGGGAAGACTTCGGGCGCCTTTTGAGCAGCAATGCTCCTCCGCTGATCAACACCAACAGAGCAGCAGAGGGTTCAGGGACGCTGCTGGCAACACGGAACCCCACAACGCCGATCTCGCCCGCGGGGGTGCCGGTGAGGCGGAACGAGGAGCTCAGGAAGATCTCGGTGGACTCCCAGTAGCCACCGCGGATCCCACGAGACTCGGACGATAGATCACTTATCCCATCGAAAGCACTTTCGGTCCATTCCCACACACTTGCCTGTGGACTCCCAGGATCTCGCCAAAGTTCCGCTTGCCCTGCGGGTGAGCAGAACTCGGTTGCCGGACACAATGACAGCGGCCGTCACCAGCACATGCTCCGCGCCGCTTGAGCGGAGGCTCACTTCCCTTCGGGCTCGCTCGACGACGTGCCGACCGGCGGCGGCACAACCGCTTCGATCCGGATCGCTGTCGGCCCTAACCAAAGATCGCCGTTGATCTGGAGATACAGCTCGAACTGTTCGGGGGTCAGCACTTCTGCCAGAGCCTCAGCCTTCTGCGCCTGATCCTGGGGCATGGCCTTGAGATTCCAGCCGTTTTCTTCTTCTACTGCAGCCCGGG
>JBGTBW010000117.1:0-2457 GCA_041749135.1 Verrucomicrobiales bacterium
GCGTGCGGGAGCCCGCCCCTCCACAATCCCCAGCCGCAAGTCCTTGAACAAGGGTTGGTAGAGGAACCATTCTCCCTCCCCCCTTGGCGAGCTTTGCGCTCTTTGCGAGAGATGCATCTCCTTCATCTGTGTCCATCTGTGTTCATCCGGCCGTCCGGCTGTTCCCGGTCGAGGAGGGTACGCTTGCGCTGCACGCCCCAGCGGTATCCAGAGAGACTGCCGTCTTGGTGGACGACGCGGTGGCAAGGGATGAGCAGGGCCAGGGAATTGGCGGCGCAGGCTCCGGCGACGGCCCGGGCGGCGCCAGGCTTGCCCATCTCGCGCGCGATTTGAGCATAACTAACCGTGTTTCCGGCAGGGATGCGCTGAAGGGCCTGCCACACCCTTTGCTGAAACGCTGTGCCTCGCAGGTCGAGGGGGAGGTCCGTTTCGAGCTGCGGCTCATCGATGAGCCGCAGCACTTGGGAGACGATGCGCTCGAACTCGGGTTCGGCGGGAAGGAGCCGCGCCTTCCGAAACCGGCGTTGCAGTTCCTCTTCCAAGGACCGGGCGTCATCGCCGAGAAACACGGCGCAGACTCCCTTCTCTGATTCGGCTACGAGGACGATTCCGAGAGAGCAGGCTCCGGTTGAGAATCGAATGGTCTCGCCCCGGCCGTGCTGGCGATATGTCTCGGGCTGCATACCGAGCCGCTTGGAGGAATCGGCGTAGAACCGTCCGGCGGATGGATATCCCGCTTCGTAGATGGCCTCGGTGACGCTGCTGGACCCGGGGAGGATACGGCGCAGTCTTTCGGCGCGCTGGGCGGTTGCGTAGGCTTTTGGGGTCAATCCCGTCTTGCCGGTGAAGATCCGGTGCAGATGATAGGGACTCATACCCACGGCGCGGGACAGTTCGAGCAATGTGGGAGGGGGTTCCGAGTCTTGGAGGATGCGGCAGGCCCGGGCGACGGCATCTGCATGCAAGGCGGCGATGCTCGGTCCGGCCGGCTGACAGCGTTTGCAGGGGCGAAATCCAGCCTGTTCAGCGGCTTCGAAGTCATTAAAGAACCGCACGTGTTCACGGCGAGGGAGCCGGGACGGACAACCGGGCCGGCAATAGATGCCGGTGGTCTGCACGGCATAGAAGAAAGGGCCGGGCTCTCGCCGCTGGACGGCGGTCCAGCGCGCATCATCGCCAGCGGGAGCCGAGGCGGAGGGCGGAGGGGTAAGCTGGGAACGGGAGGACGAGGACATGCCGTTCAGCATAGGGGAACTTCCTCGTGGGGAACTCCGTTTCTTGCTTTTTCATTCCCATGTGGGCGGCGAGCAACTGGCCACGGCCGGCCAAGACCCGGAAACCCACTACGCCTGTTTTGGGCAGAATAATACACCACACTCATATTCGCCCGCCGGCGCGTCAACCTCCCATTGCCAATGCGGCGCGGAAGGCGCGCCGGGCCTCGCGCCAGGAGGCGATCTTCACGCAGCGTTCGAGCAGATCGACCTTGGAAGAGAAGGGGTCAGGTGTTGTTTGTTGCAAACAATTCGGCTACCGGCATCGAAAACCCCGGCAGCACGCCCGACGTCACGGTGTCGCCGGCTCCGTAGACGCGTGATTCCTGGTAGGCGTCTCCGGAGGGGCGGGTGAAAACTTCAATTTGCTGCTTTGAGGCGAGGACGAGCCAAAACTCCGCTACCTCGGCGGCGGCATAAATCGGAATGAACTCGCGATCGGACGATTCGCTAACTACGGCGACTTCCACGACCAGCAGCGCCGTGCATGGATGCGCGTCCGTATAGTCGTCGCGCTTACCGGCCACCACGGACACATCCGGCTCCGGTTCCGAGTCCGCTAGGGTTAGAGGGTCTTCCTTACGAACCCAATAGCGCTTCTCCGACCACGTTTCGAGCAGTTCGCGGAGGTGGTCAGTCAGGCGTGTGTGCAGCGGGGATTTGCTCATTTTTTCGACAATCACACCGCGAATCAATTCGGCCCGGCGCGGAACCAGACCCCGCTGCTGCATCCAGTGGTAGGTGGCCACGGTCAACGGCAAGGCACGACGCCGGATGTCGGAGTGTTCGAGCACGGATATCACAGTGGCGAGCATAGCGCCGCGGCCGGCCGGTGACAATCGCTTTTGCCGCGGAGCCCTTCGGCCCCACTGCCTATGCACCGGCGGGGCCTGGGTTGGCAGTCTGCATTCTTGCGAATGCAGCTACGGGGACGGCGCTCCGCGCCGGGAGAGAGCGGCGCGGAGCGCCGCAGTGCAAGGGCCTCCGGCTTCTCTTCATTTTTCCATCTCCTTGTATCCGCCCGCCAGATCAGGAGTTCTGAACCTGGAGGGCCGGCCTCCGTGACGGCCTGGCGCCGGGAAGGAGACCCATGGTGAGACAGGGCGTGCGGGAGCCCGCCCCTCCAGGATAGCGCAACCAGTCTGTCAGACAAGACCTGGAGGGCCGGCCTCCGTGACGGCCT
>JBGTBW010000118.1:0-13314 GCA_041749135.1 Verrucomicrobiales bacterium
CGGGCCGCGCCACGCGCGGACCCCGCTCGCCTTCTTCTCCGTCCCCGCCGCGACGGCGGCCGGGAAAGCGGTTCCGCCGCTCTTCCTGGACTTTCGTGTACTCCTCCTTCGAGAGAAGCCCGTCTTCACCGGCGTACTGGGCGAAGATCTCATTGATCATCTCGTCAATATTGATTCCTCCCCGGGGAGGACGAGGACCGTCGGGCGCATCAGTCCTGGGCTCCTCTTGAGCCCAAAGAACCGGAGCGGCCGCGAAAACCGTCGCTCCCAACAGTGTGGGCAGCCATTTTGTCTTCATTGTGTAATCGTTGTTGAGGTTTGGGCGCCGAAGCTCTCTTGAATCAGATCCCGAAGGACGAGAACATGAACAGCGCCTGCACGAAAAAACTCCACTGCGCGCCCGAAGTTGCGTAAACTGCCGGTTTTCCCCTCCGGAAGTTCAATATACTTTCGTCGCCATCCCATGATAAGCGCCCCATTCTCCATCCACCGGCTCTTCGCCCTCACCGCTGCGGCATCGGCCGTCAGCGCTCCCGCCCTGCAAGCCGATCTCTCCGATCTCGTGGCCTCCGCGGAGGCCGTCCAGGTCGCCGGCGGTTTCGCCTTTACCGAAGGTCCCGCCCGCGACGCCGAAGGAAACGTCTATTTCAGCGACATCCCCAACAACCGCATCCACGTCTTCACCGTGAAAGGACGTCTCGAGACTCCCCGCGAAGACTCCGGCGGAGCCAACGGTCTGCGCTTCGATGCCGAAGGCCGTCTCGTGGCTTGCGAAGGGGGCAGCCGCCGCCTCACCCGGCAGGCGGCGGATGGCGCCATTTCCACTTTGGCGGAACAATTCGAGGGAAAACGGTTGAACAGCCCTAACGATTTGTGGATCGACCCCTCCGGCGGGATCTATTTCACTGATCCCCGTTACGGGGATACCGCCAACCAGGAGATCGACGGCTATCATGTCTACTACCTCGCCCCGGACCAATCCCTCCGCCGCGCCGCGGACGATTTCGTGAAACCGAACGGCATCGTCGGCACGCCCGACGGAAAGACCCTCTACATCGCCGACGCCGGCGACGGAAAGATCTACCGTTACCGCATCGGTGAAGCGGGAACCCTCGAAGACAAAACCCTCTTCGTCGAACAAGGATCCGACGGCATGATCCTCGACGAGAAAGGCAATCTCTACATCACCACGGACGCCGTCCACATCTACAGCCCCGACGGCGCGCATCTCGGCTCCATCCGCACCGCGGAACGCCCCGCCAACGTGGCCTTCGGCGGGGCCGACGGCCGGACCTTGTTCATCACTGCCCGCACCTCGCTCTACGCTATCCGCATGCAAGTGACCGGACAGTGACCCGTTCCTTCCCCTGTCCGAGGATCTCCGGATTCATGCCCCGCCTGCCTCTCCCAGTCGCGGCTTCGAAAGCCCCGCCGCAGATCTGTTTCCTCGTCCTTCTGGCCCTTGGCCTGAGCTGGACCGGAGCCGCAGAGCCGGCAAACCCGGTGGGGTCCGATTGGCCCGGCCTGACCGTTCACGCCGAGCCCAAGGCCCTCTCTCCCGATGCCGTCGTCGAACCGTGGCCGCGCTTCCTCGGCCCTCACGACAACGGCGTTTCCCGGGAGACGCGGATTCTAACAAACTGGCCTGAATCTGGCCCTCCCAAAGTCTGGGAAGTCCGCAAGGGTTCCGGATACACGTCGCCCTCCATCGCCGGCGGCGTTCTCGTCCTCTTCCATCGCGCCGGCGACCACGAACAGGCCGATGGACTTCACCCGGAGACCGGACGCCGCTTCTGGTCCCACCGTTACCCCGTCGAATACCGGGATCGCTACGGTTACAACGATGGCCCCCGCGCCAGTCCCGTCATCGACGGCGACCGCGTCTACCTGCTCGGCGTCGCCTCCGCCCTGCATTGCCTCGACCTCGCCACCGGCCGCGTCCTGTGGAAACGCGATCTGCAGGCCGAATACCGTGTTCCGCAGAACTTCTTCGGAGCCGGTCCCTCGCCCCTGGTCTGGAAGGATCTGCTCATTCTTAATCTCGGCGGAAAAACCACCCGCGGAGAGGACCTTTGCGTCGCCGCTCTCGACAAGCACACTGGGGACTTCGTTTGGGGAGTGCCGGGACCCTGGGGAGCCAGTTACGCCTCGCCCGTCGCCGTCCCCCTCCGCGGGAAAGAGCGAATCCTCGTTTTCGCCGGCGGAGAAAGCCGCCCGCCGGATGGAGGCTTGCTCTGTATCGATCCCGCCGATGGAGCCGTCGATTTCCGCTTTCCCTGGCGCTCCGATAAATATGAATCCGTCAATGCTTCCACCCCCGTGGCCGCCGGCTCCAACCGCGTCTTCATCTCGGAGTGCTACAGCCGCGGCGGCGTCCTTTTGGAGATCGGTGAGGATGGGCAACCGCAGCCGCTGTGGACGGCGCGCGACTTCGGGATGCATTGGTCGACTCCGCTCCTCGTCGACGGGCGCCTCTACGGATACCAGGGCCGGAACGAACCCGACGCCTTTCTGGCTTGTCTCGACGCCGCCACCGGGAAAGAACTCTGGCGCGACTCCCTCGAATGGGATGTCAAAGTCAAGGACCCGCGCGGCCGGGAGCGCACCTTCCGCTGGGGCATGTTTCGGGGCAGCCTCTTGCAAGTAGACCAGGCCTTTCTGGCCTTGGGCGAACTCGGAACCTTGGCCTTGCTCGATCTCAAGCCGGAGGGCGTCGCCGTCCGGAGCCGCGTCGATCTCTTTCACGCCCGGGAAACCTGGTCCCTGCCCGCCTTGCACCGGGGCCTGCTCTACGTGGCCCAACACAGCCCTGACCTGCTCGACGACACGCCGCCGCGCCTGATTTGTTACGATTTACGGGCGGACTAAAAAGATTTCCTTTTTTGAGTTGCGGGCCTTCTCTTCGTATGTTTCTGTATCTTCAGAAATTACGAAAATGAAGAAACTCAGTCCCGCCGCCCAAAACTTCGTTCTCCACTGGGGGGAAATGGGCACGCGCTGGGGCATCAATCGCACCGTCGCCCAAATCCACGCCCTCCTTTTCCTCTCCAAACAGCCCCTCCATGCCGAAGACATCTGCGAACGCCTCGGCCTGGCCCGCTCCAATGTCAGCACCAGCCTCCGCGAACTGCAAAACTGGGGCATCGTCAAAATCGTCCACCTCCCCGGCGACCGCCGCGACCACTTCGAGTCCATGAAAAACGTGGCCGAAATGTTCCGCGTCATCGCCGCGGAACGAAAACGGCGCGAAGTCGATCCGACCCTGACCATGCTCCGCGCCTCCGTCTTGGAAGCCGACAGCCAGCGCGAGGATGCCTACACCCGCGAGCGCCTCGGCGAGATGCTCGAGTTCTTCGAACTGTGCGCGAGTTTTTATGAGAAAACCAGCCGCCTCCCCACGGGGGCAGTGGTCAAGGCCCTGCGCGCCGGAGACCGCCTCTTCAAAACCCTGGGCGCCGCAAAATGACGGCTCTTGCCTGCACTCTGTGTTTCTGAAATGACCGATATTACCGAAACTAGAGAAGGTAAAGCGGCCCGCCCGTCCCGCTCCGACACCCTGTTCAAGCCTGAGGTAGGCGGCACGCCGTCCCCATGGGGCGTAGCGCGCCGCAGCAGAAAGAGTATGAGAAATGTGGGCTACACCCCTGGCCTCGCCGCCTTCCCGATCGCCGTTTCATCCTTCTCCATACCCAGCACGGCCTTCCCCCCTTGGGCCCTTATGTGGACCCTGGCCGTCGTCCTCTGGGCAGCCTTCAAAATCCTGGCCTGGAACCAGGCCGCCGAAGACCGGCCCCGCGGGTGGCGGCTGGCCGCCTACTTCCTTTGGCCCGGGATGGACGCCCGCGCCTTCAGCTCACGCACCCTTCGGACCCCGCGTCCCCCCATCTCTACTCCAGTCTGGCCAGCCCTCCTTAGCATCACCGCTGGCCTCGTCCTGCTGGGAGCCGCCGCCCACGCTCAGAACCCCACTCTCGCCGCTGGCTGGCTGGCTATGACCGGCCTCATCCTGAGCCTGCACTTTGGCTCGTTCGATCTGCTCGCCGCAGCCTGGAACCGCGCCGGCTTCCCCGTCCGTCCCTTGATGGATGCACCCTGGCGCTCAAGCAATCTGGCGGAGTTCTGGGGGCGCCGCTGGAACCGCGGCTTTAGCGACGTCGCCCGCTTCGCCCTCTTCCAGCCGCTGGCCCGCCGCCTGGGACCGGCCGCCGGAACCATGGCCGGATTCGCCTTCTCCGGTCTCCTGCACGAAATCGTCCTTTCCCTGCCTGCCCGGGGAGGATTCGGCGGTCCCCTGCTCTACTTTCTCATCCAGGGATCCGCCGTATGCCTGCTCCACCGCCGCGGATCCTGTCTTTCTCCGGCTCTGAATCGAGTGATCGCCGGAGTCATCGTGCTCGCTCCCGCTTTCCTGCTTTTCCATCCGCCGTTCCTTGAGCGGGTGCTGCTGCCTTTCCTCCATGTCCTCACCACCCGCGGAGTATCCTAACCTAATTACCTGCGACACATGAACCCTCAAACTCTCGTTGAGTGGAGCCTCTACCTGGGGGCCTTCCTCCATTTCTCGATCCTCTTGGCCAGTTTTCAGGTCCCCCGCGCCCTTGACTGGAAAAGCGCCCTGGCCCCTCTCCCGAAACTCCTGCGGCAGCTCTTCTGGGTCTACGGAGCCTTCATCGTGGGCATCATTGTCGCCTTCGGCCTCCTCACCTTGCTCCTGGCCCCGGAACTGGCCCGCGGCGGCGCGACCGCCCTGGCTCTGACCGCACTCATCGCCATTTTTTGGACCGCTCGCCTGAGCGTTCAGTTCTTCGTCTTCGATGTCCGCCAACACCTCACCCGTCCCCTCTACCGGATCGGCTACCGCCTTTTGACCGGAAACCTCGTCGCCCTCGTCCTCATCTACGGCGGAACCGCCCTTTGGTTAGCCACACGCTGATAAAAAGCCTAACTCTCGCCATGAACAGAAAACACGTTTCACCTGACTCCGCGGCCGGCCCCACCCTGCCGGGACACGCCCCCCAGTCCCGGCGCGTGGTTCTCGCCGGAGGATCCGGATTTCTAGGAACACACCTGGCCCGGGCCCTTCACGCCCGCGGGGACCTTCCCCTCGTCCTCAGCCGTCGCCCCGCGAAGGATTCGCCTTGGCCACAAGTCGAATGGGATGGAACGACGCTGGGGCCCTGGTCCGCGCAGCTCGAAGGGGCCGCCGCTCTGGTCAATCTCACCGGACGAAACGTGAACTGCAGGCCGTCGCGGATAAACCGCAAAGAAATCCTGGCTTCGCGTGTGGATTCCGTGCGCGTGTTGGGAGAGGCCTTGCGCACGCTGCAGCAGCCGCCGCCCGTGTGGGTGCAGGCCAGTTCCCTGGCCATCCATGGAGACGCCCGGGACAAGCTCTGCGACGAAGACAGCGACGTGAGCGTGGCTTGGCCGGCTAGCGTGTGTACGGCCTGGGAATCCGCCCTCCAGGAAGCCGTGTTGCCCAGCCAGCGTTCCGTGGTGCTGCGGATCGGTTTTGTCCTCGCGCGGGAAGACGGGGCCCTGCCCATTCTGGAAAGGCTGACTCGCTGGGGCCTGGGCGGATCGATCGGGTCCGGACGCCAAGGCATCAGTTGGCTTCACGCGGAAGACATGGTCCGCCTTTTCCTAGCAGTGATCGACGACCTGCGCTTCACGGGCGTTCTCAACGCGACCACGCCGGGTCCCAGATCCAACCGCGATTTCATGCGCGCCCTCCGCCGGGCCATCGGACGGCCGTGGTCGCCACACGCGCCGGTGTGGGCCGTCCATCTGGGAGCTTGGATGCTCGGTTCCGATCCCCACATCGCCCTAACCGGCCGTTATTGCCGCTCTCGACGTCTTCCTGCCCTCGGCTTCGACTTCCGGTTTCCCGATCTGGAAAGCGCCTTGGCGGATCTCTATCCCAACGCGTCCCTCCGGACGCCCGCAGCCATCCATCCCACCAAAGAATCATGAATCCCCTGGAACCGTTTCTCGTTTGGTCCTTGCGCGCCGCTGCCGCGGGCCAGTTGATCATCGCGCTGCTGAATCTTCGCCTCGTCCAATGGCTGGGCTGGGAGGAAGAGCTGGCCCGGGTCTCTCTTTTGCTTCGCGAGGTCTTTCATGTGCACAAGTGGTTCATTTCCATCACCGTCACGTTGTTTGCAGTGCTGACCCTGCGCTTTGCCGGGGACATGGCGGCGGGTGAACTGATGGCGCGCTGGTTGACGGCGGGAGTCGCCGTCTTCTGGGGAATTCGCACCTGGATGCAGTGGGGATTCTACAGCCACGAACACTGGCGCGGCCGCCGGGACCGGACCGTAGCGCACTGGACCCTGACCATCGCTTACGGATCCTGCGCCGGCGTTTACGCCTGGGCCGCGGCCCTTCCCCCCGGATTGATGGAATGAGGTCTGCACCGCCAAATCTAAAAGAATTTCCCGAGGCGCACGGGAGGTCTCGCCGTCTCGACCTTGCAACACAACCAATCAGAAGCCTCCTCGATATGAAATCGCAAATTTCCATGCGGGAACTGTGGCGCTTGAAGGTGGTCTGCCGCTGGTCCCTGGGTTTGGTCTGGATCTGGGAAGGTCTTGTTCCCAAGATCCTTTGGCCTACGGAGATGCAACGCGAGCTGGTCGAGCGGTCCGGTCTGTTCTGGCCCAGCCCGGACCGCTTTCTCCTGGGCCTGGGCCTGGCCATGATTGCCGCTGGGATCATCCTTTGCAGCGGATGGCTGGAGCGTTGGTCGGTTCTTATAGCCACGCTCTCCATGGGCCTTCTCATCATCATGGTGACAGGCCACCGTCCCGAGTCTTTAAGCGACATGCACGGAGGGATCCCCAAAGACCTCTGTTTGGCCGCCTGCGCCTGGGTGGTCTGGCGTCTGGCGCCCCTCGTTCCGCCGAAAACGCTCTAGCGAAACGCAAGAAGCAAAGTTTTTTTCGCGTGTCGCTAGTTTTTGCATTGACAGTTTCCTCATTCTCCGCTCAAATAGCCCGCGTGCCCGGATACCGGGAATCGCGTTAGCGGGGCCGGAGAGGGAATGGAGGAAGGAGATGCAATCAGCACACAGCGGGACCGGAGGAAAGGCCGCGACGGCGTTGGAGAGGGGCGGTGGAGCTGCTCTCCAGCGAGCGCGGGACCGGGTCCTGTGCGAGCGATTCCCCAACGGGATGGGACGGACCGGTTGGCCCTGGAGGCGGCCGCGGCAATCATCGGGAGAGAAGCGGTCGCCCCGGGCCGCCGGTCCGTTCCCACTCATCGCACATCTCCTTCGGCCCTCTCGCCGCAGAACGCGCCGGAACGCCGGACCAGAACAGAAATGAAAAGGAGAACGGAGGAAAGAGAGAACCTGAGTGGAATCGAGATGGACGGGGCTTTGTGGAATGATCCGCTGACGCGGCGGACCTTTCTGAAGAACACCGGGGTATCCAGCGCAGCGGTCATCGCCGGGACCCAAGGTCTGCGAGCGGCCACGGGCAGCGGAGGCGAAACCTCCAGCGGCGGCCTCATCAAAGTCGTCGCGGTCAGCCCGAACTGGCAGCCGTATAATTCGGGAATGACGGATCTCAATGGCTGGGGGTTTGTGGGAATCGTCGTGTTCAGCGGACCAACTGAGCGGTTACACATCATTGTCCGCGACATGACCTCAACGCCCTATCAGGCTTCCGTGCTTCTTGGTGCGGGAAGGCCCGAGTGGAAGGGTGAGATTGATGTTGAGGGTAGACGCGAGCAGCTCAGTTGGGCGGATGGCGCACTTCAATGGTTGCCCAAGGAGACCAAGATCTTGAGAATAAGGTTCTCTGTGAGCCTGAACGCGAAAGGAGAGATCATAGGAGCTGAACGAGGCTCTGAATACGAAGGGATGACCGACGACCTCACAGTTGGAGCTCGGCAGAATTGGAACGGTGAAACGAATACAATGCTGGTGCAAGGGTCGGCATTCTGGAAACCGAGTGGCGATCTAGCTGGAGCAGAGTTTAGCTACGGAAAGCTGTCTGGGAACTTAAAGTTCGGCGGCGGCGCGGCCAAGTCTGTCGGTCCAGTCACCATTACCTACACATTTGCGAAAGTCTAGATTGGCCAGATACTCTGACATCGTGATACCAAGCATTTCGCTCTTCCGTTTCGTTGGCATTCCGCTCGGCTGCCTGCTTGGTTGGATCCTGCTGGCGGGATGCGGACGCGAGGTCCAGAAGCCCAAAGAGAGTGCCGTAGCCCGGCCGGCGGAATCACCGCCGGCCGGGCAGGCTGAGCCGGTTCAAACTTTCCCGCAGCTTCCTCCATGGGAGAACAGGGAAGAAGTGGCTACGGAGATCACGCGGCTCAAGGAATCGCTTTCCGAGGACGAGGCCCGCTTGGCCATTCGGGATCTTTTGTTCAACCTTGCATTCTTTCGGCCCGAGCTGGCGGCTCCATTTCTCAGCGAGATCCAATCAGGGGACGATCGGGAGCGATTCTTGGGCATGTTGGTGGCCCGGTGGGGTGAGATCGATCCTGAGAAGTTATTCCGCTGGGGGCAAGATTCACTCACCGGGAGCGAACAGATGCGTGTCTCTCGAGACGCCTTGGAAGCACTGGCGAAGGCGGACCCTGTGGCTGCAGCGACATTGGTCGATGAACTGCCATTCTCCGAGGCGAGGCTCTATGCGGTAACGGATATCGCTCACACCTGGGCTGTTATCGACCTTTCGCGCGCCTACGAGTGGGTAGCGGGATTGACCGACGACGAAGAGAGGGAATGGGGACTGTCAACGCTGTCACGCGCGCTGGCTCGCGAGCGACCCGATCTGGCAAGAACGCTCATGGAGAGCGAAGAAAGCTCCGGGGTGCGGGAAGCCATGGCGCGCGCCCTCGCGGGAGAGCAAAGCGAGAGCGATTCGGCCCTCGATTTCGTCCGCTCACTACCCAGTGAGCTGCAAGCGGCAGCAAGCGACGAAATCGCGCAGCGATTGAGCCGCCGCGATCCAGAACTTGCCCTGAAATATTTGGAGGGCGCCGATGACGCCCAGATGGAAATCGCTGGCCTGAGATGGGCTTGGACGGAAATCTTGCAGCGGGATCCCGCGCGGGCCGCCGCCAGCTTTTCCGAGTTCGACAGCCAGGAAGGCGTCAAGGAAGAGATGGCGCCCTGGCTGGCCACGATGTGGTACAACGTCGATTCCGAAGGCGCTTCCCGCTGGGTCAGCGAGCTTCCCGATGGAGAAATGAGGGATTTAGCCATAGAGGGATTGGTTCGCGCTTTGCGCTTCGAGGATCCCGATATGGCCGATGCCTGGGCCAACGACATCGCCGACGAAACCCGGCGTCAGGCGGTTCTCCAATCCCTGTCCTACGACCGGATCGTCCCGCGGATCGAGTGAACGGATCCTCCGGCAGGGACGACCGGGATCGTCTCCAATGCCTGCTCCCTCGCTCCACCGCGACTTCCGGGATCCGCCGATCAAACGTCGCCAACCAAAGGCCGTTGCCAGCAGCAAGCGCGAGCAGCGCGATTCCTAAGAATCTCCGGGGCTTCCCTGTTCCCTGCCCCCTTGGCGAGCTTTGCGTCCTTGCCGAGAGACCCTCTTCGCTTCGCCTATCGCCAGGGAACAGCGCTCTGCGCGTGTCCTTTCAAAGGTTTTTCGCGTTTTGCTAGTTTTGGCATTGACAGTTTCCTCATCTTCCGCTCAAATAACCCGCGTGCCCGGATACCGGGAATCGAGTTAGCGGGGCCGGAGAGGGAATGGAGGAAGGAGATGCAATCAGCACACAGCGGGGCCGGAGGAAAGGCCGCGAAGGCGTTGGAGAAGGGCAGTGGAGCTGCTCTCCAGCGAGCGCGGCACCGGGTACTGCGCGAGCGATTCCCCAACGGGATGGGACGGACCGGTTGGCCTTGGAGGCGGCCGCGGCAATCATCGGGAGAGATGCGGTCGCCCCGGGCCGCCGGTCCGTTCCCACTCATCGCAAATCTCCTTCGGCCTCTCGCCGCAGAACGCGCCGGAACGCCGGACCAGAACGGAAAGCGGAAACCCTTACGAGACCTCAGTGCTTCTGGGCTTTGGACGGGAGGCTTGGAGCGTGAAGGTTCACGTGGAAGGGCGAAGGGAAAAGCTGGGCATCAACAATGGAGCCATCGAGTGGATTGCCAAAGAGAAACATACGCTCGAGCTGAAGTTCGTCCTCCGGCTGAACCACACCGGTCAGGTCGTGGGGATCGAAGCTGGCTCGCAGTATCAAGCAAGCACCGGCGAGCTTGCTGTCGCGGCCCGACAGATATGGAACGGGGAAAACAGGACCATGGTGATCGAGGGATTGGCGCTCTGGAAGCCCACGGGTGTGATCAAAGCTGCGACGTTCACCATCGGTCCGGTGGCTGCTAACGTAGAGTTCGGGGCGCCTGCCGAGCGAAAACTGGGGCCGGTGACAATCAGCTATACATTTGCAAAGTCTAGAGCACTGAGATTGTCAGATATCGTGATGTCCTGGATTCGATGCTGGATAGACCGCCTGGCCATAGCGGCAGGAGCCCTCATCGTCTGTTGCGTCGGGCTGACCTGTGGCCGAAGTCACCAGGACCGCGACGAGCTTCCGCCAGCCCGGTCGACCCAGGCGAGGTCGGCCGGGCCCGAACAATTGGTCCCAGCATTCCCGGAGGAGCCGCCTTGGCAAAGTGCCGATGAAGTCGGCGAAGAGATCGCTCGACTGAGAACGGCCCTTCCCGAGTACGAAACGGCTAGATCCGTTAGGGATTTGCTGCAGAACTTGGCCTTATTCAGACCTGAACTCGCCGCTTCATTCCTCGCCGAAGCGGCTTCGGGCGAGGAGCGCGCAACTCTTCTAGAAATGGTGGAGCGGTGCTGGGCGAGATCCGCGCCCGAAGACCTCTTTCGCTGGGCCAAAGAGACGCTCGGGGGAAGCGAACAGATCAGGGCTTGCCAAGAAGCAGTAACGGCGATAGCGAAGTCCGGCGATCCCGTCACAGCGGCAAGTCTCATGGAGGATATGCCTTACTCCGATGGACGGCTCTATAGTCTGAGCGACATTGCGCGAAGCTGGGCAAGTACCGACCTCTCCGGCGCTTACGACTGGGCTAACGGTCTAGGCGACGACAGAGAGCGAACATGGGCTCTCTCAAGTCTTTCGGACAGCTTAGCCCGCGACCGTCCCGATTTTGTGAGAGCCCTCATCGAAACGGAAGATAACTCCGGGGTGCGGGAAGCCATGGCGCGCGCCCTCGCGGGAGAGCAAAGCGAGAGCGATTCGGCCCTCGATTTCGTCCGCTCACTACCCAGTGAGCTGCAAGCGGCGGCAAGCGACGAAATCGCGCAGCGATTGAGCCGCCGCGATCCAGAACTCGCCCTGAAATATTTGGAGGGCGCCGATGACGCCCAGATGGAAATCGCTGGCCTGAGATGGGCTTGGACGGAGATCTTGCAGCGAGATCCCGCGCGGGCCGCCGCCAGTTTCGCCGAGTTTGACAGCCAAGAAGGCGTCAAGGAAGAGATGGCGCCCTGGTTGGCCACGATGTGGTACAACGTCGATTCCGAAGGCGCTTCCCGCTGGGTCAGCGAGCTGCCCCAGGGAGAGATGCGAGACAGAGCCATCGAATCCCTGGTCAGCAGCTTGCAACTGGACGACCAGGAACTGGCCCGGGCCTGGGCAAACGACATCTCCGACGAAACCCGGCGGCAGGCGGCTCTCCAATTCCTGTCCTACGACCGGATTGTGCCGCGAATCGAGTGAGGCGAGTCCGGCTCCCGCCGAAGCGCGGGAGGAGGGTTGCGTTGAGGATAGGATCTTATGAACGGGAACGCCATAGAAACACAGAACGGACCGGAAACCGCCCTCATGGTGGGCTCTCCCGAAGCGCAAACGTCCGCGCCTGTCTCGCCTGTTTGTGAACAGCATCGCCAGCCGTCGAGTACGATGCAGATCGAACACAACGTCGCCGGCTGGCCCTGCCAGGACGTCGTCCGGCATCCTGACTTCGAGCGGCTATGGGCGATGGCGGCCGCCGAACTTCCCTTGGGCTGGCATATCCTCCTGGCTGTAATCTGGGACGGCCGCTGCTTCGCCGGTCAGCGCAGGATCAGCCGCCATCTCTTCCGGATCGAGCGGCCGGTCCGGCAGACTCTCTCGGGTTTTGCCTTCAACCCAGACCAACGCGAGGCCATTCAAAGGGTGCTAGGGCCGGCGATATCCCTTTCGCGGACTATCCTGCCGCAGGCCTGCCGCAAGCTCCAGGTCTACGCCGCTTTCACCTCGCCCCGCCTGGCTTGGATTGAAGAGGACTGGGGAAACGGACCGGCCTTGCCTCGAAGTTACGAAGACCATGACCATCACCATCCAGTACGAAGCCTTGGAGTTTGACGCTTTCATCGTCAGCTTGGCCCGCAGCACCGAGCGTCGCAAAGCCATGGAACGTTCGGCTGGCGCAGCGGGGATTCCTTTGGTCTGGTGGGACGCTGTCGATGGCAGCGACCCCAGTTTCTCTCCCGAAGTTTACCATGGCGCGGTGTTAGCGGGCCGCTACTTGGACGATCCGTCGTTGGTGCGGCAAAAGGGAACGATCGGCTGCACCTTGAGTCATTACTCGTTGTGGCTCCGGCTGGAGGAAGAGGTGCGGAAGGGCCTGCGCGACCCCTCTCTACCGGTTCTCGTTCTGGAAGACGATGTCGAGTTGCATGCCCAGTTCCGCCAACTCTTGCCGCTGGTGTTCGCAGACCTTCCCGGCGATTTCGACATCCTCCTGCTGACTGGCTGGCCCGGAGATCTGCGTTGCTATTGGGGCCAGCAACGCGCCGGGCGCAACCTGCTGCGATTGCGCAATTTTTGCGTCCACACCACTGCGGCCTACTTCATCAACACGGCGCGGATTGATCGGATACTCGGCGTGATGCTTCCTTTCGTAACCGAGATCGACATCGACATCGCCAACCGGCGCAAAAGCCTAGGGCTCTACATGGCGGCGACCTCGCCGCCCTTGTGCCGGGCTCAGGTTGCACCCGCCAGCGCCCGCCTCGAAGTGGACTACCAAGCTCAGATTGCCGCGCATCGAGGGTATCCAGGATAGCCTGACAAATCTGGCGGACTGGACCTGGAGGGCCGCCGTCCCCGCAACTGCATTCGCAAGAACTCAGACTGCTGGGTCAAGGAGTCTCAAGAGCCCGCCTGGGGACTGGTCTTGGGAACCACAGATGGACACAGATGAAGGAGATGCATCTCTCGCAAAGAGCGCAAAGCTCGCCAAGGGGGGAGGGAGAATGGTTCCTCTACCAACCCTTGTTCAAGGACTTGCGGCTGGGGATTGTGGAGGGGCGGGCTCCCGCACGC